>JAFCUE010000017.1:0-23290 GCA_051990185.1 Flavobacterium sp. DT2-2 | reverse complement strand
AGACAATACTGTTTTTTGTAACGTACATGTCGAACCATTATGGTAGTGTATTTTAAAAGTCGCGTTGCAAACGCTACGATTTACCTTTTAAGTTAAGTAGGCACTCGTTGCAAACGAGCGCCAGATGAGGCGGGATTATGTAAATAGTAGTTATAGAAATTATGAAGAAGACAATACTGTTTTTTGTAACGTACATGTCGAACCATTATGGTAGTGTATTTTAAAAGTCGCATTGCAAACGCTACGATTTACCTTTTAGTTAAGTAGGCACTCGTTGCAAACGAGCGCCAGATGAGAGATATCTTCGTTTAATTTGAATTTATTTTTTATTTCTTTAATATTGAATTTTTCTATATTTTCTAATTTTGTATTGATTAAACGGTTTTTTTCTTGTGCTTTACAGCTCATCAAAAGGACACAAACGATAATGAATTTTACTATTATGTAGGATGGGGTTTTCATTTATTATTTCTATAATGTTAATTGCTGATTTACAACTATTCTTTATAAGTGTTTGTAAACCAATATTTTTTATTTGTTTTGTCAATTTCTAGTTCATCTAAGCCCCCTAAACCGACACTTGAATACTTGTCTTTTGAGATTACAAAAAAGAAACTAAATATTGTATTATCGTTTGATGATGGCAGAGAAGGATAATAATTAGTCTTTTTAAAATTATAATAATAACTATTTTCCTTTTGAGTATCAAAATAAGACATTCCAATCCATTGGTTTATAATCGGATTAGGTCTATTCGATTTTTCAAATTCAGTTAACTTTCTTCCAATAAATTTTTCAGCATTATAGGTTTTGTTTGAAAAATATTCTAATGTTCGATATGTAATCGCAGAAACTATTAAGTTGTTTTGTCTTAATTTTTTAATTTCTGGACTATTAAATCTTTGAAACTTAGTACTGTCTTTTTTTTGAAGAAGAAAAACATAAGCCCTAGCTGTACCACCCCAAAATGACAAATTTCCTTTAAAATCAAGAAATAAATTATAATATTGATATTTTCCCCAACTTACATCTTCAGGTGTTTCTTCAATAGACAAATTTTCCATCAGTTTTTTTATGGTGTCATTATTGAAAAATTGGTCTCTCCTATGCTTGCTTATAACAGCAATATGATAAGGGTCTTCAATATAAATATACCTGAAAGTATTTCTCGATATTTTTTTCTTTGAATGTTCTACTCTTTTTAAAAATTTAGGAGTTTTTTTATATGAATGACTTTTTCCGTTATTGCAGCAAGTTTCAATTGATAAAATAGGTTTCTCAAAACTATACGAAACATTCAAAGGGTCATAAAGTCTCAACTTTAACTCCTTTGGCAAACCTTCCATATTCTGAAAACCTTTTTCATTGTATTTTTTATGATAGGCCATAACAGTATTATAACCGCTTGGTATTTTGGTAAAATAATAGAGTTTCTCTTTTTTATCATATTTTGCAGTTATCGCAGGAATTTCAAAGCCTTCAAGCATTACTTTGGCATCATCAATGTTTTTGCCTGTTTCGGCATCTTCAAGATAAATTTTTATGGCATAAGCTTCCTTTTTTTGGGCTAAGACACAAAAGGATAACAATGTAAAATAGAGAATTGTTAGGATTTTCATTAGTATGTTATATTAAAATTGGTTCCTTCAATTGTTGCCAAAAGCTTTTTGTATGCAAAACAATATTCAACTTTAAATAGCTATGTTGAATTATTAAATTAAAAAGCTTGTTAAAGCTAATGTAGCAACTAAAAGTAATTATCCGGATAATTTTATATAATTAATTACTGGTTAAAAACCGTAACACTGCATTTTGTGCTAGAATCACCGCTCACATAAGTTATTTTGAAAAACAAAAAGCCCTAATCTAGCCCCGATGGAAGCAAGTATCCCACGCTTTTAGGCGTGGATACTGCGGACAGCGGGACAACTCGTGATGAAAAAACGAAAAGTTATGCTCCTAAAAAGAAAATATCCATTGGATTTGGGCTTTGTGTTTTTGTGCACGGTTTCTTAATTTACTATTTTCAAACTTCGTACCTTTGCGTTTTAGAAATTGAAAGAAAATGATTGAAATAGGAAAATACAAAACGCTTACCATTTTACGCGACACCAAAGTTGGTTTGTTTCTGGGAAATCCAGAAGAGGATCCTGAAGGAATTCATGATATTCTATTGCCTAACAAATACGTGCCAAACGAATTTGAAATAGGCGAGGAGTTGATTGTTTTTGTGTATTTGGACCACGAAGAAAGACCCGTTGCCACGACATTAGAGCCGTATATATTGTTGAATGAATTTGCGCTTTTGCGTGTGAATTATACCAATCAGATTGGTGCTTTTATGGATTGGGGAATGGAAAAGGATATTTTGGTTCCGTTTAAAGAGCAGGCGCGTCCTATGGAAAAAGGCAAACGCTACTTGGTGTACCTTTATATGGACGAAAAAACCAATCGTTTGGTCGCTTCCAGTAAATTAAATCAGTTTTTAAAAAATGATCATCTTACAGTTGAAAAAGGAGAAGAAGTAGATTTAATCGTTTCTCATATCACTGAATTAGGAATAAACGTAATCATTAATGAAAAGTACAAAGGTTTGATGTACAAAGATGAAGTCTATGATGACGCGATTCGTACGGGAGACCGCATGCGTGGATACATTAAAACGATTCGTCCTGACAATAAAATTGATGTGGCTTTGCAGGTACAAGGATATCAGAGTATAGAACCGAATGCGGAAAAAATTCTCGACGAATTAAGGGCTAGTAGGGGTTTCTTGCGTTTGACTGATAATTCGCATCCGGAAGACATTAAAACGGTTTTGAAGATGAGTAAGAAAACCTTCAAGAAAGCTATTGGCGCTTTGTACCGAGAGAAATTAATTGAAATCAAGGAAGACGGAATTTACTTGGTTAAGGAATAAAAAAAAAGAAAGACTAATCGTAACGGTTAGTCTTTCTCTTTTTAATGCTGTCATAGAGTATTAAATTCTAGCAGCAATAATTTACTTTTAAAGTATATTTATCTACCTAAAAGGAACAATAGTATGCTCTATACTATTTTAAAGTTATTAACTTAAGCGTAAATTACTTTAAAGAATAATTTGTCTTTAAATGTACAATCACTTGCTTACGAGTTAAGAAATAATGTAACGATAAGGCCGTTGGTTTTCTATATATTGGAAGATAATTTTCTAAAAGAATTTTTTATTAATGCCTCACTTACTCAAGAGCAAGGAAAATAAATCTTTAATTTAACCGTAGGTGTTATTTTATTTTTTTTGCTGGGGCAAATACTGGTATCATTTGCTCCTTTATCGGGGACTTTAAAAATGTTTATATAAGTTATTACCGTAGAAAAAGGAGCGACAATAATTTTAATCGAATTCAATGTATTCTTTTTTTAGGTTAATAAATCAGTTAAGAATCAATAATTAATCAAGATAAATAATTTGTATTCATCTGATTAGCTTATCCTAAAATTAAAAATAATTTGAATTGGCAACTGTTAAAATGCTGATTTTTTATTGTTTTTTAACATTGTAAAGCCTTTAATCAGAGAAGGATTACCATAAGCTTATCGAAATAGAATAGATAAAATGTAAAAAATGATTTATTTTTACACTAAAATAATTTAAATCAATTGTAATGGATTGGATTACTGCCAAAGAATACGAAGATATCACTTATAAGAAATGCAATGGCGTTGCCAGAATTGCTTTCAACAGACCCGATGTGCGCAATGCGTTCCGTCCAAAAACGACTGCCGAATTGTATAATGCATTTTATGATGCGCAGGAAGATACATCGATAGGAGTAGTATTACTTTCCGCTGAAGGACCTTCTTCTAAAGATGGTGTGTATTCTTTTTGCAGCGGTGGCGATCAAAACGCACGCGGGCATCAAGGATATGTAGGCGATGACGGTCAGCACCGTTTGAACATCTTGGAAGTTCAACGTTTAATTCGATTCATGCCAAAAGTAGTTATCGCAGTGGTTCCCGGCTGGGCCGTAGGGGGTGGACACAGTTTGCATGTGGTGTGCGATTTGACTTTGGCGAGTAAAGAACACGCAATTTTTAAGCAAACAGATGCTGACGTAACCAGTTTTGACGGTGGATACGGTTCGGCTTATTTGGCTAAAATGGTGGGACAAAAAAAAGCACGCGAGATTTTCTTCTTGGGACGCAATTATTTGGCTCAGGATGCTATGGATATGGGAATGGTGAATGCGGTGATTCCGCATGCTGAACTAGAAGATACGGCTTATGAATGGGCACAGGAAATTTTACAAAAATCTCCTATGGCTATCAAAATGCTAAAATTTGCGATGAATCTTACGGATGATGGAATGGTGGGACAACAGGTTTTTGCTGGCGAAGCTACTCGATTGGCCTACATGACCGAAGAGGCAAAAGAAGGTAGAAATGCATTCTTGGAAAAAAGAAAACCGAATTTTGAGAAAAAATGGTTGCCGTAATTGAGTGTTCAGTTTTTAGTGTTCAGTAGTCGGTCGCCATCAAGCATGCATTCGTGATTTGTCATTTCGAAGAAGGAGAAATCTCATTGACAGTCTCAGGAATCAGTAATCAGACTCAAAAGACTCAAATAAAAACGTAGTGCCGTAGTTGTATTTCGGGCAAAAAAGAAAGCCTCTTTTTGGCCAAAAAAAAACAAAATAAAAAAATGGAAAATTTCACAAACGAAACGATTGATACGCGACAACTTCCAAAATTTGAGGAAGTCACTTTTACGAATTTGCATCCTAAATATATTTGGGTGGTATTGATTAATTTGGTGTTATGTATTGGCTTACTTATTCTTGTTCCTCTATTGATTTTAATATTTAAACCAGAAGTGTTTTCAGGAAGAGTCTGGTTGATTATAGGGGCAGTTATTCCTGTATTGTCAGCTTTATTTATTGTATTTTCTTTTATTGGATTCCAGAAAAAAGGATTTGCTTTCCGAGAACATGATGTGCTTTTCAGACATGGAATTATTGCTACAAATACGATTGTAATTCCTTATAACAGAGTACAACATGTAGCTTTGCATGAAGAATTAATTTCACGTTATTTTGGTCTGGCCAAAATTGAAATTTTCACAGCTGGCGGAAGTTCCAGCGATATTGAAATTCCGGGAATCAAAAAGGAACAAGCCGAAAACATCAAACAATTGTTGATGGGTAAAATACAAAAGCAATTGTAATGAGAGCCGATTTTAGTCAGCCACAAAGGCAATCTTCAATAGGGATTTTAGTGCTATTTTTTTACACGCTTCAGCAATACGGCAGAGCATTTTTGCCTTTGATTTTGATTTGGATTTTCAAGTTTGACGAGGTTAATAAATTGTATTTTTTCCTTGGGTTGATTGCCGTATTTGTAAGTATTGGGGTTGTTTCTTATTTGAAATATATAAACTTTACTTTCTTTTTGGATGCTTCAAACGAAGAATTTATAATTACATATGGTGTTTTTAATAAAACTAAAACCGCTATTCAGCTTCGTAAAATCCAGCAGGTAAATATCAATCAGTCTTTTATTCAAAAGTTGATTGGCGTTTATGAATTGGATGTAGACACAGCGGGAAGCAATAAAAAAGAAGGAACCATTAAGGCGATTTCGCATGAATTGGCTTTGGAGTTGAAATTTCGTTTGTTGGAAAATGAAAAACTTCAGCGTGCAGTTGGTGATGAAGAAACGGTATTGGAGGAAACCGAGCAAAATCTAATTGAAGCGGCGCATCCTTTCATAAAAATAAGTTTTTTGAGTTTGCTGAAAGTTGGAATTACATCTAATTATGGCAGGAGTATCGCTTTATTAGTGATTTTCTTTAGTACGATATATGAAAATTTTCAAAATTTTGTAGACGAAAATAATGTTTATAAAGAGAAAGTAGGGTCTTACATTGATAAAAACTTAGTGTTGCAAACTATTTTAATATCAATACTGTTGTTGTTTGTTGTGGTCCTGGTTGTAAATATAATCCGAATCGTTTTTAAATATTTTGATTATAGCATTGCTCGACAAAAAGGGTCATTGTTGCTGTCTTTTGGGTTATTAAATACGAAAAGCACGATCATAAAGCGTGAAAAAGTGCAGATTACAACCGTTAAAAGGAATTATTTCCAAAAGAAAATGGGAATTTTAGAACTAAAAATTAAACAAGCAACCGGCGGAGAAGAGGAAGAACGAAAATCAGTAATAGAAATTCCGGGATGCAGTGAGATGGAACGAGACGCAATTTTGAAGTTATTATTTCATCAAATTCCTGAAAAAGGATTAATGCTTCGACCTAATTTTCGTAAACTTGTTTTTTCTGTTTTTCTTTTAATAGGATTACCTTTGTTGGGATTTATAGCAGTTGGGTATTGGCTTGAACCTATACTTTTTGAATATAATTATGTAGTGCCCATTTATGTTATTTTTATTGGATTAATACAGTATTATAAATTCAAAAATAACCAATTGTTTATCCATCAGAATTTTATAATAAAACAAAGTGGTGCTTGGGATATCAGTAATGATATTATTGAACCCAGTAAAATACAAGCGATAACCACGTCGCAGCTTTTCTGGCATAAAAAGTCGGATATCGGTTCTATAATATTGCATACCGCAGGAGGAAATCTAGCTTTTCAATTAGGGAATTATTCAGTATTAAAGCAACAAGTCAACCTTTGGTTGTACGAAATAGAAACTTCCGATAGCAATTGGATGTAGTTTAAAGCGTTTATTTGGATACTTGTTTATTCGGTTAACCGAATAAATTATTATCCAAATAAACAAGTACACTTTTAAATAAATAAACATGAAACATTGGATTGAAGCCGCACGTTTACGAACCTTACCTTTATCGGTTTCTGGAATAATAGTTGGGAGTATGTATGCTTTGGCAAACCCAACAGATAGTATATTAACGCCAACAGAAGTCTTTAACTGGCGCTTGTTTGGCTTTGCCATTTTAACAACATTGGGATTGCAAATACTGTCCAATTTTGCCAATGATTACGGTGATGGCATTAAAGGAACTGATAATGAAGATCGGGTAGGGCCAAAACGCGCCATACAAAGCGGTGTCATCACTCCGCAAGCCATGAAGCGTGCCATTATCGTAACATCAGTCTTGACGTTATTTTCAGCAATGCTGTTGATTTATTATGCGTTTAAAGATACAAATCTATGGTTTTCCCTGTTTTATTTCCTTTTAGGAATCTTGGCAATTATAGCTGCCATTCGATACACTGTTGGGAATACGGCATATGGTTACAAAGGTTTTGGTGATGTATTTGTGTTTGTATTTTTTGGCTTGGTAAGTACATTAGGAGTGAATTTTTTATACTCAAAACAATTAGACGCGTTGTTGGTTTTGCCAGCGGTCGCTATTGGATTATTGAGCGTTGGTGTTTTAAATTTGAACAATATGAGAGACGAAGAATCCGATAGAAAATCAAATAAAAATACGATAGTAGTAAAAATTGGTGGGGCCAAAGCTAAAATATACCATTATATTTTAATTGTAACTTCGATGGTTTTGGTATTGATTTTTGCAATTATAGATGATTTTCACTTTGATCAATACTTGTTTTTGTTGTCGTATATTCCTTTGACTAAACATTTGATTACCGTTTATAAAAACCATAATCCAAAGGAATTAGATCCCGAATTAAAAAAACTGGCATTAAGTACTTTTGCACTTTCGGTGTTATTGTCGTTAGGGATGATTTACTTCTTTTCGGATATAATTGTGAATACTTTTTTAGGAGGAAGATAAAATAATAATCAAATACTAAATCACTCAATTTTTAAATTTAAAAAGATGAAAATAACATTTTATGGCCATGCCTCATTAGGAATTGAAGTTGGTGGCAAACACATTCTGGTAGATCCGTATATTTCTGCAAATCCAAATGCAGCTCACATTGATATTGAAACGTTAAAAGCGGATTATATTTTGCTTACCCACGCTCACGGGGATCATATTCTGGATGTTGAGGCAATTGCAAAAAGAACGAATGCAGTACTAGTTTCTAATGCTGAAATTGCAGGTTATTATGGTGCAAAAGGCTTTCAATCGCATCCTATGAATCACGGCGGAAGTTGGAATTTTGATTTTGGGAAACTGAAATACGTAAATGCCATTCATTCCAGTTCGTTTCCTGACGGCAGCTACGGAGGAAATCCGGGCGGTTTTGTCATTGAGGGCGAACATAAAAACGTATATATTGCCGGTGATACGGCGCTGACTATGGATATGAAACTCATTCCTATGCGGACCAAACTCGACTTGGCGATTTTGCCGATTGGCGATAATTTTACCATGGATGTAGAAGATGCGATTATAGCATCTGATTTCTTGGATTGCGATAAAATTTTGGGCTATCATTACGACACTTTTGGGTATATCGAAATCGACCACGAGGAATCTATTCGTAAATTCTTCAATAAAGGAAAAGATTTGATGTTGCTTGAAATAGGAGGTTCTATAGAGTTGTAGTTTTTATATGGAGCAATCTCCTGCTATTCACTTGTATCTTTACTTGCTTAAAGAAAGCAAGTAAAGGATACCGTTTCTATCAGGGCTAGGGTCTTGCTGGTACCAAACCTATTAGTGAACTTTGGGAAAAAAGTTGTGAGTGTAGTGTTTAAATTTTAATGAATTATGCAAAATAAATATGTCACTTTTCTTGTACTATTTCTGGTTTCAGTAAATGCCATTTTTGCACAAAAAGAGGGCTACTGGGATAAAATTCGCGCTACAACAGAAGAAATTTCTGTTTCAGCAAGAGATAGGATTATCATAAAAACCCAAGATTTTCCTGAGGGAACTACTGAAGTCGTTTATAGAATAACACTTTTGGACAAAAACCAGCAAATGGCGAATAGTTTGGTTTCAGTTTTAAAAGCGATTCCGGACCCAACGGGAATTAGTCAAGGATCGGCAGGGGCGGTTTTTATCTTGTCTAAAATCTCAGGGGATGACAAATGCAAGTATGCCGTTTTCTCTGATGCAGACCTAGCGGCAAAATATAAAGCGGATGGTAAAATAGATGATGCGTGTTTAGTTCAGGATACCCCAGTTAGCAGGGATGCCAAGCGACTTTCTAGGGACAAATCGGCTTGCATGCAATCCAATTCAGGGAATTTATGGTTTGGTTTCGAAAGTAAAAACTGGATTATGAACCAGAAAATTATTCTGGAAGTCGTGCCGTGGGTAAATAACAAACTCAGTCGCGGTTGGACTGTTGAAAACAGAAAAGCAATTATTGATCAATGCAAAACATCTAATTTGGCACAAAAAATGACCAATTCTGATGATTTTTGTGTTTGTATTCTCGACAAAATCCAATCCAAGTACACCTTTAAGGAATTCCAAAAATTATTGGCAGTAGAGCGCGCTAAAGCGTTTAAAGATTTTGGAAATAGTTGCTATGGAGAAAGTAGCCTTTCAAAAAGCGTGTATGAAGATTTGCGTAAGCAAGCCACTGCATTATCAAAACAAGGAAAGCAAGGTGAAGCTATTGTGAAATGGAACACTATAATCAATGAAGGTAAAGCCACTGCTATGGATTATAACGCTATTGGGAGTAGTTTTCTTTTGACACGGCAATACGGGAAAGCGATTAAATTTTTGAAAGAAGGCGAAAAGCTAGATGATACTGAGTTGTTGATCAAATTAAATTTGGCGCATGCCTATTTATTGAATGATAATTATTCATCAGCCAAAGCGATATACAAAGCATATCGATCGCAAAATGTAACAGATAGTTTGAGTTGGACTCAAAAAATAAAACAAGATTTTGCTGCTTTCAAAAAAGCGGGAATAGTTTCTATTGACTTTGAAAGAGTTTTGAAGTTGATGGACAGATAAAGAAAATTATTTTTTAAATATTTTGTAAATAATTTAAACTTTAATTGAAAAAAACATGAAGAAAGCAATTTTTTTTACGCTATTTTGGTTTGTCTGCTCTTCTTGCTTGTATAGTTTTAAATATTAAGATGTATATTTTTGATGAATTGCCACCAAATGAGTTTTTCTTGGTATTTCTTTTTGGAATTTTATTCATTGGATTTTCTAATTTTAAGTGGCAAAAATCATAATTCATAACTCATACTTTTTAACTTTTGAAAGCAACCTACCATAAATACATTCTAGATTTCAAACGTCCATCAGGAACTTCCCGTGGCGTTATGACTGAAAAAGAAACTTGGTTTATCGTATTAGTTCAATACGGTAAAAAAGGAATAGGCGAGTGCGGCATCCTGCGCGGATTGAGTATTGATGATCGACCGGATTATGAAGAAAAATTGCAATGGACTTGTGCTAATATTCACCTGGGAAAAGACAGGTTATGGGAAGCGTTATTGGAGTTTCCTTCAATACAATTTGGAGTGGAAATGGCGTTCCAATCGCTAGGGAGTGAAACTCCTTTTTTACTATTTCCTTCGGCATTTACAAAAGGTGCAAAATCGATGGTAATTAACGGTTTGGTTTGGATGGGTGAGGAGGCTTTTATGAAGCAACAAATTGAGGAAAAATTAGAAGAGGGCTTTACCTGTGTAAAACTAAAAATTGGGGCTATAGATTTTGATCAAGAATTACGATTATTGCGCTTTATTCGGGAACATTTCAGTCCGGAACAAGTCGAAATTCGGGTAGATGCTAACGGTTCTTTTTATGAAAATGAAGCTTTATATAAATTAGCACAACTGTCTGAATTTAAGTTACATAGTATTGAGCAACCGATACAAAAAAATCATACTGACAGGATGGCAGAGCTGTGTAAAACCAGTCCTTTTCCTATAGCGTTAGACGAAGAGTTGATCGGGGTATTTGGTATGCAAGAAAAAGAGCAATTATTGACTAAAATCAAGCCGCAATACATTATTTTAAAGCCTAGTTTTGTAGGTGGTTTTCGCGGTACACAAGAATGGATTTCATTGGCAGAAAAGCACCGTATAGGGTGGTGGATTACCTCTGCTTTAGAAAGTAACATTGGACTCAATGCTATTGCACAATGGACATATTTGCATCAAAATTTGATGCCTCAGGGATTAGGAACCGGAGGATTATATATGAATAATTTTGATTGTCCGCTAACTGTTGCTTCAGGACAATTGTGGTATAAACCAACAATAGCTTGGGACTTTGAATTCTCAAAATTTATGTAGATAATTTTGGAACAAGCTTTTATAATAAATCAAAAAAATTATTCTTTTGATTGTTTAATGATGTATTTGCGAAGTGATTCTTGCGCCTGTTTTTGGACTTTCTCTTGAAAAAATCCTGTCCATCCTAGTAAAAAACCTGTAACTCCAAAAGCTTGTTTAGACCATTTATACAGGTTAAATTCATCAACATGTTTTATGATCAGGCCATCTTTAAATTGAAATTGAGCAGCAATGTTGTTGACCACCATTTTATTGGTTTTACTAAATAAATAGGTAGCTTGCCAGAGGGTAGAGCCCATAAATTCATTGGCTTGACAGTCAGAAAAAATTACTTTTAAATTACCGTTACTTCTCTCCAAAAGCATTTTCCACATCATAGAGATATGCTCACCAGTTAAAGTGCCAAAAATAGGGTCTCTAAATTGTGCATCGGCTGTGTAACATTGACTCATGCTTTTGAAATCGCCATTTGCAAAAGCAGTATAGAATTTTGTAATTGTATTTTCGGTATTGGTCATGGTTTTAATTTTTGTAAAACTACTAAATTTCTTTCAAAAATATTTATTTATTTTAAAAGAATATAAATGAAAGGATGTGTAAGCTATTAATGAGAACAAAAAAAAGGATAGCTTTCTGGGCTATCCTTTTTTAATATATTAATTGGTATTATTTAATAAACCTATTTTACAACTGGTATTATATCAATTATAACAGTACGGTTGTAAAAACGTTCCTCTGGACTTTTGTTATCAAAAGGGGAGTTATTTTCGTTTTCACCATAACCAGATACCTGAAATTTCACATCGTTTCTACCAGCTTTACTTAAGCTATTTTGAATTATGGTTTTCACATCATTGGCACGAGCTAAAGATAATTCTTGATTGTGAACTTCCTCACCAATAATATCTGTATGGCCTTTAATTATTACGGTTGCTCCCATAGGGATTTTTGGCGTAACAACTTCAGTTAGATATTTTTCATACATAGCGATTGCCTCTGAGGAATTAAATTCGTATATAATACTAAACCTAGTACCTTCCTCCATTTTTGCAGGAGTCCAAAGCACCATGTGAACCGGAGTTTCTTTCTCTACAATTTTACCACTTTTAGTTTGACCAATCATTTTTACTTTGTAATCTCCTTCTGGACGACTACCCAAAATTAAATTTCCAGGAATTTTAACTTCTTCTTCAGTATAAGGTCCAAAAGATTGTACTTTTCCTTGTTCGTCAGTAATTTGTAATGACCAAGAAGACAGAGCTTCGCCAGCACCTTTATTATTAAAAGTCACATAACTCTCAACAGGTGCCACTTGTGAAGGAACAATTTGTACTGGTTTTAATGGAGCATTAGGACCACTTTGAAATTCCATCAATAATTCTGGAGAGTTACTTTCTATAGAAACTCTTCGATCTCCTTGACGTAGTAACACTAATTCTTGTGTTCCTCCAGGTTGCTCAGATGGTATATTGGGTTTGTTTTGACCTTTTGTAGTAATTCTAGATGCATTAATTGCAAATATATTTACCAAGTAGGTTTTAACAGATTCTGCCATAGTAAGACCATCTGTATTGCCATTATTTGATGAACCTACCAAAGTAATTGTTGATGCAGGATTTTCTTGCATACGGTGTCCAAGGATATTTAGTATGTTATAATACAACGTCATTTGACGTTTTGAACGTTCTGATAAATTTTTTGGTGCAAATGTTTCCAATTGATCTTCTTTGAAATCCTTTGCTTGATTTTGTGTTAATAATACATAACGATTTGGAATTTCACTAGAACCTTCGTTAAAAAATACATAGTTTCTAAGTGGGAAAACCTCAGTCATTCTAGTTTCTCCAGGAATATTGTTAGGCGAATTTACAGTAAATTGTACTTCACGGTCTTCAACTAAATCCGTAGCTTCTTGAATGTTTTTTCCTTGTCCAAATTTAAGCGCAACACCAGCTCTAATCGTAGTTATGTTCCATGTTTCTGTTGCACGTGGATTTTGTCCAAAATAAGGTTGGAAAGAAACAAAAGGAGATAATACGAACTGTGTTTTGTTACTATTTGATGAAAGTGGAATATCATAACCAGCACCAATTTGCATGGACAAAATAGTTTCTTCAATTTCACTGAATTCACCCGTAACAGGAGCAGATGGAGTTTGATTTGGGAAAGCAGGATTTATACCTAACTGATAGGTAAAAGATTTATCCATATTGAAAGCTAAACGTGGACCTCCATAAAGATAGAAATTAGATTTAAATGGAGCAAAACGTACGCTTGGTTCCACGGTTATGTAACTTAGATTAGTAGATAAATCTGCCGGACAATCGCATGCTGTAAGCACTTGGTCAAAAGAACCTCTACGGCTATCATAACCTGCTTGTAACATTATTCCCCATCTAGAAGTAGCAGGACGATATTCTAAAAGTGGCGCAATAAAAAGTCCAACTCCATCTCCATCATGAAAAGTAGCAGGAGGTGTAAAAGCGGCATTCAACTGATTTGTTGAGCCACGATAAAAATTAAAATTAGCACCACCAGCAACTCCAAAGTACCAAGAGGGTTTCGCGTACTTTATTGCTGTAACTTCTTGCGCTTGTATTGGTTGAAAACTTAACCAAGATAAAGCAACTATTGCAACACTTTTGGTTATGTTATTAGCGGACCATACAGAAGATGGTTTCTCATTATATTTAGTTTTTGATTCCATTTTTTTATATTTTAAATTTTTTATTTTTTTGGTAAATCCCGCCCTAAGACGGGATATAATTATTTGGTTTTAAACCAAGCTATCTTGCATATTATTATTGGATGTTAATAACAGTATTTACCATAGTAACTGAAGCAACTATTGAAATGGCTTTACCATTTAATGTAGTTACAGCAGCATTTGTACTATTTGCAGGGTTAGATAATGTTATTCCAGAATTAGCAGCTATAGTTCCAACCATTACTCCACCACCTGCGTAGTTGATTACTGCTGTTTCTTTTACATACCAAAATACGTTTTTAGCTTCAGCTCCACCTGTCAATTTTATACTTACCGGCGCTACTGCTCCCACTGTTAATGATGATCCTGCTTGAAAAATCCAAATATCATTTGGACCACCGTTAAGTGTTAAATCTCCACTTGTGATATTGATTGTGCTAGCAGAAGTATAAATACCTGGAGCTAAAATCTGACCACCAAGATCTGCAGTACTAAGGACTGCACCTCCTGGTTTTGAAGCTGGAGAAATACTATTATAAAGTGCTAGTGCTGTGTTATAATCAGGATTTGCAGCTGTACCAACTACAATTCCTCCATTTGCAAGCCCTCTATGAGAAGTTGTAACGGTGTAATCGATGTTATTTGGAACATCGTGAAATCCTGTTATTAAAGTTGCAGCAGCGGTTGTACTAATACTTCCATTGTTAATTCGTGTAAATAATCCTTGATTAGTTATTCCGGCACTTCCTCCGAAAACTCCTAAAGTTGAACCACCAACTGGTATTGTAGTCGTAACACCTGTAGTAAAGATCCATACCTTGGCAATTGCCATTGGCACACCTGCCAAATTTTTAGCTGCTGTAGATATAGTAGCAGTATATGTTTTTCCAGATAATAATGCAGAATTAGGTTTGAATGAAGCAGTTAATCCAGAATAGGTAACTACACCAGCAATATTATTATTTAAATTATCTATTACTGTAAATGTTGTAGCAGGATCAACTAAAGTTGCCGGATCCATAGCCATGTTAAATAGTGCAGTAATTATTTTATTTAATGGAACATTAGTTGCAAAAGGTGCAGGGTCAGTGCTAACAACAAAAGGTGCTACACCAGTTATGAATTTCCATACATATTCTTCTTGCAAAGCATTACCCGCTAAATCTTTAGCTGTGGTTTTGATTCTACCCGTATATTCTGTACTAGCCAGAAGTAAGGTGCTTGGGGAAAATGTAGCAACACGACCTGAATAAGTAACAATACCGTTTATTTTTGTACCGCCCGTTTCTACCGTGAATGATGTCGTAGCTGGATCAATAAAGGTTGCTGGATCCATTTCCTTATTAAAGGTAGCTGAAATTTTTTGGTTTAAAGGAACAGCAGTAGCTCCAGGAGCAGGAATTGTTGATTCTACAATAGGGCATATACCAACTGTTTCTATAAAATCGTCTTCTGCACATCCAGAAATTAAAGCAATAAATAATATTGCAAATGTTGATAGTAAATTTTTTGTTTTCATTTTTTTGATTTTAATAGATTAAGTATTCTACACAACAAAGGTTGCTACGTTATTATGTAAAATTGTTATACAATTAAAACTAGAAGTAGTAAAATTCACTTATTAATTATATTTATTTTTAGGTAAGTATCTGACAATTAAATAGTTGTTTACCATATGAATTAATTAAGATTTTATAATCTTTTTAATTAGTAAATAAGGATTGAAAAAAGTATTGTTGAAGCTTATTTTTTGAATACCAATAAAAAAAATTAGCAGGAAAATTAAAATTCCTCTACTTAAAGAATTTGCAACTATTGTTAAATTCGGTTTAACCAAAAAAAAGAGGATAGCTTTTCGGGCTATCCTCTAATGAATTTTTAATTCTTTAAAATGAGTTGCAATCAAGGCTGCTTTTCGTGGTTAAAATGCTCAGCTTTTTTACTTACAAAGTTGGTTATTGCAAATTGTAAAATAGTACCAAGAACCTTTTTAATAGGATTATGGGTAGAACCTAATAAAACTTTTTTTGTTAAGTATCCTGATGCAAGACCAATAACACTGTTAAGAATATTTCCTTTAAATTCTGTAGTAGTAGTAAGCTGCCCAAAAGCATTTTTTATAAGATTTACCGGTTTCAAACTTTCATACGTATGGTAGTACTGATCTTTAAGTTGCATTAAATCTTCAGCTTGTTTTATTTTCAGTATTGCGATTGCTTCTTTAAGAATTTCGGTCTCTTGTTGCTTTTTCATATTAACTTTTTTTAAGCATTTTAGTAATGATAAAGTTGCTGATGGGCATTTTGAGTAATTTATCTTTTACGATGTATAACACAATTGCAAGGACTAAATAGATACTAGAAACAATAAAAAAACCATAATATATTTTTCCAGCTAATTCTCCTACCCATAGGGATAGACCAATATTTGCAAGAAAGGCAAACAGCACAAAAACAATAGAAACGGTTAAGCGTGAAATTAATGAAGAAAGTACATCAGCTGTTTTATCAACAGCGGTAAGTTTTACCAAATCAATGGTTGTTTTTGTATAATCTTCTGCTCTTTCAAAAAGCATTTCTATTGTTGACGTGTTATCTTCCATGGTATTTTTATAGATGAATTTAATATTGAAATTATAATATCACTTAAATAGTACTATTTTTTATTTCATTTTTCGCATCATAAAATTTAGATTTACCCTCTTCAATTAGAGTTTCACCATCATTTTTGACATCATAGAATTTAGATTTTCCTTGAGCTAATAATGTTTCACCTTCAGTCCAAATTTTTTCATACTTTTTATTTATTGTTCCTAGTAAAGTATCTAATTTGTCTTTAAGTTCATCAGCATAGTCATTGCTTTTATCCATGATTTTCTTTCTTGTTTTGTCTCCTTTTTCAGGTGCAAACAGAACGCCTAATAATGCTCCTACAGCCACTCCGCCTAAAACTCCTAATATTATTTTATCTGATTTCATAATGTTGTATTTAATTGTTAAATGTTATGTTTTATAGACTTCTACCTGATATAAGTCTGAATAATATTGCGATTACTGCAATTACAAGTAGCACGTGTATGATAGATCCAAGACTGAATGCAAAGAATCCAATTGCCCAAAAGATTACTAATATTACTGCGATTGTATAAAGAAGATTGCCCATTTTTTTGTTTATTTAAGTGATTATTTAATTGTTTTAATTTGTGGCTTAGACTCTTCTGCCTGATATAAGTCTGAATAATATTGCTATAACTGCAATTACAAGCAGTATATGGATAATAGACCCAGCGCTGTAGGCAAAGAATCCGATTGCCCAGAATATTACTAAAATTACTGCAATGGTGTAAAGAAGGTTACTCATGATCTCTAGTTTTTAAATGGTTGTTAATTATTTGGAAAACACTACTATTAACTTTAAAAATTATTCCAATATTTGTATATTTTTATTCCTTTATTTAAAGGTAGTGACGTTTGTGATGAAATGCTTAAAGTGCAAAGGAAGCATATACACTCAATACGCTGTTTTTAGCATCTGGTGAGGTAAAATTACTATTGGCGTCGTCTTTACCAATTTTGGTAAGACCATAATTATAACGAACTCCAAAACTAACGGATTCTAAATCAAGACCTACTCCTCCAGCTAAACCAGCATCAAATCTATTGAAGTCATCTACATTTACATTGTCTTCAAAATTGTAACTGCCACTATCAGATTTATTAGTTGTTTTACTACTGATTAAATAAGCAGCATAAGGACCTGCATGAATATTTAAATTTTGAGTAAGATTAACTACTAATAAAAGCGGTACTTCAATATAATTTAGCTTGAATTGTGCTGTTCCTTTCACTATCGCATAGTTATAAATTAATTCTGCTCCTTTTCCTGTATATGAAATCTCAGTTTGGAAAGATATGTTTTCTGAAACAGGCATTTTAGCAAAAAGTCCTACGTTAAATCCTGTTAATACATTATTATCATCAACATTATCGGTATAAAAGTTAGAAAAGTTTACTCCTCCTTTTATCCCAAATTTCGTCGCATCTTCTTGAGCTTGAACAGTAGTAAATGCCATAAAGCTTAGTGCTAATGAAGCGAAAATCAGTTTTTTTGAATTTTTCATTTTGTTTTTTTATTGAATTATTACACTACAAATATCAGAATCTTACATAAGGTTATTGTTACAATACTTTTGGTTAAGTTTACATTATTCACACCTTAATCATTTTAGAATCAATTATTTTGAGTTTTTTTTAAGAAAATCAAAAAATACTAAGCAAAAAAAGACGCGTTTTTTAACGCGTCTTTTTTAAAGTTCTATTTATTATCTACCGTCAAATTTTTAAGAGCTTGACCTAATTCATCCATGTCGCGATTATATTCTTTCTTGAATGATTCCCAATCATCTTTGGAATCTTTTTTATAGCTTTCAATCTTTGCCTTCATGTCGTTATTTTTTTGTTCTAATACTGCAATTCTTCTTGAGTATTCGGTATCAATCGAACTACCTGTATTTTTCATACGTGCTTTTAGATCCAATATTCTATTTTCATTAGCAGTAATTGTGGCATCTGTATTGGCTCTAAAGGCGTCCCATTCTTCATGAGTTGCTTCTTTACGCGCATCAGAGAGTTCTTCTTTAGCGTCATCAAGATTTTCTCTTGCATTTTCAACATTATCTTGAGCAGCTTCCTCTTTTTTTGTAGTGTTTTGGCAACTGGTCAAAACGGTTCCGGCCATAAAGGTTGTAATTGCTAGTGTGTAAAGTGTTTTTTTCATTTTAGGTTTAGTTTTAATTTGTTTGTAAAGGTTTTGTTTGTTCTAATGTAAATTGTTCTACTTGTAGTGTATAGGACTGCCAAGGAGCAGAGAATAAGAGCAATTTTATGATTTATTTTTAAAGCAGTGATCAATTAAATAAGCGAATTTCGATTTTTTTAACAACTGACATGCTCTATTTTTTTCAATGAATTTCTTTTTGTTTTAAACTTTTTTAAATAAATATAACTCATTGATTTAAATCGAATTTTGTTTTTTTTCTATTAGGTTTAGATTAGCTTCTGGGAATTGAAATTTAATTCTCTAAACAGCTATTTAAAAAAAATATTATTGCAAAGTTGGAGTATTGAGGCGAAAATTCAGTTATAAAACTTTTAGAATAAGTTGTATTATTTACAGATTATCAAAAAACTACATATTTTTAACTTATATATTTTTTTGGAACAAAATCTAGAGTAACAGGAAAGATTTTTCAATTTACTAATTTAAGACTTAAAATATATAGATTCAGTTTTCTTAATAAACAACAAAATCATTAAAAACGATTGCAAAATAGCTATCGTTTTTAATGATTTTTGATTTTATAATTACTTTAGTCAACATCATTTTGAAATTTAAAAAGATATTGTCAATTTCATACTTTAAATTATATTGAAAGAACCTATATCATTAATTTGTCCTGCTGTAATGACAACATCAGTTTTAACTACCGGCAATAATGGGAGCGCTGGTGTGATTGTAATTTTGTATGTCCCAGGAGGAAGACCCAATACCTGAAAATCACCAGCAGCACTTACATTACTCATATAACTTAGGCCAGTTGCAGAAGTCGCTTCAACAACAGCCATAGTTCCTACAGGAGTAATTTTACCTTTAACTGTACCACTGATTGCTTGTTCGATTGTTCTAATCACTGGTTTCAATGAGTACGTTCCATTTCCTTGCTTCACAATGGATTTATTAGCGTCAAAATCTAAAAGAACTGTGTACAAAATACCGTCTTGAAGTGTGTTATTAACTTTTATTTTTAATCCACTTTGCTCTGCACTAGGAGTACTTAATGGGTAACTCACTCCGTCTAGTACTACTGTATTATTCGGACCAAGAATAAGTCTTACTTGGTTAACTGATGAAATTTCAAGTGAATCAGTAGCCAATAAAGTATCTACACCATTAGAGAATTCCAATAAATTATAGATTCCTTTTTTTACATTCAATAAGACAATTTTTCCACCATCACCTGTAACTTCTACACCTTGTATGTCTACATTTACTTTTTGATACGGCCCAGGTGCATCTGTTAATCGAACGGCATAAGGGTAACTAGCATTTGTATCATCATTGTTACATGAGTAAATTAGTGCTCCAAGTAATAGTAAAGGCAGGATAAATTTTATTTTTTTCATAATCGTTTAATTTAGATATTCTATTAATATTTAAGTAAAGGTACTTTTCAAATCTAGGTATTATGTTACATAACTATAGTTTAAAGTTGTATAATTGTCACTTGTAATTAATCGAAAATAATATTTCAAAAAAGTAAATCGTGAATTATATCTCTATAAAAATATAATTGTTGCAATTTTGAACAATTACTTGATAGTATCAAATTTGGCACCCATATTGAGCTCTTTTTTCATTTCATTTTCTTCCGCATCTTCTAAACCTTCCAATTTTTTATCTTCGGCCTTTTTCTTTTTATTGAAATAACCGCGCAGTAGAAAGTTATGCTTTGCAGCTTCTATTACTTCATTTAATCCGGTGGTTCCTTTTTTTACATTGGTTAAAGTAGAATCTACCATTAACCCCATCTTTTCATCACTAACTAATTTAGATAATGCTCCTTTTCCATTATTCATTTTTACAGTGAATTTCGAAAATTCTTTAGAACTATTTTCAAGATTAGTAACCATTTTTTTTATGCTATTTCCAAACTCTTCATCGGAGACCAACCTAGATAAAGCACCATTTCCATTATTCATGCTATTACTAAACTGAGCGAGCTGCGCGGTAATAACTCCCGCATTATCGACACTTTTTTTAACGCTCACCATCAAATCATCCATTTCTATTGCTTGTTTAGAGGCAATATTGTCGTTGTCTTCTACAATAACATTGGAGTTTTTCCCAGATGAAATTATAAGTACTTTATCACCCATCAAACCATCAGAGCTAATGCTTGCAATTGCATCTTTTTTGATGTATTTGCGAACCTCTTCTTTGATAATTAATTTAATAACCACCGATGTATCTGTTAAAAACTCAATTTCTTCTACTGTACCAATATTAATACCAGAGAAACGAACATTATTGCCTATATCGAGTCCGTTTACTGAATTAAATTTGGCATTCAACTCAAATGTAGAGCCAAATAAATTTTTCTGTTTTCCAACAAAATATATTGTTGCAACAAAAAGTACCAACCCAATAATTACAAACATTCCTAATTTCCACTGGTATCCAGATTCTTTATTCATTTTATTTTATTTTTTTGGTTATATAAAAAAAGATCGAACCCATTCGTCATCACTTTTTTCTAATTCTTCGTAGGTTCCTTCCACATGTATTACACCTTCTTTTAAAATTACTAAACGATCAGCAGTATGTTTTGCACAAGCCATATCGTGCGTAATTATGATGGAAGAGGTTTTATTCTTTTTTTGAATTTCTAATACTAATTCGCTTATTTCTCTAGAAGTAATTGTATCGAGTCCAGTTGTTGGTTCGTCGTATAAGATGATTTCTGGTTTTAAAATTAAAGTTCTAGCCAAACCAATTCTTTTACGCATACCTCCTGATAATTCAGATGGCATTTTATCAATGGCTTCACTTAAACCTACATTTTCTAAGATTTTCTTTATTTGATTTTCTACTTCTTCTGACGATAATTCTTTCGCATGACGCTTGAGTGTGAATGCCAAATTTTCTCGTACGCTCATGGAATCGTATAATGCTGCGTTTTGAAAAAGAAAACCAATTCGAACTCGTATTTCATTGAGTTCGTTGTTATCAATTTTGGTGATATCAGTACCAAAAACATTAATTACACCTGAATCAACACCTACCAGGCCCACAACACATTTTATAGTGATTGATTTTCCAGAACCTGATTTTCCTAAAACCACTAAATTTTCCCCTTTTTTTACTGAGAAAGTAACTCCTTTTAATACCTCGTTAGTACCAAAGGTTTTATAAAGATCCTTGATTTCTATAACAGTTTCATTTGTGTTAGCAAGAGGCGCTTGGGTTGTTGTTTCTTGTATCATTTTAAAGAAATAAATCAGTTATTTGAACAGCTATCATATCAATAATAAATATTGTTAGTGATGCGGTCACAACAGCTGAGTTTGCCGCTTTTCCAACACTTTCTGTTCCATTTTCGGCATTAAAGCCTTTGTAACAGCCTATCATCCCTATAAAAAACCCAAAGAAAAATGTTTTAATCGTGGCTGGAAAAATATCTAAAAATGTAATAGATTCTAAAACTTGTGAAATGTATCGGAACATATTAACATCACTGTGAATGTTTATTCCTACATATCCGCCTACAATCCCAATCCCATCGGCATAAATCACTAAAAGTGGCACCATTAGTGTAGTGGCCAAAATACGCGTAACTACTAAATATTTATAGGGGTTTATGGCCGAAACTTCCATGGCATCTATTTGTTCAGTAACTTTCATAGATCCTAATTCAGCACCTATGCCAGAGGAAACTTTACCTGCGCATATCAGAGCGGTGATAACAGGAGCAATTTCCCTTATCAAAGACAGTGCAACCATGCTTGGTAACCAGGATTCTGCTCCAAATTTGGCTAATGTTGGTCTTGATTGTAATGTAAGTACTAAACCCATGATAAATCCAGTAATTGTTACTAATGGTAAGGATTTATACCCTATGACATAACACTGTTTTACAAATTCTTTGAATTCATATGGAGTTTTTACTACCTCCTTGAAAAAACGTGTAGCGAATAATGTAATTTTCCCAACATCATCGAAAGTATCTTTCAAGTAGTTGGTTACACTTTCTTTTTTGGCTGTTATAGTTTTATTCATTAAGTGTTTTTTTTGAATGCGTATTAACCATCGATAATCTCCTGTAACGCTGTTGTGAATACTTTTTATTTATCGTATTCTATTAAGTTAGTTTGTAAATAGTCTGTAAAATATTAATTTTAAAGGTTTTTTTGCAAATTTAATTACGAATGCAGTTGCAGCTGTTATATAACTATTGTGTAAAGTTTCAATATTCACAGATGCAAAAAATGAAATTATAAATCTATTATTAGCCCTTTTTTCATTTTTCACAAAAAATACTAACAAAAAAAAGCTATTGTTAAAACAATAGCTCCAAATAAACAAAACCAAACTAACCTTTTATTTTTCGCAAATCATTACATCTTTTTAATTTTAAAAAAATTATTGTGCTGCTATCATCTGCGTTTTTTATCTCAAGTACTATAAATATACAATGTGACTCTTTTCAATAATCAAATAGAAAAAAATCATTAAAAAAATATGGTTCTTCGCCTAAATTAGTGGAAAGTCAAAAATTCACTTAATTTTAGGGTATGGAATTAGACGGATTAGGAGTTTTGTTGGGAGTTAAATCTCCATGGGTTTTAAAAAAGATAAATG
>JAFCUE010000016.1:0-77289 GCA_051990185.1 Flavobacterium sp. DT2-2 | reverse complement strand
ATATCATTAAAATGTATCTAGCCCGACCACGATTATGCAACTTTGTTTTGTTATCAATTAATATTTCAAAAATAACTAATTCATATATTTGAATCCGATACAAAGATATGAGCCCGACCCTTGTGGTCACGCCCAAAAACAACAAAACCCCAAGAAAAACTTGAGGCTTTGTTAGTATATTGTAAGTTGAAATTTTGACTTTTTAACTTTCGACTTTAAGACTTTTGACTATAACGCCACTGCTTCTTTGATTCGGCGTAAGGCTTCAATTAGCAAATCTTCGCTGGTTGCGTAAGAAAAACGAATACAGCTTGGGTTTCCAAATGCGTCACCAGTTACGGTTGCTACATTAGCTTCGCCCAAAAGGTACATCGAGAAATCATTGGCATCCTTGATGAACGTTCCTTTTAATGTTTTTCCGAAGAAAAAAGAAATGTCTGGGAATACGTAAAAAGCACCTTCGGGAACGTTGATTTTTACTCCAGGAATGTCTTTCAATAATCCAACCACTAAATCTCTACGGCTATGAAACGCGTCCACCATGTGTTTTAGGACACTTGGATCGGCATCTACTGCAGTGATGGTAGCACGTTGTGCAATACTATTCGCACCACTTGTTACTTGACCTTGAATTTTTGTACAGGCTTTTGCAATAAATTCAGGAGCTCCAATATATCCAATTCTCCAACCTGTCATAGCGAAAGCCTTGGCAACTCCATTCACGGTAATTGTTCTTTCTAACATTCCTGGGATAGATGCGATGCTGCAAAAAGTCCCTGAGAAATTGATGTGCTCGTAGATTTCGTCGGCAACAACATATACGTGTGGGTGTTTTTCCAACACTTTGGCTAATGCTGTTAATTCTTCTCGACTGTATACCGAACCACTTGGATTACAAGGAGAACTGAACCACATCATTTTTGTTTTTGGCGTAATTGCCGCTTCTAATTGTTCGGGTGTGATTTTGAAATCAGTATCTACAGATGTAGGAACTTCTACAGGAACTCCACCAGATAATTTTACGATTTCAAAATACGAAACCCAGTAAGGAGCCGGTAAAATAACTTCGTCACCGTCGTTTAGCATTACTTGTGCAATGTTGTATAACGATTGTTTTGCTCCTGTTGATACTACAATTTGAGAGGGTTTGTACTCTAAATCATTGTCTCTTTTGAATTTTCTGCAAATGGCTTCTTTTAATTCTAAATATCCTTCTACCGGAGAATACGTGCTGTAGTTTTCGTCAATTGCTTTTTTGGCTGCTTCTTTTATAAAATCAGGTGTATTGAAGTCAGGTTCCCCTAAGCTTAAACTAATGATATCTTTCCCTTGCGCTTTTAATTCTCTGGCCAATGCTGCCATAGCTAATGTTTGAGACGTAGATAAATTGTTTATTCTATCGGATAATGGATTCATTGTAATGGTTTGTAGTTAGTTTATTTATTTGTTACTGTTGAGATGCACTGCAGCATCTTTACTGTTGACACGCGCAACGGTGCCTCTCAACGGTGATTATGCGCTGATCGCTGGGTTTTGGCCCAATTCTTTCAAATGCTTGAAATGAGCAATTACAGCACTTCGCATTGTTTTGTATTCGTAATACGGTAAATTGCATTCTTGTGCAGTTTCTTTTACGATACTGGCAATTTTACCGTAATGTACGTGACTGATGTTTGGAAAAATATGATGCTCAATTTGGTGATTTAATCCTCCTGTGTACCAGTTTACGATTTTATTTTTTGGAGCAAAATTCGTTGTCGTGAACAATTGGTGAATGGCCCAAGTGTTGTCCATTTCACCTAATTCATTTGGAGATGGATTCGTAGTTTCTTCAACAACGTGTGCTAATTGAAACACTACACTTAATATTAAACCTGCAGTGTAATGCATCACAAAAAAGCCAATAAGTACTTTCCACCAAGTGATTCCAATAACGATTGGTAAAACAATCCAAATAGAAACATAAATTATTTTTGTAATAATTAAAGTAGTCCAAAGTGTTTTAGGGCTTTTGGCTTCGCCGTACGATAGTTTTCTCTTCAAGTAGCTTCTCATCTGTTTGAAATCTGTTGTGATTGCCCAATTGAAAGTCAATAATCCATATAAGAAAACCGAATAATATTGTTGAAAACGGTGAAAGTTATACCACTTTGCTTCTTTCGTAAAACGAATAACGCGTCCGGCATCTAGGTCCTCATCGTGACCGGGAATGTTAGTATAGGTATGATGTAAAACATTGTGTTGTACTTGCCAGTTGTATACATTTCCTGCAAGCACATAAATAGTTCCTCCCATGAATTTATTGACCCATGATTTATTAGAATAGGAGCCGTGATTGCCATCGTGCATCACGTTCATTCCCACTCCTGCCATACCAATTCCCATGACAATCGTTAGTACTAAGTGTGCCCAAAATGGCATACCAAGTGTTAGAATAACAAAGTAAGGAGCAAGAAAAACCGAAAAAAGGATTATCGTTTTTAGGTATAGTTTCCAGTTTCCTGTTTTCTGAATGTTGTTTTCTTTGAAGTAATTGTTAACCCGTGAGTTAAGTGTTCTAAAGAACTTTAAGCTATCTTGCTTAGCAAATGTCGGAGCATTATTATTCATATAATTAGGATAAGTTTCAAAGGTAATTATTATATATTTTTTGATAAACAAAATTGAGATAAATATTTTAACTGTAAAGTATTACTTTTGTTAAAAAATTGATAGATGGATGAAATTCTAAAGTATTTCCCTGATTTAACTGACATTCAGAAAGAACAGTTTGTAAAATTGGATTTTTTGTACCACGATTGGAATGAAAAAATCAATGTTATTTCTAGAAAAGATATTGACGCTTTGTATACCAAACATATACTGCATTCGTTGGGAATAGCTAAAATTATAAATTTTGAGCCAGGAACGTATGTATTAGACGTTGGAACAGGAGGCGGTTTTCCTGGAATACCATTAGCAATACTTTTTCCGGAAACGCGTTTTTATTTGATTGATGTTATTGCCAAGAAGATAAAAGTGGTTCAGGCTGTTGCCGAAGGATTGGGATTAAAAAATGTAAAAGCGGAGCAAATGCGTGCCGAAAATGTAAAAGGAGATTTCGATTTTATCGTGAGTCGTGCCGTAACGAATATGCCGGATTTTGTTTCTTGGGTGAAATCCAAAATCAAAAAGAACAACAAACACGAATTGAAAAACGGAATTCTGTATCTTAAAGGAGGCGATTTAACCGAAGAGTTAAAGGATTTTCCAAAAGCTACTGAATACAACTTAGCTGATTTTTTCGAAGATGAATTTTTTGAGACTAAAAAAGTGGTGCACTTGCCGTTGAAGTTTACGGTTTAGTCTTAAGGTCGAAAGTCATAAAGTCTAAAGAAAGAATTAAATAAAAGAACAAAAAGCCGAATCTAAATTTTAGATTCGGCTTTTCGATATTAACTAAAGCGCTTTACGACTTTCGACTTTCAAACTTTAAGACTAATTTACTCTCCTAAAAACGGATATCTGTAATCTACAGGAGTAACAAAAGTTTCTTTAATTGTTCTAGCCGAGGTCCAACGCAATAAGTTTTGCATAGAACCCGCTTTATCATTGGTCCCTGATCCTCTTGCTCCACCAAACGGTTGCATACCTACAACAGCTCCAGTTGGTTTGTCATTGATGTAGAAGTTACCAGCAGCATTTTGCAGTTTTACTGTTGCTTCTTCGATTGCATAACGATCTTGGCTGAAAACAGCACCTGTCAAAGCGTATTCTGATGTAGTGTCAACTAAATCTAAAGTCTCCACCCATTTTGCATCTTCGTATACATAAATAGTAACTACAGGTCCAAATAATTCGGTTTCCATAGTCGTGTATTTTGGGTTTGTGGTCAAGATAACTGTTGGTTCAATAAAGTACCCTTTTGATTTATCATAATTCCCACCCATAATTACTTCAGCATCGGTGTCTTTCTTGGCTTGGTCAATAGCTAGCGCTAATTTATCAAAAGAACCTTCAGAGATTACGGCAGTAATAAAGTTGCTCATATCCTCTGGAGAACCCATTTTCATTGATTTTAAATCGGCTTCTAACTCTGCTTTTACAGCTGGCCATAAACTTTGCGGGATGTAAACACGAGAGGCTGCGCTACATTTTTGACCTTGATACTCAAAAGCACCTCGGGCAATTCCTGTACTTACTTGTTTTGAATTAGCAGACGGATGTGCGATAATAAAATCTTTACCACCTGTTTCTCCTACGATTCTTGGATAGGTTTTATATTTGCTGATGTTGGTTCCAATTTTTGCCCAAATATCATTAAAAACTCCAGTTGATCCTGTAAAGTGAACTCCGGCAAAATCTGGACTGGCTAATAAGGTTTCGGTAATCATTCCAGAATCGCCCATAACCATGTTGATCACTCCATTAGGCAATCCTGCTTCTTTAAATATTTGCATCAATACGTTAGCAGAATACACTTGCGTTGCTGCAGGTTTCCAAACTACTACATTTCCCATTAAGGCAGCGCTAGTAGGCAAGTTTCCTGCAATAGCAGTAAAGTTAAAAGGAGTAATGGCATAAACAAATCCTTCTAAAGGTCTGTACTCTACACGATTCCACATGTCTGAAGTAGACTTAGGTTGCTCGCTGTAGATTTGTGTCATGTATTGTACGTTGAAACGCAAGAAATCTATTAATTCGCAAGACGCATCAATCTCTGCTTGGTAAATTGTTTTGGACTGCGCAATCATTGTTGCTGCATTGATTTTTGCTCTGTAAGGACCAGCTAACAATTCAGCTGCTTTTAGGAAAATTCCAGCACGTTGTTCCCAGGCCATATTCGCCCAAGCCGTTTTAGCTTGAAGTGCGGTTGCAATCGCGTCTTCTATATGAGATTTTTGAGCTTGGTGATACGTACCCACGATGTGTTTGTGATCGTGTGGTGCGGACATTATTTTGGTATCTCCAGTTCTAACTTCTTCGTTTCCGATATACAGCGGAACGTCAATTTTAGAATTCCACATTGCTGCGTAGGCTGCATTGACAGCTGCTCTTTCGGGAGAGTTCAGTGCGTAGCTTTTTACGGGCTCGTTGACTGCTTTTGGTACATGAAAAAATCCTTTTAACATATTTGTAAAATTATAAAATTAGAAAATGGGTGTTGTGTTTTGTATCTAAAATACAAAAGTACAAAGGTTTCTCTAAAGAAATGATATTTTTAGAGCTAAACTAAAATGGATGAAAAGGAATATTCCTCTCATAGCCCTGATAGAAATGGAAAGCTTTTTGCGGTCTCGTTATATTTTTTCTTGACAAATAAGAGCGACCTTAGAAGCTCCTGATTTGTTTAGAAAAAAATAAAGGAGTAAGAAAAAACTTGAAATGAATAGCAGGATTAGCTCCTAACGATAAGACTAGTTTAACGCAAATGGGGCGCACAACCTAAAAGTTGGAACGATTACTTTAAAGTTTCTTGTAGAGGTAAAATTGATCATATTGAAGTATCCTTTCATAGCGCCGTACGGAGATGATAGCAGGCAGCCAGAACTGTACGTGTGTTGCTCGCCGGGTTTTAATACTGGTTTTTTACCAATTACTCCTTCGCCATCGACTATTTCGATTTCGTTTAAGGAATCAAAGATTTCCCAATGACGGGTGATCAGTTGCACAGAATCTTTACTGTGGTTTTCGATTGTGATCACGTAACTAAAGGCAAAATGAATCTTGTAGTTTTTAAAGTAGGTACCTTCAAAACTAGTCAATACTGATATTTTTATACCTCTTGTTATTTGAGAAACCATATAAAATGTATGAATATTTAATTATTATTGACAAATTTACAAAAAATTGAATTTGTTTTGGTTAATTGTCAAAAAGTTTTTTTAGTTGACGATGTTTATTGAGTTTGCGTTTCCTTTCCCAATTACGCGATCGTAACGGTCTATATTTCCCCTGTAATAAACTAATGCAGTATACTCGTTTTCAGTTTGATAAAAGTTCCCATCGATTGCATTTTCATTGTCGATCACTCCTTTCTCATCTGCTATGGTGTGTTTGTAGTTTGTAAATCCTTGTTTGATCAAAATAGCTTTTTCATAAGTGCCTTTTTGTACATTATAATTCATTTTGTATTCTGGGGTCATGTTGTAATTATTAAACATTCCGCCAATATAAATATCTTTTTTTAATCGAAAAGTCGGTGCCGAGAGGCTAAAATAAACCCATAAATAATCGGCTTCAATTTCAGGATTACTACTATTTATGTTAGTAGGAACAAAATCACCATTTACATCTTGGGTAAAGGAATAAGGGAAGTTGGCTCGTGCGGCATTAGTGTATAAGTGAGAGCCGTAAATGGAAGTGTTTGAATCAATTTTTGCAATATTATTTGCTGCTGAGCGGATGTCTTTGTTTTCAAAAAATAAAAATTCATTCCCTGCCCAAAATTGTGTTTCAGGATCGTATTTGTATATAAGATCATTCCCAATCGTGTATTGTGGGAGTATATTTTTGATGGCAGTATTAAATTGTCCGTTTTGTAGCAGTACCACGCGAACATTTTTCATTGGATTTTGGAAAGTAATTTGACTTGATTTTATACTAAACTCTAAATTGTGTTTCATTTCGATACTATTTACAGTCCGTGAGCGCTTAACTTGCATTGGGAC
Source organism: Flavobacterium sp. DT2-2 (assembly GCA_051990185.1). Classification (GTDB taxonomy): domain Bacteria; phylum Bacteroidota; class Bacteroidia; order Flavobacteriales; family Flavobacteriaceae; genus Flavobacterium. Next base: position 70,639 of record JAFCUE010000016.1, on the reverse strand, counting down.
AGTTGCAAGATCTTCGCATAAAATGAACTTTCTAGAAAAAACTACGTCTTTGTTTTCGTCTAAAATTTTAAGGATGTAATTCCCGCTGATGCGCAATTGCTGTGTAAACTTGTTGGGAATCGATACTTTATAGTGCGAGTAGATTTGTAAGGTGTTGAATGAATTTGTGTAATCTTGAATTCGTTGATTGTCAAATCCTTGTAAATATTCGTTTTTTGGAATTGGGGTAGCAACCCAATTGTAATCACAATGGATTATTTCGTAATAATAATTGGCTTCATTGCCAAAAAGATCATCAAACTGGAGTTGAAATCCCTCTCCAAGTTTGAAAATTGGAATCGCATTTCGGTCACTTTGCAAAAAAGAAATGGTTTTGATGTTGTAAGGCGCAGTGATTTCCTTTTCGGATTGAGCAACGGCAGAATTGATTGCAAGTACAAAAAGAAAAAAGAAAACTATTTTAAGAAAAGGGTTTATCATTTTGCAGCAATTAAGAAGTTGTAAATATATGGAATACGATTCGTTTTTGTAGGATGATTAGTTTTAATGAAAAAAAATTATTTGTATGTAATTTCTGCTAATTAAAATGCAACGTTGTCAGATCTCAGGATTAATCGTATTATTTTTACTTCAAATAAACAAACTCTTGAATAACATCAACAATTTAGTACTTGGAGCAATGCTATTTCCTTTAGCTGTTTTTGCGCAGCAAATGGATTATTCAAAAGCGATTCCTTTTGATTCAACCGTAAAAACAGGCAAGCTTGAAAATGGCTTAACGTATTACATCAAGAAAAATGCCAAACCATAAAAGAAAGTAGATCTCAGGTTGGTAGTCAACGCAGGTTCTATTTTAGAAACCGACGACCAACAAGGATTGGCGCATTTTATGGAGCACATGTGTTTTAACGGAACCAAACGTTTTCCAAAAAACCAATTGGTCGACTATTTACAAAGTATTGGTGTTAAATTTGGACAGCATTTAAATGCGTATACTAGTTTTGACGAAACGGTTTATTTTTTACCTATACCATCTGATGATCCTGAAAAATTAGAAAAAGGATTTCAAATTATTGAAGACTGGGCGTTTAATACGGTTTTGACACCAGAAGAAATTGATAAAGAAAGAGGTGTAGTTCTAGAGGAATACAGGCTAGGTTTAGGAGCTGGTAAAAGAATGCAAGGGTGTTATATTTCAAAAATGATGCATGATTCTCATTATGCGGAGCGTTTGCCAATAGGTCAAAAAGAAGTGCTAGAAAAATTCAAACACCAATCGTTAGTTAATTTTTACAAAGATTGGTACCGACCAAATCTAATGAGTGTTATTGTTGTAGGCGATATTGACGTTGCAGAAATGGAGAAGAAAATTAGTTCTCATTTTGCTACTTATAAAAATCCTGCTAAGGAAAAACCTAGAAAAATATATGATGTTCCTAATCACAAGGAAACTTTTGTAGCGGTAGAGAGTGACAAGGAAGCTTCAAGTGCGCAAGTACAGTTGCTTTATAAAGATTACGGTGCTCCAAAACAAATGACCACTGTGGGAGATTTCAAAAACTCTCTTGTTGAAGGATTATTTGCAACCTTGTTAAATTCACGATTAGACGAGCTAACCAATTCAGCAACTCCTCCTTTTACTTATGGCTATTCTTTTTATGGGGGCACTTTTGCTAGAAATAAAAAAGGATATCAATCTGTGGCGATGTCACAAGAGGATAAGCAGCTGGCGGCGTTGAAAGTTTTGGTTACTGAAAATGAAAGAGCAAAGAAATTTGGATTTACAGAAGGAGAATTAAACCGTGCGAAATCAGAATTTTTAGCTTCAACTGAAAAAAGCTATAACGATAGAGATAAAACGAATTCCGTTAATTTTGTTGGAGAGTTTCAGGCTAATTTCTTAGAGAAAGAACCGGTTCCTGGTATCGAATGGACGTATGAAACTTTGAAACAAATCATTCCTTTGATTACAGTACAAGATGTAAATGGCTTTATTAAAGAATATGTAAAAGAGGATAACCGTGTCATTATTTTGACTGGTCCTGAAAAAGCAGGTTTGAAAAAAGTCACGGAACAAGAAGTGCTGGATGCTTTAAAAGTGAACTCAGATGAACTAAAGCCGTATGAAGATGTTCCTGTTGCCACTAGTTTACTCCGAAATGAAGTAAAATCAGGTAGCATTGTGAGTCGTGAAAGCAATCCTAAAATTGGGACTAAAACGTTAGTATTATCAAATGGTGTGAAAGTGACATACAAGAATACAGATTTTAAAAACGATGAAGTTTTTTTTGAAGCGGTAAGTCTTGGTGGGTCTAATTTGTACTCGAATGAGGAGATGAAGAAAGTTCAGTTTGCAAACGGAGCTTTGGCAGAAGCCGGATTCTCAGGATTAAAATTGAATGATATCAATAAATTCATGACAGGAAAAATTGCGCGAGTAAATCCTTATATTGGTTACAGCACCGAGGGTTTAAGAGGTAATGCAACACCAAAGGATTTAGAGTATCTTTTTCAAATGACATACGCTTATTTTACGGATTTGAATTTGGATCCTGATACTTTTGAAGCTTTTAAACAAAAGCAATCTAGTTTTTTTAAGAATATGGCTTCTACCCCACAAAACTATTTTCAACAAGAGTTTTATACCTACTTGAACAAGGAAAATCCAAGATTCAACGGAGTGATGCCTACTGATAAATCTTGGGCAGATACGGATTATCAGTTAGCATACAAAAAATACAAAGAGCGTTTTGCTAATGCGGCAGATTTTGAATTTTTCTTCGTAGGAAATGTAGATGATGCTACAATTGAGGCCTATGCTGCTAAATATTTAGCGTCATTGCCAACTACTGATAAAAAAAAGAAAACCATAGATTTAGGATACCGCATGTTAAAAGGCGACTTGAAAAAAGTGGTTAACAAAGGAACAGATCCTAAAAGTAATGTGACCATTATGTTCTATGGTGATGCTAAATATTCAGCTAAAGATGCCATGAGCATGCAAGCATTAGGCGAGGTCTTAACCATCAAGTTAATTGAGCAATTGCGCGAAAATGAAAGTGGTGTTTATGGTGTTTCTGCCCGAGGAAGTATGAACAAAATTCCAAACGGATCATACAGCTTTAACATTAGTTTCCCTTGCGGACCGGACAATGCAGAGAAATTAACTGCTTCTGCATTAAAAGAGTTGCAAAATATTATCGATAATGGCCCAGATGAAAAAGATGTAGCCAAATTTAAGGAAGGTGAACTGGCTGATTTTAGAAAAGACAGTAAAGAAAACAGATATTGGCTGTCTAATTTAACAAGGTCTTACACTAATGGCAATAGTCCAGAAGACGTATTGAAATTCGAGGAAATGGTTAATGCAGTTACTGCTAAGGATCTTCAGAACATTGCAAAACAATACCTTACTAAAGATAAAGTTATTGGAATGTTGATGCCGGAGAAAAAATAATTTTTTTAGTCTTAAAACGAAAACCTGCTATTTCATTGAAGTAGCAGGTTTTTTTATGCTAATATAAAATCTAAATTTTCTTCAATATCAGGGCTGATGTGGTTTTCATCAAGCAGTGAATCCGAAAGTAGTTTTTTGTTTTCCTGCAACCGAATAATTTTTTCCTCAACGGTGTTTTTAGTGATGAATCGGACGACATTTACTTTGTTCAATTGCCCAATCCGATGGGCGCGACCAATACCTTGCTTTTCGGCAAAGGGATTCCACCAAGGATCTAAAAACAAAACATACGATGCTTTGGTAATATTGAGTCCTACGCCACCTGCTTTTAAGGAAATGAAAAACAATTTAACACGTTCTTGCTCTTGAAATTTCTGAACTTGATACGCGCGTTCATTTTGTGGGGTAGCACCTGTGAGTTCACAAAAATCAATTTTGTTTTCGATGCTCCATTTTTTATAAAATTCCAAGTTAGACACAAACGAACTGAAAACTATTGTTTTTTGATTGGATTGCACTAAGGTTTCCAAATAACGCGTTACCGCAATATATTTTCCTGAATCCATTTCAGATTTTTTGTCAATCATTTTAGGATGATTGCTTAATTGTCTCAAGCGCATCAAAGTATTGATTATGTTGATTTTGTCAATGCCAGAACCATCAGTTTTTAAGAGTGCATTTCTCGCTTTTGATTTTTCTTCTTCGTATAATTTCTCCTGTTCGGGCTCCATATCACAATAGAGAACCTGCTCAGAAAGTTCCGGCAAGTCTTTTAAAACTTGTTCTTTCGTTCGACGTAAAATAAACGGACTGACTAGGTTTTTGAGCTCCAGCAGACTATTTCCGTCTTGTTTTTTCTCAATTGGAACTTTGTAATGCTCCGCAAAAAAAGCGTAACTCCCCAAAATATTCGGATTGATAAATTGCATTTGCGACCATAAATCGTCTAATGAGTTTTCGATAGGAGTACCGCTCAACGAGATTTTATGAGTCGTTTTTATTTGATTTATAGCCTTAAAAATTTTCGAATTTTTATTTTTGATGTATTGACTTTCGTCCAAAATCAAAAAACGAAATTGGTACTTTTCTAAAATGGAAAGATCTCTCGCCACCACCGCATAACTCGTAAAGATCAAGTCGTATTTTTCTAATTTTTTAGAAATTAGCTTTCGATCTTGTCCCACATATTGTATCCTTCTAAAATGAGGCGTAAACTTTCGGGCTTCGTTATACCAGTTGAACACTAAAGAGGAGGGAAGTACAATCAAGGCTTTTAGGTATTCTTTGGCAACAGGAATTTCGTTACCAAACAAATTGAGTTGGATATTTTCGGCTTTTTCAAAATCTAATTTTTCTTGTACTGCGACCAGAGTAGATAAGGTTTGCAATGTTTTTCCCAATCCCATATCATCGGCCAAGCAAGCACCTAAGCCGTTGTTGTAATGTTCAAGAAGCCATCGTACTCCTTCTATTTGGTACGGTCGCAAAGTAGCTTTAACCAAAGCCGAAGGTTGGTATTGAACAGTTTCTTTTACATGCAAGGTTTGTTTTAATTGCGGGATATCTTCAAAAACAGCAAAATTACTTTTGAGAACCGCGATAGTTCCATTGTTGATTTTAGCCAGTTTTGCCATGGCACCGTAACGTGTCATCCATTCTAATGGAATCAAAAAATAATTTTCGTTGGGTAAGAGAAACAGGCGATTTTGGCTTTTTATATTCGGAATCAACTCGCTGAAATTGAATTCAAAATCATCAGAAACTACAGTCATTTTAATATCGAACCAATCGTTTTGAATGCTATTTGAAAATGCAATGGTTACTTTGCTGTTATCAATTTTCTTTCCGTCGATTTTTAGATTATCTAATGAAAAACCTATTGATTCTAATTTTTCTCGATGCTCTAATGCCCATTGAATACAAGCATAACTGTCCTTTTGTTCTGGTTTTTGTAAAAGCCCAAAAAGATGATTTTCTTGTCTGCTAAGCCCAAGCGTTTGTAATGATTCATTAAATGCATCCTCAGCTTGACTACGTTTGTATTGGATTAGTTTTATATTTTCCAAGTCTTTTAAATCAATTTCCGAATGCGTGTTTTTGGTTTTAGTGGCATCAAAAATGTATCCGTCATAATCAAATAAAAGACTGATGAAGTAGGTGTTTTTAAAAAAATCATGCACCAATTGTAGGTTGCAGGAACGAACAGCGGTTTGAGTAATAACTTCAAAACCCGTGGCGCTTATATCTACCTTTTTGGCAATATCTTTTATGAATTTTTCAAAATAGTCTGGGACTAATTTCGAGGGAATTTCTACTACTTTTTTGGTCAAAAAAGGCGTAATTTTTTTCGAGTTGATGTTCTTTACTGCATACAGTTTGTGATGTGCGATCAACCATGCTGGCTCATCTAATAGCAATGTGATTGCAGTAGTTGAAGGATAAAAAGTAGTGTCTTCGTCCTTTAAAAATAAGGTGTAGGAAATTCCGTTTTCGTGTTTGTCAAAATGTAGTTTGGTTTCCAAAGCTGGATTTTGAGTCCCGATGCGGCTAATGCGAAAATCTTTTTCTTTGCCTAAGTTTAACGAAAGTGCAAAATCATGCTCTTTGATGAGGTTGTAAAATTGTGCTAAGCTCATTTTTATAAATTGCTCAATGCCCAATTTTATTTTATCGTCTTTTAGGATGTCTTCAATTTTTTTGGCCGATTTGCTTTTGGTTCGGTATTTTTTGAACAAGGCCTCAGGTTGCAGTACCTCGCAAAGCGAAAGTATTTTTTGTGTAGTGCTATCTAAATTCCCAACCGTTATTCCCATGCTTTGAAGGACTTCTGGACTTGCTTTTTTTTCTAAATAAGTGATGGTTTCCGCATGTCCTACCACATACGAATTAGGAATGTAGCAATTGAGTTTCGCTGCAAAACTAAGATCAAAGCAAAACTGGAAATTATTTTCGGGTTCCAAAAGCAATAAGATATTTGATTATTAGGTTTTTTAAACACAGATTCCACAAATTAACACAGATTAATTTGTGCTAATTTGTGGAATCTGTGTTGGAATATATTTTACAATAATTATTTAAAACAAACTGGTATAATCTCCCCTTTGGCCAAACAATATTTTTTTACTAATTCAGGTGCAATTTTATTGGTATAATCTTCTTCTATTACTGTGAAACCAATGCTTCGCAGTTTATCAAAATAGTCACGACCATAAATACGTACATGATCGTATTGTCCAAAAATTTTAGCACGCTCTTTTTGATCGGTTATAGTGTCATCAGCAAATGTAGTCGCTCTTTTTAAATCTTGTGGAATTTGTAAAATGGCCATTCCACCCGGCTTTAATACGCGGTACAATTCCTTCATGGCTTTCGTATCATCCGGAATATGTTCTAAAACGTGGTTGCAAAGAATTATATCATATTGATTATCGTCAAAAGGTAAATTACAAATATCAGCTTTCACATCTGCAAGTGGCGAAAACAAATCAGTTGTCGTGTAATCCAGATTTTTTTGGTTTCGAAACAATTTATAAAACGCTTGCTCAGGTGCAAAATGCAGTACTTTTTTTTTTGCTGTCGACTTAAAAAAATCAGTTTCTTCATTCAAATACAACCATAATAAACGGTGTCTTTCCAAGGAAAGCGTACTTGGCGAAAGGACATTGTTACGCTGGGTTTCGTAGCCATACGGCAACATCGATTTAAAACTTTTTCCATCTATTGGATCCGTAAATTTATCTCCTTTTAAAGTAAAAGCAATGATAGGTCGCGCGACATAACTTAAACGAATAAGTAATGGGCGAGGTATTGTATTGAGTATTAATTTAAATAGTTTTTTCATATTTATTTCACAGAGATTCACAAAGAAGACTCAGAGATTCGCTACGTTTATTTTTTTGGAATCTGAAGGCGTATTTATAAATCTCTTTATGTTGTTTTTTAAAATTGTACTATTATAATTCATTAATAATCCTAGAGGATAATTGCCAAGTTTTAAATACGTTAGTATTTGAGCGAAATGTACTGCAGTATAACTTTCTACTGTTTTTAGTTCGATAACTAATTTGTCCTCAACAAGTAAATCAATTCTATATCCTTGGTCAAGTTTAATTTCTTTATATTTTATTGGAAGTGTTACTTCTTTTTCAACTTTAAAGCCGGCATTTTGAAGTTCATAGAAAAGACATGTTTGGTAAGCAGATTCTAAAAGACCTGGGCCCAATTGTCGATGTACTTCAATTGCTAATCCAATTACTTTGTAAGAAAGTGAATTTAAATCACCGCTTAACTCATTATCTTTATTTTCCATTTTCTATGAGGCTAAAAATACAATAAAACTTTACTTAAAAACCTTTGCGAACCTCTGGGTATTCTCAGTGAATCTTTGTGTAATAACCTAGATTACAAACGGTTCTCTTCTAAACTCATCTTCTTCATTACTCACAATTCCTAGCGCTTGATACACGTATGCAAAAGTTGATAAAATTTCTGGTTTTCCATCGATAATCGCAACATCATGCTCAAAATGGGCAGATGGTTTGCCATCAGCTGTTGTAATAGTCCAACCGTCTTTATGCTGTTTGATGTTTCGGGTTCCCATATTGATCATGGGTTCTATGGCGACAACCATACCTTCTATAAAAAGTTTTCCTCTTCCTTTTTTACCGTAGTTAGGCATTTCAGGATCTTCGTGCATTTTTTGGCCTAAGCCATGCCCTACTAGTTCACGTACTACACCATAACCGTGGGCTTCGGTATATTTTTGAATAGCATTACCTACATCTTCTACACGATTGCCTAGACGTAATTCGCGAATTCCTACGTACAAGGATTCCTTAGTAACTTGTAATAGTTTTTTTGTTTCGGGAGCCACCTCACCTATTTCAAAAGAATACGCATGATCTCCGTGGTATCCGTTTTTGAAAGCGCCGCAATCTACAGAGATAACATCACCACTTTCTAAGGGCTTATTGTTAGGAATTCCATGCACTACTTGTGAGTTTGGACTCATACAAAGCGAGTTTGGAAAACCATATAAACCCAAAAAACTAGGAACTGCGCCATGATCACGAATGAAGGTTTCGGCTAATTTGTCAAGGTGCAACGTAGTTACGCCTTCCTTGATTTCAGAAGCAATCATTCCTAAAGTTTTGGATACGATCAACGCACTTTCGCGCATCAACTCTATTTCTTCACGTGATTTTACAATAATCATATTTTTGAATTTTCAGTTTGCAAAAATACAATTTTATAATTGTTTATTCTGGATTGGCCATTATTTTAAAAAGCTCTGAATTTGAGATGTAAAATCGGTTTTCAAGAGCAATCCTAGCTAGCTGCGCACTGACTAAATTATTTTCTCGGGTATTTATTAAAAACAGTGAGCTTTCGCCAAAACTAAACAAACGTTCTTCAGAAGTTAACATCGTGAAATTGTCTTGTACCAAGCCTTTTATCAGCTCTTTTTGTTTTAGTAGCGATGTTATTTCTATCTTTTGCGCATTGATTTTGTTGGTCAGTTGTACTTTTTCAAGATCCAAAATAAATTTGGATTCCTGTACTTTATACTTTGCTAATTTCAGGCTTCCACGTTCTTTTCGAAGAAATAAAGGAAAGTAAAAATCCAAGCCTATTTTATAATCTTGAAATTTGTAGTTGTCAATATAGCTAGGTTCTGCTAAATAGGAGTAGCCAACATCAATTTTTGGCAACAGCATATTGGCTTTTAATTTTTTTTCCACGTTTAGCATATCAATTTTGCTTTGCAACGCATTGATTTTTGGATGGTTGGTTATGGTAAAATCCGTATTTAACAAATCATTGGTTCGTAAAGTTTCTTGAATGGTAAATTCTAGCAGTATTTCTGGAATTAAGTCATCTGATAACTCTAGCGGAATGTTATTTTCTAGCCAAAGAAAATTCTCGAGCTCTAATTTGGATTTAGTCAATTTAAGCATAGAATCTTCTAAACTTAAGATTCTGTTTTTTACAATAATTCCTGCCTCAACGCTGTCAATAGCTGGTTTATCTCCTTGTGTAATCAAGGATTGAATTCCTTTAAATCTAATTTGTGCATTCGTATTGTATTCTTGGTATAAGGCCACTTCGTTGTAGTTTTTTTTCCAATTAAAATAGGCTATCGAAGCATCATACAAGACGGCAATTGCTTGGAGTTTTCGTTCTGCTTGGCTCAATTGAATTTGCATTTTTGCTTTGCGTACATCGGCCATACGCTGGTTTATGAACAATCCTTGTCCCAGCGGAACTGTAACTCCAAGTGAGGTAAGACCTTGGTTTGGAACTGTATTTTCGGGATTTAGATAAACGCCCTCGTTGTTGTCAAATCCAGCTTTAATTTCTATTCCGTACCAGGTTGGGATTTTAAAACTACTGTTTAGAATAGAATAATATTCGGTGTCTTTGAATTGTTTCTTACTAAAATCGACTTCAATTTTTGGATCAAAACCACCGCGAGCCATCATCAAATTAGCTTGTGCTTTATTGATTTCTAAATTGGCATTTTTTACTAATGGATGGTATTTTTTTACATATCCCAGGAATTCTGTGTACATAAATTCTTTAGAAGAATTGTTTTGTGCCGTTACTGCAAAACCACAGAATAAAAAAACTAAAAATACTTGTTTCATTATTTTTTCTCTTTAGTAGTTTTTGTAATTGGCGTGTAATAATTTGGCGGAAAGCCGTTCAAAGTTCTCCATAATTCAAACCAAACGGGAACGTTGTTCAACAAAGCAATCGTTTGTGCGCCAGAACCAATACTCAGTTGTTTTGGCCATTTATCTTCATTTTTATCAGGTGCAATTAATACTCGGTATTTTCCGTTTTCACTAATGAAATTTTCGATGGCTACAATTTCACCACCAAAAGTGCCATAGGACATATCTGGCCATCCAGAAAATACGATTGTTGGCCAACCATCAAACCAGACGCGGACTTTTTCGCCTTTGCTCAACAATGGCAAATCAATAGGATTTACAAAAGTTTCTACAGCAATATCATACTCTGATGGCATAATGGTCGCTATAGGTGTTCCTTCCTTAATCGTTTCTCCTATTCCTGACTGTAATGCTCTATTTATATAGCCATTTTGTGATGCTTTGATATAATACATACCGTTTCGAATGCTGTAATTAGCGTATTGATTTGCTAGTTTGTTAACTTGCGCATCAGTATCAAATTGACTGCTTAGTGCGGTAAACTTGTCACTATTGGCTTTTGAAACTTTCTCTGCATATTCTGCGCCAATCCTATTTATTTCAACTTTAGCATTAATTAACTCGTTTTTGCTCGTTAAATATTTGTTTTCCTGAGTGATAATTTTTGCCTCAACTTCCTGTAATTTGAGTCTTTTTTCTTCAATATCAGTCAATGGTTTCAATCCTTCTTTGTTTAGGGCTACAGATCGATTGAATTGCGTGTTGGCTATTTTTAATTGTGTTTTTACGGCCACTAAATCAATGCTGTCACTTTTTATTTTTAGTACAGATTGTTTGATCTTGTTTTGAGCTTGCTCTACTTTTAAAAATTTTTCGTTTTCAATAGCTTGAATTTGACCCGTAAGTGTAGTGACTTTTAAACCATAGGATTGCTGCGATAGTTTTTTAGCATCCATTTGATTCTTAGTATTTTGTATTAAGTTTGGATCCATATACTCTTCTTTTATCTCGGATATAAACAAGATGGTATCTCCTTTTTTGACAAAGTCTCCTTCTTGAACATACCATTTTTCTAGTCTGCCAGAAATTACACTTTGAATAGATTGGGGTCTTTGATCTGGTTTTAAAGTCGTCACTGAGCCACTTCCTGAAATATTTTGAGTCCAAGGCAGAAAAAGGGCTATTATTGCAACAATGGAAGCTCCCGCGATTATTTTATTTAAAATTTTGTAATGCGGTCTGTTTTCCAAATTTTTTACAGTTGAAAATCGGTCAAGCGACGGTAATTTAATTTTATTATTGGATATGTTTAGCATAACTAATTATTTTTAAAATCATGTGCAATAATGCCATTGTCCATGATAATGTTTCGAGTGCATTTGGTTTTCCAATATGGATTTTTTGACGACACAATAATGGTCCATTTGTGTTTATCAGAGGTGATAAAGTCGATAATTTCTTTTGCAATATCTTCATCCATTACGTCAGTAGGATCTTCGTAAAAAAGAATTTTAGGTTTATGAATAATACTTCGAGCTAACAGCACTTTTTGAGCATTAGACGAGGATAATTGTTTTCCTTCGGGAAAAATGCGAGTATCAAGTCCTTTTGGCAATGATTTGATGAACGAAGTGAGTTGTACGCCATCAATTGCCCATCGAAGATCTTCGCTACTCAATGATGGATCATTGAAAGTGATGTTTTCTAATAAGGTTCCTTCAAAAGGTGTTTCCCCATGAATGATACTGCCTATTTGTGAGTGATATTGCTTTAAATTTATTTTTCTAAACGTATCATCATTAATGTACAAAAAACCAGAGGTGGGATGCAATAACCCAGATAAAATTCGAATGAGTGTTGTTTTCCCTGATCCATTGGCACCGTAAATTGCAATTCTTTCCCCTTGTTCTATTTTCAAGGTTAAACCATGGAGTATTTCTTTTGAGGAGTCAGAAAATTTGAAACTTAGGTCCTCTGTTTCCAATGAAATTTTGTTGTAGCATATTTCACTTTTGAATTCAGGCTCATCTTCTAACTCTAAATCCGTTATCTGGCCTATTTTTTCAATTGAAGTAAGCACATCGTAAAACGTCTCTAAACCTAGAATTATTTTTTCGACAGAATTAATTACCAGTAAGATAATGATCTCTGCTGCTACAAACTGTCCGATATTCATTTGTTGTGACAGTACAAGAAATCCACCTATTGAGAGCAAACTTGCTGTAATAATGATTTTAAAAATTATTAATTGACTGAATTGTCGTTGAATAATTTTAAAATGCTTTTCTCGATAGTTCAAATAGTCACCCACAAGATTGTTGTTTTTTTGCAAGCCATAATTGTAATTCAAATCATTTTTGAAACTGAAATTATTGCGTGCCATTTCTTGTAACCAGCCTGCGACTTTATATTTAAATTTTGATTCTTTTAAACTAGTTTCAAGTCCAGATTTAAATGAAAACTTAAAAATGAAATACAACAGTAAGAACAGTAAGAATCCAAAAACAATAAAGTAAGGATGGTATAAAGAAAGCAAAATAAGGCCGAAAATAATTTGCAACAAAGCCGCTGAGAAGTCAATTAATAACTTCGAAGTTCCTTTTTGGATGTTTATAGTGTCAAAAAAACGATTGGCTAATTCTGGAGGATATGTATTATAAAGTTCTTCGTTTTTTATTTTTGGCAAACGCGCCGCAAATTCAAAAGAGGAGCGTACGAATATTTTTTGTTGTAAGTTTTCTGTAATTCGAAGTTGCATTAGCGATAAAATCCCAACTAGTGCCACGCCAAAAACGACCAAAACGACCAATACAATCCAGGAGGCACTCACGCGCCCAGACTGAATAAAGTTTATAATGGCCTGAATACCAAGCGGCAATGACAAGCTGATTAATCCAGCAAAAATAGCATAGAAAAATATTTGATATACATCTTTCCGGTCTAATGCTAGTAAATTATAAAATCGTTCTAAAGGTGTGTTTTTCATATTTTTTTATTTTGTAATTATTTTCACTAAATCCGTATAAAAATGAGTAGGTGAAATAATTTCATTACAATTTGTTATTGTTTTTAAATGATCTTTTAAAAAATGTTGATGCAGGGCACCTTCTACTATTGAAGAGGCTAAACTTTTAGCAAATTGGTACTCTGGATTTACAGCAACGATCATTTCGATAATGCGATTAATGACTCTTTTATACACTAAAAAGAAACCTATTTTGTTTTCTTCATCAACTTCTTTGGTTAGAAGTGTTTTGGTAAATTCGGCAATTATGATTTTGTTTAATATACTTTCATTAATATGGGTTGTAGTATAATCATCTTCAATTTTTTCGGTAACAATTGCAATTGCTTTTTTTAGTTTTTCTACAGGACTAGCTATGTTGTTGGTAGCAAAAACTAATTTATATTCCATCCATCCCCAATACCAGGAGGATAAGTATAAAAGGAGTTTGTGTTTGCTTTCAAAATAGCGGTATATAGAACTTTCATTAGACCCTATTCGCTCTCCCAATTTTTTGAAGGTAAAATTCTCAAAGCCTATTTGGTCAATAAGTAAGATACTGTTTTCTATTATTTTCTTACCTAAATTGGAGGTTTCGGGATTTTTAACGTATAACTTCTCGTTAATAGCAATACTAATATTTGGTAAAATAGCGTTCATAATGTTTGTTTAAGCTCAATTTTCTATTTACAATCTGTTTTAATTTTATCCTATTAGAAATTCACTTTAAGTCCAAAATTTAAATTTTTCATGTCTTGCAAGTCGGTTTTAATTTTGTTGTCTTTTAAGTCTAAATATTTAAGATGATCTAATTTTTTTAAAACCGGAACTTTCTCAATTTGATTGTTTCCAAGAAATAAATTTTCAAGATTTTTTATTTTTAATAATTCACTTGGTAATGTTTTGAGTTGATCATTTTCAAGGTACAAAGATTTAAGAATTGGTAATTTGGCTAAAACATCAAGTGTTTTGGGTAGGTCCATTCTACTCTCATCGTTTAATCGTACTTCTTCAAGTAATTTTAGATTTGAGAAATCGCTGGGAAGCAGATCAAAGTCGTTACCACTTAAGTCAATTGATTTTAAAGTTTTTATTTTTGTAATACCACTTGGTATTTCTTTCAAGTGGTCATTTTTCAAACTCAAGTATTCTAAGTTTATAAATTTAGACCAGTCCACACCATCAAGTTTTATGTTTTGATTGCTTAAATTCAATCGATAGATAAGTTCTGGGTTTTTTAATGCATCGTTAAGATCATTAAATTCTCTGTTTTTGTCATACTTTATTTGACTCCATAGACTAGATGTGAGCAATAGAACAAATGCAGAAAAAAAGTATGTTTTCATAGTTTTGGTTTTTAATTTAAACAAAAGTAAATCATAATTAATAGTAATACTATCATTTTATTGTTATTTAACGATAATTTAAGATGCAAATTATGTTGCTGTTGCACGGTTTAATTCACACAAAAAAGCATACAGTTTAGTATGCTTTTGTATCTCAAATTAAATAAGAAAATCAATTTGTTTTACTAATTTGCCTTTGGTGTAAATTTTTAATTGATTTTATTTAAAAGCTGCAATTCAAATGTTTGCATTTTGTCTCAATTGTCCTATTTATTAGCAAACTAATCAGTATTTCAAATTTGATAACACATTCAAGACTTATTTCTAGATGTTAAATCAATTCCTATTATGGTATTTACAATTAAGCCATTATTGTTTTGGAACACATTTCGTTGATCGATTTCCCTACCAAGTTGTACCGTTTGATTGAGGTAACCACCTTCAATTCTTAAATTAGAATTAAATTTATAACCCAATAGTAATCCAATTCTATTTTGGTCAAAAATATTTTCATTTACATTATTACCAAAACCAATAAAAATCTCATTGTACGCTGCTATATAAGGCGTCTTGTTTTTAATCTCATTACCCTTTAAAGGCATTTGAATGCGCAACATGTATCGCAAACGGTTTAGAAAAAGGTATTCATCTTCAACAATTAATTCTGGTTTTGAATATCTGCCTACAAATCGTTGTTCAAGCATAAAACGATGGGACATCTCTACTTTTGAAATTTTATCTGTCAATGTCACCATTTGAAAAAAACGATGCTCGGTAAAATCCTTGCCTAGACCGTTAATTGGGAAATCTCCATACGGATAGGTTTCAATCCATGCATAACCGGCTCGCAATTGTATTTTAGAATTAGCTTGATAATTTACTCCTACCCTTAAAAGTCCTTGTTGTTTGTCTTTGACATAATTATCTCGTCGCAATTGATATTCTGTTTGGATACTAAATTGTTTTGCTATTTTAAAAGTTCCAAAATAGCCCAACCAGCCTATTTGATTGCGATCGTGTAATCTTGTATTTTGAGCGGTAGCTGTATTTAAAAATAGCAGTACCAATACTAAGAATTTTATTTTTTTCATACTGTAAAACAGTTTTGCAACGTTTTATATTTTTGTAGGCAAATTAGTAAGAGTCTCTTGCAGAAACTCAACTTTTCCAGTGTGAATGTCATAAACTGCACCTACTATTAAAATTTCTCCGTTTTTATATTTCTTGTGCAAAATAGGATCTAAATCTCGCAAGTTATTGACTTGGTCAATCACATTTTGACGTACTGCATTATTAACTGGATTCCCAGGTAAATGAGCACATTTAGCAACCGCAGGTTTAATTTCATTTATTAAGGTTACAATATGTCCAGGCACATCCTCTGGTCGTTCTACGGCTGCAGCTACGGCACCACATTCTGTATGACCCAGTACTACAATTAATTTTGTTTTCAATTTTAAAACAGCAAATTCCATACTACCGTAGGATGCAGCTGCCGAAACTTGTCCAGCTGTTCTTATGATAAATAAATCACCTAAACCTTGATCAAAAATCATTTCATTAGGAACTCTAGAGTCTGAACAGCCTACAATTGTTGCAAAAGGCTGTTGGCCTTTTTCAAGACTTTTAATAGTGTTCATATCTTGTCGTGGTTTGATTGTTTTTCCTTCAATAAAACGTTTGTTACCACCCATCAATTTCTTAATTCCTATTCTAGGGTCTGCATATGCAGAATCTCTATTTACGACATAATGCTCTTTTCTCCATTGAGGAGAATCAATTTCAACTTTTTTAATTCGGTCTTTTTTACTTTTATTTTCCTGTGAATAAGCTGCTAAACCTATGTTTAAGCTCACCAAAAGTAGAATTAGTTTTTTCATGATTTAAAAAATATTAAAGTTATAATTATAAATTTGATGCAAAAATAAACAAATTTAATAGTAATACTATTATTTTTAAAACTTTAACTTTTGTTCCTAAAAAAACCACTCGAAAAGGAGTGGTTTTGTATTCAATTATCAGTAATATTTAAAGTAGAGAATGACACGTCATAGCTTCTGGTTTTTCAATTCCCATAAGCTCCAGTATAGTTGGAGCAATATCACCTAATACGCCATCATGGATCAATCGGATGTCTTTATCAACTAAAATCAGCGGAACTGGATTTGTAGTATGTGCGGTATTTGGACTTCCATCTGGATTAATCATGGTCTCACAATTTCCATGATCTGCAATTATAAGTGTTGTATAATTATGGGCAAGTGCGGTTGTGATCACCTTTTCAACGCATTGATCAACAGCTTCACATGCTTGAATGGCTGCACTCATAATTCCTGTATGACCCACCATATCGCCGTTGGCAAAGTTTAAACAAACAAAATCTACTATTTCTTTCTCTAATTCCGGAATCAGTGCTTCAGTGAGTTCAAAGGCGCTCATTTCTGGTAGTAGATCATAAGTGGCCACTTTTGGAGAATTTTTCAAGATGCGGCTTTCGCCAATAAATTGCTGCTCTCTACCTCCAGAAAAAAAGAATGTCACATGCGGATATTTCTCTGTCTCCGCTATACGGATTTGTTTTTTGCCGGCCTTTGCCAGGACTTCACCTAGCGTTTCGGTAATGTTATCTTTGTTGTAAACGACTTTTATATTTTGGTACGTTTCGTCATAATTAGTAAGCGTAACATAATACAACTTGAGTTTGTGCATATTTTGCTCATGACAATCCATTTGCGTTAAAACCTCAGTTAGTTCTCGTCCTCGGTCTGTTCTGAAGTTAAAGAAAATGACCACGTCGTCCTCTTCAATTAGTGCTAGTGGTTCATTATTTTCATTTACCATCACCGTGGGATGGATGAATTCGTCGGTTACATTTACGTCATAACTTTCTTCAATGGAAGCAACGGCATTTGTAGTATGCGTTCCTATTCCATTAACTAATAAATCATAGGCGAGTTTTATTCGTTCCCAGCGTCTGTCGCGATCCATGGCATAATAACGTCCCACAATTGATGCTAGTTTTACAGTAGTGTTTGCAATATAATCTTGTAAATCTTGAATGTAATGTTTGCCTGACTTAGGATCTACGTCACGACCGTCCGTAAAGGCATGAACAAAAACTTTTTGCAAGCCATAGTGTTGTGTAGTGTCAATCAAAGCTCGTAAATGGGAGGTGTGGGAATGTACACCACCATCAGAAACTAAACCTAAAAAATGTACTTTTTTGTTGTTTATTTTGGCATACGTAAAAGCATCTACTAAAACTTGTTCTTTGGCTAAAGTTTCATGTGCAACGGCAAGGTTAATTTTAGCTAAATCTTGATATACAATGCGACCAGCGCCAAGATTCATATGTCCAACTTCGCTGTTCCCCATTTGGCCATCAGGCAGCCCTACATTTAAACCATCTGTTCGCAGTTGTGCACTTGGATAATTACGATATAAACTATTTATGAATGGGACATTAGCATTATCAATCGCTGAAACTTGAGGATCAGGAGATTTTCCCCAACCGTCTAAAATCATTAGAATTACTTTTTTGTTCATTACGGTATGTTTTAAACAAAGATAAAGTATTTATAAAAAAATTCGAAGCAATAGAAAGCACTATTGTGTATTTAGGCTCTATGTTAGATTAAAATGAAGATTGTGTTATGGAAGGATAATTTTTTTTTAATTAATGCATTTAGAATTTATTTTTGACCTGATTGTAATCAATAAAATAACGCACACTAATAGAGAAAACGTGACTTAAAGCCTCATTGTTTAGTAAATTAGTAACATTGTCACTAAAATCTTTATTGATGTTTCTCTCAAATGCACCTGCATTATTGCGGTACAAAACAGAGACTTGACTGCCAGGCGCAAACCACCACGTGTAAGATACATCAGCATTCCAAGAATAAAAACTCGAGTTTTTATTAACGGAATAACCAGCAAAATCCGCTAGCCTTCCGTTTTGTTCTAGAGATAAGATATTTTTATTTTCGGCATAAGACCAGTAATGACGTAATGCAATATTAAAAGTCATTTGGCTGTTGAGTGCATATTTTCCAGACAATGTATTAGAATAGGTAATGACGTTTCTGTTAGCGAAAATAATGGTGTTTGGCGTTGCTGCATTCATATCATCATTTACGCTATCAATATGCCCCTTATTGTTATTTTGTCTGGAGAAGTTAAAGTTGTAATTTAAAGATAATTTATCATTAAAACGGTATCTAGGACCTACTGAAAAACTGTAAGTATTTCGCCCAGCTTCATCAAAAGCATTATAAGATGGGTTGAAATCAAAAGAAAAAGGATTGTTGTAATTGGTTGATATGTAAATAAAACCGCCAACTCTAGTCGGTCTGATAACAAATCTATTCGCTGCTCTTGGTTCATAATAATCGAAAGTTTCTACTGGATTGGCATTGAACCCTATTCCGAAATAATGATTTTTTTTATTGTTTGCATTAATTTGAAAATTGATATTGCTAGATTGAATTTTACCAGTTTCTTTTTGGAATTGCGAATAGGTATTTATTCTGGTGCTAAAAGAATTAAATAATTTGGTAGGATTTAAGATTCTGTAACTTGCATTCCCATACAAACTGTAATAATTTGTTTCGCGTTTAATTCCTAAATCGTTGTTGTCAAAGTCTTTGGTCATGATATCAGCGCCAATTCCATAACGAAATTTTCCACTGGTTTCTGCAAAATTCAGTTGAGAATTAATCCCTTTTTTATCTTCTATTGCGTTGATGTAACTGTATTTAAAATCCCCAGCAAGATTATAGGTATTTTTCTTGGTATTCAAATCCCAAACTAATGCCGTGACATTTCCATCTCTAAAATTTCCGTTTCGAGTTACATTCGTATTTACAAATGAAACAGAGGAGTTTTTGCGAAAGCGCTGATCAAGAACTAAAACATTGTAATTTGCTAGGGGTTCTACCACTTCACTTCTGGAAGCTTTTGTAATTTTATTTTGGATGGTTGCACTCGTTTTTTCCGTAACAGCATTCAAAATTCCCACTCCCAAACCGTTTTTTGTTCTTCCAGATATTTTAAAAGCGTTGATCAAGTTTACGCTCGCCGGATTATCTATAATTTCCTCGTTGGTTTGCACACTTGGATATATACTTGGGTTTCCACCGATTCTTCTGGAATAAACCAAATTCCCTTTACTAAACAAATCAGTTCCTTCTGTAAAAAAAGGTCTGTTTTCATTAAATTGTTGTTCGAATGGTCCTAAATTCAGGATTTGGTCATCGTATTTGGTTTGTCCAAAATCAGGAATTAGAATCATATCCAGCGTAAAAGCGTCATTTATTCCATACTTTAAATCCAATCCGCCTTTAAGTGTTCCGTATGTTTTTTGTTGTGCATTTGCATTGACATAAAAAGAAGAATAGGGTAAAAGAAAAAGTCGGGTAGGTGGTTTTATATTTTCAATTCCTTGTAAAACTCCGGTTTGTTGGGTAAAAGTTCCAAGTTTAGAGTCTATGAAATTCCAGGTGTATTTAAAACGGTCTCGTCTTATTTCTCTAAAAAAATTAAGTCCCCATGTTTGTTTACTTTCTGCTGAAAAACGCAATGCCGCATAGGGGATTCGCATTTCAATTACCCATCCTTCGGCAGTTATTATGGCTTTACTTTTCCAGACCGCATCCCAGGAATAATCTTCCCCATTTGTGTCTGTAGTAATGCAATCTGCCTGTCCATCTGCCGCGTTTACAAAAAATTGAAAGTCTTGCTGACCATCGTTAAACCCATTGATGAATACTCCAAAAACATCTGATGTCCCAAAATTATCTCGTTGGGTAATCTCTTTTAATATTTTTTCGGGATTTTCATCGCGTAGCAAAGCACCTATGTAAATCGCATCATTGTCATAAAGTACTTTTACCTCGGTTTTTCTATTTTCTGGAATTGGCTTGCCATTATCAGGTTCTAAGGTGATAAAATCAGTAGCTATTGCAGCTCCTTGCCAAATAGCTTCATCTAATTTTCCGTCAATTTCTATTTTATCCGAAATGAATTTGGTCTGCAAAGTTTTTTTTTGGCTGTAGCCAATTAGGGAAAGGAAGAGTGCGCAAAGAATTAATAAATGTTTCATGAAATGATTGATTGGCGATTGATGCTATATTTAAAAACCAAAATAGTTTCATAGGTAACAATACCATTTCACTGCATAGTTTGCCTTAATAGACTTCCTTTTTACGTGAATGTTACAGTCTAGACGGAAAAAATTAGAATTTATTTTTTATGGTGTTGTAATCTATAAAATAACGTACACTCACAGAAAGTACAGAGGTAAGGTCACTGTTAAAAATATTTTTTAGATTTCTTGATAGATCTTTTTCAACCATGTTGGCTCGTTCCAACCCATAATTACGATATAAAATAGATATTTCACTTCCTGGAGCAAACCACCAAGAATAGGATAAATCGAAGTTCCAGGAATTGAAATTTCGGTCTTTGTTTAAGGTATACGCAGTATTTGATGTTAAATAACCGCTATTTTGTAAGGTGAAGAATTCATGGTTTTTAGAATACGACCAGTAATATCGGGCTGTTAGGTTGATGGTCATTTTGTTGTTCATGGAATATTTTCCTGTAAGATCATTTTGTAGAATCTCTCGATTGCGTTCTGCAAATATTATTTCAGAAGCATTATCAAAGCCAACCCAGCCTCGATCATTATTGATTTTAGTATATTCTGTTGAATAAGCCAAGGAGAACTTATCGTTGAAACGGTATTTTGGACTTAAATAAAACCCGTACGAGTTTCTGCCTTTTTCATTAAAAGCGGTAAATGTGGGCTGCACTACCATTGTGAAAGGGTTATTGTCATTGGTGGCGAAATTTAGTATGGTAATAATTCTTTCAGGAATGAAAACATATCGGCCAAATTCACGTGGTTCATAAAAATCAAAAGTGGGGTGTGGAGAAAGTTCAAATATCAATTCCATGGAATCATTTTTCAGGGTCGTCGCTCGAAGCTCCGTGCCAAAAGCTCCTGTTTGTAGTTTTCGGGTGGTGTTATCCCATTCATAATTAATGTATTCATTTATTCTGAAAGTATTGAAAATTTTGGTGGGATTCACTATTCGGTAACTGGCATGTCCATACGCATTGTGATAATTAGAATAAAAACTGATTCCTAAATCATTTAAATCATAATTTTTAGAAACATATTTTCCCGAAAATCCGTACCTATATCTTCCGCTGGTTTTTTCAAGTCCTATTTCAGTTTTAAAACCATTGTATTCTTCAACAGTGTTTATAGCATTGTATTTAAAGTTGCCATATAAATTATAAGTGTTCGCTTTTGTATTTAAGTCAAACAACAATGCCGAGACATTGGCGTCTCTAAAATTTCCGTTCCGGGTAGTATTTGCATTAACAAAAGTCACTGACGAGTTTTGGTTGAAGCGTTGATCTAAAACCAACATATTATAGTTAGTTAAGGATTGTACAACCGATTTTGATGTGGTTTTTGTGGTTGTATCAAAAATGGTGGCGAATGTTTTTTCACTAACAGCATTCAAAAAACCAATTCCAAGGCCTTTGGCAGTACGGCCAGATATTTTTATAGCATTAATAACATCTACAGTGCTTGGAAAATCGATTATTTCTTGGTTTGGAGATAATTGCGCTTCAAGATTTTCTTTTTCTATAATTGGACTTCCACCAATTCGTCGGGAGTAAAATAGTCCGCCTTTGCTGAATAAATCCGTTCCTTCGGTAAAAAACGGTCTGTTTTCCTCAAATCTTTGTTCAAAAGGCAAGAGATTTAAAATGGCATTGTCAAATTTTGTTTGTCCAAAATCAGGTACTAAAATAGCATCTAAGGTAAAGGAGTCGTTAAGGCCGTATTTGATGTCTAGTCCCGCCTTAAAAGTTCGGTCAGAGCCAATATCGCTTACTTGATAATAGGCTGAAGTATATGGAATTATAAAAAGGCGGGTAGGGGTTTGTATATTTTCAATTCCTTCAAGAATACCAGCCTGCGGGATCACCGCTCCAATTTTAGTATCAATTCGGTTCCAAGTGTATTTTTGAACATTGCGTTTAATCTCCCGCATGAAGTTTAGGCCCCAAGTTTGTTTCTCGGCTTTTGAAAATCGTAAAGCAGCATATGGAATTTTTATTTCAACCACCCAGCCAAACTCTGTTAGTGCAACTTCACTATCCCAAATGGCATCCCAACTAAAATCTTCATAATCCTCGGTGGCTAAACAATCCATTTGCACTCCTGCTGCACTTACAAAAAAACGAAAGTCTTGCTGGCCATCATTAAACCCGTTGATGTAAACCGAAAAGTGATCTGATACTCCAAAAACATCTCTATTGGTTATTTCTTTTTGAATTTTATCTGGTTCGTTGTCATACAGCAATGCCGAGATGTAAATGGCATTGTTGTCGTACACTATTTTAACCTCTGTTTTTTTATCGTTGGCTATGGGTTTCCCGTTGTCGGGTTCAAACATTACAAAATCAGTCGCTACGGACGCTGTTTTCCATATGTCTTCATTTATTTTCCCATCGATGCTTATATTTGAAGAGTTGAGTTGAGCTTGAAGTATTTTTTTTTGACCAAAAGTATTGGTACAGCAAGTCATTAAAAAAAATAATGAAAGAAAAATAAGCTTTGGCATGAATTTGTACGATTTATTTATATTAAATAATAAAAGTAGTACATAATATGATTTTAGCATAGGTCTCTTGATATTTTTTTAATTTAATTTGTCATATTAAAATTAAAGTTTTCATAATTATTGTTTTTTCAACACTATTATCCGTACGTTTGCAATCCTAAATTGCACCAATAACCTAAACAAAGTCAATGATTTATAACTTATTCCCTGCTGTTTTGTTTTTTCTATTTTCTTTTTCTTCAAATAAAACAAATTCATTTGAGCCTACAAATCCTAAACCTAATGTTTATGCTAAAACACTAAAAACAAGTGTAGAGGGTAAAATAAGTTTAATGTATGGTACTTTACATTCAGATAAATTTGATTTGCCAAAACTAGAAAGTTTTACAGAAGCTTTAAAAGGATATTATTCTTTAAAAGATAAAGGATTGATCAAGAAAGATATTTTAACTTTAGTTGATTTTAGCTTGTCGTCTAACTCCAAAAGACTTTGGGTTATTAATCTCGCTACAGGAGATATATTATTTCATTCGCTTGTTGCACATGGAAGAAACACAGGTGCTGAGTTTGCTTCTAATTTTTCAAATGCTGCAGAGTCCTATAAAAGTAGTTTGGGATTTTATGCTACAGGGGAAATTTACAATGGCAAACATGGAATGTCTCTTAAATTAGATGGATTAGAAAAGGGTGTGAATGACAATGCTCGCGCAAGAGGCGTGGTGATGCATGCTGCAGATTATGTGTCGAATTCATTTATTAGAAACAACAACAGATTAGGAAGAAGTCAAGGCTGTCCTGCTGTTCCTGTAGAGTTGTCTAAAGAGATTATTAGTGTAATAAAAGATAAATCGTGTCTCTTTATTTATCATCCTTCCAGAGTTTCTAAATTTAGAACACAGTCAATTTCTTAGCGTAAAAAAACAAAATAGGAATCAAGATTTTGGTTATTCTAACACGTTGGTAAGTTTATAAAACCCCATTATGTGACAAAATGGTTTTTTAATCAAGTGTTTTTGAGTTGTTTTTAAATTTTTTTTCAAAATATTTTAGTTTGATTTAAATGGTATAATATTTTCATATTAAATTATTTAGGTTTTGAATCCTACCGATAGAGTGGTATTAAGCACTGAAATTTTGGACTTTTTAAAAAAAAAGCTTGCATCCAAGGAAACTTATTAAGTATATTTGCACCGTTGTAATGCGAAAGTAGCTCAGTTGGTAGAGCTCCAGCCTTCCAAGCTGGTTGTCGCGAGTTCGAGCCTCGTCTTTCGCTCTATATCTCCTTCGAGATTTTTTTATTGTAATGCGAAAGTAGCTCAGTTGGTAGAGCTCCAGCCTTCCAAGCTGGTTGTCGCGAGTTCGAGCCTCGTCTTTCGCTCTAAAGCCTTAAACTTTTGTTTGAGGCTTTTTAATTTAATGTTGTTCGAGTCCCGAAGCTTCGGGATATCCCGTGAACGTAGAGATACCGGAAGCCTCGTCTTTCGCTCTAAAGCCTTAAACTTTTGTTTGAGGCTTTTTCATTTAATATTGTGCTAGTCCCGAAGCCTCATCGTATCCTGAGATTGCAATGATACTTCGCAGAGCCTCTTTTTTTCTCTTCAAAGCCAAAACGTAATCGTTTTGGCTTTTTTAACCTATTTTTTTAATTATTTCAAAAAATGTAAATCAATTCCGCTTTCTATTTCTTCAGGTGCTTGGTTTTGTCGGAACAAACGTGCGGTTAAATCTCCTTTCAAAGTAATGGTTTCGCCTTTTACATCCAGCCAACTTCCTTCCCTTAATCCTAAGACGGGTACCGAATTATAAGCATGATATTCTTGTATTCTGGTTTCTCTGGTTTCTCCCATGTGTTTAGAATTGGTATCGGGATCTAAATAATGCGGGTTTAAATTAAATGGAATTAATCCTAACGTTTTAAAACTTGGCGGAAAAACAATCGGCATGTCATTTGTAGTTTGCATGGTTAGTCCACAAATGTTACTTCCTGCACTAGTTCCTAAATAGGGCGTTCCGTTTTTTACCACTTCAGAGAGCGTTTCCATTGCGTTGGTTTTATACAATTGGGAAACTAAAACAAATGTGTTTCCTCCACCAGTAAAAATGCCTTCAGCATTTTTCAAGGCTTGTGATGCCTCTTCAAACTGATGGATTCCGATTACCTTTTTATTTATTTTGGCGAAAGCCAAACTAACCATACCTGTATATTCGTCGTGTGATATGCCTCCAGGTCTCGCGTAAGGGATAAAAAGAATGGTAGAACAGTTTCGAAAATGAATTTTTAATTCAGGTAATAAATAGTCTAGATAATTTTGATTAGCAAGTGTCGAGGTACTTGCGATGAGTATGTTTTTCATTTTTAAGTGCATAATTTGCGTTAAAGGTATAAAATCACTGTTCTTAATCTCTCATTTTTAATTAACATTTTTTTACCAAGCTATTAGTACTTAATTTGGAATGCATTAAGATACTTTTACGAACGGTTAGTAACGAATTCCAAAAATGGATGATTAGAATGGTTTACTTTTTTTTGGTATTTGTAGTCACAAATGGTCTGGCTCAAGAGTCGTTTCGTATGAAATTGAAAGGAAGGACTACTTTTGAATTTTCAGCTTTGGAGGGAATTACCGTATTGAATTTAAAAAGTCAGCAAAAAGTAGTTTCAGATAAATCGGGAAATTTTTCTATCCTAGCTAAAGTTGGAGACAGCTTACTTTTCGCCGAAGGGCAATTTAAAGAGGTGAAGATTGGTCTAACTCAAAACGATTTTGAAAAAGAAATACTTGCTATTCAGATGACGCCCAAAGTAAATCAATTGAAGGAAGTTATTGTTAAAAATGATATTAACGCGGTCTCTATGGGGATAATTCCCAAGGGACAAAAAAAATATACTCCAGCAGAAAGGAAATTATATACGGCAACTGATCTCAATGCCTCGGCTAATGTAGGCACTATGATGGGAGGATCTGTTTCTGCCGATCCACTTTTAAATTGGATTTCTGGACGAACAAAAATGCTAAAAAAAGAACTCGAAGTTGAAAAGAAAGAATCCTATTTGCGTCAATTAGAGAATTGGTTTACACCGGACTATTTCGTTAATAAATTGAAAATTCCCGCGGAGTATGTCAAGGGTTTTCAATATTATAGTATTGAAAACGAGCCATTAGTGGCTGTTTTAAAATCTAAGAATAAGATAATGACCACTTTTTTAATAGGAGAATTGGCTTTAAAATATAAAGAGATAATCGCTAGTGAAAATTAAATATACCTTACAGATACTATTCTTTTTGTTAGTTCAAATTTGTTTTGCTCAAACGGGCAACATTCGCGAGCTACGCGGAAAAATCAGTGCCGATTCGCTGGCGGTAGATCGCATTACAATTGAAAATATAACCACAGATAAAACTGTTTTTTCGGATAGCAAGGGTCTCTTTACTATAACCGCGAAGGAAGGGGATGTTTTAGTGTTTACCGCGGTTAACCTAGAGGGACTTCGCAGAAGAATTAATCAAGAAGATTTTTTACTGGATAATTTAATAATTAACATGATTCCTAAAAGTATCTTGTTGAACGAAGTCATCGTGAACGAATCGGCTATCACGGCGGAAAATCTTGGAATCATTCCTTACGGCCAAAAAAAGTACACGCCAGCCGAGCGAAAACTATATACAGCCACTTCTGGAGGTGGTATTGATGGGTTGCTAAATACTATTTCAGGACGAAAAGCGATGTTGAAAAAAGAAATCATTGTCGAAAAGAAATTGCAGCTTTTAGATCGAATTGATGATCTTTTTGAAGACAAGTACTATCTTGAAACTCTTAAGATTCCCCAGGATTATATACGAGGATTTCAATATTATTGTATTGATGATATGGCATTTGGCAATGCTTTGCGAGCTAAAAACAAGACGCTGATTCAATTTTTAATCGTAAGACTAGCTGAAAATTATAACGAAATTATTGCGGGTGAAAACAAACAGTAGTCTTTTATTTGTTGTGTGTTTGTTCTACCAAATTTCTGTTGGTCAAACTCCTGTTGAGAGAATGCTTCGCGGTAAAATAAGAGTCGATTCTACCCATGCAAGTGGAATAATTATTCTAAACTTAAGCACTAATAAAACTACCACTACAAATCAAGATGGAGAATTTATTATTATGGTTCGAATAAATGATGTGCTAGTTTTTACTGCCGTGAATGTAGAAACCACAAAACGGGTAATTAAGCAAGAAGACTATATATTGGATGTGATACATGTAGAAATGAAAGGCAAAGCCACTGCACTTAAAGCAGTTATCATTAATCCGAATACAATAAATGCCGTTTCGGAAAGAATTGTTGCTAAGGAACCCAAGAAATATACCGTTGCAGAAAGGCGCTTGCGCACTGCAGGAGATTTCAAACCTATTATGTTATTAGGATTATTGGGCGGGGTAATGCCTCTCGACCCGCTAATCAATAAAATTAATGGGCGAACTAAGCGACTCAAAAAATTAGTTGTTGTAGAAAAAAAAGAGAAGTACATTAAAATGATTTCTGAATGGTATGGGCAAGAATATTTTACTAAGCAATTAGGGCTGCCTGCGGAATATGTAAGTGGATTTAAATATTATCTGGTCGAAAATGAATTTTTTGTAAAAATTTTAGAGTCAAAGGATCAAGAAAAAATCACTTTTTATTTGGTAGGTTTGGCACAAGAATATAATAATTTATTGAAAAGTGAAAGTCAAATAGATCGCAACAAATAAAAAAAATCTAAAATGAAGACGATATTAAAAATCCTTTTCTTGATTTTCATCTGCCAAGTATCTTTTGGTCAAAATGAAAATAGAAAACTATTACACGGTCAATTTACAAATGAATCAACGGTAGTAGACAACGGCTATGTTATTAATTTAAATTCAAAAACCAGAACTTTTATCAGCAGTCAAGGATTTTTTGATATTTTGGCGAAAGCCAGAGACACATTACTGGTTTCTAGTGCCTCTTTTAAGTCAAAAAAATTAGTAATTCAAGATAAGGATTTTGTAAAACCGCTATTTGTAATTGCTTTGGAAACGCAAACTACAGTATTGAAAGAAGTTATAGTAAAACGCAAATCCGAAATAAAACCAATAACTGGGAATACGCAAAGTATTGTTGACTTGCAATTTATTGATGATGCAAAGTCTTCTCCTATAAATAGGACGATGCCATCGGACGGGAGCATAGAAAATGGAATGAATTTTGTGAAGATTTACAAAATGGTATCTAAATTATTCGCCAAAGATTCGGCTAAAAAAAGTGATTTGAATCCTACTTTAGATTTTTCAGAAACGGTTGCCAAAGGAATTGACAAGTATTTTTTCACCACTACTTTGCAATTAAAAAACGAGGAAATTGGATTGTTTCTGGAGTATTGTGAGAATGATCTAAAGTCAAAAACGCTTTTAAAACAAAAAGACGAATTTTTACTAATTGATTTTTTAATTACCAAGAACGAGGAGTTTAAAAGAATTACTACTTTTGAAAAATAAAATCGCCATGATGCAAGAATACAAACAAGATTGAAGCTGCCATATTCGGATAAAAACAAATAGAATCTCTACATGAAAAAAACAATTTTAATTACTTTTTTTGGGTTATTATTTTTAACCACAACTTCCTTTGCCGTGCATAAATTTTATGTAGCCTTGTACCAAGTAAATTATGCTCCCCAAAAGAAAATGGTACAAATTACCGCTCGTATTTTTGTAGATGATTTGAATGCTGCCATTGGAAAAAAATATACTAAAAAAGTTAACTTGGGTTCTGAAAAAGAAACAGATGAAGATCTCACTTTGCTAAAGAAGTATTTTGCCGAAAAATTCAGCATTAAAATCAACGGACAGTCCAAGACCATGACTTTATTAAGCAAAGAAATGGAAGGAGACGTTCTCATTTGTTATTTAAGTATAAAGGAAATTTCTAAAATTAATGCAATTGAAATATTCAATACCGTGATTATAGAAGGAAATTCAGAACAGCAAAATATTATGCATTTTAACGTGGGTGGGATAAAAAACACCATACTTTTTACAGAATCTACATCAAAAGGAATGTTAAAATATGAATAAATTAAGATAAATGTACTTTTAATTATTATTTTCACACACTGAAAAACCAGATTTCAACCTATGAAAAAATTTACCTTATTACTATTGCTTCCGGCAATGTTATTTGCCCAAGAGAAGACGGCACCTGTTGCGCCTAAACAAACAGGAAAATACGATACCAATAAGTTTAGTCAAATGTATGATTTGTTAGCTACGCCTAATATGTTTCGTACGGCTTCTGGAGCTCCTGGTCCAGCTTATTATCAGCAACAAGCAGATTACAAGATCAATGTAGAACTTGATGATAAAAAATCGAAATTAAGTGGGTCTGAAACCGTCACTTACTATAACAATTCGCCAGATACCTTAGAGTATTTGTGGGTTCAGTTAGACCAAAATCAAGCTGCGAAAACTTCTCAGACACCTTTGGCGGAAAGCCAAAGAATGGAACAGGTTTTTCCTGCTGGAAATTTCGCAAACAAGTTTTTAAAACAAGAACAAGAACGTGGTTTTAATATTGAGTTCGTAAAGGATATAAAAGGAAATGCTTTATCCTATTCGATCAACCAAACCATGATGCGCATCAATTTAGCAACGCCAATGAAGCCAGGTGAAAAATTCACTTTCTCTATAAATTGGTGGTATAATATAAATAATTACAGACAAGATGGTGGTCGTTCTGGCTATGAATTGTTCGAAAAAGAAGGAAATAAATTATATGTAATTGCACAGTTCTATCCAAGAATGGCAGTTTATAATGATGTTGAAGGCTGGCAAAACATGCAGTTCTGGGGAACAGGAGAATTTACATTGCCTTTTGGGAATTTTGATGTAAACATTACTGTGCCTGCTGATCACGTGATGGAAGCCACTGGGGAGCTAATGAACAGAAGCGAAGTATTTACTGCAGAACAAGTAAAAAGATACGAACTGGCTCAAAAATCATTTGACAAGCCTGTTGTAATCGTTACACAAGCAGAAGCAGAAGCAAGTGAAAAAGGGTTTTCAGAAAAGAAAAAAACATGGAAATTTAGCGCTAAAAACGTGAGGGATTTTGGTATCGCTACTTCTAGAAAATTCATTTTGGATGCAATGGCGGTACAATTGAATAACAAAACGGTTATGGCGATTTCTGTGTATCCAAAAGAAAGTAATCCGCTTTGGGGAGAAACTTCTACTAGAACAGTGGCGCATACTTTAAAAAGTTATTCAGCTCATACTTTTGATTATCCTTATCCAAAAGCGGTATCAGTATCAGCAGAAGATCAAGGAATGGAATATCCGATGATTTGCTGGAATTATGGTCGTCCTGACGAAAAAGGAGTTACGAGCGAGCGTATTAAAAATGGAATGATTGGTGTGGTAATTCACGAAGTAGGACACAATTTCTTTCCAATGATTGTTAATTCTGATGAACGTCAATGGTCTTGGATGGATGAAGGATTAAATACGTTCATGCAATATATGGCCGAACAAGAAATGGGGACAAATTTCCCGTCTAGTCGCGGTCCTGCTAGTAAAATTGTTCCTTACATGAGTGGAGATCAAAAATTCTTAGAACCAATTATGTCAAACTCTGAAACAATAGTTCAATTTGGAGCTAATGCGTATGGTAAGCCTGCAACAGGATTAAATATCTTGAGAGAAACAATCATGGGAAGAGAATTGTTTGACCATGCTTTTAAAGTATATGCTAACCGATGGAAGTTCAAACATCCTACGCCAGAAGACTTTTTTAGAACTATGGAAGATGCCTCGGCAGTAGATTTAGATTGGTTTTTCAGAGGATGGTTTTATTCTACAGATTTTGTAGATATCGGAGTAAAGGAAGTAAAACAGTATTTTGTGTCTGAGACAGCAACTAAAGAACTGAAAGACGCGGTAGTTCGCAGAGGTCGTTTTGGACAAGAAAAAGGGCCTTTTGTTTATTTAGTTCCCGGTACAAGCGAAGAATTGTCTGCTAAGGATAAAAAAGCATTAGCAATTTCAGATGTAAATTTACTTTCAGAGTACGTTAGCAAAAACTTCTCTGCGGATGAAAAAGCGATGTTAAAATCTCCGAAGTATTTCTACGAAGTAGAGTTCAACAAGCCAGGAGGAATGTTAATGCCAATTATTGTTGAATTGACTTACGAAGATGATACTAAAGAGACCTTTAAATATCCAGCCCAAATTTGGAGAAAAAATAATGATACGGCAAAGAAAGTCTATGCTACAGAAAAAGCCATTAAAAAGATTCTTGTAGATCCAAAACTAGAAACAGCTGATATTGATGTAACCAATAACGCCTGGCCTAAAGAGGAAGTGAAATCAAAATTTGACTAACCAAAACAAAATTTAAAAAGACTCTGAAAAGAGTCTTTTTTTTATGAAAAAATTAAAATTCAAAGATGCTAAATTTGGTATATTTGTAACACTAAAAAATAAAAAATATGTTTGGCATAGGAGGAGGCGAATTAATTTTTATCATGTTTATAGTGCTTATGCTTTTTGGGTCAGATAAAGTGCCTGAAATAGCACGAACTATGGGGAAAGCTATAGCGCAATTAAAACATGCTACGAATGACATTAAAAGTGAAATTCAAAAAGGTGCCGAGGCAAATGGATTTGATTCTAAATCATTAAACGATTTAACGGGAAATATTACATCGGAAATTAATAAAGCTAAAGAAAATTTATTAGGTGATACTACCCAATTTACTAATAGTACTGGAAATATAACTACAGAAATTAATAAAGCCAAAGTTGACTTACTTAACGATACAACCGCGCCAATCGAGACTACTAAAGAAAGTATTGAAGAGGTTACAGGACCTATAAAACGTCAGATTTAATGCTAGAAAAATTACTGTCTTTAGATACAAAATTATTTGTTTTTTTGAATGGATTAGGATCTGAAACCTATGATGGACTCTGGTTATTTATCACCAAACAAAGCAACTGGATTCCACTTTTTTTACTCCTTTTGTATGTGATTTATACAAAATTAGGCGCTAAACAAACTTTATATTTACTTTTATTCATAGCTGTTTTAGTAACAATCACAGATCAAACTACAAACTTATTTAAAAATGGATTTCAAAGATTGCGTCCTTGTAATAATATTGAAATTAATTCTTTTATCCGCATCGTTAAAATTAGCCACTCATTCAGTTTTTTCTCTGGCCATGCCGCTAATTCAATAGCAGTTGCCACATTCGTGTATTTTAACTTCAAGGACAAAATCAAATTTTTCGGTTTTTTGTTCCTTTGGCCGCTCATCTTTGCGTACAGCAGGATTTATCTCGGCTTGCATTATCCTGTAGACATACTTACTGGTTATCTGTTTGGTTTTACCATTGGTTTCGGGATGTTCAAAGCCTACAAAATGGTACAAGAAAAGTACTTTCCTATTTAAAGTCATAGGCAGCTTGTAGGTTTTCATTTGGAGCTATTTCCGGCTGTACATTACAATCCACGCAAAAAAGCGTGGGATTTTCATTTCCATCCGGGCTAGGTTATAGTTTTCAATAGCGGTTTAATTTAAAACTACAACACGCGACTCACCGTCAAACCATCGCGAATAGGCAGCAAAACAGTTTCTACTCTAGGATCATTAGCTAACAACTGATTGTATTCCAATAATATTTTGGTACTTAAATCATTGGGTTGTAATTGCTCTAAAACCTTTCCACTCCACAATACATTATCAGACAAGATTATTCCTCCGGGATTCATTTTTGGTATAATCAACTCAAAATAGTTCAGATAATTTTCTTTATCGGCATCAATAAAAACCAAATCAAATTTTAGATTAAGTGTTGGAATTATTGTAACTGCTTCTCCTAAATGTTGGAAAATTTGGGTTCCCCAAGGTGATTTGTCAAAATGCTTGCGCTGAAAATCTACTAATTCTTCTTTGATATCAATTGTATGAAGTGAGCCGTTTTTCTGCATCCCTTCGCACAAGCACAAAGCAGAATAGCCAGTATACGTGCCAATTTCTAGAATGTTTATAGGCCGAATCAATTTTGACAACATACTTAAGACCCGTCCCTGAAAATGGCCACTTAACATTCTGGGCAAAAGAATTTTTTGATAGGTCTCTTTATTTAGAGCAGCGAGTAAAGCGGGTTCTTTTTGAGAATGCTGCTCTATATAATTTTCTAGTTCTTGGGAAATAAAATGCATTATTTTAAATTTTTCACAAAATTACAAATAACCAAATTCACAAATAACGAAAACCTCAAAATACTTACTAACTTTGCATCATGGAAATCGAGAAAAAAGACATACGATCCTTATCAAAAGAACAATTACGAGACTTTTTTATTGTTAACGGAGACAAATCTTTTCGTGGGAATCAAGTATACGAATGGTTGTGGAGCAAAGGGGCACATAGTTTTGAGGATATGACTAACGTTTCCAAGCAAACACGCACCATGCTGGAAAGTAATTTTGTGATCAACCACATCAAAGTAGATACGATGCAGCGCAGTGAAGATGGTACGGTAAAAAACGCGGTGCGATTGCATGATGGTTTGGTGGTTGAATCGGTTTTGATCCCTACGAATACCAGAACAACTGCTTGTGTTTCCAGTCAAGTAGGCTGTAGTTTAGATTGTAATTTTTGCGCTACAGCGCGATTAAAAAGA
The DNA here is from genome assembly GCA_051990185.1 of Flavobacterium sp. DT2-2. Classification (GTDB taxonomy): domain Bacteria; phylum Bacteroidota; class Bacteroidia; order Flavobacteriales; family Flavobacteriaceae; genus Flavobacterium. The sequence goes on along the minus strand of JAFCUE010000016.1, from coordinate 36,804 downwards.
ATGAGAAATCTGGAGCCAGCAGAAATTTACGATCAAGTACTTGCTATTGATAAAGAAAGCCGTTTGTACTACAACCATCCACTTTCAAATATCGTTTTCATGGGAATGGGAGAACCCTTGATGAACTATAATAATGTACTTAAAGCGATTGAAATGATAACATCGCCAGAAGGTTTAGGGATGTCTCCAAAACGGATCATGGTTTCTACATCTGGTGTTCCTAAAATGATTAAAAAATTGGCAGATGACGACGTAAAATTTAAATTGGCAGTTTCTTTGCACTCAGCAATTGATGAAATTCGTTCCCGAATCATGCCGTTTAGCGCAAATTTTCCTTTGGCAGATTTGCGAGAATCCTTAGAATATTGGTATCGAAAAACCAAAAGCAAAATCTCGTACGAATATGTGGTTTGGAAAGATATTAATGATAATAAAGCTTCCATTGATGCGCTAGTGAAATTTTGTAAATACGTTCCTTGCAAAGTAAATTTGATAGAGTACAATCCAATTGATGATGGAGAATTTCAACAAGCTTCTGAGGAAGCAATTAATGCTTACATTAAAGCATTAGAGGCAAGCGGAATTGTGGTTAAAGTAAGGCGAAGCCGAGGTAAAGATATTGATGCTGCTTGTGGACAGTTAGCCAATAAAGAAGCATAAAAAAATGGAGTTCAATTTTGAACTCCATTTTTAGTTTTAGATCTAATCAAAAATTAATTTCCTAAAATTATTGGTTTTGCCGTTCCGCCATCAATTGCTAACATTGCAAGATTATCACATTCGCCATTGCCATATTCAATAATTGCATAGTGCGAGTCCTTGCTTATTTTTAGTTTTCCAGATACAGGAAAAGGCATAGGAGCGGTTTGTAAGCTGCAAGCTGTTTTATGGATTAATGCAGTTCCCTTTTCTACTAGCGAAGTGTAAATGGATCCATTTGGATGGGTAGTAGTAAACGTGCCATAAGTAGAGAATATGTCATCAGTAGGACTCAAACGAGTAATAAATCCGGCAGTCATTTCTCGTATTCTTTCTCCATTTCTAGTGTAAATCCCCTCGGTTGAAGTCCATGTCATTGCGTTCATGGTAAAAGTGTTTTTTGGATGCAGATCAGTTCCCGTACCAATCATTTCTCTTTTCCAAGTGGATGTTCCCTCTAGTTTATTTTCATTAATATAAAAGTTATTAAAAGTTACAGTCATGATTTTAGGAAAAGTTGTTCCTAATGTACGTGTCAAGATAATTTGCCCTTTTAGTAGATTCCCTCTAAACAAACAAGTCGGTGTGTTTGGATTACCAAAAGTGATCGTTATTTTCCTTACTGTTGACGTAGATCCCAAATCGCTAACGGTTGCACAGGTTGGTAAAATCGAGAAATAACCCGTTTGTAATCTTCCGGCTGAAGTTCCTTCAGTTATTTCATATTGATTGTCTACCAGGACAACAATGTCATCGATGGCGTTATCCATTTTTTGTGAGGCAGTAACGTCATTGGTAGTTACGGCTGCTTCTGCTGCAGCTGGTTCTGCCTCGTTAGTACAACTTGTAAAGGCTAGAAAGCTCAAAGCCATACTGAGTGCTAAAAATTTTGTTTTCATAATAAGGGGTTTTTAGGTTATTGTAATTGGATAGATTTTTAGGAAAAAGGTTTAATGTAAGTGTTAAAATAATATCCTAAAGTACTAAAATAAAGTTAAATAGTTGCTGTATCGTTACAAAGAATACGGAATTACGCTGTAATTGAGAAGAATAGCTTTCAAAAAAAATACTTCGCTCCATTTCATAACTGTTTTTTTGTTTCAAAATTGTATCTTTGAAAGGCAAATGAATGTCACTTCACAAATAAAACAGCCCATTTTTGATGAGATGGAACTTTTCGAAAAAAAGTTCTATGAATCAATGACTTCACAAGTGGCTTTGTTAAATAGAATCACCTATTACATCGTAAATCGAAAAGGAAAGCAAATGCGTCCCATGTTTGTTTTCTTAACTTCAAAAATGGTTTCATCAGGTATAGTAAATGAGCGAACCTATCGTGGTGCGTGTGTAATTGAATTGATTCATACTGCTACATTAGTTCATGATGATGTGGTTGATGATAGTAACCGTCGCAGAGGTTTTTTCTCAATCAATGCACTTTGGAAAAATAAAATTGCCGTTTTGGTTGGTGATTATTTATTGTCTAAAGGATTGCTACTTTCTATTGATCATGGCGATTTCGATTTACTCCGAATTATTTCTGTCGCTGTGCGCGAAATGAGTGAAGGCGAGTTACTCCAAATTGAAAAAGCCCGGAAACTAGATATCACAGAAGAGGTGTACTATGAAATTATTCGAAAAAAGACTGCTACACTTATTGCTGCTTGTTGCGCACTTGGCGCACAATCTGTTATTGAAGATGTAGTTCAGGTAGAAAACATGCGCAAATTTGGCGAACTGATAGGAATGGCTTTTCAGATCAAAGACGATTTGTTCGATTATTCAGAAGATGCCATTGGTAAACCAACCGGAATTGATATCAAAGAACAAAAAATGACTCTGCCTCTTATTCATGTTTTGAATACGTGTACTTCAAAAGAGAAAACATGGCTTATCAATTCTATTAAAAACCATAATAAAGATAAAAAACGCGTCAAAGAAGTTATTGCTTTTGTAAAAAACAATAATGGATTGCTTTATGCAGAACAAAAAATGGTTCAATTTCAGCAAGAAGCACTTGTATTGCTCGATAATTATACAGACTCAGAGTTTAAAGACGCGCTGATTTTAATGGTAAATTATGTCATTGAAAGAAAAAAATAGTCCCATTTTGTCATTCAGACAAAGGAAAAATCTCAGTTTACGAGATTTTTTTTAAATTAATTATATTTCCATGCAACCTTATTGCATTGTCAATCGTCTATACTTATAGAAACACTTTATAAAATTTTGAAAGTAATCAACTTATATCAGGAGGAAAATGAATTAATCCACTTAGCTGTCGAAAACAATCGGAAGGCGCAACAGCAGATTTATACCAAGTTTTCACCAAAAATGTTAAGCGTTTGCCGACAATACATAAAAGACATTCATCAGGCCGAAGACATCATGATTACTGCTTTTATGAAAGTGTTTACCAATTTGAAGAACTTTCAACACAAAGGAAGTTTTGAAGGTTGGATTAGAAGAATTATGGTTAATGAATGCATTTCTTTTATTCGAGTGGACAAAAAGTTGAAATATAGTGAGGAGGAAAACTATTTTGAAGAAAGTTTCAACAACATCGAAAGTCAATTTTCAATAGCAGACATACAGTATCTAATCGATAGTTTACCGGATGGCTACAAAATGGTTTTCAATTTATATGCGATCGAAGGGTATAAGCATCAAGAAATTGCCAGTATGTTAGGGATCAATGAAGGAACCTCTAAGTCGCAATTGTCACATGCTCGAAAGATGCTACAGGGACAGATTAACAAGTTAAAAAATTACAGCAATGGAACGCAATAAATTAGAAACACAGTTCAAAGAGCAATTAAATTCTCGGGAAATTCAGCCTTCAGAAATGGCTTGGAATAAACTAGATGCGATGCTGATAGTTGCTGACCCTAGCAATAGCGAGCAGGCGAAGCAAAAACCAAAAGTTAAATTTCCATGGATGTATGTTGCGGCAAGTTTTGTTGGGTTTGTATTGCTAGGAACAGTGTATTTCAATCAAAGTAGCAGTAAAATTATCAATCAAAAAAATGATGTTGTTATTCAAAATGACGCTGCGACTAAATCGATTGTAGATTCTAATACTAATGTGAAACTTAAAGCAGAATCAGAAAAAGCCGTCGCAGTCGAGTCTAAAGCAAATCAGGAAAGAAGTATCAAAAATTCAATTTTAAAACAAAAATCGGATATAGTTAGTTCTAATTTAAATCAAAATCAAGTAGTTGCAGTTTCAATCAACAATCAAAAATTAGAAAAAAAATCAATCAATCCGCAATCTATTCCTGTTTCAGTTGACGAACTATTGGCAGCGGTAGAAAATCCTTCGAAAAAAGAAATGCATTCACAACAAAATCTGATGGTGCGAGTAAATGCAACTAATTTACTATCAGAGGTTGATGGAGAATTAGAGCTTTCCTTTCGAGAAAAAGTAATTAATAAAGTGAGCAAGAATTTTCATATCGTAAAAGTCGCTTTATCAAATAGGAATTTAGAATAAAACAATCATTAATCATCTTTAATCAAATCATCATGAGAAATTTTACAATTTACTTAGTAACGCTGTTATGTCTATTTGCGAGCAAATTAATAGCACAAGAATCATTCGAGGCAAAAGCAAAAAAAATCGCTGAAAAAATAGAATGGATTACCAGAGAACAAAAAGCTCTTTTAAAAGTAGAAGTTGAAGAAGTCAATATCCAACTAGAAAAGGGGGAAATCACAATTGAACAAGCTAATTTAAAAAAGCAGCAGCTTGCTCAAGCTAGAGCAATCATCATCGAATCTAAGGTGGCTGTGGAACAAGAAGCACTGAAAAATTTGGTTCAAGAAAAAGTGGATGGTAAGATTCGAGTTGAGTCGTATAATGAAAAACGAAGAGAGGGAGTCGTTATCGTAATTGGTGGTAATACATTTGATTCCATTGGTAAGAATAAGACTGAAGTAAATATTACATCACTGAAAGTTTATGATGGTCAAGAAGACAAGCAAAATCGCCAATCAAAAAGAACAACATCACAGCTTGTTTTTGCAGCAGGTTTGAATAACGTTGTTACGGATGGTTCAGTTGAAAAGTCGGATTTCAGATATTTAGGTTCGCATTTTTATGAATTAGGTGTAACTTATAATACTAGAATTTTAGAAAAAAGTAATTTACTGCATGCTAAATATGGTTTGTCATTAATGTATAATAATTTGCGAGCCACTGATAATAGAAATTTTGTAGTAAATGAAAATCAAACAAATTTAGAGGTAAATGCGTTGCAGCAAGAAGATTCTCGTTTCAAAAATGTCAATTTGGTAATTCCGGCGCATCTTGAATTTGATTTTACAAAACCAAAAGTTAAAGATGGCAAAACTTATTTCAAAACTCACAACAGTTTTCGTTTTGGAGTAGGAGGATTTGTTGGTGTCAATCTAAAATCGAAGCAATACATTAATTATGATAGTGATTCCTATAAGTCTAGAGTGATAACGAGAGGGGATTTCAATACCAGTAATTTTATATATGGTTTGAGTACCTACATTGGTTATAAAGCGACCAGTTTATATTTGAAATATGACTTAAACTCATTGTTTAAAGATAATACTGTGAAACAAAACAATGTGTCCTTAGGAGTACGATTTGATTTTAATTAGTAATTGTTTTAGTTAGTTTTATACTTTGAGAAGCACTTTGAAAGAAGTGCTTTTTTTGTTTTTAGATATTGAATTATGAACTTTGATTTGCGTATTTTTGCAGACTTTTCAACTATTAAATATTTTATCCAACTTGATTTCAAAAGCCACTATAGATACTGTTTTCGAAACTGCTCGTGTTGAGGAGGTAATAGGGGACTTCGTGAATTTAAAGCGTGCAGGAAGTAATTTCAAGGGATTAAGTCCGTTTTCTGAGGAGCGTTCACCATCGTTTATGGTGTCTCCCGCCAAAGGAATTTGGAAAGATTTTAGTTCTGGAAAAGGGGGGAATTCCGTGGCATTCTTGATGGAACACGAGAAATTTACGTATCCGGAAGCCATTCGCTATTTAGCCAAAAAGTATAATATCGAAATCGAAGAAACCGAGCAAACAGATGAAGAGAAAGCCAATACGGATGTTCGGGAAAGTATGTATTTGGTTTCTGAATTTGCAAAAACCTATTTTCATAATACATTACTTAACTCTGAAGAAGGAAAAGCAATTGGTTATTCCTATTTTAAGGAACGTGGTTTTACCAATGAAACTATAACAAAATTCAGTTTAGGATATTCTCCAGAAGCGTGGGATGCGTTTACAAAAGAAGCTTTGGGAAAAGGATATAAATTAGAATTTCTTGAAAGTACAGGTTTGACAATTCCTCGTGATGACAGACCTTTCGATAGGTTCAAAGGGCGTGTGATGTTCCCTATACAAAGTATGTCTGGAAGAGTACTGGGTTTTGGCGGTAGGATTCTAACCAATGATAAAAAAGCAGCAAAATACCTAAATTCACCAGAGAGCGAATTGTATCATAAAAGTAAGGTCTTGTATGGTATTTTTCAGGCCAAACAGTCCATTGCAAAATTAAATAATTGCTATTTAGTCGAAGGGTATACAGATGTAATTCAGTTCAACCAGTCTGGAATTGAAAATGTTGTCGCTTCTTCAGGGACAGCTTTGACTCCAGATCAAATCCGATTAGTAAATAGATTGACAAAAAACATTACCGTTCTTTTTGACGGCGATGCGGCCGGTTTGCGTGCTTCCATTCGAGGAATCGATTTGATTCTGGAAGAAGGAATGAACGTAAAAGTTTGCACATTTCCTGACGGAGAAGATCCAGATAGTTTTGCCAAAAAAACTTCTTATGATGAGTTGGTTTTGTACCTAGAAAACAATGCCAAGGATTTCATTCAGTTCAAAGCATCGCTTTTAATGAATGAAGCCAAGAATGATCCCATAAAAAAAGCGGATTTGATTCGGGATATGGTAGTTAGTATTTCTAAAATTCCGGATCGAATTCAACGCGAAATTTACATTCAGGAATGTTCCCGAATCATGGATATTTCAGAGCAAGTGCTCGTGAGTACTTTAGCTCAATTGATTCAGAAAGATAGTGTTGAGGTAGCGAAAAAACAAAAAAATCCTGATGCTTCGGGTCAAAAACCATTTGAAGTTGTAAAAAATGAGAATCCTATTGATGTCGAAAAAGTAGACATACTGTATCGTTTGGAACGAAAAATCATAGAAATTTTATTGTTGTATGGCAATAAGAATGAAGAGTTTGAAGATGTATTTTTGAGAACAAACGCCGAAGGTGAAATTGAAACTGTTGTTGAAAAACGAGAATATAAGGTTTATCAAAAAATCTATTTGAGTTTGCAGGAAGATGAGGTAGAATTAGCAAATCCCTTGTTTCGAGATATATTTAATAACTTGATTAATTACTACCATCAAAATGAATCGTTTAGTTTAGAGCAGTATTTAATGCACTTACAAGTAGAATTTGCACAAGAAGTTACAGATATTTTGATGGAAGACGAGCGCGTTATTTTACACAATTGGGAAGGACAAAATATTTTTCCAAAATCTAAAAATGATACGATAAGTCAAAATGTATCGGAGACCATTTTAACACTAAGATGGTATTTGGTAGGTAAAATAATTGAAGAATTAAAAAGCTCTCTATCATCCGAAGGTAATTCAGATAATACAGAGCCTTTGTCAATGGTAATGGACTATAATTTATTGATCCATTCTTTTTCAAAAAAATTAGGGAGAGTTATGTCGCGGTACTAAACGATCTCTAAAGTTTTTGCTTTGTTTACTAAATCTACTAAGTTAGTAACATTTAACTTGGTTAGTAATCGTAATTTATACGTACTAATTGTTTTTTCGTTTAGTTTCAATATATCAGCTATTTCATGATTTTTCTTTCCGTCACTTAAATAACGCAAAACTTCTACTTCACGGTTAGAAAGCTTTCTATACAAACGTTCGCTTTTGCTTTGTTTGGCTATTAGAGCAAGATTTTTCTTTACGGTTTCATTCATAATTATCTTTCCTTGGTGGACCTTGATAATTGAAATACCTAAAGTTTCTAGTTTTTCTTTTTTGTGGATGAATCCTGAAACACCAGCTTTAATTGCATTTGGAGCATAAATTTGTTCGGAAAGACTACTAAAAATAATAATTTTAGTTTTTGGAAAATTTTTCAAGAGTGCTTTCACCTCAAAAATACTGGAAAGACCTTCCAGTTCCAAATCGATAACTAAGACATCGATCTCTTTAGTTAAAAGTACATCCCGTACCATCAAAAAATTACCAACATTGGCAACTATTGATATTTCTGCATTGTCTTTAAAGTAAGATTTTACTCCAAAATGCACAACAGGATAATTATCGGCTATACATACTTTAATCATGATTTTAAATTTTTAGAATTATTTGAAATTGGAACTGTAAAATTAATAAATAAATTCTGTAATTAATTGTAAATCAATATAAAATGTGATTTTTTTATCATTTTGGCACAAAACAAACCGGAATAGCGTCCATTTTATGTCTATTTGCATTGTTCAATCGCTTGTAAATTTCAAATACTGCCCTCTCTCTTCCTAAAAAAGAATCTGCAGTTTGTCCCGCTTCATCTTGAGTCATTGCCCATTCCAATTCGTTATACGACGCTCCTAGTTGATCTTCATCTGTTCTGTCGTCACCAAATAAACCATCAGTTGGAGATGCAGTCAAGATAGATTCTGGAACTTTTAAATAACTTCCTAAAAGAAAGACTTCTGACTTCATTAAATCGGCAATTGGACTTAAATCGACTCCGCCATCACCGTATTTAGTATAAAACCCTACTCCAAAGTCTTCGACTTTGTTTCCCGTTCCAGCGACCAGCAAGCTACGAATTCCCGCAAAATAATACAAAGTAGTCATGCGCAGTCGTGCACGTGTATTAGCAAGTGCCAAATGAAGTTTAGCAGTATCTTCGATTTCTGGAACTACATTTTTGAATGTGTCAAAAACGGTGCTTAAATCAGCTTCGATACTACTAACATTAGGGAATCTATTTTTTAATTGTTGTATATGCTCTCGTCCGCGGATTACATGACTTTGTGCTTGGTGTATGGGCATTTCTACACATAATACTTGCAGTCCTGTTTGTGCGCACAACGTTGAGGTAACAGCAGAATCTACTCCTCCAGAAATCCCAATCACAAAACCGTTTACTTTTGCATTTTCTGCGTAAGTTTTCAACCAGAGTACAATATGTGCATTCACTTTTTCAATCTGTAATGTACTTTTTTTAGTCATAATAATTACGTTTTAAAAATCAGGAATGTATATTTGCAAAAGCAATTTGTTGGAACTTGGATGATCTTACACTCGTGAAGCACAAATTTAAAAAATATATATGAAAAAATATCTGTTTCTTGTAGTCATTTTTCTCTTTGTTTTATCCTGCGATAAAAAAAATAAAGTTGAAAATGAAGTCACAGCCATTCCCTTGGATTTAAATGTAACCCGATTCGATAAAATATTTTTTGAAACTCCACCACAGGATTTAGAAAAAGTCAAAAAAGAATTCCCTTATTTTTTTCCTGATGGAGTAGCGAATAGTGTGTGGTTAAGTAAAATGCAAGATCCTTTATGGCGGGAATTGTATGCAGAAGTTCAAAAGAAGTATGGTGATTTCGATCCTGTTAAAAAAGAAGTTGAATCACTTTTTAAACATATTAAATATTATTTTCCAAAAACAAAAACTCCAAAAGTAATAACTATAATCTCTGAAATGGATTATAAAAGCAAGGCAATTTATGCGGACAGTTTGGTAGTTATTTCGCTAGAATTGTATTTGGGAAAAAATCATAAATTTTATCAGTTTCCAAATTATTTAAAACAAAATTTTGAGCAAAGACAAATAGCACCTGATCTGGTAAATAGTTTCGCAGAGAGAAAAATTCAGCCAGTTGTTGAGAAAGATTTATTGAGTCAAATGATTTATCATGGAAAGCAATTGTATCTAAAAGACTTGCTTTTGCCGGACTATACTGACGCTGAAAAAATGGGGTATTCTCCAGAGCAAATTGCTTGGTGTCAAGAGAATGAGAGTTACATGTGGCGCTATTTTATAGAAAAAGAAATGTTGTACAGTAACGATCAGAAGTTGATTTCCAGGTTTATAAATCCTGCTCCTTTTTCTAAATTTTATTTGGAAATAGACAATGAATCACCAGGTCAGGTTGGTGCTTGGATTGGATGGCAAATAGTACGTTCGTTTGTGCAAAATAATGATCTGCCATTAGCAAACGTATTAAAAACCAATGCCAAAGAAATATTTGTAAAATCAAAATACAAACCTAAAAAGTAATGTCAAATAAAAATACATCAGAAATTAAGTTTCTAATTGAATTAGATGAAAATCGTGTTCCAGAAAAATTAATGTGGTCTGCAAAAGATGGCGGAGTAGAGCTAGAAGAGGCCAAGGCGATTATGTTGTCTATATGGGACAGCAAGGTAAAAGAGAGTATGCGTATTGATTTATGGACGAAGGATATGCCAGTTGACGAAATGAAAATATTTTTTCACCAAACTTTGGTGGCTATGTCTGAAACTTTTAAACGTGCAACAGATGACGAAAAAATGGCCGATACAATGAAAGATTTCTGTGATTATTTTGCTGAAAAATTGGAGTTAACGAAATAAAGCCTTTCTAAAAATCCCAAAATAAAAAATACCAAATTCCAACCTGTAAAATTGGAATTTGGTATTTTTTTAACGGATAAAAACTAATTAGAACTTCGATTTAATGGATTTTTTTTTAATATCAGTAATTATTTTATTATAACAACCGAGGATGACTTTAGTTGTTGGTTTGAAAGTGATACTGCTGTCATCTTCAATTGATCCTCCTGCGGTCTGTGAGTAAATTATTTTGCCAAGATTTAAATCATATACTTCTAAAGTAACTTGCGCGAAAGACATTTGTTTTTTGTAATAAAAGTGATCTGCGAACTCAAAATTGCTTAAATCATTTTTTGCGTTTTTACATTTAATATTTATGTAATAATCAAAATTAGCTCCTTTTTTTAGATCTAAAATTGTTGATTTACTTGGGTTAAGAGGTATTTGTTTGGGTAATAGTAATGAATTTTCATTCAATGAATATTTTATTCTATCTCGTAGATATTCTGAGAAATCTTTTAAGATAAGATTGGTTAAATTATCTTTAACGTTTGGATTAACTTCAATTTCACCAATTAGCCATTTGCCCTTCGAGAAGTCCAAGCCATTCATTTGGTCTTTACTATATAAGAAGTAATGAGTAATGTTGCATGAGGATAAGATCAATAAGAATAGAAAAAAAATAATTTTCTTCATAAATTTAAAATCCATTATTATTCTTAAAAACCTCTTGATTTACTTCGTCAATATAACTCAATAATTCTTCTTTTCCAGTAGATTCAGTAGCTGATGTTACAAAGTAATGTGGCATTTCGGCCCAATTGTTGGCAAACATTTGCTTTTTATACGCCGCAATATGAGAATCAATTTTTACTTTACTTATTTTGTCTGCTTTGGTAAAAACGATACAAAAAGGAATTTCACTTTCGCCCATATACGACATGAATTCAATATCGATCGTTTGAGCTTCATGACGAATATCGATCAATACAAAAGCACAAACCAATTGCTCTCTTGTTTCAAAATAATCAGTAATAAATTCCTGAAAAATTGATTTGGTTTTTTTTGAAACTTTAGCATAACCATAACCAGGCAAATCGACTAAGAACCAATTACTGTTTATCAAAAAATGATTGATTAATTGTGTTTTTCCCGGTCTTCCTGAGGTTTTAGCTAACTTTTTATGATTGGTTAGCATGTTAATTAAAGAAGATTTACCAACATTTGATCTACCGATAAAAGCATATTCTGGCATAAAGTCCTTAGGACACTTAGTTACATCAGAGTTACTGATAACAAATTCGGCTGTATTAATTTTCATTTCTTTAAGGTGTAAAACTATCCTTTTTCTAGGATTAGTGTGCGGATAAGTGTGTATGAGTTAACCAGTCTTCGAGCAAACGATTGAATTCTTCAGGATGCTCCATCATTGCGGCATGACCACATTTATCGATCCAATATAGAGTAGAATTAGGTAATAATTTATTAAATTCTTCAGCAACATCTGGCGGAGTAACTTTGTCGTTTTTCCCCCAGATAATACAGGTTTGCACATGCATTTTTGGTAAATCTTTTGCCATATTGTGACGAATAGCACTTTTAGCAATTGTTAGTGTTTTGATCAGTTTTATTCGATCATTTACAGATTCATACACTTCATCTATAAGTTCTTTGGTAGCTACTTTTGGATCATAAAATACATCTTCAGCTTTTTTCTTGATGTATTCATAATCACCTCTTTTTGGGTAACTGTCGCCCATGGCACTCTCGTAAAGGCCTGAACTTCCTGTAATAACTAGACCAGCTACTTTTTCTGGATACATCTTAGTGTGGTATAAAGCAATGTGTCCACCTAATGAATTCCCTAATAATATTACTCTGTCTAAACCCTTAAATGTGATAAAATCTTTAACATATTTTGCAAAACTCTTCACATTCGTTTTTAAAATGTTTTGCGTGTATATTGGTAAATCGGGAATGATTATTTTATATCCTTTTGTAGAGAAGTAATTGGCAACAGCATCAAAGTTACTAAGTCCACCCATAAGCCCATGTAATATGACAATTGGGGTACCTTCGCCAGCTTCGTAATAGCTATATCTTCCTTCAGTTTTGTAGTGTTTGTCCATTTTTTTTGAATGCGAATTTTCAATTTTGACAAATATAGGATTTAATAAATAAAAATGAATTTTTACAACAATTTTTAATTACAAAATATACTGATTTATGTAAAAAATAAAAGGATATTATTTTCATATTTGAGTTTTTTTTTGGGATTTTCAGGTATGTTTATAAAGCATTTTTAATTTATAATCTGTTATATTTTAGTGTCTTTTTTTTATATAATTATCTTTCTCACAAAGAAATAAAATAGAGCTAACGATCTGATTGTCCAAAAATTAAGGGTTTTTGTCCAAAAGTGGTTAAACTTATTAACAAAGTGGTAGATAGTGGTAAATAGTGGTAATATTTTTTATATTTTTGCTCTACATCATTAAATAACGTTTGTTGGATACAATAATTGGAACATATGAATGTAAAGTCGATGCTAAAGGGAGGGTTTTATTACCAGCTCCCTTGAAAAAGCAGTTGGCTAGTTCACTTCAAAACGGTTTTGTTTTGAAGCGTTCCGTGTTTCAACCCTGTTTAGAATTGTATCCTATGAAAGAGTGGGATTTGATGATGCAAAAAATCAACAAGCTAAATAAGTTCGTTAAGAAAAACAATGATTTTATTCGCAGGTTTACCGCTGGTGTTAAGGTGGTTGAGATTGATGCGTTGGGGAGATTGTTAGTGCCAAGAGATTTAGTTCAGTTCGCAACTATTACAAAAGACGTTGTGTTCTCATCGGCAGTGAATATTGTGGAAATTTGGGATAAAGATTTATACGAAAAATCAATAGACGGTGAGGATGTTGATTTTGCAGATTTAGCAGAGGAAGTAATGGGAAATATAAATGACGACAACAATGGAATATCATAATCCAGTTTTGCTACATGCATCGGTAGATGGTTTAAATATTAAGCCAGACGGCATTTATGTAGATGTGACCTTTGGTGGCGGCGGACATTCAAAAGAAATACTAAAAAGGCTTGGGCCAAACGGAAAGTTGTTTGCTTTCGATCAGGATGAAGATGCTTTGGCTAATTCTTTGTCCGATGAAAGATTTACCCTTATCAACGAGAATTTCCGTTTTATAAAACGGTTTTTGCGTTTTTATGGGGTGAAAAGTGTTGATGGTATCTTGGCAGATTTAGGAGTTTCATCGCATCAATTTGATGTTCCTGAAAGAGGTTTTTCTACTCGTTTTGATGCGGAGTTGGATATGAGAATGAGCCAGAAAAATGACCTAAACGCTTATCGTGTGGTCAATGAATACGATGATGTAAATTTAAAAAGAGTGTTTCTGGATTATGGTGAATTAAAAAATGCACCTGCTTTAGCAAGAGCAATTGTAGAAGCTAGAGAAGAGCAGCCCATAAAGACCACAGATGCTTTGAAAGAGGTTTTGGCGCGATATTTACCAGAAAGAGTTCGAAATAAAATATTGGCACAAATTTATCAAGCGATCCGTATTGAAGTGAATCAGGAAATGGATGTGTTGAAAGAGTTTGTTGAGCAATCCTTAGAAGTATTGAATCCAGGCGGACGATTAAGTGTAATATCCTACCATTCACTAGAAGATCGATTGGTGAAAAGATTCATGAAAAACGGAATGTTTGAAGGAGAGCCTGAACGTGATTTTTTTGGAAATTTTTCGGTGCCATTTAAAACGGTTGGAAAATTAATTGTTCCAGATAATGCTGAGATCAAAGAGAACAATAGAGCAAGAAGTGCCAAATTAAGAATTGCTGAAAAAATATAATTCACTCAGTCTCTCAGAAAAAGAGGAACTATTGTTGGAGACAAGTATTAACTTTTAACATCTCGATTCCCTCTACAAAGTAGAGGGGCGGGGAGAGGAAAAATGAAAAACGGAGTTTACAGCCTATTGAAAGCGCGGTTTCTAATCAATGATGATGCGGTAAAAAACTGGCGTTTTATCGTTTTTATAATTCTTCTTGCAATTATAATGATTGCTAATACGCAGCGATTTGAGCAAAAAGTATTTAGGATTGCTGAGTTGACAAATCAGGTTAAAGAATTACGTTCTGAATTTGTAGACAGGCGCTCTGAACTAATGAAATTAAAAATGGAGTCTACTGTTTCTCAAAAAATGATAGAAAAAGAAATTTTTCCCTCAACAGTTCCTCCTGTAAAGATAAAAGTTAAAAAAGAAGAAGAAAAAAGCTTTTTCAAAAAATTATGGCAGTAGAAGATAAATACATATCGTACAGAATTTATCTCGTTGCATGCGCTATCTTTTTGATGGCTATTGCGATTGCTGTAAAATTGACTAATATCCAGTGGGTTGAGGGCGATTATTACAGGAAATTAGCCAAGGAAAGGACGGTTAAGAATTTTGTGATTCCTGCTAATAAAGGGAATATTTATTCTGCTGATGGCAGTCTCTTGGCTACTTCTATTCCCAATTATGAAATACGTTTTGATGCGGTCGCCCCTAAATCAGAGGCATTCGAAAAAAATGTAAAATTGTTATCGGATTCATTAGCAACGGTTTTAGGAAAATCTTCTAATTTTTTTGAAAATGAACTGCGAAAAGCAAGAGCCAATAAAAATCGATATTATCTGATTGCTCGCAAATTGAGTTATACCCAATATTTTAAAATTAAAGGTTTTCCATTATTTAAATTAGGAGCCTATAAAGGCGGAATTATCATTCAACAAGAAACGGTAAGAGAGCATCCAATTGGAAAAATCGCAGAACGTACCGTTGGTTACGAGCGGACTTCAAACGGACAATCGTATGATGGAAAAGGTATTGAGTGGGCTTTTCGAAACTATTTGAACGGTAAAGACGGTAAAATATTAAAACAAAAAATAGCAAAAGGACAGTGGAAACCCATTCGCGATGTTAACGAAATTGATCCTCAAGACGGATATGATGTTATATCTACAATTGATGTTTACATTCAGGATATTGCACATCATGCACTACTAAAACAGTTAGAATTGTATGAAGCGGATCATGGTTGCGTGGTGGTGATGGAGACTAAAACGGGTCATGTAAAAGCAATTTCGAATTTAGGAAGAGCGAATGATGGCACGTACTATGAAACTACAAATTATGCAGTAGCTGAATCGCATGAGCCAGGTTCTACTTATAAATTGGCGGATCTAATGGCACTCTTTGAAGATATAAAAGCAGATACAAGCACTGTTTTCGACAGTAAAGGTGGAGAAATCACGTATTTCGGACGCAAAGTGAGAGACTCACATACAGGTGGATATGGTAAAATTTCTTTAGGGCGTGGTTTTGAAGTGTCTTCCAACACCGTTTTGGTGCAAGCTGTGTACAACGCCTACAAAAACGAACCTTCAACTTTTGTCAATCACCTTAATAATTTTGGATTGAACAAACCACTCGGACTTTCTATTAAAGGTGAGGGAAGACCATATATTCCGCAACCAAGTGATAAGCACTGGTCAAAAATTTCGCTTCCTTGGATGGCTTTTGGTTATGGAGTTTCGATTACACCTATGCAAACGTTGGCTTTTTATAATGCGGTGGCTAATAATGGCGAAATGGTTAAGCCGCAGTTTGTCTCTGAAATTAAAGAATGGAATAAAACGATCAAAAAATATGAAAAGGAAGTCTTAAATCCAAGAGTTTGCTCTCCCGAGACAATTTTAAAATTAAAAGCGGTTTTAGCCAACGTAGTTAAAAAAGGAACGGCTTCTAAATTATATTCTAAGGATTTTTCAATGGCCGGAAAAACAGGAACAGCGGCGGTAAATTACGGAAAGGCTGGAGGAGTTGGAAAATATTACGCCTCTTCTTTTGTGGGTTACTTTCCTGCTGATGAACCTAAATATTCGTGTATAGTTGTTGTGCATAAACCAAGTACAGCACTCAATAACTATTATGGTGCAGATGTTGCTGGTCCGGTTTTTAAAAGAATTGCACAAAAAATTTTTACCGATGCACCTTCAACAAATGAGATTAAAAATTTGAATAAAAAGATTGCGAAACAAGAAGATAACTATGAATCCTATTATGCTAAATCTCAGAAAAAGCAAAGATTTATTCCCAATCTTAAAGGAATGTCAGGAATGGATGCTGTGGCTTTATTAGGCAATTTAGGTCTGAAAGTAAAAGTGATTGGAGTAGGAAAAGTTAAAAAACAATCGGTGCAAGCAGGGCAGAATTTAGATAAAAATGCAACGATTTTATTGGAATTATCATGAGTATATTAAAGGAAATATTATACAAAGTAGCTATCGAAGCGGTACAAGGTTCTACAGATGTAGCGGTTAATAAAATGAATTTTGATTCTAGAAAAGTCGAATCTAATGATATTTTTGTGGCTATTCGTGGTACTATTAGTGACGGTCATGATTTTATAGAAAAAGCAATTCAACAAGGAGCTAAAGCTATCATTTGTGATACATTTCCAGATCATATTGCTAGTGGGATTACCTATGTGCGGGTAAAAGATACAAATTCAGCTTTGGCATTTATGGCTGCCAATTATTATGGTGATCCATCACAAAACTTAAAATTAGTTGGAATTACGGGAACAAATGGTAAAACAACTGTCGCTTCACTGTTGTATCAGTTATTTAAAAAGGCTGGTTTTAAAGTAGGATTACTTTCGACAGTTAAAATTTTGGTTGACGATATTGAATATAAAGCGACGCACACAACTCCAGATTCAATTACAATAAATCAGTATTTGAATGAAATGGTTGAGAACGGTGTTGAATACTGTTTTATGGAAGTAAGTTCTCATGGAATTCATCAAAAAAGAACGGAAGCACTGCATTTTGTTGGCGGTATTTTTACCAATTTGTCTCACGATCATTTGGATTATCACCCCACGTTTGCAGAATACAGAGATGTAAAAAAATCCTTTTTCGATAATTTGCCTAAAACGGCCTTTACATTATCTAATATTGATGATAAAAATGGGCAGGTGATGGTACAGAATACTGTGGCAAAAAAATTGACTTATGCCTTAAAATCGTATGCGGATTATAAAGCACAGATTCTGGAAAATCAATTGTCAGGTTTGTTATTGAAAATAAACGGAAATGAGGTTTGGGTAAAATTGATAGGAACATTTAATGCTTATAATTTATTGGCGATTTATGGTACTGCGGTAGAACTTGGAATGGATAGTCTGGAAGTACTTCGATTGTTATCCGATTTAGAAAGTGTTTCAGGACGTTTTCAATTTATTGTTTCTGCTTCAAATATTACTGCGATTGTTGATTATGCACATACTCCAGATGCCTTAGAAAATGTACTGAAAACCATTAATGACATTCGTACAAAAAACGAACAATTAATTACGGTTGTGGGTTGTGGAGGAAATAGAGATAAAACTAAGCGACCAATTATGGCTGGTATAGCATCTGATTTGAGTGATAAGGCAATTTTCACATCCGATAATCCAAGAAATGAAGACCCAGAAGTTATTATTGCCGAAATGGAATTAGGCGTTGCCCCTCAGAATTATAAAAAAATGTTGACCATAACGGATAGAAAGCAAGCCATTAAAACTGCATGTCAATTGGCTCAGCCTAATGATATTGTTTTAATTGCCGGGAAAGGGCACGAAACGTACCAAGAAATAAATGGTATTCGTCATCATTTTGATGATATGGAAACAGTAAAGGAAATTTTAGAGCAAATAGGAAAATAAAAATTAAATGGACAATTGAAATATTTATTAAAAAATAGTCAATTATCAATTTAAGAAGTAACAAATCAATAATTAACCAAATAAACCAAGATATATGCTATACTATTTATTTGAATATTTAGACAAAATATTAGATGTTCCTGGAACAGGTGTTTTCCAGTACATCACTTTTAGATCAGCATTAGCACTACTTTTTTCTTTGTTGTTGTCTACCATTTACGGTAAAAGAATTATTCGTTTTTTGCAAAGTCAGCAAGTGGGTGAAACCGTTCGGGAACTTGGTTTAGCAGGTCAAAATGAAAAAGCGGGCACGCCAACAATGGGAGGATTGATTATCATATTTGCGACTCTGGTACCGGTTTTTCTTTTCGCAAAATTACACAACATATATATTGTCTTGCTCATTGTAACTACACTATGGATGGGGACAATTGGTTTTATAGATGATTATATCAAAATTTTCAAGAAAGATAAAGCCGGTTTAAAAGGGATATTCAAAGTGGTAGGGCAAGTTGGTCTGGGTATAATTGTCGGTACTGTTCTTTATTTTAGTCCAAGTGTTACCGTACGTACAGATACATCTACCTCAGATATTTTTAAAGTAACGACAGAAACCGTCATTCAGCCTGCGCTAACCGAGGAGAAATCTACGGCCACTACCATTCCATTCTTTAAAAATAATGAATTTGATTATGCTGAATTATTAGCGTGGACTGGCGAAGGATATGAAAAATGGGCTTGGTTGATTTTTATTCCAGTTGTTATTTTTATTATTACTGCGGTGTCTAATGGCGCCAATTTAACGGATGGTATTGATGGACTTGCTGCAGGTACTTCGGCCGTTTCAGTTCTGGCGTTAGGAATATTTACGTTTGTTTCTGGAAATATAATTTTTTCTAATTATTTAAATATTATGTACATCCCAAATTCTGGGGAAATGACAGTTTTTATAGCCGCTTTTGTAGGATCATTAATTGGATTTCTTTGGTACAATTCCTATCCAGCATCGGTTTTTATGGGTGATACAGGAAGTTTAACCATAGGAGGTATTATCGCTGTTTTGGCAATTGCTGTCCGAAAAGAAATGCTGATCCCTTTATTGTGCGGGATTTTTCTGGTCGAAAATTTATCTGTGGTATTACAAGTAAGTTACTTCAAATACACCAAGAAACGCTTTGGCGAAGGCCGAAGAATATTTCTAATGTCGCCTTTGCATCATCATTATCAGAAGAAAGGCTATCACGAAAGCAAAATTGTTACCCGTTTTTGGATTGTTGCGATTATGCTGGCCATTTTATCAATTGTTACTTTAAAATTACGATAACATGAGGCTAGTAATCTTAGGTGGAGGAGAAAGTGGCATTGGAACCGCTATTTTGGGTAAGAAAAAAGGATATGAAGTTTTTGTATCTGATTTCGGAAAGATAAAAGGGAATTACAAAGAGGTTCTTATCATTAATGGAATAGCTTGGGAAGAGCAAAAGCATACCGAAGATTTGATTTTGAATGCAGATGTAGTTATGAAAAGTCCTGGTATTCCAGATAAATCTCCAATAGTGAAGAAGCTTATTGAAAAAGGAATTCCAGTATTGTCTGAAATTGAGTTTGCAGCGCCTTTTACGGATGCTACCATAATAGGAATTACAGGTAGTAACGGAAAGACAACAACGACAATGCTGACCTATCATGTATTAAAATCAGCTGGATTAAATGTTGGGCTAGGAGGAAACATAGGAAAGAGTTTTGCCTGGCAAATTGCAGATAACAAATATGATTTTTATGTGCTGGAGCTGAGTAGTTTTCAACTTGATGGAGTCGTGAATTTTAAGCCACATATTGCCATTATTACCAATATTAGTCCGGATCATTTAGATCGATACGATTACAAGTATGAAAATTACATTGATGCAAAGTTTAGAATAACGATGAATCAAACCGAGGAAGATTACCTAATTTATGATGCCGATGATGAAGCTATCGCAGAGTGGTTAAAAACAAATACAACAAAAGCCAAATTAATTCCTTTTTCATTGACAAAAACATTCGGTGAAGGAGCCTACATAAAAAACAACAAAATGGAAATTTCAATCAATCAAGAAGAATTTACAATGGACACGGAATACATTGCCTTAGAAGGGAAACACAATATGAAAAACGCAATGGCAGCAACCTCTGTGGCAAAATTGATGCAGATTAGAAAATCTACAATACGTGAAAGTTTATCTAATTTTCAGGGTGTTGAGCACCGTCTTGAAAAAGTATTGAAAATTCAAAACATTCAATACATCAACGATTCTAAAGCAACAAATGTAAACGCTACTTTTTTTGCATTAGACAGTATGAACACACCAACGGTTTGGATTGTAGGAGGTGTTGATAAAGGAAATGATTATAACGAATTAATGTCATTGGTTCGTGAGAAAGTGAAAGCTATTATTTGCCTTGGTGTGGATAATAAAAAGATCATTGATGTTTTTGGTAATGTTGTAGACATGATGATTGAGGTAGATAATATGAGCGATGCTGTGAAAATGGCACAACGATTATCAGAAAAAGGAGATACTGTATTATTGTCACCAGCTTGTGCTAGTTTCGATTTATTTGAAAGCTATGAAGACAGAGGAAAACAATTTAAACAAGCGGTTAAAAATTTATAAAGATTCTCTTCGTTTGGAGTTGGTGAACCTTAAACTTTAAACAAAGAAAATTATAAACAAAAGAAAGAATGAAACAACTAATAAACAATCTAAAAGGAGATAAAGGGATTTGGTCATTTGTGGCCTTATTGGCCTTGTTTTCCTTTATGCCTGTTTTTAGCGCTAGTAGTAACCTGGCTTATATTGGTCAAGGAACCGGAAATACATTAGGGTATTTGGTGAAGCACATCGTGCATATTTGTATTGGTTTTGGAATTATTTTTATGGTGCATAAAGTACCCTATCACTATTTTAAAGCTATTTCTAAAGGAGCACTTTATATTGTATGGATTTTATTGGCCTACACCTTAATTAAGGGAACCGTAATTGCTGGTGCCAACGCAAGTCGTTGGATTCAAGTCCCATTTATAGGGGTTACATTTCAAACTTCTACATTGGCAGCAATGGTATTATTTATTTTTGTTGCACGCTATTTATCTAAGACTAGAACAGTTCCTATTACTTTTAAGTCCTCCATTTGGGAGCTCTGGTTGCCTGTATTCATTACGTTAATATTTATTCTTCCTGCAAATTTCTCAACAACGGCATTAATTTTTTCAATGGTATTGATGTTGGTTTTTATTGGGAAATATCCGCTGCGATATATTGGAATTGTTGTAGGATCTGGAATTGTATTTCTCACGTTTTTTATTTTGATTGCCAAAGCATTTCCAGATGCTTTCCCCAATCGTGTAGATACATGGATTAGCCGTATTGATAATTTTACAAGCGATAAACCCGATGAAGATGATTATCAAATAGAGAAGGCTAAAATTGCTATAGCTTCGGGTAAAATATATGGATTAGGTCCTGGTAAAAGTGTTCAAAAGAACTTTTTACCGCAATCTTCTTCCGATTTTATTTTTGCCATAATCATCGAAGAATATGGACTTGTAGGCGGTTTAGGAGTATTGGCGTTGTATTTATTATTGTTGTTTCGATTTGTAATAGCATCGCATAAAGCTAATTCCCTGTTTGGAAAATTAGTAGTCGTGGGATTGGGTTTTCCCATGATATTTCAGGCAATGGTAAATATGGCAGTTGCAGTAGAATTGTTACCTGTTACTGGACAGACATTGCCTTTAATCAGTAGTGGAGGAAGCTCCATCTGGATGACTTGTTTTGCCCTTGGAATCATAATTAATGTTACCAAAAAAGAAGAAGAAATTGTACAGGAATCTAAAGATGCAGCCAAAAGAGAAGAAGCGCTTCAAAAATTAATTGATAGGGCTATGGAGGATGACGAGGAACAAGTTGCAGTAGGTAATTATTCGATTGAAGATAAAGCTAAAAATCCAATGCAAGCGGTTTTAAATAAATAAGTTGTTTTAGAAAATTAGAAATTAATAAAATGAAACAGTATAAATTCATATTAAGTGGTGGCGGAACGGGAGGACATATCTATCCTGCAATTGCTATTGCAAATGAATTAAAGGCACGTTTTCCAGATGCAGAATTTCTTTTTGTAGGTGCCCAAGATAAAATGGAAATGCAAAAAGTACCTCAGGCAGGCTATAAAATAATAGGTCTTTGGATTTCAGGATTACAGCGCAGACTGACATTTGACAATGCGCTATTTCCGGTTAAGTTGCTTTCAAGCTTATTAAAATCCAGAACCATAATCAAACAGTTTAAGCCCGATGTGGTTATTGGAACAGGGGGTTTTGCAAGTGGCCCGTTATTACAAGTAGCTGCAATCGCGGGAATTCCGACAGTAATTCAGGAGCAAAATTCTTTTCCAGGCATTACCAATAAACTATTGAGTAAAAAAGCCAATAGAATTTGTGTGGCTTACGAAAATCTCGAACGTTTTTTTCCAAAAGAGAAAATGATACTAACTGGAAATCCAGTGCGTCAGGATTTAATTGATATCGAAAGCAAAAGAGAAGATGCGATTCGGTACTTTAATTTAGATTCAAATAAAAAAACAGTGTTGGTTCTTGGAGGCAGTCTTGGAGCAAGAAGAGTCAATCAATTAATCGAAAAAGAGTTGGCAAATATGCTTTCTCAAAATGTTCAAGTGATTTGGCAATGCGGAAAGTTGTATTTAGAAGAGTATAAAAAATACAATTCCACACATGTTCAGGTAGTTGCTTTTATTGAAAGAATGGATTTAGTGTATGCGGCGGCAGATATTGTTATTTCGCGCGCTGGTGCTTCATCTGTTTCAGAGTTGTGCATTGTGGGCAAACCAGTAATTTTTATTCCGTCACCTAATGTAGCTGAAGATCACCAAACTAAAAATGCGAAAGCCATAGTCGATAAAAAAGGAGCGTTAATGTTGAAAGAAGTAGAACTTGATGCACAATTCGGCCTTGTTTTTGAAGTCTTACTGAAAGATCAGGGAAAACAAAATCAATTGAGTGAAAATATAAAAGCATTGGCTATGCCCGAAGCAACAAAACAAATTGTTGATGAAATTGTAAAGTTGATTAAATGAATATGAAAGATGTTTTTGTTGGTTTAATCTGTTTTCTAATTGGCGTTTTAATTATTAGTTATGAATATAAAAAGAGAAGAAAAGAAAAAGAGTATAGAGTAAAAAGTTATCAAGGTCCAAGAGGTTATATCGCTGGTTGCATGTCAATATTATTTGGAATATACTTAATCTTTCAATCATTAAATTTATAAATCTTTCAATAAAAGAGAAATGAACCTAAATCAAATACATAACGTCTATTTTATCGGAATCGGAGGGATTGGGATGAGTAATTTGGCTCGTTATTTCAAGAATCTGGGGAAGAAAGTTTCTGGGTACGATAAAACGCCATCTATACTTACAAATGAATTGATTGAAAGTGGTATTTCAATTCATTTTGAAGATGATATAAATGCAATTCCTAAAGATTTTTATTTAGAAAATACGTTGGTTATCATTACACCAGCAGTTCCGAAGACACATTCAGAGTGGAATTATTTCTTAGAAAGAGACTTTCAAGTAAAAAAAAGAGCGGAGGTTTTAGGAATAATCACCAAAGATACTTTTTGTTTTGCCGTTGCTGGAACGCATGGTAAAACGACTACTTCAGGTATTTTAGGACATATATTACAGGAGAGTGGAGCAGATGTTACCGCTTTTATTGGTGGTATTGTTGAGAATTATAATTCGAATTTAATAGGAAGCGGCAAAACGGTGACCGTTGTTGAAGCAGATGAATTTGATCGTTCGTTTTTGCACTTGCATCCCAATATTGCGTGCATAACTTCTATGGATGCAGATCACTTGGATATTTATGGAACCAGTGAAGCAATCGAGGAATCTTTTGTTGAATTTGCATCTAAAATTGAAGACAAAAGCAATCTTTTCATAACAAAAGAATTGCCACTAGAAGGCGTAACCTGTGCCGTTAATGAAGATGCGGTTTTTAAGGCTTTTAATGTTAGAATAGGAAATGGTAGCTATGTTTTTGATGTACAAACGCCTACGGAAATAATCCAAGATTTGTATTTTGGTTTACCCGGAAGACATAATTTAATGAATGCTTTAATGGCTATCGCAATGGCAAAATTATTTGGCACCCCAACCGATGCTATTGCAAAAGCCATTGCATCATTTAAGGGAATTAAAAGAAGATTTTCATATCAGATTAAAACAGATGTCAAGGTATATATTGATGATTATGCGCATCATCCAACAGAAATTAATGCGGTGCATCAAGCAGTTCGAGAGTTGTATCCAAATCAAAAAGTGTTGGCCATTTTCCAGCCTCATTTGTTTAGTAGAACGAGAGATTTTGCTGATGATTTTGCTAAAAGTTTATCGGCCTTTGATGAAATTATTGTTTTGGATATTTATCCAGCCCGTGAATTGCCAATGGAAGGAATAAACTCACAATGGTTGATGGGTAAAATGATAAATACCAATAAAAAAATAGTAGCTAAAGACGATTTGATTGCAAGCATTTTAGAAAGTGATGCAGCAATAATTGTGACAATAGGAGCAGGAGATATTGGAGAATTAGTACCATCTATTAAAAAAGCGATAAATGAAACTATTTAATTGGACAAATATTCGATTAATACTGATGTTTGTGCTAGTGATTTTTTTATTTTCATTTACGTCAAATCGAAATGAAAATAGAAAATTGACTAAATCCATTGTTTTTTTTGAAGGAAATGACGCACTTTTTTTGAAGCAAGAAACGGTTAATAAATTGTTGATAGAAAATAAAAAAGACGCATCTAGCATTCAAAAAGTTAATTTAGATTTGAATACACTAGAAAAAACGCTCAACGCACAAGAGATGATTGAAAAATCAGATGTATTTGTGAGTGTTGATGGTGTGTTAAAAGCAGTGGTAAAACAAAAGACTCCTATTGCTAGAGTTTTTGACAATAACAGTTCTTTTTATATTGATTATGAAGGAAATAAAATGTCATTGTCAAGTAATTTTACAGCTAGAGTTCCACTTGTTTCAGGGGGAATTAATAAAAAAAATAACGAAGATTTATCCAATTTGTTACGCTTAATTTATGACGATGCGTTTTTAAAAAAAAACATCATCGGAATTCAAATTATGCCTAACGGAAGTTTAAAAATGCTCAATAGAAATTTTGATTACCAAATCGATTTTGGCAGAATGATTAATGTGGAGCGTAAATTAAAGAATTACAAAGCTTTTTTTCAAAAAGCAGTTTTAGATAGTTCGTTATATAAATATAAAAAAATTGACCTTCGATTTACGGATCAAGTAGTTTGCACTAAATAATAGATAATGGAAAAAGAGAATATTGCAGTAGGTCTAGATATTGGGACAACTAAAATAGTTGCCATGATAGGCAAGAAAAATGAGTACGGTAAATTAGAAATTTTAGGTGTAGGCAAATCCAAAAGTCTAGGCGTGGCAAGAGGTGTTGTTAATAACATTACTCAAACCATACAATCCATTCAACAAGCGATTCAAGAGGCCGAAAATAATTCTGGATATAAAATAAAAGATGTTGTGGTAGGTATCGCGGGACAACACATCCGCAGTATTCAACACACCGATTATATCAGTAGAAACAATCCCGAAGAGGTAATTGGTGGGAATGACATACAGCTATTGATTGATCAAGTAAATAAATTGGCAATGTTGCCTGGCGAGGAAATTATACATGTCTTACCACAAGAATTTAAAATTGACGGACAATCTGAAATCAAAGAACCTATAGGGATGTATGGCGGAAGATTAGAGTCTAGTTTTCATGTTGTTGTAGGGCAAGCGTCATCGATCAGGAATGTAGGCAGATGCATTCAAAGTTCAGGTATCGAATTATCTGGTTTGACATTAGAACCATTAGCTTCGGCAGATGCTGTTTTGAGTCAGGAAGAAAAAGAAGCTGGTGTTGCATTGATTGATATCGGTGGTGGTACGACAGATTTGGCCATTTTTAAAGATGGTATTATTCGTCATACAGCAGTAATTCCTTTTGGAGGAAATGTGATCACTGATGATATCAAAGAGGGTTGCTCCATAATAGAGAAACAAGCCGAATTGTTGAAAGTTAAATTTGGATCAGCTTGGCCAGGAGAAAATAAAGACAATGAAATTGTTTCTATTCCGGGATTAAGAGGGAGAGAGCCAAAAGAGATTTCCTTAAAAAACCTTTCTAAAATCATCCATGCTAGAGTGGTGGAAATTATTGACCAAGTTTTTACAGAAGTGAAAGCATACGGACATGAAGATCCCCGCAAAAAACTCATAGCTGGAATTGTACTTACTGGTGGAGGGGCACAATTAAAACACATCAAGCAGTTAGTAGAATATATTACCGGAATGGATACGAGAATAGGATATCCAAACGAACATTTAGCCGGAAATTCAGATGAGGAAATTTCAAGTCCTTTGTACGCAACAGCAGTTGGATTGGTGATGAAAAGCATTGAGAATAAAACGCATAGTGCTGTGCGAGTAGACGCTGTAGAACAACCTAAAGCTCCTGTATACAGACAGGCAGTTGTTCAAAACCCGGTAGTAAATAAAGGTATTGAAAATGAGGAGGACGAGGATCAAAACCCAAATGAGAAACACAACTCTACTGTAAACAGGATACAAAGAAATTTCTTTGATCGTTACGTAGACAAGATCAAGGATTTCTTAGATAATGCAGAGTAATTTAGAAGTAATAAAGAATATTGTTTTTTTTTTTCCTTTTTGCCCCAAGTAAAAAGAAATAAAAATAAAAAATAATAATAAATATCAAAAACCAAATAAAATGATGAGCAACTCAGAATTTGGAAGTATTTCATTTGATTTACCAAAGAACCAATCAAATGTAATAAAAGTTATTGGTGTAGGTGGAGGCGGTAGTAATGCAATAAACCACATGTTCAAGCAAGGAATTAAAGGCGTAGATTTCATCGTGTGTAACACGGATTCTCAAGCTTTACAAAGTAGTTCCGTGCCCAACAAAATTCAGTTGGGAGTACATTTGACAGAAGGACTTGGTGCTGGAGCAAATCCAGATGTAGGACAGCAATCGGCTATTGAAAGTATTTCCGAGATTGAAAAAATGTTGGATAGAAATACTAAAATGGTATTCATCACCGCCGGAATGGGCGGAGGAACAGGAACTGGAGCCGCACCTGTTATTGCACAATTAGCCAAAGAAAGAGATATTCTTACAGTTGGGATCGTGACGTTGCCTTTCTTATTTGAAGGGAAAGTACGTCAGGAACAAGCGTTAATTGGTATTGAAAAATTACGCAAACAAGTTGACTCTTTAATCGTTATCAACAACAATAAATTAAGAGAAGTATACGGAAATCTTGGTTTCAAAGCAGGATTTTCAAAAGCGGATGAAGTTTTGGCAACAGCCTCTAGAGGTATTGCTGAAGTTATTACGCATCATTACACTCAAAATATCGATTTAAGAGATGCTAAAACAGTATTGTATAATAGCGGAACGGCTATTATGGGATCTTCTGTTTCTTCTGGTGAAAATAGAGCTAAGGAAGCTATTGTTGCTGCTTTAGATTCTCCGTTATTAAATGATAATAAAATCACTGGCGCCAAAAACGTATTGTTGCTTATCGTTTCTGGAACCAATGAAATTACAATTGACGAAATTGGAGAAATCAATGATCATATTCAAGCTGAAGCAGGACATAATGCCAATATTATCATGGGGGTTGGTGAAGACGAATCACTAGGAGATACTATTGCAGTAACCATTATTGCTACAGGTTTTGATATTGAACAACAGAACGAAATTGTAAATACAGAACCAAAAAAAATCATACACACCTTAGAAGATGAGCAAAGAAGTGTTCATAATCTGAGTAGTAAAACGGTTGCAGCTTTTGATTTAAATACAGAATCACAAGCTTCAAATTCAAAGGAAAGAATAGTTTTTGATTTATTAGAAGATACGGTTGTTGCTCCTGAACCAGTGGTAATATCACCAACTATTAATAAAGAAGAATTGATGGTAATGTCTGAGTTTATTAAAAATTTAGACGTGACTTTCGAAATTGTTTCTCCTATTACTGATATCGATTTTACAATTTCATCTCCAGTAGCAGAAGTAAAAGCAGTTCAGCCAAAAGTTATCGAAAGACAAGAGCAAACGACTTTCTCTTTTGATTTGCCACTTTTCAAAGCAGAACCGGTAGCACAAGTTGAAGAAAATAAGATAATGTTTGAATTGACAAATGAAACTCGCGAAATCAAAGTAAATGAAGCAGTTCAATTTGTTCCAGTGACAGAGTTGACTGAAAATGGAATTATCAAATATTCTCTTGAGGAATACATGGATCCTGAACCGGATTTCATGGCGAAGCCAGTTGCTAAAACTCCAGAAATTGTTGTTCCAGCTGAGTTGAATATCACATTGAAACAACTGGACACAGCTGTAAATGAAGTAGTTGACTTAGGGGCTATTTCTCCTATGGAAATGACAATCGAGGAATCATTGCGAATGAGAGCAGATGAAAGAAGAAAAAAATTAAAAGAATTTAATTATAAGTTTCATAACAATATTTCTAAAATTGATGAATATGAAAAAGAACCCGCTTACAAAAGATTGGGAATAGACATTTCAACTCATCAAGCTACAACTACAAATTCGAGAATTTCTGTAGGAACAGACAGCAATAACGATTTGCAGTTGCGTTCAAACAACTCGTATTTGCATGACAACGTAGATTAACTAACTCAAACCAACATGAGGTAGGGCGAAAATCTATAGCATTTTCGGGTTATTTTTTTGTTTCGAGCAACAAAGCAATTTATTGTTAATTACATTAAATTTCTTTAATTTTGTCGGGCCTTAGTCCAGCTGTCGTTTTAAGCTTTTTATCGCAACTATTTTTTTATAGGAACAAGAAAGAGCTTCTTTTAGTCGCTTTTCTAGTTCAATAAAAAATATAGTTCCTCTCAAAAAGGCTTTCCACTTCCATCTGGGGCAAAAAAAGTAGTCATTTTGATAATTAGCTTTTTAACAATCGATTCAATAAACAATCGATTAACCAAATTAACAATAAAGAATATGAGTTTATCAGTAAAAATCATGGACGAAATGAAAACCGCCATGAGAGCTAAAGATACCGTTGCATTAGAATCTTTGAGGGCTATTAAATCTGAAATCCTATTAGCGCAAACTGCAACAGGATCTAAGGAAGAAATCTCCGAAGATGATGAAGTGAAGTTGTTACAAAGATTAGTAAAAACACGCAAGGAAAGTGCTCGAATTTTTACAGAACAAAATCGATTAGATTTAGCTGAGCCAGAATTGGCACAGATTGCAGTAATCGAAAAATTCTTACCAGCACAATTAAGTGAAGCAGAAGTTGAAGCTGTAATTGCA
Organism: Flavobacterium sp. DT2-2; assembly: GCA_051990185.1. Classification (GTDB taxonomy): domain Bacteria; phylum Bacteroidota; class Bacteroidia; order Flavobacteriales; family Flavobacteriaceae; genus Flavobacterium. The sequence continues at coordinate 7,207 of JAFCUE010000016.1, read as the reverse complement.
AAAATCATAACCGAAACAGGTGCGGCAGGAATAGCATCAATGGGGAAAGTTATGGGATTAGCAGCTGCGCAATTAGGTGGAACTGCTGAAGGAAAAACAATATCCACTATCGTGAAAAAATTATTGACATAAATTTTATGATTCAAGATTAACGATTTTATATCACAAATCTAAAATCGTTAATCAAAAATCTTAAATAAAATGGCTGCGTAGTTCAACTGGATAGAATATCAGATTTCGACTCTGAGGGTTGCAGGTTCGAACCCTGTCGCGGTCACAAACTCAATTAAAAATGCTTCAAAAAATCAAGTTTCCTTGAGATTGTTTTGGAGCATTTTTTATTTTAAAGCGAAACTGTAATATGTTATTACAAATTTTTTTCTTTATACTTTTTGGAACATTTTTCCTTGTACTTCTTATTTTCAGAGTGGTTGAACCAACCTATGTGTTTCTTTTTAATAAACCACTTTATGTGCATTGGTATCCTTTTACTAAGAAATTAAGACCAAGCGAGCGCCAAATTTTAGCTGATGATTTTCATTTTTACAATAGACTTTCTCCAAAAAGGAAAACGTATTTCGAACATCGGGTAAAAGATTTTCTAATGCATTATGAGTTCATAGGAAAGGAAATTGAAATTTCAGAACAAATGCAAATATTGATTGCCGGAACTTACGTGATGCTAACTTTTGGCATGAGGAAGTACTTAATTACTTTATTTGATAAAATAATAATTTATCCTTCTAGTTACTATTCTACTGTGAATGAAACACATCATAAAGGAGAATTTAATCCTAGAATGAAGGTGATTGCTATTTCTTGGGAAGATTTTTTACTAGGACATACGTCATCAAATGATAATATTAATTTGGGCTTACATGAGTTTTCGCATGTGTTGCATTTTCATTGTTTACGAAGTAACGATCCAAGTGCTATTATATTTTTTGATGAATTTAATGAAGTCATAAAATATTATAACGATCCTTTTTTAAATAATGAATTAACTGAAAAAGACTATTTCAGGGAGTATGCGTATGAAAATCAATTTGAGTTTATATCGGTGGTGTTGGAGCATTTTTATGAAACTCCACAGATTTTTAGAAGCTTACATCCTGTGCTATACACTCATGTTTCAAGAATGATTAATTTTCAAGAAAGATAATAAAAACAAAAAATGGTGCTATGAGCACCATTTTTTATTAGAAGTTTGTTAGCTTCTTTAAATCAAGTATCGTTTGAGTTGGGTTTTCTGCTTTAAAAACAAAACTTCCGGCTACAAGTACATCTGCTCCTGCTTCGACTAATTGTTTTGCATTTTTACTAGTTACACCACCGTCTACTTCAATAAGTGTGGTAGCTCCTTTTTTAAGTATTAATGCTTTTAGTTTTTCAACTTTCCCGTAAGTGTTTTCGATAAATGATTGTCCTCCAAAACCTGGATTGACACTCATAATACAGACCAAGTCAATATCATTAATTACCTCTTCTAGTAAGTCAATATTAGTGTGTGGGTTAATTGCGACGCCAGCTTTCATTCCTTCTGCTTTAATGGCTTGTAGCGTTCTGTGAAGATGCGTACAAGCTTCATAATGTACGCTCAGAATATTTGCTCCTAAGTCGGCAAAAGTTTTTATGTAACGATCTGGATCGATAATCATCAAGTGAACGTCAATGGTTTTTTTTGCATGACGGTTTATGGCTTCAAGAACCGGCATTCCGTATGAAATGTTTGGTACAAAAACGCCGTCCATGATGTCAATATGAAACCAATCGGCTTCACTGTTGTTGATCATTTCGATGTCGCGTTGTAGGTTTCCAAAATCGGCAGCAAGCACTGATGGTGCAATAAGTGTATTCTTCATTGTGTAGTTGTTACGTAGAGACGCACTGCAATGCATCTTTACAGTTTGTGTTGTTTGTGCAAAAGTAGTTTTTTTACAGCAATTAGTGAAAGTTTTTTTAGAAGGGACAACTCGCGAGTTGTCCGTACATTGCGCGCAAGGGATAGAGGCGGCATCCTCGCAGCGTAGCGGAGAGATACAGCCGATAGCCTGACCCGAAGTTTTTACGGAGGGTTACGCCATAATAGTGAATAGTGAAAAGTGAATAGTGAAAAGTGAAAAGTTAAAGCAATTCCGATTTAAAAAAATAAAACTCCGGACTCGAGAATGAAAGTCGAACAGAGCTAAGCTAAGCCCGATCCGTTGCGGCGGAGAACAGACCGTGATTTTATTGAAAAAATAAAACCTCGGTAATCAGCCGAGGTTTCAATCATCAATCAAAAAACGAACAGTTAATCAGACCGTCGTTACTTTTATTAGTCACAAAGTTTAAAAATCTAAAGTCATAAAGTACGCTGACTTTAAAACTTTAGACTTTATGACCTTAGACTATTTTTATCCTAAATAGGTTTTTAGTATTTTACTTCTTGAAGTGTGTTTCAATCTTCGGATTGCTTTTTCCTTAATTTGACGTACACGCTCACGAGTTAGGTCGAAAGTTTCACCAATTTCCTCTAATGTCATTGGGTGTTGATCGCCAAGGCCAAAGTACAAACGAACTACATCAGCCTCTCTTGGAGTCAATGTCTCTAAAGAACGCTCGATTTCGGTACGCAAGGATTCGTGGATTAACTCTCTATCTGGATTAGGAGATTCACCGGAACGTAAAACGTCATAAAGGTTTGAATCTTCTCCTTCTACAAGAGGTGCATCCATTGATAGGTGACGACCAGAGTTTTTCATAGACTCTTTTACGTCATTTACGGTCATGTCAAGTTCTTTTGCAATTTCCTCAGCAGACGGTGGGCGCTCGTTAGATTGCTCTAATAAAGCGTACATTTTGTTGATTTTATTGATAGAACCAATTTTGTTTAATGGCAAACGAACGATACGAGATTGTTCAGCCAGAGCTTGAAGAATCGATTGACGAATCCACCAAACAGCATACGAAATGAATTTGAAACCACGTGTTTCATCAAAACGTTGTGCTGCTTTTATCAAACCTAAATTCCCTTCATTAATTAAATCAGGAAGAGTCAGTCCTTGATTTTGATATTGTTTAGCCACCGAAACAACAAAACGTAAATTGGCTTTTGTCAATTTTTCTAGGGCTTTTTGATCCCCAGCTTTTATCTTTTGTGCTAGTTCTACCTCTTCATCAGCAGTTATAAGGTCAACTTTTCCAATTTCTTGTAAATATTTGTCTAATGATGCAGTTTCACGATTCGTTACCTGCTTGGTGATTTTAAGTTGTCTCATGTTTTTGTCTCCTCAATTTTAAGTGTACAATTGATTATACGTATGGGGTTGTAAAAAAGTTACAAAAAAGATATTTTTAACGCAATTTACTTTTTATGCTTCAAGAAAATTATTTTTGACTAAAAAGAGAAATTTCCATTCCTGTTAAAATATTTAGATTTATTACGTTTTTGGATTCTAGATTATTTTTGCTGTTGAGTTGGTATTTGAGCATTGGTTCAATATTAATTTTAATTCTTGGGGAAATTTTATAATCTACACCAATACCAATATTTGTCCCAAAAGTTTTACTTAATAGATGTGAAGTTTTTCCTATTTTGGCAAAATAGCCACTTTTTGTTGCAACAGAAACTTCGTTGTTACTTATAAATAGGTAGTTTAATCCTATGATTGCATTTAGTCCTATTTTACGTTTAATGATGTTATATTTTATCTCTATTGGAATCTCTGAATATGAAATTTCTTGAATGATTTTCATAAACTCAGAATTGTTCGATTGGTTAAAAATGTATGTATTTGAAAAACCATCTTTATATTCAATATTGGAGTAATTTGGAGTGTTTATCAAAGCTTTTTCTGTGATAGTAACAGATTTATTTCTTCCAAATCCAAAGCGAATACTTAAATTTTCAGTTGCTTGATAATTAACGTATGAACCGTAATTAATAATTATTTTAGATTTTTTTGAATTTGTATTTAAGCGACTATCAAGCGTTGAATTTTTACTAGAAAATATGTTAGATGTTGACGAGCTATAAATATAGATGCTATATAATTTACTTTCATGTGTAATTTTAGAAATAGTATCATTCTTGGAAACTATTGTAGCTATTTTTTTCTTCTGTATACTGTCCTGATTATTTATTTTATCATTTTTGATATTAAGACTTTTTGAGATAATATTCGCTGCATCCATTAAAAAATTAGTTGTACTTTTTGTAGGGTACAATGAGGTTGAGGCCGAAGCTTTATCAATATTACTTGTGTCTGAAATGGGGAGATAGTATGTAAGTAACGAAAATTTATTTTTCTTATAATAAGATGTTTTATTATTGGATTGATTGGAGCTTCTCAAATATTTATTTCTTACCTCATTTATCTGTATTGATTTAGTTTTTTCAATTTTTAAATTTTTTTCAGTAGTTGCACTTTTTTTGTAAATAGATGAACTAGATTTTCTATCAGAATTTGAATAGTATTTGTAAAAAAATAAATTATCAGATAGTATATTATTTGTGTCGCTTTTTCCAATAAAATTTTGATCAGACCTTAAAGAAATTTTTTGTGATATTGAATTGGTAATATCAGTTTTTTCATTTCTTTTTTTGGAAGTAATGGTGTTACTTTTTTCAATAATAATCTCCTTTTCTTCAAAATTGAAAATTTTATTTGTTTGAAATGAAGTGGATGAAATCAACCATGAGGATAGTATTCCAGTAGAAAATACTAAAACAATTAAGAACCAAAAATAAGTAACTTTTCTTTTTTTCTTTCGATCTAATGCGGTCTGAATAGCATTCCATCCATCATCGTTCGGAGATTTGTCTAGGTGATTAATTTGCTCTCTAAAGATAGCCCCTATGTCTTTTTTATTTTCCATATGGTAATGAGTAATTAGCATTCCACTGTTTTAACTTAATCTTTTCTTTCAATATTAATTTTGCGCGATGTAAGTTCGATTTTGACGTGTTAGCTGAAATTGATAGCATTTCAGCAATTTCATGATGAGAATAGTTGTCAAGTTCGTATAGGCTAAAAACTAACCGATACTGATGCGATAATTCTTGAATGAACTGCAAAATTATATCTAAGTCAAAATCAATATCGTTTTCATCAACTGTTGTATCCTGATTGTGTTTGTCTTCAATAGGAATCCATTTAAACGTCTGTTTGTATCTATTTATAGCTTTATTTATAGCTATTCGCTTCATCCAACCTTCAAATGTACCTTTGCCTTTATATTTTTTGATATTTGTAAAAATTTCGATAAAGGTATCATGTAAATTATCCTCTGCTTCGGCTTCATTAGCGCAATATTTTAGACTAAGCACAAAAAGAGGTTTTTTATACAAATGGTATAACTCTTCTTGTGCTACTCTATTTTGCTCGATGCACGATTTTATGAGGTTTTCTGTTGACAATAAAATGAATATTTAGAAAAGTGTCTTCTTTAGTTTAAAAATATCTTTTAGCCCTTGCTTTTATGTTATTAAATACGGGAATTTTATTTTGAGGCGTAACAGTTCCAGTTTTAAAATCGATAATTTGCACAGTATTTGCATCTATTTGACTAGTAGTCAAATGCTTTAATTTGAAAAGTAGCCTAAACTTTGCAATTGTATTTTTTCATAAACTAACTTCAATTCATCTTTGGATGGTAAAAAACAATCTTTGTTATTATTTAGTTCGAAAAATAGTGCTTTTTTAGAAACTAAACTACAGTTAAATTATTCAATATGTTGCAAATTGATAATGTCTTCTTAGGAGCATCTATCAATTGCTAGCTTTAATTCAAGATAGTTGATTACTGAAAAAAACAGTTCCACCAGCCAAAGTTGCACATATTGCATTACTAATACTAATGGATTGATTGGAATTTAAATTTCCAAGAAAATTACTAAATTGCTTTTCTCTAATTAGAATTTTATTTCCAATAATATTGCGATTTGTATCGTAAATTATAATTTTAAAGGGATAAATATAATCCAAACAAATAATATTTATCGAAGGATCATCTCCGTATTTAGTCGCTTTTGAAATAAGTTAAAATAATTCTGAGTCTGTGTTTATCAAATCTTTAGAAATAGTATCGAGCTCTAAATTATCAATATCGACAAAACTATTAAGCCCAATAAGGATTTGAAGTAACCCAAATACGATTATTGTATTAAAATTTTTCATACGGTTTATTTTGTTATAATTTTGAGATTTCTAAAATGCTTTCGCATAATTCAGTTGTGTCCGAATTTACTGCTTTTGAACTAATACGTCCGCTTGTAAAATTTGAATCAAATTTGAAAACAGCAGATGATCCATTTGAAGAGATTAGAGTAATCAAACCGCTTTTAACTTCCCAAGTGATGATAGGATTTTTAACTGTTGTAGATATTGAATAAGTATAATTTTCGTTTGGAATAACTTTAAATCTTCCACTAGTTCCACAGCAAGTCCCTACATTTTTTGGACTCGGACATTGATTGTTAACATAGCTTTTTAAAAAAGTATTTTCATCAGTAGAATTATCTGTAGAGCAAGAATAAATACTTATTAGAGCAAAACTAAACATACATATTTTTTTAAAATTTTCCATAATTATATTTTTTTGAGGTTTATATTTAATAGTAAAAAATATTAAAAATGGTTGCGTCAAAATTTTAAATAAATCCAAAAATCTTAATTTAATTAATTGAACTGCGGTTTTAATATTGTGTGAAAATTAATTGCTTTCACAGCGTTTCTTAAGACTACATTGTTAAGCCCTTTTTGGCGCAATTTTATTCACTTCACCTGCTTGTCTGTTTTGCATGTAGGATGATTCTATGTGCTTTTCTAAATCCAAATGTGGTACTAATTAAGATTAGCAACTTGTATAGAAAATGAATTAGACGAATTTTTTACCAATGCATATATTTTATCATTCATAATTTCGATTTCACAGATATAAGGGAAATCTAAATTATTATTGCTTACTGTAACCGGGATTTCAGTCATTGTATTGGTTCTTATATCGAAATATCCAAAAAAGCTACCATTAATTACTGTGGAGGTAGACCCAGCTGTTTTATTACCTGCCACAAAAATATAATTTTTATATTTTGCCGTAAATGATAAGTAATTAGAATAAAATAATGTCGTATTTTATTGTTTATGGGTAATAAAAGTTGTATATTTATCTCATTATGAGATATGTAACACTTAAAAAAGAAGATGTTGAAGTATTGGAATAC
>JAFCUE010000015.1:57015-77498 GCA_051990185.1 Flavobacterium sp. DT2-2 | reverse complement strand
TCTTACCTGAGAGAATTGGCCAAAATTGAACGGCAAGATGTTATTATATTAGACGATTTTGGACTCCAAGCTTTGGATAGCAGTAACCGAATTACACTTTTAGAGATCATTGAAGACAGGCATAATAACGGTTCTATTATTGTAACCTCACAAATCCCAGTGCAAGGCTGGTATGACATCATTGGAGAAAAAACCATAGCCGATGCCATTTTGGATAGGCTGATACATCAATCTCATCGACTCGAATTACATGGAGAATCTATGAGAAAAAAAAGAGGCATAAACAAAGGATAATATTTAAGTATATTTGAATACTAATTAACAGATGAAAAAGAGTAGTTTTTAATGAAAAATGGGGTGGTCATTTTGCTCCGGAATTGGGTGGTCATTTTGAATTGGAATCAGGTGCTCACTTTAAATTGGAATTGGGTGGTCAATATCACTGGAATTTGCAATCTTACGCCATAAAATCGCCAAATTTTCCTTATTTGGCTGCAAATCTAACTTATCAAAAGCTTGGTCCGTCTGACCCATCTGTTACAGGCGCACAAGTTTTGCCACCAACAATGGAAATTACTCGTGGCGGAATAAAAATTGGTTTTATTGGGATTACATCTGATATTGTGGCTCAAATGTATCAAACATTAGCTTTAGGTTTTACTTTCACGCAAGGCGAAAACAATTACAAAACATTAATAGAAACCAAAGCAACTGCATTAAGAGCCAGCGGATGCAAAATGGTTTGCGTAATGAGCGAACTCGGAATTCAAAAAGATTATCGTTTGTCGCAAATAATAACAACGGGGTTGGTTGATGTTTTCTTCTCTGCACATACTCACGAAGAAACATATAAACCGCTGCAATTTAACAGCACAACACCTTGGGTTGTCGAATCAGGAAACGATGGTTTTTTAGGAAAAATGAATGTAACCTTTGATGCAGCAGGTAACATAACCAATAAATATTGGATATTAATGTCTATCAAAAATGATATTGTTCCAAATGTTGCAATGCAAAATTTGGTCAATACAGAAAGAGCCCCATTTTCAACAACAGATCCAAATTTAGTTGACCCAATGGGAACTTCATCACAAGCATTACACAGACCAATAACAGCGATTGCAGGAACAACAAACGGGTTGTTAACTCGTAAAAATGCTTTAGAAAGTTCTTTCAACAATTCGTTAACTAATATTTTGGCAACTCACGCCAACAAACAAGTTGCTATTACTCCAGGTTTTCGTTTTGATAGTCCAGTTGCTAATTCAGGGTTTTTATTTGAAGACAACACAATTGCTGATGGGAATATAACTGTGGAAGATATTTATCGTTTTTATCCCGTATTTTATACTTTGGCAACCGCAAACACAACAGGAAATAATCTAAAACTAATCCTCGAAAAATTATTAAAAGGAGTCTATTCACAAACTGCATTTAATCAAGCAGGCGGTTGGGTAGATGGTTTTTCAGGTATTGATGCAACAGTAAATTTAAACAATCCAGACGATAACAAAGTGATCAATATGTTTTATCGAGGAACAACAAACCCAATAAATCCAACGGACAATGTAACTGTTATTGGTTGCGTTCGACCAAACGATGCAATAGATGTTCTTTGTAGTCATACAGGATTTACAGGCAAAGCCAATTATATAAATCCAGCTAATTCACAACCTTACACAGCAATTCAATTATTGGAAGAATATTTAGCAACCAATGTTTTTATTGTTGACAATGCAAACCACATTACCGATTTGAGTGGACAATCACAATATTATCAAAGTCCTTTTGTACAACCCGTTTATTTTACAAATTGTGTAACAACAACGGCATTAAATACTGAAGGATGGAACATTCAAAATATAGTAATTTATCCAAATCCAACCAAAAATGAAATCTTCATTTCTTCAGGTTTTGAAATTAAATCAATAAATGTTGTAAATTCTATTGGACAAAACGTAATAAGTAAAAACATAAACAGCCAATCAACAGCTGTAAATGTGGAGAATTTAGCCAAAGGTATGTACATAATTTCTGTTGTTTCTAATGAAAATAAAATTGAAAATCACAAGTTTATAAAAGAGTAATCCACTCAAAAAAATTACCTGAAACAAGCAATGTGACTTATATTACATTACTTGTTGATTTTATAAACTACTTTTACTTATTAATTTAAAACAAAATAAACTATTTGAGTTATTAATTAAATTTCCGAATATTAGTACCATTAAATACTGAATTGCGGATAATTTTAAAGGTCAAAATATACTCAATCTAGTCAAAGAACTCTCAGATGATGATTCTTGCAAAACCTATTTGAATAAAATTAAATAGATGAAAGGTTTTAAATGTACTAAATGTGGTTGTGAAAAGGTTGTGAAAAAGAAGGTTTTACTTATCATTGTTACAGTTGTAATTATGTTAAAAATTCCACAGCAAACACGTTTTTTTACAAAGTGAAATTTGGTTTACAAAAAGCATTTTTAGTTATTTTTGAAATAACAACCACAGCCAAAAGCTTGTTTAGTATTCAAGTTGGCAAACGTTATGAAATTAGTCAAATTAAAGGTTGGTTTTTTTGCAGAAAGTAAGGGTTGCATTAAAAAGTAGTCAGAAATATCCTTTAACAGAAATAGTGAATGCTGATGAATTTGTAATTGGTGGAAAAGAAGATGGTAAACAGGTAAAAGTTACGATAGTTAAAAAACAAAGTAAAACGAGTTTATTTAAGAGACATTAATGATTATTTGGCTAAATCATTAACACCAATTATTAAAAAACCCAGTAGCATAAGTGCAAAGATATATAGTGATAAATGCAGCGATTATTCTCCGTTAAAAGCAAAATATAACATGGAATAGAATTAAAATAAAAATAGAAATAATCTTAAAGAAATGCATATCGTTATTCATTAAATAAAATCTTGGATAAGAACATTTCCAACTTATGTTCATAAAAAACATATTCAATCTTATTTTGATGAATTTACTTTTAGAATTAATAGATCTATTTTCAAAGAAATTATATTTCATAAAACGGTTGAAAGAATGATGGCAATAATGCCAATATATCAAAATCAAATTATACAGAAACTAAATTTTTAATTCAATAAAATATTATGAAAAAAAATATGGGAATGGTTGACAAAACAATACGTTTTGTTCTCGCAATAATTATTGGGGTTTTGTATTACACAAATGTAATAAATGGAACATTAGCAATTATACTTGGGGTATTAGCAGGAGTTTTTATACTAACATCGTTTATTAGTTTTTGTCCGTTGTATTTACCTTTTGGCATCAATACAACAAGAAAATAAATGAAAAGTGATAAAACAATAAATAAAGATCTAATTTTAAGAGAACGATTGGCATTACAACGAACCGTACTTGCTAACCAATCTACTTTTTTGGCATTTTTGCGAACTGCAATGTATTTTCTAATTGCGGGTTTAAGTCTAAAAAATTTATTAAAAATCGAAAATAGTATTGTCATCGAAATAGTTTTATTCTCAGTTTCTGGCATTATTTTCATAATTGGAATTGTCAATTATTTCAAACATAAAAAATCGATTTCTGAAAACAAAAAACACATCGGAGATTATCAATTAGAATATTATGAGTGAAAAAAAATGTTGTGTTGTTAATTGCGATTTACCCCTTGATCAAACCTATTGGGATAACCAATACAAAGCCAATGCCACAGGTTGGGATTTGGGACAAGTCTCGCCACCTATAAAAAACTATATTGATACCATTGAAAACAAAGAAGCTAAAATTCTTATTCCTGGTTGTGGCAATACGTATGAAGCTGAATATTTATTGCAGCAAGGGTTTACCAATATTATAGTGATTGACATTGCACCAACATTGGTAGTAAGCCTAAAACAAAAATTTGTAAATAATAAAAATATCAAAGTAATTTTAGGTGATTTCTTTGAGCATCAAGGCAATTATGATTACATAATTGAGCAAACTTTTTTCTGCGCGTTGCCTCCAACAATGCGTCAAAAATACGTTTGGAAAATGCACCAACTTTTGTCTAATTATGGTAAATTAATAGGTTTGCTTTTTAATCGAGAGTTTGAAGTAAGTCCACCATTTGGAGGAAGTTTAAAAGAATATGAACAGTTATTTTACGAAGCATTTGTATTCAATTCTATTTCGTTGGCAGCAAATTCAATTTCGGCAAGAGCCAATACTGAATTATTTTTTGAATTTCAAAAAAGATAAAATGAAAAAAAATACTATAAAACTTGGTTTAAAAGAAAATTGGAAACAATTTACAATTCTGGTAATCATCAATGCTTTTGTTGGTGCAATGGTTGGAATGGAAAGATCTATATTTCCAAAATTTGCGGAAATCGAATTTGGTATGGCATCGAAAACAGCCATTCTTTCGTTCATAGTTGCTTTTGGAATTACAAAAGCAATTACGAATTATTTCACTGGAAAATTAGCCAATCGTTACGGGAGAAAAAATTTACTTTTATTTGGTTGGTTTTTAGCCATTCCGGTACCTTTTATTTTAATATATGCCAGTTCTTGGAACTGGGTAATTTTTGCTAATATTTTATTAGGTATAAGTCAAGGATTAACCTGGAGCTCTACCGTGGTTATGAAAATTGATTTGGTTGGCGAAAAAGACAGAGGTTTTGCAATGGGACTAAACGAGTTTGCTGGCTATTTTGCAGTTGGTGTTGTCGCTTTCCTGACTGGTATTATTGCTGAAAAATATGGTGTAACGCCTTATCCTTTTTATCTTGGAATTGGAATTTCGATAGTAGGATTTTTGCTTACGCTACTTTTTGTCAAAGACACACGTCATTTTGTACATAAAGAAGCTATTTCTAGTGCAGTAAATCCAAAAAAATTAAACAATGTTTTTATCGAAACTACTTTCAAAAACAAAACATTAAGCGCTGTAATACAAGCAGGATTGGTTAATAATCTAAATGATGGTATGATTTGGGGATTATTGCCAATCGTTTTATTCACAATGCATTATAATACAGCAAATATTGGAATTATAACAGCTATATATCCTACAGTATGGGGAATCGGACAATTGTTTACAGGTAAAATGTCGGATATTTATTCAAAAAAGGCAATGCTTTTTTGGGGAATGTTATTACAGGGCATTGCCATTGTTGCCATTCCTTTTTGTAGTGTTTTTTATCAATTAGCGCTAGTTTCAGGACTTTTGGGACTAGGAACTGCTTTGGTTTATCCAACTTTTTTATCGGCAATTGCTGGTGAAATCAACCCAATTCAAAGAGCAGAAAGCATTGGTGTCTTTAGATTGTGGAGAGATTTAGGGTATGCCATAGGAGCTATAATTTCGGGGATTACAGCCGATGTATTTGGAATAGAATATGCCATTTATTTAATTGGAATAATAACAATAGTTTCTTCAATAATTATAAAAGTGAGAATGCCAAACGATACAGAAAAGATCATCGATTGTATAGAACCAGAAACGGTGAAGAAACTAATTGAAAATAATATAATCGTTCAAATAATTGACGTTCGTACTAAAGAGGAGTTTAACAATTATCATATTGAGAATGCAATACATATTCCTTTAGATACTTTAAAAGAAAATAGTGTTTTATTGAACAGGAAAAATCATTATGTAACTGCTTGTGGCAAAGGAGGTGGTAGATCTATAGAGGGTGCGAAATTACTATCAGATGTAGGATATAAAGCCAATTGGCTTTGCGGTGGAACAAATGAATGGATGAATATAAAATAGTTTGAGGTCGGCATTTAATTTCATCCCTTTAAGGTCAATAAAAACAGTGTAAAATGGAAATTTTCAAAAGGTCAAAACCTCATAGAGTTTACTGAAAGATTCAAAAGTGACCAACATTGTAGAGAATACCTCTCAAATATCAAATGATCAGAGGGCTATATTTGCAGAAAATGCAAGCATACCAAGAGTCAAATCTGTAAAGATTATGCCCGAATTTGCAATATATGTAGCGACACCGAATCTGTTATGGCCAATACATTATTCCATAAAGTAAAATTCGGATTAAGAAAAGCATTTTTCATCTGTTTTAAATGTCAACCAGCACAAAAAGTTTTTCTGCATCTCAAACAGCTGTTCGCTTTGGAGTTCATGAAAGAACTGCTAGAATGTTTATGAAAAAAATTCGTGAAGCCATGAAATCGCGTGAAGATTTTCCAATGAAGGGCGTTGTTAATGTTGATGAATATGTAGTGGGCAGTTATGAAGAAGGCAAGCCTGGCAGGAGTTATGATAGCAATAAGAAAAAAGCGGTATGTGCTGTAGAACTTACCGATGATGGCAAAGTTAAACGTTTTTACACTTTTCAAATCCCTGACTATTCTGCAAAATCATTAAGAAAAATGTTTGAAAGACATATAGACATAACCGCAAAAGTTACTACTGACAAATGGAAAGGTTACAATCCAATTGCAAAAGATTATGATTTAACGCAAATATTAAGCGACAAAGGTTTTAAATTCAAAGCATTACACGTAATGATTCATCAGGTGAAATCATGGATAAGAACGACCTATTCTTAGGTAAGTCAAAACAATATTAATAGATATTTTGACGAGTTTTGCTACCGAATTAACCGCTCTCAAAGCAAAGACATAATATTTAACAATTTAATCAAAAGGATGGTAAAGGCAAATAATATTTGTCATAGAGAAATAATTGGTTCTTATGCTGCGTTTTCTAATAGATTAAATCGTTTATCTGAGGCTTTTAAATATTTTGCAACTGATTTAATTACAGTGTATTATCCTGATAATTGCCTGTCAGATCAAAGTTTATTAGATTCTATGCCCATTTTACTTGTTCCGGAAAGCGTAAGGGCAAAGTAGCTAAAGACATAACTGACAAAGGATATTGTTCTACAAAAAGTATGTACTATTACGGTGTTAAACTTCATGCTTTAGCCTTTAGAAGAAAAAACAAAATTCCTTTTCCAGAAGAAATTCAAATAACTCCTGCTTCGGTAAATGATTTAACTGTTTTTAAAGAAGCGTGGTCAGAGAAAACAAATAGAAATTTCTTTGGAGACAAAATATACATTAATGAGGATTTTTTTTCTGAATTAGAGCAAGAAAAAAATTTAATTATGATGACACCAATTAAAGGAATCAAAGGACAATGTCAGGAAATAAAAAACTGGGATAAAGCCGCCAATGATTTGTTTTCAACAGCAGTATCAAGAGTTAGACAACCCATAGAATCGCTATTTAATTGGTTGATTGTTAAAACGGAAATTCAAAAAGCTAGCAAAGTTAGATCTAATAAAGGTTTGCTAATCCATCTATTTTGGAAAAATTGCAGTTGCCTTTATTTACTTAATATTTTAACCCTTGATTCGCATTAATAACTGATTTATCTGAATTTGGATTAAAAGTCACCACAAAAGATTTAGAAATATTCAGCTCTTTAAATGACAGTCAGTCATTATTTGCTAAAGCTAAACAAGAAAATTCTACAATAGAAATTAAAATAGCTGAAAATTTCATTGTCAATAAACCCAAGAAAACCAACAGTTACGAAGCTGCTTTTACCGCAGCATTCATACGGTATTTACTTGTAAAGGAACAGAAATTTTTTTCTTACGAGACGGTTATGAGTGATAACTCTAAACTTCGAGAATTAGAAAAAGCTAAAAAAATAGGATTCAAAACATATCTCTATTTCATTTGTACCGATGATTATGAAAAAAATATTGACCGAGTTAAATTGAGATTTGCAAAAGGAGGACATAATGTTCATGCTGATAGAATTAAAAAGAGATATTTTAAAACATTAGAAAATCTTGTTGAGGTAATAAAAACCGTTAATAGAGCTTTTTTATTTGACAATTCAGGAGAAAAAATGGAGTTATTAGCTGAAGTGTTCAAAGGTAAGGCATTCAAATTTCACACTCAAAATCTTCAATTTTGGTTCGAAGAATATGTTTACAATAAATTTGATTTCTAATAAATATTTTATTTAAGTCCTAAAAATTAATTTCTAGTTTTGAGAAAATATTACCTAAACCAAGCCATCCAAAATTAAATAATTCCTAAAATCCTATTTCACTTATACTTTCTTTTTCTTTTTTACTAACTTTGAGAAAACTAAAAAAATCCTATTAATGAAACCAACCTCAATTCTTTATTTATTATTACTTGTATTCATTTCTCATACCAATTACGCACAAACTACTGTTGATGATCCCGAAATAAAAAAAATGGTTGCCGAAGTAAAATCGGAAAACATGGAAGCTACCGTTCGAAAACTCGTATCTTTTGGAACCCGACATACGTTAAGCGACACCAAAAGTAATACCCGCGGCATTGGTGCGGCACAACGCTGGGTAAAATCGGAATTTGATAAATATGCTTTGGTATCAGGCGGAAGACTAACTTCTGTAATTGATTTTTTCACCATCAAAGCCGATGGTAGACGAATTGCTGCTGATAGTCAATTAGGAAACGTGATGGCAACTTTAAAAGGAACGGATCCTACAGATGATCGTGTATTAATTATAAGCGGCCATTTAGATTCCCGTGCCTCCGATGTAATGGATGCTAAATCAGATGCACCTGGCGCTAATGATGATGCTTCCGGAGTTGCAGCGATGATGGAACTGGCCCGAATAATGAGCCAAAGAGAATTTCCTTTTACACTGATTTTTGTGGCTGTCGTTGGTGAAGAGCAAGGATTATACGGAGCCAAACATTTAGCGGATGTCGCCAAAGATGGAAAATGGAATGTTATCGCCATGATCAATAATGATATGATTGGAAACAGCTTATCTAGTGGTACTTTATTACGAGACAATACTAAAGTTCGTGTTTTCAGTGAAACAATTCCATTCTTAGAAACGGAAGCCGAATCAAAAATGCGTAAATCGACCAATCGCGATAATGACAGTCCATCCAGACAATTAGCCCGATACATCAAAACGGTTACCAATCAATATGTCGAACAATTAGACATTAATTTGGTGTATCGCAACGACCGTTTCTTACGTGGTGGCGATCATACTCCTTTCAGTCAAAATGGATTTACAGCCATTCGATTCTGTGAAATGAATGAAAATTACGATCACCAACATCAAAATGTTCGAAAAGAAAATGACATTCAATACGGTGATCTTGCTGATTTTATGGATTTTGACTACATGAAGAAAGTAACGTGTTCTAACTTGGCTACATTTAGCAATTTAGCTTGGTCTCCAAAGGCACCAATAAACGTAGGAATTGAAGTGAAGGATTTGACTAATTTTTCTACTCTAGTTTGGACCGCTCCTGAAGGGAAATCAGTTTATGGATACAACATTCTTATTAGAGAAACGGCAACTCAACACTGGGAAAAAACAATTTTTGTAAAAGATACTAAAGCCGAAATTCCGTATAGCAAAGACAACTTTTTCTTCGCTGTTCAAGCCGTTGATGCTTTAGGACATTCCAGTTTACCGGTTTTCCCTTTGCCAATTCGTTAAAACACTAGAAGGTTTTAAACCATTAAGAGATTTCTAAAATTGAGTTTTTCTTAATGAATTTTACTTGCTTAATTTCAACATAACATTAAACAATAAAGCGTTTGCCAAGAGCAAACGCTTTTTTTATGTTTACCATTTATAAATTAAGTATAAATGGTAAATATCAATAATCCCAAAATATTTAAACCAACTCCTTGAAATATTGCAATAAGATACGATCATTTTCTAAGGTAGGCGTAAAAATTTCCAAAATACTTGGTTTCTCATTTTGAGCATATAAAGCAGTCAAGCTTATCGCTAAACTCGTTTCATTACTTGCAATACTATACTCAAAACCGTACATTTTTGCTAAATATTTGGCAGTTAAACAATGTGATGTTTCAAAAAAAGTATTAAAAACGGGGCTTTCTTCGTGTCCGGGTAAAATTCTAAAAATTCCTCCTCCACCGTTATTGATCAATATAATTTTGAAATTTTTTGGTGTGTAATTATTCCAAAGCGCATTACTATCGTATAAAAAACCAATATCTCCGGTTATAAAAACGGTTTGATTTTCATTGGCTACGGCCGCACCAATAGCCGTAGAGGTGCTTCCATCAATACCGCTAGTACCACGGTTACAATAGACTTCAATGGATGGATCAATATCAATTAATTGTGCATACCGAATAGCTGAACTGTTGCTAATTTGTAAATGACTGTTCTTAGGTAAGCCTGCAATCACTTTTTCGAAAACTTTAAAATCAGAAAAAGGAATTTTTGATACATAAATATCACTTTTAATTTTGCGCACTGTCTTTACAGCATTTAGATCTTTAAAATAAGTACTATCGACTGCATGTGTCAATGGTAAAAATAAATCAAAAAATACATTGGGATCGACTGCAAAGTGTTTGGTTAATGCGCCAAAAGTATCATAGGCTCTCAAAGTATCAATATGCCAGTGGTGTCTAGGCTTATATTTTCGCAAAAAAACCTTGATCCGTTTAGAAACGACCATTCCGCCAAAAGTAACCAATATTTCGGGACGAAAATGTTCAAAATCTTCTGGGGTAAAAGGTGTAATTATCGTGTCGATATTGTTGATAAAAGTATCATGATGCAAATTAGAAGTTGTTTCGGTTAAGACAACTACCGACTCATCTTTGGCGAAAGCCTCAATCACTTTTTCGCTAATAGCATTTGGTTCATTCACACCAACCAAAATCATTTTTTTAATTGAATTGTTCCAAATCGTTGTAAATTCCGAAACGTCTTTGATGGAAATCGTCTGAGTCACATTTGCAGAAGCAATACTATTCACTTCGATTGAAAGTTCAGTAACAGTTTCGTACAAAGGTTCTTCAAAAGGAGCGTTGATATGAACAGGACCTTTTTGAGTACATGCCGTATTTATGGCCTCATTGATTTTTAAATCATTCTCAGGCGAAGCATCTTCTTGTAAATTCGCATTGTACAAGCAATGATTTTCAAATATATTTTCCTGTCTAATAGTTTGTCCGTCGCCAATATCAATTTTGCTTTGCGGTCTGTCTGCTGAAATAACAATCATAGGAATCTGGCTGTAAAACGCCTCCGCAAAAGCGGGATAATAATTCAGTAAAGCAGAACCCGATGTACAAACTAATACAACTGGTTTTTTAGTTTGTTGAGCCATTCCTAAACCAAAAAAAGCTGCCACACGTTCATCAGCAATACTGTAACATTGAAAGGCAGGATTGCTCACAAAACCTATTGTCAAAGGCGCATTTCTGGAACCTGGAGAAATAATAATTGTGGTAATTCCTTTGGCCAAACACATCTCAATAATGCTTTGAGCTAAAGGTATTTTGGGGTATATCATTGTATCAATTTTCTGAAATACAAAGTTACAAACTTGCAATCCTTTTTCCTTAATTTTTAGCTGTTTTTTCTTAATTTTGAAGCAAATAAACAACTCATGGAAATCACATTACGTCCGTACAAAAGCGACGATACCCAAGCGATATTGGACATCATTAATTTCAATATTTTACACTCAACTGCCTTGTACGATTATACTATCAGGTCATTCGAGCAACAAAAAAATATTTTGGAAGAAAAAATTAGAAAAGACTTTCCAGTACTAGTTGCTGAACTAGACGGGATTGCAGTTGGTTTTGGAATGTATAGCGAATTTCGTTTTCGTGAGGCATACAAATTTACGGTTGAACATTCTGTTTATGTTAACGAAAAACATCATGGAAAAGGGATTGGTAAACTGCTTTTACAAGAACTCATTCAGCTAGCCAAAAATCAAAAACTACACACCATGATTGCCGTAATCGATGCTGAAAACCAAAGCAGCGTAGAGTTTCATGAAAAATTTGGTTTTAAAACCGTTGGAATTGTTAGGGAATCAGGCTATAAATTTGATCGATGGCTGCACTCTGTTTTTATGCAATTAATTTTAGAATAATTACGCTCGAACTAAACTTGTTTTGATTTTTATGGCTATTAAACTTTAAAATCATTACACCTTTAAGGCGTGTGACTTTATAGTATATTTGCACAATTAAAAATTTCATGGACTATACGCTTCTTTCATCGCCTTTACAGGGATTTACCGACTTTCGTTTTAGAAATGCCCAAAACAAACTTTTTGGTGGTATCGATACTTTTTACTCGCCTTACATTCGCTTGAACGGAAAAATGGTGATTAAAGCCTCATACGAACGCGACTTATTGCCTGAAAACAATCTCGATTTAGAAGTGATTCCACAAGTAATTACAAATGACGCTGATGAATTTTTATTTGTAGCGAAGTACGTTCGCGAATTGGGATATAAAGAACTCAACTGGAACTTGGGTTGTCCGTATCCCATGGTGACCAAGTCTGGGATGGGATCGGGGTTAATAAGTAATACCGGAAAAATCGATCAAATACTAGAAAGAGTGCACAATGAAACAGATATACTGGTATCTATGAAAATGCGATTGGGTTATGAATCGCCTCAAGAAATTATTGATGTACTTCCAATTTTAGACACGTATCCGCTTAAAAATATAGCTATTCACGCTCGTTTAGGAAAACAATTATACAAAGGCGGTGTAGATTTAGATGGCTTTCAAAAATGTATTGACACTACCAAACACAAATTGTATTACAACGGAGATATAACCTCTGTAGCGAAGTTTCACGAAATGCAAGAACGCTATCCGAGTATTGATCACTGGATGATTGGTAGAGGATTAATTTCTGATCCATTCTTACCGAGTATGATTAAGAATAATACGCTTGAATATCCCACCAACAAAATGGAAGTATTTAGTGCGTTTCATGATACATTGTATGCTATTTACAGCGAATCACTTTCAGGTTCTACACATATTTTATTGAAAATGTATCATTTATGGGAATATTTTTCAGTTACGTTTGCCAATCCGCACAAGGTTTTGAAAAAAATTAAAAAAGCACAAAGTATTCGGAATTATGAAGCTGCTGTTGCTGAGATTTTCAAAAATGAAAAATTCTAGAGCAAAAAATAAACCATTAAGAAATTAAGAATAATTAAGCGCTGATTCTAATTGTAACTTAATTTCTTAATGGTTCCAATTTTAGAAAATATTTGACACGTACTCAAACTGCAAAAAAAATGAGATTCTCTTTTGACTGAGAATCTCATTTGTACTATTTAGTTTCTAAAAATAGGTGTCGTGTATAAAACAAACTATGCTTTTATCCAATCTAGTACTTCAGGATCGGTAACCAATGTACGTGGAGAAATTACTTTATCCAGTTCCCCTTTCTCATTGATTAAGTACTTTTGAAAATTCCATTCTACTTTTGAATCTTGTAATCCATTTTTTGATTTCTGAGTCAAAAATTGATATATTGCAGCCATATCATCCCCTTTCACAGATACTTTGTCCATCATAGGGAAAGTAACACCGTAATTCATCTGGCAAAAAGTAGCTATTTCTTCATTGGTCCCAGGTTCCTGTGAAGCAAAGTTATTTGCAGGAAAACCAACAATTACAAAACCATTATCTTTATATTGCTTGTAAGTTGCTTCAAGACCTTTGTACTGAGGCGTGTTTCCGCATTTTGAAGCGGTGTTTACAATCATTATCTTTTTTCCTTTTAGAGAAGCAAAGTCAAATACTTTTCCGGATAAATCTTCTACTTTAAACTGGTAAATATTTTCTTTGTTAACGGTTGGTGTTGTCATATTAATTTCAGATTTTTTAGGTTGTGCCTGATTTTGACAGCTGAACAAAATCATTGTAAAAGTGGCAATGCATACTAATTTTTTCATAATATTATTTTTTTATAAAATTAAATATTTTTTTGTCTTAACAAACTATTTTTTTGTTAAACAGTAGTTAAATAAAAAAGAAGCCTGACTCTATCAACCGCCAGGCTTCCAAACAAATAAACAACAAAACTTATTGTGGTATTTAAATTTGTATTGTTAAACTTAAGTTTAACGTGTTTATGGACATTAATTTATAAACTGCATGTTGTTCTATTTTTGTGAAACTGACTTTTAAAACTTTATTATTTTATATACGTAAACAGTTTAAAAATAGTTTTATAAAAAGCTATTTTAATCAAAAACTTTTAATGTGTAGTATTAATGTACTACGGAAATAAGTTCATTAGAATAATTTTACTATTTTTATGGATAGTAAAGTTTAAGTTTGTAGCACTAAAATAAACAATCAGATGAGTCAAGAAGAATTATTGGTATTAATTTATAAAAAAGAAGAGAGAGCATTTACACATCTATATGATATGTATTCTAAGAGTTTGTTCTCAGTAATTAATGTTTTAGTAAAAAACAGAGAAGAAGCCGAAGATGTACTTCAAGAAGTTTTTGTAAAAATCTGGAAAAATATAGACTCCTATAATGAAAGTAAAGGACGGTTCTATACGTGGATTTTAAATATTGCAAGAAATACATCTATTGATAAATTACGTTCCAAGAATTTTAATAATAGTCAAAAAAACCTTTCAACAGATAATTTCGTAAATCACTTTGAAGACAGTTCGAAACTAGGTGACAAAATGGATACTATTGGATTACAAGAATTTGTAAAAAGACTAAAACCAAAATGTATTCAAATAATTGATATGTTGTTTTTTAAAGGGTACACCCAACAAGAAGCTTCTGATGAATTGGAAATTCCCTTGGGAACAGTAAAAACCCAAAATAGAAATTGTATTAACGATCTACGTAATTATTTGAAAGTATAATGGAAACAAAAGAATATATAGAATCAGGCATTTTAGAACTCTACGTTTATGGTTTACTCAGTGGAACCGAAAATGAGGAAGTGAATACCATGGCAAAAAACAACTCAGAAATTAATGAAGAAATTATTGCTATAGAGAAGGCTATTGTGGCTTTGTCGTCAAGCTTTTCACCGTTTCATTCTGTTGCCAATTATGAAAAAATTAAAGCTAAATTGGAACTCAAATATGCTGAAATTATACAATTAGAACCTAACAAGAACAGGTCTCAATATATTGGATGGGCAGCTGCTGTGTTGTTATTAGTTGGTATTGGCTTCCAATACAATCAACTAAACCAAACCGCAACACAAGTAGCTAATACGGAAATTGAAAAAGCCAAATTAGAGAAAGAATTTAATGTCTTAAAATTAAAAAACACGGTAAACGAAACCAGTTTAGCAGTTGTGAGAGACATTAAAAATACTGTTGTAGCACTTGGTGGACAGGCAGTTGCTCCTGAATCTTCAGCTAAAGTGTACTGGAATCAAGATACCAAGGTTGTTTATATTGATGCAGCAGGTTTACCAGAACCACCTGAAGGAATGGTCTATCAAGTTTGGGCATTGAAATTAAGCCCGTTGACTCCTACCAGCATTGGATTATTAGAAGACTTTGATGCAAATGGACAAAAATTATTTGCGGTAAATAATGCTAATGAAGCTGAAGCTTTTGGAATTACACTTGAACCTAAAGGCGGAAGTTTAACTCCTACAATGGAACAATTATATACATTAGGAAAAGTGTAAATAGTACTTCTTCTATCTACCATTAAAAAAGGTTCAACTTTACGGTTGAACCTTTTTTTATTCCTATTTTTTAATCGTTTTGAAATAATCAATAAAAATACTATCGCACCCAATACCAGATAATTCCAGGTTGTTGATTCCAAGAGCCCATCCAGGGCACGGGACTCCAACCACAAGCTGAAACTAAAGTTCCCCACCAATCACCATTTGGATCACTACTTGTTGTAATTGCTCCGCAGGATCCCGGTGCATACCAAGGCATTATTTGTTCTACTCCACTTCCTTGATACGACCACGAATCAAACATGGTATTTATCGTAATATCAGTTTGGGTGTTATTTCTATTTACAAAACTATAGGCTTGATTTGCAGTCCAAATTCCTCCCCAATGTCCTCTCGCCGTTGCTTCAATCATATATTGAAAGCCACTTGGGCTCTTTTTTAGATAATCTGCATAAGATATAATAGAATATTGTCCGTTAATAGTTGGAGTTGTTTCATTTCTTAAAATAGCATTGTTTCCATCCCAACCTGAACTATTGTTATTACACAATATTAACGTCCAACCACCGCCATCAGTAGTCATATCAGCATAAATCTGAAAGGGAGTTCCTCCATTGATATTTGGATTAGTAATCCAATACAATCCATCTGTAGCACCCGGGAAATCAGCTTTAATTTGCAATGAGCTCGCTCCTGCTGATGCCGCTGATAATCCGTCATTAGATTTAGTCGCTACTGTTTTACCGTTAATTGTCAATGAATTATTTGAAGACAATGCACCATTTTTATTGATAAAATTAAAATCAGAAGTCGAAATTTGACCATTTTTTGTTAAAACAGAAACCGTATTTACAGTCAAAGTAGCACTTATAGAACCTCCATAATGAGTCACATTAGCTTCTTGAGTTGCTGTTATCGTAGTCGTTCCTACTCCTATTATGGAAACTGTTGTACCGCTGATTGTTGCTACAGCGGCATTACTACTACTATAAGTAATAGTACTGGCACTTAAACTGCTTGGTGGTGTAACAATATAAGAGCCATCAAAATAGGTTTTTATTTGTGGATTAAAGTTACTTAAATTAGGGTTTTTTAGTACTGTTACAGTCACATTATTGGATACCGAACAAGCACCATTAGAAGAATATCCTATTAAATTATATGTCGTTGTTTCAGCCGGAGATACTGTAATTGATGCAGAATTTCCTAGAGGTTCATCCCCATAAATTCCGTAATAAGAACCGGAACTTTTTTCGACGGCCAACCTATCGTTAGTTGCTAATACCGAATCAAAAACAAAAACCTCTGCAACATCCGCATCTGAAGATTCACTATCATTAATTCTTATACCATCAGGACCAGTGGTTCCTCCGCTTGGATTTACGGTTTTAGAAACCCCATTTTCAAAAAATGTTGATACACTCCCATTTCCTGTTCCTGTATATACAAATGGATTATTGTCAGCTGGTATTCCGCCATCTTGTGAAACCCAACCTTCAAAATGTGCCTGACCTTTATTTCCACCATGCCATCCAAGTAACCAGTTATTATTTGCATTTAAAACCCTGCCTCTATTAGGACCCGTTTGTTTTCCAGCATAAATAACGGTGTAAGGAGGAAAAAAATTCACACTGTTTTTTAAGTTTTGACTTGTATTAAATCTTAAAATAGGCTTGTTATTCAAGCCATTGTATACGTATAATGGTTGTGTACCAGAATTGGATGGAATCATATCATTTCCATTACCGGATTGATCATACAGTTTGACACAATAGCCAGCTGATCCATTCAACCAAGTATTTATAGCTTCAGTATTTAAATTTGTACCTGAAAATCCAAAATCAGCTTCCACATCATCGCTAGATCTTCTTAAGCGAATTGCTGAACCAGAATAAGCAGATCTTAAAAGTCGTAAACCTACTGCTAATTTATAATTAGACACTTTGTCTAAAGGTGTTGCATTATTAAGACCCCAAAAATAAGTGCTGGCTCCTGAAGCGGCAAGTGTAATAGAATCTCCTGAATTTACAGTAGCTGTTGATGGAGTTATAGTAACTGCTGATAGGCTTTCGACTATGATTGCCCCAGAAATAGAACTGGTAACAGCAGGCCCTTTAGAACCCGAAACAACAACATAATAATAAGTTGTTCCTATGGCTGTAGTTGGTGGAATAAAAGTACTACTATTGGCACCGTCAATTAAAGTTCCATCACTTGTACTTGAAGTAGAATTACTATACCATTGATATAAAAGATTGAGCCCTGACGCATGAACGGTTAATGGCGTGGCGACTTTTCCCAAACATTCAAAATGATTTGAAGATGAAGGATTATTACTTATTGCAGTAGAACATAATGTCATATTAACTCCATGATAAACTCCTTGATTACATTCCATTGATTGGCGAACATCAGAAGTGTTTAAAGTAGAAAATGCTAAGGCTTCACTTTCTAAAATGGAACCTCCATTACCACCTCCATCATAATTACCAATGAATATTTGATTTAAGTTATCAGTTCGAGGACTAATGGATAAAACCATACCGTCATTAACAGGAGCAAGGGATTCGGATGTTGTTTTCGAAATCCCATTTCTCCATATTTCAAGTGGATACACATTATAATGAAATGTAGTTTCTCCATTTTCTAATATTCCTCCTATTCTTGGACTTCCCTCAAGAATAGTATGATAATTTGGCCAATTAGTACTTTCTGATCTTATTACCGAAGTAATACTTGCTACACTCAGTGCTCCCGAATAAACCAGCCCTTTGTTTCCCGAAAAATCAATAGCTACTCTTGTCCCTATAAATTTAAAAGCTCCATTAAATACTATTTTGGGTTGAAGATTAATATCGGTTTTAATCAGATTTCTTCCATTACCACTTTGGTCATACCAAATGCTTACATAAGCATCATTTAAACCGACAAATGCCAGTAATGCACTTGTATCTAAATTTCCATTACCATCAAAACCAATATCCTGAGCGAGATCATCACTACTTCGACGCACTTGTATAGCATTGCCTAGATATGAGGTACTTAATTTTCGCAAACTATAAGCAACAGCAGCTGGTGTAGTGTTGTCGAGGCCTAAAACATCCAAAGTATTTTGAGCATACCCTTGAAAAGTGGCAAAAATCAAAAAAAAGAAAACTATATTTTTATAAAACTTCATGGTATAACTGTTTTAGAAGCTACTATTAATAAAAATAATCAAACTGAATTCTATCGCTTACAGATAATGCATACGAGCCGTTATTACTAGGAATATAAGTCAATATGGTTCCGCTAATGCTGTAAGCCGTGTTACTAATTCGAATCCCATTTACAAACATTTTTACTTTACTGTTAGCGGATGGCGCTTGGTTTAAAGTAAATTCCGTCTGCGAAATCGTAGCACTAAATTCATCCGCCACTTCTCTAACTTCAGCAGTCCCTGTTGAAATAGTTCCATCAGCCATTAAAAATTGAGAAGAAGTACCACTTGGAATTTTATATCCAGCAGCAGTTAAACTACCACTTGTTTTAACATCGGTAATAGGGCTGTATGAACCCGTTCCATCAGAACCCAACTGTATCGTATTAGATGCTGTAACAATTGCATTTGCACCAATGGCAACCGAATTAGAAATACCATTTATTGCAATATCTGCATTTTTTCCAATAGCAGTATTTTGTGATCCCGATACATTGGTCTGCAATGATTGAGTACCTATGGCAACATTGTCTGTTCCTAAAACATTGTTAGATAATGCAATGTAACCCAATGCCGTATTTCCTCCGGCCGCTCCATTTGAAGCTAATGCGCCTCTACCTACTCCAGTATTAGCATACCCCGCATTATTTGCTAAAGTTCCTAGTCCAATAGCTGTATTAGAGTTTTCATTAAAATTCCCTCTACCAACTGTAACGCCATTAATAATAGCATCAACGCTAAAACTTTTGATTCCTGAAATCGTTTGATTTGTTGTTAAATTGACAAGATTTGAACTTGTTGTAGATGAAGCTGTTGTCACAGCATCAGTCACAAATGCTGTTGTTGCAATTTGGTCATTAGAAACTCCTGGGTTTGGTGTTGGAGCTAACGGTAGTCCTGTTAATGTTGGCGAATTCAGGGGCGCTTTTGAATCTAAGGCGGTTTGAACAGAAGCAGAAACTGGTTTGTTCGCATCGCTGGTATCATCCACATTTGATAATCCAACCATTGTTTTATCAATTCCCGAAACAGTTCCTGTAAATGTTGGAGAAGCTAAATTAGCTTTTAAATCTAAAGCTGTTTGCGTTGCAGCTGAAACTGGTTTGTTCGCATCGCTGGTATCATCCACATTTGATAATCCAACCATTGTTTTATCAATTCCCGAAACAGTTCCTGTAAATGTTGGCGAAGCCAAATTTGCTTTCAAATCTAAAGCAGTTTGAGTAGCAGCGGAAACGGGTTTGTTTGCATCGCTGGTATCATCCACATTTGATAATCCAACCATTGTTTTATCAATTCCCGAAACAGTTCCTGTAAATGTTGGAGAAGCTAAATTTGCTTTCAAATCTAAAGCAGTTTGAGTAGCAGCGGAAACGGGTTTGTTTGCATCGCTGGTATCATCCACATTTGACAATCCAACCATTGTTTTATCAATTCCTGAAACGGTTCCCGTGAATGTTGGCGAAGCTAAATTCGCTTTTAAATCTAAAGCGGTTTGTGCAGCAACAGAAATAGGTTTATTCGCATCGCTAGTATTGTCCACACTTCCTAAACCTACCATCGCTTTCTCAATTCCAGAAACAGTTCCTGTAAATGTTGGCGAAGCTAAATTCGCTTTTGTGTCTAATGCAATTTGAGCAACAGCTGAAACGGGTTTGTTCGCATCGCTAGTATTATCGACATTACCAAGGCCGACCATAGTCGCCGTTACACCAGAAACGGTTCCTGTAAAAGTTGGTGAATTCAATGGTGCTTTTAAATTTAAAGCCGATTGAGTAGCTGTAGAAACGG
>JAFCUE010000015.1:0-57009 GCA_051990185.1 Flavobacterium sp. DT2-2 | reverse complement strand
TAGTATTATCGACATTACCAAGGCCGACCATAGTCGCCGTTACACCAGAAACGGTTCCTGTAAAAGTTGGTGAATTCAATGGTGCTTTTAAATTTAAAGCCGATTGAGTAGCTGTAGAAACGGGTTTGTTTGCATCGCTGGTATCATCCACATTTGACAATCCAACCATTGTTTTATCAATTCCTGAAACGGTTCCCGTGAATGTTGGCGAAGCTAAATTTGCTTTCAAATCTAGAGCGGTTTGAGCAGTAGCAGAAACAGGCTTATTCGCATCGCTGGTATTATCGACATTACCAAGGCCGACCATAGTCGCCGTTACACCAGAAACGGTTCCTGTAAAAGTTGGTGAATTCAATGGTGCTTTTAAATTTAAAGCCGATTGAGTAGCTGTAGAAACGGGTTTGTTTGCATCGCTGGTATCATCCACATTTGACAATCCAACCATTGTTTTATCAATTCCTGAAACGGTTCCCGTGAATGTTGGCGAAGCTAAATTTGCTTTCAAATCTAGAGCGGTTTGAGCAGCAGCAGAAACAGGCTTATTCGCATCGCTGGTATTGTCCACACTTCCTAAACCTACCATCGCTTTATCAATTCCAGTAACAGTTCCAGTGAATGTTGGCGAAGCTAAATTCGCTTTTAAATCTAAAGCGGTTTGTGTTGCGGTACTTATTGGCTTTGCTAAATCGCTAGTGTTGTTAACATTTCCAAGTCCTATCATCGTTTTATCAATTCCTGAAACAGTTCCTGTAAAAGTTGGTGAAGCTAAATTCGCTTTTGTATCTAATGCAATTTGAGCAACAGCTGAAACGGGTTTGTTCGAATCGCTAGTATTATCAACATTACCAAGGCCGACCATATTCGCCGTTACACCAGAAACGGTTCCTGTAAAAGTTGGTGAATTCAATGGTGCTTTTAAATTTAAAGCCGATTGAGTAGCTGTAGAAACGGGTTTGTTTGCATCGCTGGTATTGTCCACACTTCCTAAACCTACCATCGCTTTATCAATTCCAGAAACGGTTCCCGTGAATGTTGGCGAAGCTAAATTTGCTTTCAAATCTAGAGCGGTTTGAGCAGCAGCAGAAACAGGCTTATTCGCATCGCTGGTATTGTCCACACTTCCTAAACCTACCATCGCTTTATCAATTCCAGTAACAGTTCCAGTGAATGTTGGCGAAGCTAAATTCGCTTTCAAATCTAGAGCGGTTTGTGCAGCAACAGAAATAGGTTTATTCGCATCGCTAGTATTGTTCACATTTGATAATCCAACCATTGTTTTATCAATTCCAGAAACAGTTCCTGTAAAAGTTGGCGAATTCAAAGGTGCTTTTGAATCTAAAGCGGTTTGAGCAGCAGCTGAAACTGGTTTGTTCGCATCGCTAGTATTATCAACATTACCAAGGCCGACCATAGTTGCCTTTACACCAGAAACGGTTCCAGTAAATGTTGGTGAAGCTAAATTCGCTTTTGAATCTAATGCAATTTGAGCAACTGCTGAAACTGGTTTGTTCGCATCGCTTGTATTGTCAACGTTTCCAAGTCCAACCATTGTTTTATCGATTCCCGAAACGGTGCCTGTAAATGTTGGTGAAGCTAAATTTGCCTTTAAATCTAAGGCTGTTTGCGTTGCAGCTGAAACAGGCTTATTCGCATCGCTTGTATTTTCAACGTTTCCAAGTCCAACCATTGTTTTATC
Organism: Flavobacterium sp. DT2-2; assembly: GCA_051990185.1. GTDB lineage: Bacteria > Bacteroidota > Bacteroidia > Flavobacteriales > Flavobacteriaceae > Flavobacterium. The sequence continues at coordinate 55,313 of JAFCUE010000015.1, read as the reverse complement.
GATTCCCGAAACGGTGCCTGTAAATGTTGGTGAAGCTAAATTTGCCTTTAAATCTAAGGCTGTTTGCGTTGCAGCTGAAACAGGCTTATTCGCATCGCTGGTATCATCCACATTTGACAATCCAACCATTGTTTTATCGATTCCAGAAACGGTTCCTGTAAATGTTGGCGAATTCAAAGGTGCTTTTAAATTTAAAGCCGATTGAGTAGATGTAGAAACTGGTTTATTCGCATCGCTGGTATCATCCACATTTGACAATCCAACCATTGTTTTATCAATTCCAGAAACAGTTCCTGTAAAAGTTGGCGAATTCAAAGGTGCTTTTAAATCTAATACTATTTGAGTAGCCGTAGAAACTGGTTTATTCGCATCGCTAGTATTATTCACATTTGATAAACCTACCATTGTTTTGTCGATTCCAGAAACGGTTCCTGTAAATGTTGGTGAAACTAAATTAGCCTTTAAATCTAAAGCTGATTGCACAGTAGCTGAAACGGGTTTGTTCGCATCGCTAGTATCATCCACATTTGACAATCCAACCATTGTTTTATCGATTCCAGAAACGGTTCCTGTAAATGTTGGCGAAGCTAAATTCGCCTTCAAATTTAAAGCCGTTTGAGTTGCTGTAGAAACTGGTTTGTTTGCATCGCTGGTGTTGTCAACATTGGATAAACCGACCATCGTTTTATCGATTCCCGAAACAGTTCCTGTAAATGTTGGCGAATTCAAAGGTGCTTTTAAATTTAAGGCGGTTTGTGTAGCCATAAATAGGGTATTTATTCCTGTATCTACATAAGACTTAGTTGCTTTTACAGTTGGAAACTTAACATCAGAACTTCCATCTTGTAAAAAATTAGTGCTTTTATTGACGAGATCTTCTTTCGATTGGAGTGCAGATTTCGTAGCATCGCTAATTGGCTTTGCCGCATCGCTGGTATTGTCAACTTGATCTAATCCTAATGTTGTTTTAGCGCCTATAACAGTAGTAGCATTTGTACCTCCATTTTCAACCGCAACAACGCCAGTCACATTCATACTGTTGGTTGCAGCAAATGCAAACGGAACCGTAGTAAAGGGTTGGTTACTTATTTCAGTAAATGATGAGCAATCACCAGAAACATTGATACTCACAACCAACTTTTTTTGAGCAGCAACCCATGCTATATTATCAAAAGATGATACATATCCCCCATTAGGAGTACCTGTACCAATAACAAGATTTACCATCCCGTATTGATCTGTTGTAGTTTGAATAACTTCCTGGTATTCGATCTTTGAAAACTCATCTATAAACTGGAATTGCATGCAAACATTTTTGTTTGCTACAGGCAGATTTTCACTAGTTGTTGTAGAAATTTTATTAGTTGGTTTCAAAATAACGGCCTGATAGGTAATTCCATTGCTTTGTGAAAAACCCTTTGCACAAAGAAAAAAGATTAAAAGTAAAATAATTTTTTTCATAATTTGATGCATTAAATATGATGAATTTTAAAAACTAAGATTGATGTCGTTCTAAAAAAATTAGAATTGCCTGTAGGTTTTCGATAGAACTTTTGGTAGTTCTACCGTAATGGGAAGCATTACATAACTCACATTGCCATTTTGAATAATCTGTTTGCAGAAATTTGTAATGACCCTACTTTGAGACTTATAAAAGTGATGCAAGAAATAGAACAAGAAGTGTCTCGAAAGTAATTGGTAAACATTGAATGTATTCTTAGCCCAAAAATTCTTTATTTTTATTTGCAAGAATGTTGTTAAGCACTCACATAAAGAAGCGTAATTTTTTGTCATAGTTTTATGATTTTGGTATATACTGAAAATGTTGAAGTATTTAAGCGAACTAGGTATTCACCTCTTGATAAAAACGGAAGCAAAACAGTCAAGAGGAAATTATCTGCTTTTTTACTTTGATTAAAAACTAACCTACCAGTTACATCAAATACATTTATTTCAATAGCATCTGAAACAATTTTTGAGAATTCGAAATTTAGTGTTTGAATAAATGGATTGGGATAGGTATTAAATTTTATTTTCTCGGGTGGATTTGAGGCAATATACTTTCCCCAAAAACTCTGTTGAAATCCCTGCTGAATCACATAATTAAAACTTGAAGTTCCAACACTACTGTTCTGTCCAATAGTTTGTGATACTAAAACACCATCTGGTAATTTTTTGGAAGCACCTTGCGCCGAAATCATTTGATGATGTAAAACCTGACCCTGAAAAGTCACCGTAAATAATATAAGTAAGTACTTCATAAATATAAAATTTAACACAATATTACACAAAATAAATGTATTTCAACGATAAAATATGCGCTTCATCTAAAATATTTTTTTTGACAAGTTTAATATTACAATTTACAAAAAACTGATATACACATAAATAAGACTAAGGCCATAATCTATTGGGCTAAATAACTAAACACATTATTGTTTGATAATTCTGATGTATTAAGCAAGCATACATTAAAAAAAAGCCCAAATAAGATAATTAATCTGATTTGGGCACAAAAAAAAGGTTCAACGCTATTAATGTTGAACCCTTTTGTCAGTAATAAAAAACTAACTATTTCTTATAATATTTTTTATATTTTGGATAAGAAATTACTCCGAATAATGTGATTGCACCTAATGAGTACCAGATCCAATTCAATGAATGTGCTTCTCCACTAGCGTACGAATGCAATCCTACCAAGTGAAAATTGACACCGTAATAGGTGAACAATGTAGAAATGAAAGCAAACATACTCATCAAATTGAAAATCCATTTTCCACGTAAAGAAGGAACAAAACGAGCATGAATGACAAATGCATATACCATAATTGTGATTAAAGCCCACGTCTCTTTTGGATCCCATCCCCAATAACGTCCCCAACTCTCATTGGCCCACTGTCCTCCAAGAAAGTTCCCAATAGTCAGCATGATCAGACCTATCGTTAATGCTAATTCGTTGATATAAGTTATTTCTTGAATATTCAAATCCATTTTGGCTTTGTTTTTTTCATTGGTAAACAAAATTAACAACAAAGCAACTGCTCCTAAAATCATTCCTAAAGCTAATGGCCCATAACTTCCAACAATCACTGCTACGTGAATCATTAACCAATACGAATTTAGAACAGGTTGTAAATTAGCAATTTCTGGATCAATCCAATTTAAGTTGGCTGCGAATAAAATCATACCCGTCACAAATGCAGAGGATGCTACGGTCAATTTCGATTTTCTATCAAAGGCCAATCCAAAAAACATCGTTGCCCATGCAATATATATAATCGATTCGTAGGCATTACTCCAAGGCGCATGTCCAGAAATATACCAGCGTGCAATCAATCCTACTGTATGTAAAACGAATAGTAAACCTACTATAATATGCATAATATTAACAGAGAATTGCAACCACTTACGTTCTTTGAAAATTTGTAAAATGGTAAAAACCAACATTGCAATGGCTGCTAAAATATACCAAGTTGTTAATTTATTAAACACATCATATTTGTTGTACAATACTTCAGATGTAATTCTTTCCTCGCTTGGCATCACTTTACTACCAAAACGTTTTTGAAAACCAGTAATACTTTCTAGTAATTCATCAGCAGTTTTAAAGTCATTTGAACTAGAGGCATTCGCCAAAGATCCAAAATACAATGGCAATACATTCTTGGTATACGTTGCTTCCATCCCTTTGAATCCTGCTTCATTGAGTTCTAAGTAGGAAACCCACTTATTATTTTTATCTTCAGGAATTGGAAAAATTTTAAGGATGCGACCACTTAAAGCAGACTCCATTAAATTCACCCTTTTATCTGTTTCGATAAAATCTTTCTCAAATTGATTAGGATTAGCCACTTTAAAGGCTTTTTCTAAATATTTTGAAAGCTTGTAATTTCCTTTTGAATCAAAAAATGCCACAAATGGTGCTACTTTAGCTTTTTTATCAACCCCAATTATTTTTCTTATACTGTCATTTCCTCTTCTTAAATGAATAATTGGAATCTCAATCCAATAGCTAGCATACTGAGTAATAGACAAGAGAACTTGATCGGAGTTCATATTATTATAGGAATCACTCTGGCTTACTTTTCGCAATAATTCAGATGAAAACGTGTTGATAGGTTTCATTCTTCCCCCGCCATCTTGAATCACAAGTCGACCGAATTTTGCAGCATGTTCTTCAGGTACTTTGTATTTAGTTATCAAAGTATTTAGTTCCTCTTGACTCAATACTTTTTTGGTATGGCTCTCATGTTTTACTGGCGGCTTAGCAGCTTCGACATGGGCATGACCGTCATGTTCATCATGATTGTGCTCTTGCTTTTGCGCAAAACCGCTGAAACTGAATAACAACACTAGAATGGTCAATAATTTAGCTTTTTTGGTTTTAACCACTTCCAATTTACGTTTGATATCTGCAAAACGAGAATATTTAGTAAACATAATGGCCATCATTGCAAAATACAACATAAAATAACCGGCATAAGTCAGCGCTGTTCCCCAAAAATCATGGTTAACGGACAAAACAGTTCCTTTTTCATCAGGATCAAAACTAGATTGAAAAAAACGATAACCGCCATGATCCAGTACATTATTCATGTAAATTCGAGCATCAAATGGTTCTATATCTTGAACAGTTACTTTACTCTCAAACGCGGAATAACTTTTCTCTGTTCCTGGATATTTTTCTGCAATGAAATCGTTTAATTTGATTTTGAAAGGCAATACATACGCTTTACTTCCGTAAAAAAAAGTATAATCAATTTTCCCAATCTTTACTGTTTTAGATTCTCCTATTTTACCTTTGGAACCTAATAACGTAACTGTTTTTTCTTGACCTTCAGCAGTAAGTTTCACCGCAATTGCATCCTCATGATTTTTCGCTTTAAAATCATTATCTGATTTATAATCTACTATTCCTTTCACCGCAGGATCTGGAAATACAAAACGCATTTCGCCAATACTATATAAAGAGCGCATCATTAAGGGTTGTACCGCATCCTTTGTTACATTTCCTTGTAATTTATCAGCCATTCGCATAAAGTTTCCTTCAAATGGCGTTTGAATAGTGTAAGCAGTACCAGTTGTATTTATGTTTATTGCACCATCGGTAAATTTATTCACCGAAAAAAGTACATTATGAATGTTTTGAACTTCACCTTCTTTCAAGAAATGCTCATGACGTCCGCCATCACCTGCTTCAACAATTTTCAAATAAGTCACTCCGTTAGGGTCCGGTTTGATGTATTCTTTGGCACCCATGATAAAATTTTCATATTCTATTTTAAAAGGTGTATCAGCAAATTCCCCAGAAATATTAAAATGGTTATCCGTTGCAGGAGACAAAAGAACCTGTTTCTCATACGTACGACGTTTCATTTCTCCTTTGAATTCACCGTCGACAAAGACAGTAAGAAAGGTTTTATCGGAGAAAATTTGATTCTCAGCAGCACCTTCTCTTATCGGCATCATCCCTTCATAACTGATGTAACGTGTAACGAAAGCACCTAAAATAATAAAAACAAAAGAGAGGTGGAGTAATAAAGTAGCCCATTTTTCTTTCTTTAACAATTGGTAACGCTTGATGTTTCCAATAAAATTAATCATAAAAAACACATGAATGGCTTCAAACCACCATGCATTATAAATTAGAATTTTTGCTGTGTCGGTATTGTATTTGCTTTCTATAAAAGTTCCTGCACCCATTGAAACTGCATAAACAATAAATAATAAAGCCATTAATCGAGTAGAAAACAAAAAAGAAATTATTTTTTTATCCATTTTTAAGGGATTATGTTTTAATAAAAGTGCCACAAAAGTACTTAAAAATCTTGACTCTTATATTCGCACATTTGTTAATTTAATCCAAAATTAAGTGGATACTATTTCACGCATAGCACCACATTTTTCATCGATTTTCGGTTTGTTACCAACTTAGAAATTCCCTAAAAACACTTCGTATTTTTTTTGCTAATTTTGTCCCATGACTAAAGTAATTATTATTGGTTCTGGAAATGTAGGACAGCATCTAATCACTGCCTTTCAAAATGCTGAAAATTTGGGAACTGAAATCGAATTGGTACAAGTTTATTCTAGGAAATTAGGAACAGTGTCTCACCTACTCGATCACGCTAAAATTACGGATGATTTGCATTCGTTAGTTGAAGCCGATCTATATATTATTGCTGTATCTGATGCTGTGATTGCTGAGATTGCTGCACAACTTCCGTTTAAAAATCGCTTGGTCGTTCACACTTCAGGAAGCGTTTCCTTGATTGCTTTGGATAATAACAATCGAAAAGGTGTTTTTTATCCCTTGCAAACCTTTTCAAAAAACAAGGAAGTAGATTTTAGAACTATTCCAATTTGCTTGGAAAGCGAAAATGCAACCGACTATCAATTATTGGACAAAGTAGCCAAATCAATTTCGGAGAAAATATTCGCAATCAACTCTGAACAACGACAAGCCTTGCATGTAGCAGCCGTTTTTGTTAACAATTTCACCAATCATCTGTACCAAATAGGACAAGAAATTTGTTATGACAACCGCGTTCCTTTTGAAATTTTAACTCCTTTAATTTCTGAAACCGCTCAAAAAATAATGTTACTTTCGCCACAAGAAGCACAAACCGGTCCAGCGAAGCGAAATGATACAGCCACTATTGCGGCACATGAGGCATTTTTAACTACTAAAAATCATCTTAAAATTTATCAAACACTAACACAATCAATACAAGAGAATGGCAAAAAGTTATAAAGAAATCATGAATGATATCAGCACGTTTATATTTGATGTTGACGGTGTACTTACAGACAGTTCTGTTTTTGTGACCAATGAAGGAGAAATTCTTCGTACTATGAATATTCGAGATGGTTATGCCATGAAAGCTGCTGTAGAAAGTGGCTATAATGTGTGCATCATTTCTGGAGGTAGCAATGAAGGCGTGCGCGTAAGATTACGCAATTTAGGAATTACAGACATTCACTTAGGAACACCAAATAAAGTAGAAACATTTAAAGAATACACGGATGTTTACACTATTAATCCAGAACATGTTTTGTATATGGGCGATGACATTCCTGATTATCATGTGATGAAACTGGTTGGTTTAGCGGCCTGTCCACAAGATGCGAGTCCAGAAATCAAGGCAATTTCTAAGTATATTTCGCATAAAAACGGCGGAAAAGGCGCTGCAAGAGATGTCATTGAACAAGTCATGAAAACACAAGGGAAATGGATGGCACATTTTGATGGGAAACACGATTAAAACTATTTTAAATATTAAATTATAAATTTTAAATATCATCAATGTTTCCAATTTTAAAACTCATTCGCTACCAAAACTTACTAATGCTTGCTTTTATGCAGCTTGCATTTCGGTATGCTTTTTTTAAAATTCAAGATATTGCTTTGGCTCTAGCCGATTGGCAATACGGATTATTAGTTTTATCCACTGTTTTGATTGCTGCTGGTGGTTATGTTATTAATAATATTTTGGACCAAAAAACAGATGCAATCAGTAAGCCAAATAATGTTATAATTGGGGAAACTATTTCCGAAACCAATGCATATACCCTTTATATGGCACTTACGGTTGCCGGTGTGGCAATTGGTTTTTATTTGTCAAATGTGATCTTGAAACCTAGCTTTGCGGCTATTTTTATTTTGATCGCAGCCACGCTTTATATGTATGCAACAAGCTTAAAACAAATAATGATTGTTGGCAATATTACAGTGGCACTCTTACTGTCCTGCAGTGTGATTATCATTGGTATTTTTGACTTACTTCCCGCTATAGACGCAGGAAATCAACAACAAATGAGAATGGTTTTTTCTATACTTTTGGATTATGCAATTTTTACTTTTTTCATTAATATGTTACGTGAAATCATTAAAGATATTGAAGATGTTGACGGAGATTACAATCAAGGAATGGTCACTTTACCCATTGTTATTGGTAAATCAAGAACTGCTAAAATAGTATTTGGACTTAGCTTTGTTCCGATTTTATTCCTACTCTATTACATCAATTCGTACCTTTTAAACTTGATCCATACAACCATTTATTTGTTGCTTTTTGTTATGGGTCCTTTATTTTATTTTACTGTAAAAGTTTGGTCGGCAAAATCAAAAAAGGAATTCCATACGTTGAGTTTACTCCTGAAATGGATTTTGTTCTTTGGAATTCTATCCGTTGTTATTATTAGCTTAAATATGAAATACAATGCTTAAAAATAAATTAGAAAAATACCGTTTAATTCTGGCTTCGGGTTCACCAAGACGCCAACAGTTTTTTAAGGATTTAGACTTGGATTTTGAAATTAGATTAAAAGAAATTGACGAAATTTATCCTCCAGAATTAAAAGCCGAACAAATTACCAACTATTTAGCGGTATTGAAAGCGAGTGCTTATGAAGGCGAATTAAAAGCAGGTGAAATTCTGGTAACCAGCGATACTATTGTTTGGCATAATAATACCGCTTTAGGCAAACCAATAGACGAACAAAATGCTTTTGAAATTCTGAAATCTTTATCAAATGCAACGCATGAAGTCATCACATCTGTTTGTTTTAAAACCAATGAGAAAGAGGATGTTTTACATGAAGTTACCAAAGTCACCTTTAAGGAACTAAGTGATGCAGCTATTTATTACTATATAGAAAATTACAAACCGTATGACAAAGCTGGTGCTTATGGCATTCAGGAATGGATCGGTTTTATTGGAGTTTCAAAAATTGAAGGCTCCTATGCCAATGTAATGGGATTGCCTACAGATAAAGTGTACGACTATTTGTGTAAATTAGCTTAATTAAATTATGGATATGGTCTTTTTTCAAGAATATACAAGAGAACTCATTGCTACTGGAATCCTGGGAATTCTCTTAATTTTATTTCGAATAATTGCTACAAAACTGGTGAAACGATACGCAAAAACAAATCAAACTCTGGAGCATAGAACCAATTTAGTGATTAAATACATTCACTTGTTTATCAATATTTTGGTCATAATTGCTTTGATCATCATTTGGGGAGTGCAGACTAAGGATATTTTTATCGCACTTTCTTCTATCACTACCGTTGTGGGTGTTGCTATGTTTGCCCAATGGTCTATTTTGAGCAATATTACATCAGGTGTAATTTTGTTTTTTTCATTCCCTTTTAAAATTGGTGATGTTATAAAAATACATGATAAAGATTTTCCTATCGAAGCTGAAATTGAGGATATTGGAGCTTTTCATGTGTATCTAAAAACAAGGGAAGGCGAAAAAATCATTTATCCTAATAACCTCCTTTTACAAAAAGGAATTTCGATATTGAAAGACTATTTTGAAGATAAAGAATTTGTAGATTAAGACATCAGTTGACGAATGTTTTCGGTTTTAGATCCTAAATTTACTTTTTAAAAGTGATAATTTTACAACTATTGATAGAAAATATATAATACTTCAATTTCTCTAATTTTTCATATTTGTCGATTAGGAATTAAACCATTTTGCATGGAATAGTGTACCAATTATTTAAACAATAAAAAAAATGAATGACATTTTAAAATTTCCATTGTATGGTAAATTAACCGCTGTTTTATTGGGCCTAATAGCTGTAATTTTTGTACTCTACATTGGTCAGGATATTTTAGTACCCGTGATGATGTCGTTTTTATTTGCTATTTTACTATATCCAATAGTGCAGTTTCTAAAATCGAAACTCTACTTTCCACATGTATTAGCAGTAATGTTGGCTGTGCTTTTATTTGTTTTGTTCTTTATTGGGGTTTTTGTCTTTTTATCATTTCAAATAAGTGATTTTGCAGAAGATTTTGATAAAATTGAGCGTAACATCAACATTCATCTCCAAAACATTCAAGGATTTGTAAGAGATAATTTTCATTTAAGTTCCCGAGAGCAAAAGCAATATATTGACACTGCTACTGAGGATTCTATGGAAAAGGGAAAAGAAATGATTGGCACTACTTTAATGTCATTTACTGATACGCTTGTAAATTTGACATTAATACCTATTTATACTTTTTTAATTCTGTTGTATCGAACGCATTTTTTACTGTTTTTATCCAAGTTATTCAAAAAAGAGAACCATGAGCAGTTAAAAGATATATTGACAAACATAAGAGTTGCCATCAACAGTTACATTGTGGGTTTAATCATTGAAATGATTTTAGTCTCAACAATGACAACATTCGGGTTTATGGTTATTGGTGTGAAATATGCCATTTTATTAGGAATTATCACAGGGATTTTAAATTTGATTCCGTACATAGGAATCCTTTTTGCTGGAGTATTAAGTATTGTGGCTTCATTAACCAGCTCACCAGATATATCTATAATTATTGGTGTCATTGTTGTCACTGTAATTGTTCAATTAATTGACAATAATATTTTGGTCCCTATGATTGTAAGTTCAAAAGTAGAAATAAACGCCTTTGTATCGATTATTGGAATTATTACAGGTGGAGCAATTGCAGGAGTTTCTGGTATGTTTTTAGCACTTCCTATTCTGGCAGTACTCAAAGTAATTTTTGATAGAGTAGAATCCTTAGAACCTTGGGGATACCTTATGGGAGATCATTTACCCAAAACATATACTTGGCGCAATATTAAATTACCGTTGTTTGATTCTGAATCAACACCTAAAAAAATAGTTATCAAGACTGATATTGTAGTTCCAATATTTACTGAAACTACAACCGAAAATGACACTACAAGAACCAATGAATAATTTTTAAAACAGTATATTTCGACTATTCAAATTCTGAATTTTGTTAATTCGAATTATTACTTAAAAGATTTTTCTTTTGTTTGTTAACAATATTTAAAATTATTATTTTTTATCATGTTTAAAAAACAAAGACTGGTTCTACTTATTTTAATCACCTGCTGTTATCAAATTTCTTTTTCTCAGGTTGAAAAAAAGCGAAAAGATTCGTCAGCAATGTATCAACAAATACAGACCTACTCTAAGAAAAATAAATTTACGAAAGTTCTTCATCGACTCGTTTTTAGATCTGTAAATCTAAAAACTAAAAATTTGGCTATAGTCCCTAAAGTGTTTAAAAGTTTTGAAGGGAAAATTATTCGAAACATCAATATAGTAACATTAGATCCATTTGGGTATTCTGAACTTGACACCACCAAAAAACCTAGAAACTGGGCGGAACGTTCTGGTAATAGAATTCACATCAAAACCAGCCGAAGTGCGATTAGAAATGTTTTACTCATAAAAAAAAATAAACCATTTGATTCCTTATTAGTCAAAGAATCTGAACGTTTAATTCGTACCCAAAGGTATATCAGCCGTGTTGATATTAATCCTCAAATAATTTTAAACAATAGCGACTCTATAGATATAAACATTAGGGTTTTAGATTCTTGGAGTATCATTCCAAGAGGCTCTGTGACCAGTTCCAGAAGTAATTTTGAACTTAACGATAGAAATATTTTAGGCACTGGTCATGAGTTAAACACTAAATTTAGAAACAGATTTAGCGATGGTAAAAATGCTTATGGTGTGGCATATACCATTCCTAATTTTAAAAATACATTCATTAAAACTACTGTAAATTATCAGATCGATTTAGATGAGTATTACAGTAAAGGCATCAACATGGAACGTTTGTTTTATTCTGCACTTACTAAATGGGCTGGGGGAATTTATCTTGACAAACAGTTTAGAAAAGATACACTTTCGGATAATAATGGTACATTTTCAAATCAAAATTTTAAATACAATTCCCATGATTTATGGCTTGGTCGTGCCTTTAAAATTCTCAACCGAAATACTGAAAGTGACCGAACTACAAATCTAGTACTTGCAGGTCGTTTTTTAAATATAAAATATTTAGAGAGTCCCACTCTAGTTTACGACCCTGACAAATTTTACTCTGACGAACAATTTTTATTTTTAGGTATTGGTGTTGCATCACGAAAGTTCGTTCAAGATAATTATATATTCAGAAACGGAATTATTGAAGATGTTCCAATTGGAAAAATATTTGGAATTACTACGGGATACCAATTTAAAAACAATACCGGGCGATATTACATAGGAGCACGTGCGGCTTTTGGTAATTATTATAAATGGGGATTTTTAAGCGCTAATTTTGAGTTGGGTACTTTTCTAAATCAATCTATTACTGAACAAAGTGCTTTTTCATTTCAAGCAAATTACTTTACCAAGTTAATGAGCCTTGGTAAATGGAAATTGAGACAATTTATAAAACCACAATTAATAATTGGTTCCAAACGCGTTAAAGCCATTGGCGATCAGCTTAATATTAATGATAATAATGGCATACAAGGATTTAATAGTCCTGAATATGGAACACAAAAAGCAATAATGACTTTGCAAACTCAGGCATATGCGCCTTGGAATCTATGGGGATTTCGATTAAACCCTTATTTTAACTATTCTATTGCATTGCTAGGAACACCAGCACGTGTATTATTAGAAAGTAAAGCCTATTCTAAAGTTGGAATAGGAATGATTATAAACAATGACTTTTTAATATTTAGTGCCTTCCAAATTTCACTTTCATACTATCCATCAATTCCTGGTACTGGTGCAAATGTTTTCAAAACAAACTCTTTTGAAACTACAGATTTTGGATTTCAAGATTTTGATTTAGGCAAGCCACGAGCAGTTATTTTTAAATAACTCTTGCTTTTATTAAATGACTACTTACTAATATTTTAAGTAACTCTAACGTTATCAATAATTTATTATTAAAACAAAAAAACAATATGTAAATTATGTAATTTAATATTTTAATTATATAAGGGTACATCCGTAAATATCGCATACATTTATATTGTAATTAATTACTAACAAAAACCCATACAAATGAAAAAAATCACCTTTTATTTAATGATGATGGTATTATCATTAAGTGTTGTTCCAACACAAATGTTTGCCGCAGAGAAAAACCCAACTTCGGTTTCAAACACTCCAAAAGAAGTTCCTGCTGAAGTTAAAGTATTGCTGAATCGTCTTGACGAAATAAAAGCAATGGATAAATCATCTTTAAACGCTTCAGAGAAAAAAGAACTACGTAAAGAAGTTCGTGCTATTAAAGCAGAATTAAAATCTACAGGAAATGGTGTTTATCTTTCTGTAGGGGCAATCATAATAGTTATTCTTTTATTGATTCTTTTATTATAATAAATAATAACTGTAGAAAAAGGAAGCGATTATTCGTTTCCTTTTTTTATGCAGTAAATTTTATAGTTAAATGCTGTTTTTTTGATAGTGGCATAATTGTTGAAATACGTATAAAACAGTAACTAAAAATACTACACTAATTACAAATTTAAAATTATCATTATGAAAACATTAAAATTAATTGTAGCGGGAATTATTCTTTGCGCAACTTCAACTGCAACTCATGCACAAGCAACGGTAAGTGTAAATTTAACTCCACCATCATGGGGTCCAGTAGTTACTACTACTCCTAACTATTACTATTTACCAGATATTGAATCGTATTACGATGTTAGAACAACTGAGTTTGTTTATTTAAATAATGGAAGATGGAGTCGTTCTAGAAGTTTACCTGGTCAATACAAAAATTATAATTTGTACAATGGATATAAAGTGGTTATGAATGATGGTACAAGACCATATAATAACTTTAAATCTCATAAAGCAAAATATTTCAAAGGTTATAAAGGTAAACCTCAAAAAACAATTGGATCGATGCGTCGCAGCAATAACAAGATTTCAAAAAGTGTGGGAAATCCAGGTTTAAGAATGGGAGGAAATGCAAATGCTGTTAAAGGTAAAGGTGGAGCTGGAAATCAAGGTGGAAAAGGCGATAAAGGTGGAAAAGGTAAAAACTAATTATAGATTAAATTATATACTAAGAGAGTCTCAATTTTGAGACTCTTTTTTTTGCCTTTTATATTTACTTATAAATATTTTTGTCTGGCACAGTTGTTGGATAAATTTTATAAAGCGCCACAATCAGGTGCAGCTATTCATTTATTTCTAATTAAAAAATTCAATAAGATGAGAATATTAAAACTTATAGCCGTAGGAATTATTCTTTTAGCCTCAAGTACAGTAGAGGCGCAAGTTTCGGTAAATGTAAACATTGGAAGACCTCCTAATTGGGGTCCTGTAGGATACGCAAATCCTGAATTTTATTATTTACCGGAAATTGAAGCATATTATGACGTGAGAACTACTCAATTCATTTATTTTGGCGGCGGAAGATGGATTCGTTCTAGATATTTACCCAATCAATATCGAAACTATGATTTGTATGGAGGATACAAAGTAGTACTTAACGATTATCATGGCTCTAGACCATATACCAACTTTAGAAATCATAAAGTAAAATATTACAAAGGATACCAAGGTAGAGAACAAAGAAATATAGGTTACAATGATAATCGTGGGTACGAAGACAATGATAGAAGAAATTATGATGATAAGGATAACCGAAAAGAATATAAAAAACACGATAAAGGGCATGGTAAAGGAAAAGGACATGATAGAGATTAATCAAATAATAATTTAAAAAAGAGAGAAAACTAAAACTGGTTTTCTCTCTTTTTTTTGTTGCTAAAGAAAATACAAAACATTTCAGAACAGATTATTAAATTCCTACATTTGAAGCGAGTGCAAACTAAATTTAAAACAATGCAAATAAAATCCCTCGCAACGCTATTTCTATTTCTTGTATGTTGCCAAATACTACTTGCACAACAACCCAAAAAGCCAAATTCTGTTGAAATTTACAATCAAATTGAGAAACTAAATTTTCTTGGATCCATACTTTACATCGCCGCACATCCAGATGATGAAAATACACGATTAATCTCCTATTTAGCCAATGAACAAAAAGCTAGAACTGGCTATTTATCTTTGACACGCGGCGATGGTGGACAAAACTTGATAGGAACGCAATTGCGTGAATTGTTAGGCGTGATAAGAACCCAAGAACTTATTGAAGCCCGAAAAATTGATGGAGGTGAGCAATTTTTTTCTCGTGCAAATGATTTTGGTTTTTCTAAAAACCCAACAGAGACATTAGAAATTTGGGATAAAGAGAAAGTACTGGCTGATGTTGTTTGGGCCATCCGAAAATTTCAACCCGATGTAATTATCAACCGATTTGATCATCGCTCTGCAGGAACCACACACGGTCATCACACGGCATCAGCAATGCTGAGTGTAGAAAGTTTTGCCTTAGCAAATAACCCAACTATTTTTCCAGAACAATTACAATTTGTACAACCTTGGCAAGTAAAACGCCAGTTTTTTAATACCTCATGGTGGTTTTACGGTACAATAGAAAAATTTAATGCAGCTGATAAAACCAATTTAATTGGCATGCAAACTGGAGTGTATTACACGGGTATTGGTAAATCAAACCAGGAAATTGCTGCCTTGAGCCGCAGCCGCCATCAATCACAAGGTTTTGGGAGCACGGGCGCACGAGGAGAAGAAACGGAATATTTAGAATTCATAAATGGTGAACCACTGCAAGCGAAAAAATCTATTTTTGAAGGAATTGATACCTCTTGGAACCGTGTCAAAGGAGGAGAAGCTATTGGCGAATTAATATCTAAAATTGCAGCAGAATACAATTATAACAATCCATCAGCTAGTATTCCAAATTTGGCGAAAGCCTACGCTATGATGAAAGCTTTAGATGAAAATCATTGGGTACCATTAAAATCTGAGGCAATAAAAGAAATTATAGCTGCCTGCTCAGGATTATACTTGGAAGCTGTAGCCCAAAATCAAGAAGCAACTCCCGGAAGTACTGTGAAATTAAAACTCGAAGCCATAAACAGAAGTTCAGCTCCTATAACATTACTTAACGTGGTGACTACGCCTTCTAGAATAAAAACTGATATTAATAAAAACTTAAAAAATAACAGCTTAAATATCATCAATTTAGATTTACTATTACCAGAAACAATCCCTTACACGCAACCGTATTGGTTAGACGAAAAAGGAACAGTAGGAATGTACACCGTAAATCAACAACAAAACAGAGGAATTCCTGATATTATTCGCGAAGTTAAAGTAGTTTTTACGATTCAAATAAACGGAATCGAAATTCCATTTGAGCGGACCGTAATTTACAAATACAATGACGACGTAAAGGGTGAAGTCTATAATTATCTGGATATTGTACCAGAGGTGACCACGTCAATTATTGACAAAGTTTTGCTTTTTAGAGATTCAAAAAGTAAATATGTAGGTGTGAAAATCAAGGCAGGAAAAAACGCTGTAAAAGGAGATTTACTACTTGAACTTCCTGAAAACTGGAAAGTGCTTCCAAAATCTATTCCGTTTAGTATTGAAAAAAAGGGTACTGAACAAATCGTTTATTTTGAGGTAACTGCTCCTAATAAATCCGAGGAAGCAATAGCAAAAAGTATTGTACTAATTGATAATAAACGCTTTGATAAGGAACAAATTATCATCAATTACGACCACATTACTAAACAGCAAGTTTTAAAATCAGCTGAAGCCAAAGTAATAAAAACTGATTTAAAAACTACTGACGAAAAAATTGGCTATATCATGGGTGCTGGTGATGAAGTTCCTAGTAGTTTAACTCAATTAGGATATACCGTAACGCTCCTTAAACCTGAAGACATTACACCTGAAAAATTAGAAATTTTTGATGTGGTAATGACCGGAGTTCGGGCTTACAACACCGTAACCGCCTTAGCCAATAAGCAAAACATACTTTTTGATTTTGTAAAAGGAGGAAAAACAATGATTGTACAATACAACACCGCTGGCGATCTAATAACAGATCAAATTGCGCCTTACTCTTTAAAACTTTCTCGTGATCGGGTTACAGAAGAAAATGCAGCAGTTCGTTTTTTAGCACCAAATCATCCCGTTTTGAATTTTCCAAACAAAATCACTACTAAAGATTTTGAAGGCTGGAAACAAGAGCAAGGATTGTATTATCCGAGTGAATATGATAAAGCCTTTACTCCTATTTTATCTTCGAATGATAAAGGGGAAAGCCCAAAAAATGGCGCTCTGTTAATTGCTCCTTATGGAAAAGGAAACTATATTTACACGGGATTAAGTTTTTTTAGAGAACTTCCAGAAGGCGTTTCTGGTGCTTATAAATTACTTTCTAACATCATTTCATTGCAACCAGCAGAAATAATGCCTTCACAAAAAATAAAGCCTTAATCTTTTATATAATGGAAACAAAAAAAATAAAAACCTGGAAAAAAAACTATACATGGGTCTTAGTGGCTAATGCCATTTACATTTTGATCTTTTGTCTCATCATGAAATTATACGCTTAAATTATGCAATTATTTGATTGGATTATACTCATAGTCACTTTACTGTTTATTGTAATTTATGGTGCTTGGAAAACTAAAGGCAGTAAAAATGTACAAGACTTTATTCTAGGAAGTAATGAAACCCCATGGCATGTTGTAGGACTTTCTGTTATGGCAACACAAGCCAGTGCCATTACGTTTCTCTCCACGCCAGGGCAAGCATACCATGACGGAATGGGGTTTGTGCAATTCTATTTTGGATTACCTATAGCGATGGTTGTCATTTGCGTTACTTTCATCCCCTTATATCACAAATACAAAGTATACACTGCTTATGAATACCTAGAAAAAAGATTTGACCTAAAAACGCGTTCCCTTGCGGCTATTTTGTTTTTGTTTCAAAGAGGGCTTGGAACTGGATTAACGATTTACGCACCAGCCATTATCCTATCTGCACTATTAGGTTGGAACCTAACTTACATGAACATTATCATTGGAGTTTTAGTTATCATTTATACCTTTTCTGGTGGAACCAAAGCGGTTAATGTAACTCAAAAGCAACAAATGTTTGTCATCATGTCGGGCATGTTTATTACCTTTTTTCTGATCTTACATTATTTACCAAATGATATGACTTTTACTTCTGCCTTGCATATCGCTGGTGCGAATGATAAAATGAATATTGTCAATTTTTCGTTTGATCCCGAAGAAAAATACACCTTTTGGAGCGGAATAACCGGTGGTTTTTTCTTAGCGTTAGCCTATTTTGGAACTGATCAATCTCAGGTAGGACGTTATTTATCAGGCAGATCGGTTCGCGAAAGTCAAATGGGACTCATCATGAACGGTCTATTGAAAGTGCCCATGCAATTCTTTATTTTATTGACAGGGGTTATGGTATTTGTTTTTTTTCAATTCAATCCTGTTCCTTTGAATTTCAATCCAAATAACAAAGCTATGATTGAAAAATCAGCTTTTAAGGGCGAATACAATGCTTTGGAGAAAAAATTAGACGATTTATCGGAAGATAAAAAAGTAATTAATCTGTTGTATATCGATCAGCTCAATCAAGATTATGACAATCCAATTCTGCGAAAAGAATTAGTGGCATTGTCAAATAAAGAAAAAGATTTGAGAGATCGCGCAAAGGAAATCATCCTAAAAGCCGACAGCAATAGTGAGACGAACGATAAAGATTATGTATTTTTTCATTTTATCCTACATTATTTACCCAAAGGACTTATTGGCTTGTTACTAGCAGTAATTATTTCGGCAGCGATGTCGTCAACCGCTTCAGGATTAAATGCACTGGCATCAACTACTGCTATTGACATTTACAAACGGAACTTAAAAGAAGAAAAATCAGAAAGACATTACTTGTACGCAACAAAATTTTTCACTCTATTGTGGGGTGTTATTGCCATACTTTTTGCTTGTATTGGTACCTTATTTGAAAATTTGATTCAGTTGGTAAACATCATTGGATCTATATTTTACGGAACCGTTCTGGGGATTTTTCTGGTTGGTTTTTATATCAAAAATGTTCAATCCAAAGCTATTTTTTACAGTGCAGTAATTAGTCAACTTACAATTTTTAATATTTTTTATTATGCCATCTATATTTTTCCTAGTGGAGAAGAAAAACTGGGTTACCTATGGTTAAACTTTATAGGAGCCATGCTCACCATAGTAATTTCGTTACTGTTACAATGGACCATTTTTAGAAATCAAAGGGCAGTTGTAGCATAAAGTAAAAGCATTTTTGTTTTAGATAAGCAAATTAACTTTAGTAATAAAAACCGCAGATTCGCAGATTATAAAAATCTCTGAATCTGCGGTTATTCTTTTTACAATATACAACTTTAAAAAATCAGAGAATCTTTGGTGGTTTATTAGGATTACTCAACCCATACATATTCGCTATAAAAATCTGAAAATCTGCGGTTGTTTTTATCATTTCCTAAGTCCATACTAATTCAAATATAATCTACAAATCATTGCTAAAAAATGAGAATAATACGCGAAAAAAATCCCGCTTCGATACTATACCAAAGCGGGATTTTATATTTAAATGCGGTAAATTAGCTTTTACTCCACTCTGCAATACTGTCTTTATTCATTTTTACATAATCTTGGTTTTTAGCAATCTCAGCTGCTGCAAGTGATAATTTTGCTGTTTCAATTGCTCCTTTTTTATCTCCTAATTTAGCTTGAATTAAGGATTTCAATCTATTGTACCAAAACGGTTTTTCTTTTGTCATGTCTAAAGCTTTGTTTACATAAACTAATGCTTTAGCATTATCACCATTAGACTGGAATAAAAATTGAGCCGCCGAAAAATAATCTCCTGCACCAGGACCTGCAAGTACTTTATCAATGTTTGCAATTGCTTTTTGTTGCGTTGGTACTTCAAATTTTAAAGCAGCATAGGAATTCTCCCAATACATTTCTAAAAACGCAAAGTTATTGTCTAAACCACTAACTCCCATAGTAAAAGTTTCAACACTTTTATTTACAGTTTCTGGTTTAACAGTAGCTCTAAGTGCTACATTTTCTTCTTTCCACTCTTCTGGATTACCCCAGTTATCAGTAGTCTTGTAGAAAATGATTTCCCAGCTTTCTATTTTTGGATTCGTATACAACGAATATTTTCCTTTTTTTAATGTTTTACCATCAATAATTACATCATCACTAAAGGATACCGTTGTATTTTCGTTCGCTCCCGTTCTCCAAACTTTTCCAAAAGGAATTAAATTACCAAAAACGACTCTGCCTCTAGCGCTTGGCCTTGAATAAACGATTTCTACATCTGTCAAACCTACAGTTTGCATAATAGTAGATTTTGGACTAGACTGAGGAGTTTTTACTTGAGCCTCGATAGTAAAATTTGCTATAATGATAGCCAATACAAGGATTATTTTTTTCATATTTTAATTTTTTTGAACTTCAAATTTACAAATTCAACAGCTTTAAAATGTTAATTATTTCCTAATTTAGAATCCAAATTTCGAACAATATCAAAATCCAATTCGTTAAAATGGTTGATTATGACATCTGCTTTAGACAAATCTTGCGCTTCTGAATGAATACTATTGTATCCCACACAAAAAATACCTGCTGCTTTGGCTGCTTTGACGCCATTAGTACTATCTTCAATCACAATACAACTTTCTTTTGGCACAATTGAGAGACTTGCTGCGTGTTCAAAAATAGCAGGATGTGGTTTTGATTGTGGAAAATCCTCACCACTTATTTTATGCGAAAAATAATTGTGTAAATTGAACCTATTAAACACACGCTCAATAGTAACTTTGGAAGCCGAAGAAGCCAAAATCAATTGCATTCCGTTTAGGTGTAATTCCTTGATGAGATTTTCAACACCATCTAGTAATTCTAAATCGGCTTTACTATCAAAAGCATCATTAAAAATGGTGCGTTTGCGGAAAATTAATTCCTCTACTTCCTGCTCAATTACAAACAACTCCTTCAATTTTTGAAATGTATTGCGAGTAGAAAAACCAGTAAATGAAGTGTACATTGCCTCAGTTACAGCAATATTCAATTCCTCAAATTGCTTGAAGTAAGCATAGCGGTGTACGGGTTCTGTATCGACAATTACACCATCCATGTCAAAAATTACGCTTTGTATCATTTTTTTTTAGATTATTAGACTTTTTAGATTACTAAGATTCTTAATCCTAGGCACTGAACACTATTTCTTAAGTAAAAACCGAATCACAGTTTCTGCAGCATACAAACCAAACAATCCTGGCATATAACTGTTGGTTCCATAAAAGGATTTCTTAAAATTAGATCCATCAGTCATTTTTAAACTGGATTCATCCTGAATTTCAGAAGAAAAAACCACTTTTAGTTTATCAATTTTGAATTCTTTTAAACGACGACGTATCGTTTTAGCAAAAAAACAATTTACGGTATTTGTAATATCTGTTACTTTCACTTTCGATGCTTCCATTTTACCGCCAGCGCCCATACTGCTTATAATTTTTACCCTTTTGCGCTTTGCAGCAATAATCAAATTTAATTTTGGAGTTACACTATCAATACAATCTAAAACATAATCAAATTCTTCAGAAACTATTTCAAAAGCGCGCTCTGGAGATAAAAATTCTTGTACGCGGGTTAAATTCAATTCTGGATTAATATCCATCAATCGATCACCAACTACCGTTATTTTAGGTTGTCCTACAGTAGAATGCAAAGCAGGTAATTGTCGGTTAATATTCGTAATATCTACCACGTCCCCATCAACAATTGTCATGGTTCCTACTCCCGCACGTGCTAAAAATTCAGCCGCAAAAGAACCAACGCCACCCAATCCTACTACTAATACATTTGCATTTTGCAAACTAGTCAAACCTTCTTTTTTGAATAAAAGTTCTGCTCTCTCTGTCCATTCTGCCATTATTCTCTTTTTTAATTTTATTATTGATAAGGTAATCTAACATTTCTACAATTCCTTAAAAAACACTTTGTGAAAATTGTGCTTTATGAGTTCCTGCATTTGCAACATTGAAATTCCTTTGTATTTTGCTGCCAATTCGTACACTGCTACAATATTTTCGGATATTGTATCGGTTTCCAGAAAAATTTTATCATCCGGAATACTCTTAATAACGGATTCTAATTCGGTATTCAAAAGCAAATATTTACCAAAGGAGATATAAAATCCATTGCTTGCGAGTTGTTTGGCCAGTTGTTCACTTTTTGAAAATCCATGAACTATCATAGGTACGGTTATATTCATTTTTTTTTTGGTAGCAATTAATTCATCAAAACATGCTACGCAGTGCAACACCACTGGTTTATTATATTTTTGTGCCAAAAGCAACTGTTTTTCGAAAACCAACTGTTGCAATTCGATCGGAATTGCAATCCGTTTATCCAATCCGCATTCACCAACCGCAAGACAATTAGTTTCTTGCAGTTTACTTTCCAATATATCTAAATCCGATTCTAAACGCTCTTCGACAATAAACCAAGGATGAATCCCAATGGAATATACCGGAATGGTAGCATCAAATTCGTGTGGATATTGATTGATTAATTCGACAACATTTTTTTGCTTCGTGGCTGAATGCGTATGTAAATTGTAAAATTTCATTTAATCATGAAACTTTTTGACCCCAGCTTCTATGGCAATATCCAAATCATTTTCTAATGGCACTTTTGGGCACGAATACTGGGAATTATATGCACAATACGGGTTATAGGCTGTATTAAAATCAATGGCAATTGTATTTCCTGCTGGAATGCGCAAATCGATATATCTTCCGCCAATGTAACTTTCTTTGCCCGAAGTGGTATCTGAAAATGGTA
The DNA here is from genome assembly GCA_051990185.1 of Flavobacterium sp. DT2-2. Classification (GTDB taxonomy): domain Bacteria; phylum Bacteroidota; class Bacteroidia; order Flavobacteriales; family Flavobacteriaceae; genus Flavobacterium. Next base: position 32,690 of record JAFCUE010000015.1, on the reverse strand, counting down.
AAAACAAATAATCCTTGTACTCCTCCTTTTTTGAAAGTTCGATATTGCGGTACACATTTAGCTTAAAACTCCTTCCTTTTATGACAAATGAAAGTTCTCCATATTTTACATACAGCGGTTTTCTGTCAGAGGTAGTTTTCATTTCAAAAGGTTGTTCATTTTCTAATTTAACTAAAGTAGCTTTGACAAAAAAAGTTTTATTGGCAGGATAAAAAGCTAAAGATTTAAATGTTGAACGATCTTCGGGTGTTAGCGGACTTGTTTTCGCATCAGCGAATTCACCATTAATCTTATTTTGAAATTGAACAACTGCTGCCGATTTAAATGAATTTTGGCCGTAAGCCAAAGCCAACTGCATAAAAAAGAAAAAAAGTACTTTAGTTTTCATAATTTTATTTTGTGCAAAATTAGTATAAATGTTGGAAGTTGCCAACTGTAATTTTGCAATACACGACCTTAAGATATTACACGCTAGCCCAGATAGCAGTGAAAATCCTTGTATTTTTTTTCTTTAAAAAAATAGAAGATTGTAACGAATAGCTGGAAAAAGCTCCTAAAAAACATTGTAAATTTGCACAATAGAAACAATACTTATGCTCGCAAACGCTTTACAACGCTACATTAATAATTTTAGAGGCTTTACCAGAGAAGTTTGGATATTGACGCTTATCACTTTTATCAACCGAGCTGGCACGATGGTGTTGCCGTTCTTGTCTAAATATCTAAAAGAAGATTTGAATTTTTCTTACGCACAAGTAGGTTGGATTATGGTCGCTTTTGGTTTTGGTTCTATGCTTGGATCGTGGTTGGGTGGTAAATTATCTGACAAAATTGGGTTTTATAAAATCATGGTTTTTAGTTTATTTACTAGCGGACTACTTTTCTTTGTGATTCAATACATACGCACATTTTGGGGATTGTGCATTGGAATGTTTGTCATTATGACTATTGCCGATATGTTTCGTCCCGCCATGTTTGTGTCTCTGGGTACCTATTCAAACCCAGAAAACCGTACCAGAGCCTTAACCTTAGTGCGGCTTGCGGTTAATTTAGGATTTACTGCCGGACCCGCTTTAGGAGGTTTGATTATTATGAATTTAGGGTATAGCGGTTTGTTTTGGGTAGATGGAAGCTCGTGCATCGTCTCGATTTTGATTTTTACACTACTAGTAAAAGAACGTAAAAAACCAGCCGATTTGAATACGGCGAGTAACGAAACCGAGATACCAGCCTCCGTTTTCAAGGATAAAATATTTTGGATTTTTCTTTTTGTTTGCTTTGTCACGGCCATGTTGTTTTTCCAACTTTTTACCACGTTACCACTATATCACCATGAAAAATTTGGCTTAACTGAATTTCAAAGTGGTCTTTTATTGTCGTTGAACGGACTTTTGATTTTCTTTTTAGAAATGCCAATTGTTAGTATTAGCCAAAGAAAAGGCATTGATAAACTCAAAATTATTCTTTGGGGCTCGTTGTTAATGTCTATCAGTTTTTATGTTTTACTGATAAATATTTGGGCAGGTGTATTAGTGATCAGTATTATTTTCATCACATTTGGCGAAATGTTTATTTTTCCGTTCTCGAATTCATTTGCACTAAGCAGGGCTCCAAAAGGGCACGAAGGCCGCTACATGGCTTTGTTTACTATGAGTTTCAGTTTAGCACACATTGCCAGCTCTAAAACTGGTTTAGAAATTATTGACCAATATGGCTATCAATCCAATTGGTTTGTCATGGGAACATTGGGGATATTTGCCGTGGGAGGTTGTATCTGGTTACAAAAATTAGTAAAACAAGAAAAGCAATAATTTTTTTTTGGGCGTGACCGCATTGCAAAAAGGGGCAAATCAACAAGCAGGTTCCACTGCCCCTTTTAGCAATGCGGTCGGGCTCATCCGCTGTATCTTTTATAAAATCCTAAAAGCAGGATTTTATAAAAGGATGCCGCTACTATCCCTCACGGAACAGCGTTTTCATCAATCAAGTGTACCTTGAACTCACATTTTTAAATTGAAAGTCGTTTTACTAATCCTTGTATTTCATTCAAGCATAATCTTAATTAAACTTTGCTTTTTAATAAAAAAAGTAATTAATAAAAATCAAGTTCTTCAAAATCAATAATTTAAACTAAATAAAAAGTTTAAAACTAAAAATTTAGTTAAATAACTATAAAAATAGTTTGTAAACTATAAATATAGTTGTAAGTTTGATTCAAATAATAAAATCATGCAAAAACTAACAAATAAGGAAGAGGAAATTATGCATATTCTATGGAAGCTCAAAAAAGCATTCGTAAAAGAAGTCCTTGCAGAAATCACAGAAGATCAACCGCATTACAACACACTTTCTACTATTGTGCGGAATCTGGAAGAAAAAGGATTTGTATCGCATCACGCTTTTGGAAACACGCACCAATACTATCCAATTGTGAGTCTGGAGGAATATCGAAAACGTTTTATGCACACTGCAATCGACAACTATTTCAATAGTTCCTATAAAAATATGGTGTCGCATTTTGCTAAAGAAGAGAAAATTTCTGCAGCTGAATTGCGAGAAATTTTGGCAATGATTGAAAAACAAGAGTAAAATAACCCAATTAATTTAACCAAAACACTATAAACCAAAAATCGTTATGGAAGCACTCTATCTTTACCTGCTAAAATCCAGTAGTTTACTTGTATTGTTTTTTTTAGCATATTATTTTTTGTTGCGTAAAGAAACCTTTTTTACGAGTAACCGTTGGTTTTTGTTATTGGGTTTATTCACTTCTGTGGTTTTGCCTTTAGTGGTTTATACCAAAATAATTTGGGTAGAACCTACTCCTGTAAATTATGATTGGTCCTCATTACCCATAAGTACAATTGTTGATAAAGACCACACTCAAGAGTATATTTATCTGGGATTAGCAGTGCTGTACTGCATTGGTACATTGTTTCTTTTGACTAAATTTAGTTTTGATTTTTACAGTTTGCAAAAAATAGTAAAAGGAAAAACCATAAAACGTCAAGCGGATTTTAAATTTATAGACTTACAAGACAACCTCGCTCCCTTTTCTTTTTTTAATACCATCGTGTACAATTCGTCCTTGTACAGCAGTTCCGAACTAGAAAATATTTTGGAACATGAAAAAGTGCACAGCGAACAAAATCATACTGTTGATGTTTTAATTTCAACACTCTTTTGTATCCTTTTTTGGTTTAATCCGTTCATTTGGTTGTACAAAAAAGCCATCTTACAAAACTTGGAATTCATTGCTGATAAAGAAGCCACCAAAAAAATATCCGACAAAAAAGCGTATCAATTAACGCTTTTAAAAATAACAACATATGAGAATTGTGTTGCCATTACTAATCATTTTTATCAATCATTAATCAAAAAACGAATCGTTATGTTAAACAGAAATCAATCTAACAAAAGAAATTCTTGGAAGTATGCAACAATACTTCCTGCTTTAGTGGCCTTTGTGTTATGCTTCCAAATTGAAGTAATCGCTCAAGAGAAAGTGAAAGATGAAACCACGGCGGCTCAAGCCAACAATCCAGTTTCTGTTATCAGTACAAAAAAAGTAGAAAAAGATAGCATTAAAAAAATTAAAATAATGCTTACAAATTCAACTAAAAATAAAGGTATTGATGACAATACAGAAATTTTTATAGATGGTAAAAAAGTAAGTCAAAAGGAATTAGACAGCACAAATCCTGAAGATATAGCCACAATGGATGTTATTAAAAACAATAACGAATCTACGATACGAATTGTTACGAAAGATAAAACTACAAGAAGTACTAGTGTTTTTAATACTGATATTGAAAAAACGGACTCGGAATTAGATAATATTGATCCAAACAATGTAAGTATTCGTCAAAAAACAAAAGATTCATATTCCGTTACAAAGGTAACTAAAGAGGTAAATGGCGTTCCCGGAAATACTGAATATTATATTGACGGAAAAAAAGTTAGCCCTCTCGAAGCTGAAAGTATGAATCCTAACCAAATAACCTCTGTTGATGTACAAAAAGATGGTGTGTCCAATAACAATTCGGTTCGTATACTGACTAAAAGCTACATCAATAATAAAGGAAATCAGCAACAACCTCCAACTCCTCCAACTCCACCCACACCCCCAACTTTTAACTTTAATGCACCAAAAGCGCCTAATTTCCCAACAGCGCCTAGAGCACCAAAAGGTTCTCCTGAAAAAGGAGATAAAAAAGAATGGGCGACATTTGAACAAAAAATGAAAGCTTTCGATAAAAAAATGGAAGCTATAGCACCACAAATGAAAGAGTTCGACAAGAAAATGGCTGAATTTGACGAACAGATGAAACCTTTTGATGCTAAAATGAAAATTTTTGAAAAAAACATGAAAATCTACGAAAAGCAAATGGAGGAATACCGCGAAAAAATGGATGAAAACTAATAAAAAAAACACAACAAAGACGATCCCTAGCTAGACCGTCTTTTTTTATACCTTTACAAAAAAAATGTTCAAAATTTTAGCACAAATAAATAAAGTCATTTTACCCAGCTTCACCAAACAGCGTTTGGATTTGGCCAAAGCTAAAAAATGGCAAATGGCAATTATAGGTTTTAGATATTATGTAACCACTAGGGCATTGCGCTAATACGTAATGGCAGCAAAAATAGCTTTCCCATCTAGTTTTGATCTGCCGTTTAAAAAAGTTAATTCGATCAGAAAATTACATTGAACGATTTCTCCCCCTAGTCGCTCTACTAATTTACAAACGGCTCTGGCAGTACCGCCAGTAGCTAAAACATCATCGTGTATAAGGATTCGGTCTCCTTTTTGAATTGCATCAGCATGTATTTCTAAAGTATCCGCTCCATATTCTAAATCATAAGTTGCTGAAATGGTTTCGTAAGGCAATTTGTTAGGCTTTCGAACGGGTATAAAACCCGCATTCAATTCCTGAGCCAGCAAGGTGCCGAAGAAAAATCCGCAGCTTTCTACTCCTATCACTTTATCGATTCTTTGATTTGATACTGCAGCAACCAGAAGATCAAGGCACTTTTTTCGTGCTTGGGCATCAATTAATAAAGGAGTTATGTCTTTGAAAATAATTCCTTCCTTTGGAAAATCCTGAATATCACGGATATACTTTTCTAATGACATCTTTTTTTATTTTTTTATAATTTTACAGTTGCAAATAACACATTTATACCTATATTTGCACCCGCAATGAAGTTGTTATAACGGTTTGCAAATGGCCTTGTGGCGCAACTGAATAGCGCACTTGATTACGGCTCAAGAGGTTACTGGTTTGAATCCAGTCAAGGTCACTTTTAAAATCCCTAAACATACTGTTAATCAGTGATTTAGGGATTTTTTATTTAGTGTTTAGTCCATATCTAGTCCATTTTAATGAATGTGATTGATTGATTTATTCTTCCTGTATATAGTTTTGTTATACATTTGTTTAGAACAATTCTGCAACAGCAAAAAATAAATAGTTTTAATAATTATAATTTAGTACATGACAAAAAACATATTTCATTAGAAATCAATAAAATAAAGAATTTAAAATTAGGATAAAAGACTGATATTCAATACATTAAAGAATTATTACGACATAATTTTTCTAATGAGGAACACCAGTCTCGAGGGTAAAGATATAGCATTAATCACGGTTTTACAAGAGCATTTTAAGGGAGATGTCAATTTAGCAAGGGTCAAGCTTATCAGTTTATTTATCACTGCTCTATGCAAAGTAAAGACAATTAATTATGATAGATTAGCCTGTGGATTTGACGCAAAAGTCAATAAAAGCAGTTCTTACAGAAGGATACAGCGCTTTATGGCGGACTTCGATTTGCCAATGAAACTCGTTTCAACATTGCTATTTAGTCTGTTGCCGGAAAAAACTGATTTATCATTGGTGTTGGATAGAACCAATTGGAAATTTGGGTCAAAAAACATCAACATATTAATGCTGGGAGTTAGTTATAAAAACGTAGCTTTTCCATTGATGTTTCTGATGTTAGACAAGCGTGGAAATTCACATACCAAGGAACGGATTGAATTGATAAGAAAATATATTGATTGGTTTGGAAGGGATACAATCAATTGTCTTTTGGCAGATAGAGCGTTTGTTGGTGAAAAATGGTTGGAGTTTTTGAATGACTATCGTATTGGGTATCATATCAGGATAAGAAATAATTTTATGGTTTATTCCCATCAAAAACAAAAAGAAATCCCTGCCTTTTGGTTGTTTAACAACCTAAAAATGAACGAGTTTTATCATTATCCAAAAATAGTTAGATTACACGGACAAGACTGTTACCTCTCAGGAAGCAAAACAATAAACAGAGAAGGAAAAATGGAGTTTTTAATTATTGTATCGTTCAATAAACCTGAACAAGCAATGGTTTCATATAAAAAACGTTGGCAAGTTGAAACGCTTTTTAGAGCATTAAAAAGCCGTGGCTTTAACATAGAAGACACACATGTTACCGATTTAAAAAGACTAGAGAGGCTGTTTTTATTGACTATGATTGCTTTTGTCTGGTGTTATAAAATTGGAGATTTTATCGATGAGAAAATTAAAAAGATAAAAATCAAAAAACACGGCAGAAGGTCTGTTAGTGTATTCAAATACGGACTGGATTATTTATCTAGATTTCTATTAAGTGGATTTAATTTACTAGAAATCAGAATATTTCAGTTTTTGTCAGGTACTTAACTGTATTTTAAACAAAAATCCCTGCTCAGAAATTTTTCTAGCAGGGATTTTTCATTCGTAAAAGATGACTTAGTCAATCGCTCTTTTTGTAATATCACCAAAAGCATCTATTCTTCTGTCTCTAAAAAATGGCCAGTTCTGACGTACATTTTCTTGTAAATGTAAATCTACTTCGGCAATCAGAATTTCCTCTTTGTCGTGTGAGGCTTGCGCCAAAATTTCGCCTTGAGGTCCAGCAATAAATGAAGATCCCCAAAACTGAATTCCCGCCGTATCAGGCAAGTATTGCTCTAAACCAATTCGGTTTGCTGCTGCAACATAAACTCCATTTGCAACGGCATGTCCTTTCATAACACTCATCCAAGCGCCATGCTGGTTTTCACCGTATTGCTCCTTTTCTTGTGGATGCCATCCAATTGCTGTTGGATAAAACAACACTTCAGCACCTTGCAAAGCAGTCAAACGAGCCGCTTCTGGATACCATTGATCCCAACAAATTAAGGTTCCTATTTTTCCTTTTTTGGTTGGAATTGTTTTGAAACCTAAATCTCCAGGTGTAAAATAAAATTTTTCATAAAAATGAGGATCATCCGGAATGTGCATTTTGCGGTACAATCCCGCCTCTGATCCATCGGTATCGATGATGTACGCACTATTGTGGTAAATTCCTGCCATTCTTTTTTCGAAGAAAGGAACAATAATCACTACGCCTAATTCTTTTGCCAAAGCGCTAAAAGCAATAAACGAAGTACTGTATAAAGGTTCTGCCAAAGCAAAATTATCTACATCTTCGCTCTGACAAAAATAATGACTGCTGTATAATTCCGGTAACGAAATTACTTCAGCACCAAGTTTGGCGGCATCACGAACCCAACTGATGCATTTTTTCAGGTTGTTTTCTGCAATATCATTAAGATTCAATTGAATGACCGCTATTTTGTATTTTTTGTTAGGCATAGCTAAAATTTTAGATTGCAAAATTAGTGAATTTATAAAGAGTACAAAATAGTGGTACTGTATTTTTAGATTTTGAAGACTATCAGTTGTAACAGATGTATTAATTAAAAATAATATTTTGGTTTTAAGTTAGCTGCATCGTAATTAGTTTCTAAAACAATTAGTGACAACAGTATTTTAAATATGGATTGTAGGTAGCGGATTTTGCATGTTCGGATTTATACTAATTTTGATAATTTATATGCTATTACTTGGTTTTTATGATTTGGATATAATCATACGATATGTATTATGAAAAAAAACAAAATAATATGAATTGATATCATACTAAATTGAAAAAAATATATATGTTTTTGCCACATAAATTAACGAATTTTATTACATGAAGAATTTTTATTCTCGAGCTCTCCTATTTTCTTTATTAATTACTGTTTCTGTTTTTGGAAATAATAAAAAAATTGAAAACAATAGTACAAAAGTAATAACACATATATTTTATAAAAGTAAATTAGTAGCGCCTGTTGTTTCATTTAGTTTTAATAATGATGGTAGCTGTTCCGGAACTCCAATAACATTTACTTCTACCGTAACGGGAGATGCTCCTTATAAATATGAATGGGATTTTGGTGATGGGAATACATCCTCAGTTGCCAATCCTACCCATATTTTTACTGCACTTGGATGTGGTATCCAGAATTTCAACGTAAAGCTAACAGTTACTGATATTAATGGTGGTATTAGTTCCATAACAAAAGTTTTTTCGGTTAAACAAAAACCAGATTTAAAATTTGTAAACTTAAATGCTCCTTCGGGTTCTAGTGCGCCTTTTGAAAAGTGTGGTGACAATAATTCAGATTTGAAATACTCTATAAATGTTGGCAATAATTCTACCTCAATATCCTGCATTACATCCTATACCGTAGATTGGGGCGATGGTAGTGTAGAAACAAATGTTACTTTTCCCAGAACGCATACCTACATGAAGTTAGGGTCATTTAATATGGTTGTAACAGGAATTGGAAGTACTAGTTGCAATAATTCTATTGTTTATGTAGTTAAGAATTCTAATAATCCAATTGGGGCTCTGATAGCTCCGGGTAATACTACTAATTTATGTTTGCCTGTTGCTCCTATGGAATTTGCTATTGGATCATGGGCCCTTAACCCGTCTGATACAAAATATCTGGTTAATTATGGAGATGGGACAATTAAAAATTATACTCAAGCACAATTAGAAAGCTCTGTTTATTATAATGCAGCAAATCCGTCAGCTTCTCAAAATTTCCCTATACCACATACTTTTACAAGATTTAATTGTCCCTCTGGCAACACAGTAGGTTTAACAATAGCTACATCGTGCGGAAGTACGTACCTCACGGCAGGTCCCATTATTATCTTAGATATACCTGTTGTAAGCTTTAATGTAAATAGTATTGCATGCGCTAATACATCTGTTTATTTCAGTAATTCAACAGTTGCAGGATATACGAATGATTGTAGTACTTTTAATGTGTATACTTGGGATTTTGGGGATGGAAGTACACCTTCTAGAGCGGTTAATCCTATTCATATCTATGCTTTGCCAGGCAAATATAAAATTACATTATCTGCAGAAACACCTTGTGGAAAGGGAGCTTCTTTTAGTAAATGGATATGTGTGGAGCCTATTCTACAACCTAAATTCACGTATGGTAATGCATGTGCTTCAACCAATTTTCAAATTACAAATACTACTGATACTAGTTTAAGTTGTGGTGCTGAAAGTTATTATTGGGAAATAGTAAATTATTTTGAAGGCTTTTGTGGAAAAGGAATTGCGCAATGGAATTTTACAAATGGTACCGGACCATCATCAAAAAATCCGGTTTTTAATTTTATAACGCCAGGGACTTACTATCTTAGATTAACCACTAGGAATTCCTGTGGAATAGACCGGTCTACCACGGAAATAATACAGGTAAAAAAACCACCAGTTACTACTTTAAGTCCTATATCTGATTTTTGTAATTCGGCAACCATCAGTCCAGTGGGAACAGTGGTTGAAAGTTGTTCACCCAGTTCAGAAGTTACCTATCTATGGAGCTTTCCGGGCGGTTTTCCTTCCTCTTCTACATCTTTAAATCCAGGGGAGATAAATTATACCGTCAGCGGTAATTATCAAGCTATTTTCAGTGTTACCAATAGTTGTGGAACTACCAACAAAACAGCAAATTTTTCAGTTAATCTGGTTCTTTCGCCTATTATAAAATCAAAGGACGTAAAAATTTGTAGTGGAGAAACGTTTCAAGTAAGGCCATTTAGTGATGGAACGGATAATGTCCCATCTGGTACCACATACACTTGGTCAACGCCAACAATTTCTCCTGCAGGTGTAGTCTCTGGTGCTACAGCACAATTTTCGCCACGAACAAATATTAGTCAAACACTAACTAACAATACTTCAAATCCGGCTACTGTAACGTATACGGTTTCACCTATATCCGGTAGTTGCCCGGGACCTAATTTTACGGTTACAATACTAGTTAACCCATTGATAAATGTAATTGATACTATTAAAAACGGAACCTGTTTTGGTGCCAATAATGGTTCTTTAAACATAGTTGTTAATGGTGGAATCCCATTTGCGACAGGGTCACCATATACATTTTCATGGACTGGACCCAATGGTTTTACCAGTTCAGATGAAGATATTTTTAATTTGCAACCCGGAAATTACACCTTAAGGGTTTTTGATAACGGGAATTGCCCTTTTATCAGAAGTTATACGATTAGAGAACCTGATAAATTTGCTTTTTCAGGGTTTAAAAATGATATAAAATGTTTTGGAAACAATGATGGGAAGATTACTTTAACGACAAACGGCGGAACTTTGCCTTACAACTATGTCTGGACCAAAAATGGGTTGCCTTATGCAACTTCTGGAAATCTTGATAATTTATCTACCGGAGACTATAAAGTAACTATTACAGAAGCAAATAGTTGTGATACATTAACGGAAACGTTTACTATTATTGAACCTCCAATATTAAAAGTGGCTTTAATCAGTCAGGTAAATATTTTATGTTACGGAGACTTTACTGGAGAAATTAATGTAGAAGCAACTGGCGGAAGAGCAACTGAAAATTCCCCAGGTATTTTAAATTACATGTACCGTTGGACCGGACCAAACGGTTTCACCAGTATGCTTCAAAATCTGCGAAATGTGGAAGCAGGAACTTATAACTTAGTAGTTACTGACAATTCTGGTTGTATAAAGGATTTACAAGTTGTTTTACTTCAAAACAAGGAACTATTTATTAACTATACTAAAACTGAAATAGCTTGTTATAATGACGCCAATGCATCGATCACTATTACTACTATTGGTGGCGGAATTCCATTTTCAACTGGAAATCCCTATCTGATAAAATGGAGTAATTTAGGTACAGGACGTATTCAGAATGATTTATCGGCAGGAACTTATATAATTACCATTACGGATTCTTTAGGCTGTGAAAAACAATTTACTATTACCATAGATAATGCGCCTGTATTTTCGATAAATCCAAATGTTAAACAGATTTCTTGTTTTTGGGAAAAAGACGCGTACATCAGACTGAATCTTGTTGGAGGTAAAGCTCCGGTTACTTTAGTGTGGGATGATAATGCAACTGCCGGCATAGATCGAAATAATATTGGACCCGGAAAATATACGGTGACAATTACAGATGGGAAATTGTGTAAAATAAAGGAAACATTTATCATCACAGATCCTTTACCATTAGAATTGCGAGCTGATGTTTCTAATCCTTTAAATTGTTTGGATGCCAATACGGGAGCGATAAATTTAGTGGTAACCGGTGGTGCGCCACCTTTTACATTCTCGTGGTCCAATGGAGCTATTACTGAAGATCTTCAAAATCTTCCTCCTAAAAATTATACCGTAACGGTAACTGATGCTAACGGCTGTAAAAAGTCGGAAACCTGGAAGATTATTCGCTTTGAGCAGCTGACTCCTACCATTGAAGTTTTGACTGCTTTTGACTGTGACACTAAATACGTTAAACAAACATTTGTAGGAAAGGTAAAGGGAGGTATTCCTCCTTATCAATTAAGCTGGTCTGACGGAGTTGTGTCTGGTGCTAATAATGAAATAATGAATACCAATAATAATGGCTTGATTATATTCAGTGTTACGGATAGCTTTGGTTGTGCTGCTGCTATTACTTATAATGTTGACACACCAGTATTAGGCGAAGCAAACTTCAAAACAAGTTCTTATGGGAATGATGTTTATGGATTATACTCTATTTACGACCCAATTTTGTTCAACAATTTAGCGACAGGAGATTTTATAAAAATTGCCTGGGATTTTGGAGATGGTAATTTTTCTGATAAGGAAAGTCCAAAACACATTTTTACAAAAACAGGTACCTATACGGTAAAACAAACAGTCACTTATCCGTTTGGTTGCCAATATGTTTACAGCACTACTTTACTTGTAGAAAAAGGATATAGTCTAATGATGCCAAATGCATTTACTCCCAATGGTGACGGTGTAAACGATACTTTTTCACCCGTATTTCTTGGTTTCATAGAAATGACTTTAGACATTTACGATACATGGGGCAGCGTAGTTCACAGTGAAAAAGGACAAACCTTGAGTGGCTGGAACGGAAAAATTAAAGATTTAGATGCCGAAAATGGAAATTACCAATTCAAACTCACCGCTAAAACTTTTTATAATCACACCATAATCGAAGATGGTGCCTTTACATTAATCAAATAAAGCTACGCATAAACGAATGAAAATTAAACTATTTATTATAATTATATCCTGTTGTATTTATTCAAAAGTAAACGCGCAAGATCCTGTTTTTACACAGTATTTTTTGGTTCCTGAAACGTTGAATCCTGGTTTTTCAGGTTTTATGGAAACCACTTACACTGGCGTTATCCATAGAGAGCAATGGCCTGATTTAGATTTAAAAATTGATACTGATTATGCTTTTTTTAATACCTGGAACGAAAAGATGAATAGTGGGTACGGTATTAATGTTTTAAACCAAAGAGAAAATGTCACCAACTATAATTTCACGCAAATCAATGCTAATTATGCCTACAAGGTAAGAGTTAGTGATGACTGGGATTTCAGACCTGCAATTGAAGTTGGTTTTGGACTTAAATCTTTTGCGTTTCAAAATTTATTGTTGGAGGATCAAATAAATATAAGAACAGGAATCGTTAATGCAAATTCTATTGATCCATTGTTGAGAAACGATAAAATTAGTTTTTTTGATGCGAGCGCTGGTATGGTTTTTAATACTGATAATATGTGGATTGGTTTATCTATGAAGCATCTTAACAAACCCAATATAGCATTTACCGAAGATGGAAACGTGCCTTTGAATACTTTTTTCTCGCTGAGTACCGGTTATGAATTTCTGCTGGCAAATTATATTGACGTGAAATTTTTTCCGTATGCGACTAAAATGTTTGTGACTTCAAATTACATGCAACAAGGCCGCTATAACCGACTCGATGTTGGGGCTTCTATATTATTCGAAAAAATGTTTTTTGGGGCAACTGCCGTTACAAATCCTGCTAAAAATGGTTTTAATAACCAGTTGCTTACCTCTGTCAATCTTTTTACGGGGTTGCAATACAATCATTTACGTTTGGGTATCGCTTATGATTTAAATACGTCCAAAATTGGAAAAACAGGTGGAATCTATGAACTTTCTTTAACCTATCAATTTAATTTAGATATAAAGTGTTTCGGTTGCCCCAACTATACCGGAAAATAAATAGTAAAGTATTACACCTGAGTCCGAATTTTAAAATACTTGCTTTCGGCTTTTGTATCATGACTTCGAAGTTGGGAGACTTCGTAGAACTAGACCGTGGTTTGGTGGTTAAAATTTATTGTTGGTTGGAGTTTGTTTGTATTCACGAGCGGTTTTTTTTTGACTTAATTCATTAAAATTTCTTTATATATTTCAATTTAGTACATGACAAAAAACATATTTCATTGGAAATCAATAAAATAAAGAATTTAAAATTAGGATAAAAGACTGATATTCAATACATTAAAGAATTATTACGACATAATTTTTCTAATGAAGAACACCAGTCTCGAGGGTAAAGATAGAGCATTAATCACGGTTTTACAAGAGCATTTTAAGGGAGATGTCAATTTAGCAAGGGTCAAGCTTATCAGTTTATTTATCACTGCTCTATGCAAAGTAAAGACAATTAATTATGATAGATTAGCCTGTGGATTTGACGCAAAAGTCAATAAAAGCAGTTCTTACAGAAGGATACAGCGCTTTATGGCGGACTTCGATTTGCCAATGAAACTCGTTTCAACATTGCTATTTAGTCTATTGCCGGAAAAAACTGATTTATCATTGGTATTGGATAGAACCAATTGGAAATTTGGGTCAAAAAACATCAACATATTAATGCTGGGAGTTAGTTATAAAAACGTAGCTTTTCCATTGATGTTTCTGATGTTAGACAAGCGTGGAAATTCACATACCAAGGAACGGATTGAATTGATAAGAAAATATATTGATTGGTTTGGAAGGGATACAATCAATTGTCTTTTGGCAGATAGAGCGTTTGTTGGTGAAAAATGGTTGGAGTTTTTGAATGACTATCGTATTGGGTATCATATCAGGATAAGAAATAATTTTATGGTTTATTCCCATCAAAAACAAAAAGAAATCCCTGCCTTTTGGTTGCTTAACAACCTAAAAATGAACGAGTTTTATCATTATCCAAGAATAGTTAGATTGCACGGACAAGACTGTTACCTCTCAGGAAGCAAAACAATAAACAGAGAAGGAAAAATGGCGTTTTTAATTATTGTATCGTTCAATAAACCTGAACAAGCAATGGTTTCATATAAAAAACGTTGGCAAGTTGAAACGCTTTTCAGAGCATTAAAAAGCAGTGGCTTTAACATAGAAGACACACATATTACCGATTTAGAAAGACTAGAGAGGCTGTTTTTATTAACGATGATTGCTTTTGTCTGGTGTTATAAAATTGGAGATTTTATTGATGAGAAAATTAAAAAGATAAAAATCAAAAAACACGGCAGAAGGTCTGTTAGTGTATTCAAATACGGACTGGATTATTTATCTAGATTTCTATTAAGGGGATTTAATTTACTAGAAATCAGAATATTTTAGTTTTTGTCAGGTACTTAATTCAATATTATATAATCATTACCAAAACTATTCTTATAAATTTATGGAATGTCCGAAATGAACGGTTGCCAACTATTTTAAAATCCTACTGAATGTTTATATTTGCACTCTTTATAATTAGAAATGCTATATGACTACAAATAATAGAAGATTTCCTGCCGAATGGGAAAAGCAACAAGGAATTTTACTGTGTTTTCCACACAATGGAAAAGATTGGCCGGGAAAATACGAAGCGATTCAATGGGCTTTAGTCGAATTCATTAAAAAAGTAGCCACTTTCGAGCAAGTTTTTTTAGTAGTTGCGGATGAAAGCCAAAAAGAAAAAGTCAATACGATGCTGGAAACGGCTCATGTAGCGCTAACAAATATTTCCTACATTATTCATAAAACCAATAGAAGTTGGATGCGGGATTCGGGTCCGATTATTGTAAAAAACGGAACCGAAAGAGAAGCTTTGAACTTTAATTTTAATGGTTGGGCCAAATATAAAAACATTCAATTAGACAAATTTATTCCTTCTAAAGTAAGTGAACATCTAAATATTCCTTTGACACAAGTTATGTACAAAGGAAAACCGGTAATTGTAGAAGGTGGTGCGATTGACACTAACGGTCGTGGAACTTTATTGACATCAGAAGAATGCTTGATGCATCCAGATATCCAAGTTCGGAATCCAAATTTTACCAAAGCCGATTACGAAGCCGTTTTCAAGGAATATCTTGGAATTACAAATGTTATTTGGTTAGGCGACGGAATTGAAGGCGATGATACGCACGGGCATATAGACGATTTATGCCGATTTGTAAATGAAGACACTATTGTGACAATTGTAGAAACTGATCCAAAGGACAACAACTACAAACCATTACAAGACAATTTAAAACGCTTGCAAAACGCCAAACTGGAAAATGGAAAATCACCAGTACTGGTAGTTTTACCAATGCCGAAACGTTTGGAATTTGATGGCTTGCGATTGCCAGCGAGTTATGCGAATTTTTTGATTTTGAACAATTGTGTTTTGGTTCCTACTTTTAACGACAGTAATGACCGAAAAGCATTGAACATCCTTGCAGAATGTTTTTCAGATAGAGAAATCATTGGGATCAACGCAATTGATTTTATTTGGGGGTTTGGAACTTTGCATTGCTTAAGCCAACAAATTCCGGAATAAGTTTAGAAATAAAGCAAAAAAAAAGACTTGTAGAATAATTTTCTTCAAGTCTTTTTTCATATTAATAATACCCATTTATTTATCTCTTGTAAACGGTATTTTCTTTCCGTCAGGAACTAACATTTCAAACCCACTTAAACTTTCATTAAACTCAAATGTAAGTCCAGCTTGTTTTGATTCAAATTTGTTTTTGCCAACTGGTTCTGCTGAAAAACCTGGATAGCCTGTAATCAAAACATTCAAAGCGCCATTTTTTTCTGAAAATGTAATTTTAATTGGAGCCATAACTGTCGAGAATGTACCAAGATAACCATCTAATATCACATCTTTTTCAATCGTACCTTTGTTATCTTTCCACAAGTTATTTGCAGTATTACTATCCGGTAACACATGATCTGGGTCTAATGTAATCGTTTCAATTTCCTCTGTCGAATTGTGCTTGAAAGACCAGGATTTATTTTTTTGCCATACTTCTACAGGTAAAGTAACTCGGGTTATTTTACCACTTTTCGTTTTTATATCTAAACTTACTGGCATAGCCATTTTTTCGAAATTTTCAATCGTAATTACAACGCCTTGTTTGGGATCGTTTTTTACATATTTAATTCCGTTAATGCCCTGGTCTAAACGCCAATTATTTTGGAACCAACCTCGCCAAAACCAACTCAAATCCTCGCCTGCAACATTTTCTATTGTTCTAAAGAAATCGTCTGGTTGCGGATGTTTGTATGCCCAACGCTCAATGTAGGTTCTTAATGCCAAATCAAAACGCTCTATGCCAAGAACTTGCTCTCTTAAAATAACCAATCCAGAACTTGGTTTCGAATAAGCCAATAGTCCAATGTTTTTCTCCTTCATATTGTCTGGAGAACTCATGATTGTTTCCAGATTTGGGCTAGTATATGCTTCTGCCCTTTGTTGCATATCTGCTTTTGGTTCTTTATACTCGCCATTATTAAAATCTTGGGAACTTAATGAATTAATAAAAGTATTAAAGCCTTCATCCATCCAAGCAAACAATCTTTCATTTGAACCCACTATCATAGGAAACCAAATATGACCAAATTCATGATCTGTAACACCCCATAAATCTTTTCCTTTTGACTCCCAACTGCAAAAAACGATACCAGGATACTCCATACCTCCCTCGTTTCCAGCCACGTTGGTTGCTGCAGGATAAGGATATTCAAACCATCTTTTGGAATAATTTTCTATCGAAGCTTTAGTATATTCAGTAGATCGACCCCAAGCAGCGTTACCCGCACTTTCTACTGGATAAACAGAAATAGCTAAGGATTTTTTGCCGCTTGGCAAATTAATTTTTGCGGCGTCTAAAATAAATGTTGCAGAAGAAGACCATGAAAAATCACGAGAATTTTTAATTTTAAAATTCCATGTTTTTGTAGTTGAAGAAGCATTTTTTGAGGAAACTGCTACTTCATCAGCAGTGCGTATAAAAACCGTTTTGTCACTTTGTTTGGCTTGCGCCAGTCTGCCCTGTTCAACAGTTGAATAAACAGTAGCAGGATTTATTAATTCACCTGAACCCACCACTACATGATTAGCAGGCGAGGTAATACTTACATCAAAATCTCCATATTCCAAATAAAATTCTGAAGCTCCCAAATACGGATTGGTATTCCAGCCTCGTACATCATCATACACGCACATGCGCGGATACCATTGTGCAATAGTAAATATTTTACCGTTTTTAGTTTCTAAAACTCCCATTCTATCTGAACCTTCATAAGGAGCTATAAATGAAAAGTCAATTTTAATTTTTACAGCACCGCCTTTTGCATTTAATCCTTGTGGAAGAAAAACCTGCATTCTAGTGTCTGTTATAAGATACTTGGCATCGACTTCGGTAGATTTTCCGTTTGCGGTGGCAATTACTTTTACTGATTTAATTTTGTGACCACCATCAAAAACTTGACCTCTTGCTCCATTTCGACTTCCTGTTAAAGGAACTAAAGCATTTCCACGAGAATCTGCACTAAATAAATTTTGATCTAAATTCATCCAAACAAAAGCCATTTTATCAGGACTATTGTTTGTATACGTAATAATTCCAGTTCCGGAAATTTCGTTACTTTTTTCATCTAGTTTAGCCGTCAATTGATAATCAGCTCTATTTTGCCAATATTCGGCACCTGGCTGACCACTTGCTGAACGGGTACTTGTTCCATTTTTAGAGTAAAAATGTGGTGCAAAAGCATCGTGATAATCATACTTTGAAACTGCAGTACTAGCAGAATTTGTTGAGGATTGTTGCGCCCAAACAGACGTAACTCCCAATAATAAAGTCAAATGTAATAAGACTCTGAAGCGAATATTTTTCATTTTCATATAATTTTTATCACAAATTAATGAAAAAAATGAGGATTTTGAACTATTAAAAAAATAGATTTTCATTAAAATGATAAAATCTTGATACGGTAGAATTAAAAATTATAAAATATATTTACAAATAAATTTAACTTCAAGTAACTCTTGTGATAACTACACTAAAAAATAATACGCTTACCGCTCAAATTCAACATTTAGGAGCTGAATTGATTTCATTAAAATCGAATCAAGGCAAAGAATACATTTGGGAGGGAAATCCTGAATTTTGGGGCAAACATTCTCCAGTTTTATTTCCAATTGTTGGCACTCTAAAAAACAATACCTTTTATCATAATAAAAAAAACTACGAATTATCTAGACATGGATTTGCCAGAGAAATGGAATTTAAGCTGTTAAAAGCGACCGACACAAGTGCTACTTTTTCTATACAATCTGATGAAAAAACCTTGAAAATGTATCCTTTTGAATTTGAATTGCAATTGATATACACCTTGGAAGAAATGACCTTATCAATAGCTTATAAAGTTATTAACACGGGTTTGTCAAAAATGCCGTTTTCTATTGGAGCACATCCCGCTTTTGCTTTACCAAACAAATTTGAAAACTATGCTGTTGCTTTCGATACAAAAGAACCTTTGGAATATTACCTTTTGGAGAATGATTTAATTTCAAATAAAACAAAAAAATTAAAAGTTCAGAATAAACAAATTCCGCTGACTTATGAAATGTTTAAAAACGATGCTTTGATTTTTAAAACATTAAAATCCAAATCCTTGACGATTTTAGAAAATGAGAATCCAATTTTAAGAGTACATTTTAAGAATTTTCCAAATTTAGGAATTTGGACAAAAAAGAGCGCTCCCTTTATTTGTATTGAACCCTGGTTTGGCTACTCTGACACCAATGAAAATTCAGGAAATTTGTTTGAAAAAGAAGGAATTCAAGTTTTAGAATCCAATGTAACCTTCCATTCAAAATTCAGTATTGAAATCCTTTAATTAAAAAATGTAAATATGTTAACTATAAATTTCAGTCCATTTCCAAATTTAGAAACAGAACGCTTGCTTTTAAGAAGAGTGAATGTTGGGGATCTCAAAGCCATTTTTGAATTGCGATCCAATCCAGAAACCATGAAGTACATACCAAGGCCCTTGGTAAAAACCGATGAAGAAGCTTTAACACACATTGCCATGATAGATGGGAAAATAGACAATAATGAAGGGATTAATTGGGCGATTACGTTGAAAAATAATGCTGAATTAATTGGAATAATTGGTCATTATATGATAAAACCCGAACACTATCGTGCGGAAATTGGATATATGTTACTCCCGGAATACCATGGAAAAGGAATTGTATCCGAAGCAGTGAAAGAAGTAGTTAAATACGGCTTTGAGGTGATGAAATTACATTCTATCGAGGCTACCCTTGATCCTGAAAATTACGGATCTGCAAAGGTTTTAGAAAAAAATGGATTTATAAAAGAAGCGCATTTAAAAGAAAATGGATTTTTTGAAGGGCGATTTTTAGACACTGTAATTTATTCTGTTTTAAATAAATAGTTTACGTAGTCGCAGCGATTTTAAATCTTGACATACGCTAAAACATACCAAAAGCACCAAAAACTTAAAACCAAACAAAACATTAAGTGCTACATTTGCGTTTATTTTAAACTTCGCATGAAATTAAAAGTACGGTTTTACAACCTATGAAAAAATTATTTACCCTTTTTTTCCTCTTAGTTCTATACTATTGACAGCACAAACTTACTTAAAAGCAAATGCTTTTACGACACTTTTGACGCTACCCAATATTGGTATCGAAACGAGCATTGGAGAAAAATCGACGTTACAAGTGGATGTGCTTGCGTCGTTTTGGAAAATAGTAAACGGTAAACCTAAAGAATTTTACACGTTCACGTCAGAATATCGATACCATTTCAAAGAAAAGCACAATGGCTTTTATGCAGGTGCGCACATTGGGGCAAGTATTTATAATTTTCAAAAATGGAATTATCTAAATACAGATCTATATGAAAAGGGATTTGGCTACTTTATTGGATCAACAATTGGCTACCAGGTAAAAGTTAATGACAAATTTATGTTGGATTGTTTTCTAGGAGGTGGCTGGCATCAAGGATTCTACAAAGGGTATTTTATAAGTACTAGAGAGCGTTATGAAGATGTAAAAAACTATAATAAAAGTGGCGAATGGTTGCCTTATCGTGGAGGTGTAATGGTCTCTTACAAATTAAATTAAACTTATTGAACGAACTTCGATGTTGATTTAAGGTATAACTCCTCAACTTGTTTTCGAGCCCAATCTGTTTTTCTAAGAAATGTTAAACAGGATTTTATACTCGGATTTACAGTGAAACATTTAATTTTAATGAGTTTCCCTAAAGTATCAAACCCATAATGTGCTACTAATTGTTCTACTATTTTTTGAAGTGTAATACCGTGAAGCGGATCTTTTGATTTTAAATTTTCCATTTTGTAAAGATATAAAATCAGTAAATACTAATTTTTTTAAATTCATTTTTATGAAAAAACAACTTTTGATATTCGCTTTTTTTGTTTTCCAATTAAGTTTTGGTCAACAAAAAGCAACTACTTATTACTTTATACGCCATGCTGAAAAAGTAGATAATTCGCAAAATCCAGACCTATCTGAAAAAGGTTTAGAAAGAGCCAAGCTTTGGAACGAGATATTTGCTGAAATTAATTTTGATCAAATATATTCAACTGATTATAAGAGAACAGTGCAAACTGCTCGTGTTACTGCAGCTGAAAAAAAAGTAGAGATCAAACTTTACAATCCTAAAAACAACATTAGAAACGATTTCCTTAAAGAAACTGTAGGCAAAACAATTCTTATTGTTGGACACAGTAACACTACTCCAAATTTTGTCAATCAAATAATCAACCAAAAAATATATGTAGATATTACTGATAGCACTTTTGGAAATCTTTATATCGTGACTATAGTTGGCGATGTGATTACGCACCAACTCTTGAAATTGCCTTAAACCGTTGCTAAATCTTTAATTTTTGTTACCTTTGTATTATGCTAAAAACTGTAAACATATTCAATAAGAGAGCTAAATTCGACTATGAAATAATAGAAACATTCAATGCTGGAATTGTTTTAGCAGGTACCGAAATAAAATCTATTCGGTTAGGAAAAGCGAATATCACAGAGAGCTTTTGTGAATTCAGCAATAGCGAACTTTTTGCAATAAATACATACATTGAAGAATATACTTTTGGAAACCAATTCAACCACAAAGCGAGAAGTGAACGGAAATTGCTTTTGAAAAAAAAGGAATTGAAAGGACTACTAAAAAGTGTGCAAGCCAAAGGTCTTACAATAGTTCCCTTGAAATTGTTTACTAATGAAAAAGGATTGGCAAAACTACAAATTGGACTTTGCAAGGGAAAGAAAACGTACGACAAACGCGAATCTCTAAAAGAACAAGATACCAAACGCGATCTAGACCGAATCAAAAAATCATTTTAAATTGAAAAAATAGGGTGTAAATTTTTTTATTTATAAAAAATGACTAAATTTGTCAAGACAATTTAAAACATTTTTAAAATGAAAACACTTCTCAAAAATGCAAGAGAACAAAAAGGGCTCAAAACCAGAGAAGTGGCGCAACTTTTAGGAATTGACCAAGCTTTAATAAGCAAATTTGAAAGTGGCACCAGAAAACCTACTCGAGAACAAGTGGTTAAACTTGCAACACTTCTAGGTATAGACTTAGAGACCATCATGGTTCTTTGGCTTAAAGAAAAAATACTTTACGAAATAGGTCATGACGAGTTTGCACTCAAAGCATTATTGGTTGCTGAACAAGAAATTAGATATCAAAATAAGCCTTTAAAGAAAAAAGTATCGGTAACACTTCAGAAAATTTTAGATGAAATAGATACTTTAAAGATACGACTGGATGGGTTTCGCCAGTTTGATAGTTATAGGATTGCACAAGCATTAGAGCTAGAATATACATTTGAAAGTAATCGCATCGAGGGAAATACAATGACTTTGCGCGAAACGGATTTAGTTATCAATGAGGGTTTAACGATTTCCGGAAAAAGTATGCGCGAACATCTGGAAGTCATTAATCATCAAGAGGCAATTGCTTACATCAAGGATTTGATGCAAAGAAATAGTTCCATAAATGAACGCGAAGTACTGTCAATACACAATCTTATTTTGAGAGGAATTCAACCCGAAGATGCCGGACGCTATAGAAAAGTTCAAGTAATGATTCAAGGTAGCAGTCACATGCCACCCCAACCTTTTTTAGTTGCAAAGGAAATGGAAGATTTCTTTATTTGGTATGAAACTAATAAATCAACCCTACATCCGATAGTTTTGGCAGCAGAAATGCATGAACGTTTGGTCACTATTCATCCCTTTATTGATGGCAATGGTAGGACTTCGCGCTTAGTCATGAACTTGGTTTTATTGCAACATGGTTACATCATTGCCAATATTAAAGGGGATTATGAAAGTAGAATGCGCTATTATCAAACACTGGAAACCGCACAAACTAAAAACAATAAAGAAGATTTTTTACTATTCATCGCCCAAATAGAAAAAGAAAGTTTAGAACGCTATTTGAGTATTATTGGTCAATAAATCCCATCTTCTGCTCCCTTCCCTTTGGGAAGGGCTGGGGATGGGCTTTTAGTTTTTATCCTCGAGTAAAGGAACGAATCGAAATTCTCCAAACTCATGTTTTTCGAATTGGGTTTCATTTTTGCGAATAAGTAAAGTCATTATTTGAACGTCTTCTCCTAACGGAATAACAAGCCTACCGCCTATTTTTAATTGCGCCATCAAAGGCTGAGGAATAAACGGCGCTCCTGCTGTAACTATAATACTATCAAATGGAGCATAACTTGGTAAGCCTTTGTAACCATCCCCAAAAGAAAGATGTTTGGGACGAATATTCAATTTTGGAAATAATATTGAAGTTTGTTTGAACAATTCTTTCTGTCTTTCAATACTAAAAACCTTAGCACCTAATAAGCACAATACGGCAGTTTGATATCCTGAACCAGTTCCGATTTCTAAAACTTTATGCTCTTTTTTTACCTCTAATAATTGAGATTGAAAAGCAACAGTATAAGGTTGCGAAATTGTTTGGCCAGCGCCAATTGGAAACGCTTTGTCTTGATAGGCGTAATCTTCAAAACTGGAATTCAAAAATAAGTGTCTTGGGATTTTTTTTATTGCATCCAAAACATTTTTATCGACAATCCCTTTTTGCTCTAAAACGCTTACTAATTGATTGCGAAGTCCTTGATGCTTGGCTGTATCTTTCAAAATTTACTGTTTTATTTTGGTAAAAATAGCAAAGAATTTCTGATTTCAAATATTGGATTTTAAAATTAAATTTAACGGAATAATTGTCTCATATCGATAATAGATTAATCATTTTATTGCTATTTTTGTAAAAATTACATCGTTATGCTGAAAATTGGAGTATTAGGTGCTGGTCATCTAGGAAAAATACATTTGCGTTTGTTACAACAATCTGATCAATACGAATTGGTTGGTTTTTATGATCCCAATCAAGAAAATGCAGAAAAGGTTTCAAAAGAATTTGGATACAAACATTTTAGTACCATCGCCACACTTATTCACGCCGTAGATGTAATTGATATTGTAACCCCAACGCTTTCTCATTATAAATGTGCAAAAGTTGCGATTAAATCCGGCAAACACGTTTTTATCGAGAAACCCATTTCAAATACTGTTGAAGAGGCGGAAGAAATTATCGCTCTAGCCAATGAATACAATGTAAAAGGTCAGGTAGGTCATGTGGAGCGTTTCAATCCAGCGTTTATTGCTACAAAAAATATGATTGAAAATCCCATGTTTATAGAAACGCATCGTTTGGCTGAATTTAATCCACGTGGTACTGATGTTCCTGTAGTTTTAGATTTGATGATTCATGATATTGATGCAATCTTAAGTGTAGTTAAGTCTAAAGTAAAAAATATAAATGCAAGTGGTGTTTCGGTCATTAGTGACACACCAGATATTGCTAATGC
Organism: Flavobacterium sp. DT2-2; assembly: GCA_051990185.1. Lineage (GTDB taxonomy): Bacteria > Bacteroidota > Bacteroidia > Flavobacteriales > Flavobacteriaceae > Flavobacterium. The sequence goes on along the minus strand of JAFCUE010000015.1, from coordinate 8,245 downwards.
TAGAATTGAATTCGAAAATGGTTGTGTTGCTAATTTAACTGCAAGCCGAATTTCAATGAAAAACATGCGTAAATCTCGTTTTTTCCAGAAAGACGCTTATATCTCTGTTGATTTCTTGGAAAAGAAATGCGAGGTTGTAAAAATGAAAGATGCTCCAGAAATTCCAGGCGATTTTGATATGATTTTACAAAATGCCGAAGGAGTAAAAAAACAAATCTACTTCTCGAATCCAGATGTAGAACAAAACAATGCCATTCTGGATGAATTGGAATCATTTGCCCATGCTATTAATACTAACTCAACTCCAGTGGTGACTTTAGATCAAGCTACAGAAGCACTTCGTGTAGCCTATCAAATTATTGATTGTTTTAAGAGATAATCTTTAATCTTAAACTCTAAAATATTTAAATCCAACATAAATAATGAAAACAATAGCCGTAATCGGAGCAGGAACAATGGGGAATGGAATTGCTCATACCTTTGCTCAAAGTGGTTTTACCGTAAAATTAATAGATGTTTCTGAGCAATCATTAGACAAAGGAATGGCTACTATTGCTGCCAATTTAGATCGAATGATCGCAAAGGGAACGATCACCACAGAAGACAAAGCAAAGACGATTACTAATATAATCACCTATACGGATATCAAAGACGGGGTTGTAGGAGTTGATTTAGTAGTTGAAGCCGCAACTGAAAATGTTGAATTAAAACTAAATATTTTCAAGCAATTGAATGATGCTTGTTCTCACGATACCATTTTAGCAACCAATACATCTTCCATTTCCATTACTCAAATTGGGGCGGTTGTAGCTCATCCAGAGCGCGTTATTGGGATGCATTTTATGAATCCGGTTCCAATTATGAAACTGGTAGAAATCATTCGTGGGTATAATACTAGCGCTGAAGTGACAAAAACCATCATGACTCTCGCTGAGAAACTGGGAAAAACACCTGTTGAAGTAAATGATTATCCTGGTTTTGTTGCTAACCGAATTTTGATGCCGATGATTAATGAAGCAATCGAAACATTATACAACAAAGTAGCTGGAGTTTATGAAATTGATACCGTAATGAAATTAGGAATGGGTCAACCTATGGGGCCATTACAATTAGCTGATTTTATTGGGCTTGATGTGTGTTTAGCTATTTTAAACGTAATGTACGACGGTTTTAAAAATCCAAAATATGCGCCTTGCCCGCTATTAGTCAATATGGTTCGAGCAGGAAAAATGGGAGTTAAATCCGGTGAAGGTTTTTATGATTATTCTGAAAGTAAAAAAGCCGAGAAGATTTCTAAACAATTTATATAGTCTTCATTTTTAAAAGTCGAAAGTCTTAAAGTCCATTTCTTTAGACATTCGACTTTAAAACTTTAAGACTTTTGATAAAATTATGGCTAAAATAGTTCCTTTCCAAGCGGTACGTCCTACCCGTGACAAAGTTTGTCTCGTAACCTGTAGATCTTATGAAGAATACGTAAATGCAGAACTTGCAGCGCAATTGGATTTTAATCCGTTGTCTTTTTTACACATTCTAAAACCCGCGTATACCAATCAAGAAAGCGTATCTTTTGAAAAACGATACCGACAGGTACATCAAAAATATGAAGATTTCAAAAATGAGGTCATTTTGGTAAAAGATAAAAAACCAGCGTTATACATTCATAAAATTGTGACCAAAACACAATCATTTACTGGCATTATTGCTGGTACAAGCGTTGCTGATTACCAAAATGACATTATTAAAAAACACGAAGATATTATCGCATTCCGTGTGCGATTACTCAAAGACTACATGAAATATTCGAGGTTTAATACCGAACCGGTTTTGATGACGTATCCAGATAATAAAACCATTGAAAACTGGATTTTTAACTGTACTCAAAAATTAGCCGATTTTGAATTTTCGACGACAAAAAAGGAAATTCATTATTTGTGGAAAATTGAAGATACCTTAGAAATAAATTGGCTTCAGAACATTTTCGAAAAAACGGAAAGTCTTTATATTGCTGATGGGCATCATCGAACTGAAGCTCTAAAATTGCTATCCGAAGAAAATCAAGATGATGAAAATCAAGCAACAAGTCATATTCTTAGTTATTTAATTGCTGAAAATAATGTAAAAATATATGAGTTCAATCGCCTGGTAAAAGACTTAAACGGACTATCAAAAGAGGATTTTTTAATAGCTCTTGCAAAGGATTTCATAGTAAACAACAAATTACAGCAACCATTTCAGCCAACAGAGAAGCATCAATTTGGGATGTATCTTGATACTGAATTCTATAGTTTAGATTTAAAATCTAAAAATGAAAATTTTGAAACTGCCTTAGACAGTTTAGACACTCAGATTCTTTATAAAAAAGTGTTACTTCCTATTCTAGGAATCGAAGACTTACGTAATGATGAACGAATTGAGTATCTCTCTGGAAAGCAATCTGTGCTGGAAGTAAAAAACAAAATAGATCAGGGAGAATTTGAAATTGGCTTTATAATGTTTCCTTCTAACATCAGTGAGATAAAAGCTTTAGCCGATGCAAATCTTATCATGCCTCCAAAAAGCACTTATATTGAACCTAAATTTAGAAGCGGATTAGTGGTTTACGAACTTTGAAAATAATGCTACGATTTAAGAAATAAAAAATATAAAAATGTCAATAGCTCAAAATTTACTTTCTATACTGGCCTCGATAAAGGAATCAGTAATCTTAGTGGCCGTTTCTAAAACGAAACCAATTCCTGACTTAATGCAAGCTTATGAAGCCGGTCAACGCATTTTTGGAGAAAATAAAATCCAAGAAATGGCCGAGAAATGGGAACAAATGCCCAAAGATATTCAATGGCACATGATAGGACATGTTCAGACCAATAAAGTAAAATATATGGCTCCATTTGTAAGCTTAATTCATGGAGTCGAAAGTTTTAAATTACTACAAGAAATTAATAAACAAGCGCTAAAAAACAACCGAGTAATAGACTGCTTATTGCAAATTTACATAGCCAAGGAAGATACTAAATTTGGACTTGATCAAGCTGAGCTAGACGAAATACTAGCTTCAAAGGAACTTCAATTACTGAAAAACATTCGTGTGGTGGGTTTAATGGGAATGGCAACTTTTACAGACAATAACGACCAAATAAAGAGTGAATTCACCTATTTGAAATCAATTTTCGACAAAACAAAAAAACTGAAAATTGAAAACTGCCAACTAGAAATTATCTCCATGGGAATGTCAGGTGATTACCAGTTAGCAATAGAGTGTGGTAGTACGATGGTTCGTATAGGAAGTAGTATCTTTGGAGGACGAAATTGATTTTCGATTTTTGATTAACGATTTTTGATTAACGATTTTTGACGCTAGCTATAGCAAACTGGCGAAGCATTTCAGATGTTTCTTAACTTGAAACATTAAACATTAAACAAAAAATTTGTACGCAATACTAGACATAGAAACAACTGGAGGACAATTCAACGAAGAGGGAATCACTGAAATCGCTATCTATAAATTTGATGGTCATGAAATAGTGGATCAATTCATTAGTTTAGTCAATCCTGAAATCCCAATTCAACCCTTTGTAGTCAAACTTACTGGCATCAATAATTCCATGTTGCAGAGTGCTCCCAAGTTTTTTGAAGTTGCAAAACGCATCATTGAAATGACCAATGACTGTATCGTTGTGGCTCATAATGCTTCTTTTGATTACAGAATCTTACGAACAGAGTTCAGACGATTAGGATACAATTTTGAAGCTCGAACAATTTGCACCGTAGAATTATCAAAAAAATTATTGCCAGAACAACCTTCCCATAGTCTAGGAAAACTAGTTCGCGCACTTGGTATCCCAATGGCAGATAGACACAGAGCCAGCGGAGACGCATTAGCAACAGTCAAATTATTTAAAATTCTTTTAGAAAAAGATTTAGAGAAAGAGATTGTTAAGGATTTTATAAAGCTGGAAATTGAGAAAGGAATTGCACCAAAATTACTGGATATCGTGGCAAGTTTACCTGCAAAAACAGGAATCTATTACATCCATAACGAAAAAGGCAAATTGATTTATATTGGCAAAAGCCGAAACATCAAAAAGCGAATCAACCAGCATTTTGCAGGGACAACTACAAAGTGCAAGAAAATACAGGAAGAAGTATTTACAGTTACCTATGACGAAACAGGTAGTGAACTGATCGCCTTACTCAAAGAAAGCGAGGAAATAAAAATCAATAAACCAATTTATAACAGAGCACAACGAAAAAGTATTTTTCAACTCGCTTTATATGCCGAGAAAGATGACAAGGGATATCTTAACCTAAAATTACAGAAAGCAGACGGTCGAAAAAAAGAAATCACCTCTTTCGCTTCGATCCAAGAAGGAAAAAATGCACTGTTTAGAATAACATCTCATTATCAATTATGTCAAAAATTGACCGGCTTGTATGTCACGAAAAGCAACTGTTTTCAATACAGTATAAAAGAGTGTGATGGTGCCTGTATTGGTGCAGTATCTGCAGAAGAATACAACGCTAGAGTACAAAATTTCATCGATAAAAATAGTTTCGAAAACCAAAATATGCTGCTTATCGATAAGGGAAGAACCATCAGCGAACGATCAGTCATTATGATTGAAAACGGCATCTATAAAGGATATGCTTTTTACGATTTAAATTACCAAATCAACAATATAGAGATCCTCCGTAACATTATCATCCCAATGCAAAATAATCGTGACACAAAAAACATTATTCAAGGTCATGTACGAAGAAACAAAACGCTAAAAATAATAAAATTTTAAAAGTCTAATTTAATTTGTAGCTATTCCAGCTGTACGCTGCAACTCCTCATCATTCCAGTTGTTTTTTTAGGACTTAAAAGGAACTTCCTTTGGTCGTTCTTTTAAATCCATAAAAACTAACTTTCATAATTCCGGGGTTTACGCTTCCATCTGGGCTAAAAAAAATGAAATACTTAATCACTATTATCGGACCAACAGCCATCGGGAAAACTTCCTTAAGTATCGTTTTGGCTAATTATTTTAAATGCGATATCATTTCTTGTGACAGTAGACAGTTTTTCAAGGAAATGACAATTGGGACAGCAGTGCCAAGCAAATCAGAGCTTGAGACTGTAAAACACCATTTTATCCAGAACAAATCTATATTTGAAAACTATACGGTCGGTGATTTCGAAAAAGAAGCAATTACAAAACTAAACGAATTATTTTTTACAAATGATTATGCCATAGTAGTAGGTGGATCAGGTTTGTATGTAGACGCCATTTTAAAAGGTTTTGATGAATTTCCAGAAATAGACGCTTCAGTTCGCGCCACTATAAATACAAATTACGAAAAACTGGGAATCGGATATTTACAACAAAAACTCGAAGTTCTAGATCCTGATTATTATAAAACACTATCCATCGAAAATCCACAAACCTTGCAAAATCCGCAACGCATGATGCGTTTTGTAGAAGTTTGTGTAGGTTCAGGAAAGCCATACTCTTCCTTTTTAAATCAGAAACAAAACAGTCGTACCTTCACCCCTATTTTAATTGGTCTGGAAGCCGACAGAAAAGTAATTTATAACCGAATCAATCAGCGGGTTGACATCATGATAAATGAAGGACTTCTAGCTGAAGCAAAAACGTTATTCCCAAATAAAGAGCTGAATGCGCTGCAAACCGTGGGTTACAGAGAACTATTCCGTTATTTTGATAGAGAAATTTCACTAGAATTTGCAATCGAAGAAATAAAGAAAAACACCAGGCGATTTTCTAAACGCCAACTGACCTGGTTTAAAAGAAACGAAAACACAAAATGGTTTGATTTTGAAACGCCTTATGAAACTATTGTTGCATACATTAACTCAAAAAAATAAATCCAAAATTTCTATACCTACAATACAAATTTATAATTCATAATTCATAATTCATAATTTTCAAAATGCCTATCTCTCCAAATTTCACCTCAATTTTAAGCAAAGACTGGGAAATCAACTTTACACAATGCACCCCAAATGGCTATTTAAAATTCACGGATCTGTGTAATATTTTGCAGTTAACAGCGGCAGCACATTCCGAAATAGGTGGTATCAGTTTTACAGACATGCAGGAATTTGAACAAGCATGGGTTTTAAGCCGAATGCGTGTTGAAATCTCTAAATTACCAAAATGGGGAGATATTGTAACCGTAAAAACATGGATCAACTCCTTAGAGAACTCCCGTTCTGTTCGGGCATTGGAAATGCATCTCAACGGAGAAAAAATTGTGGGTTCTGAAACTTTTTGGGCAGTATTTAATACAAAAAAACGTCGGCCAGAAGGTTTGGCTTTACCATATAAACATTTTGAATTATATCCTGAAAATAGAGCTACACTAAATGGTTTTTCTAAAATAAACTTCAATAATGAGAAGGAAATCCTTTTTGAAAAAATAGTATCTCTGTCTGATTTAGATATTGTAAACCATGTTAATAATGTCAAGTACCTAGAATGGTGCTTGGATTTGGTTGATGAAAATATAATATTGAATCAAAAAATTAAAAGTATAGAAATGAACTTTTTAAAAGAATTATCCCTGAAAGACAAAGTGATGATTCATGAGAGTGTTTCTAAGACTGAAACTGTTTTTAGCATTACAAAAGAGGATAAGACCTGTTTTGCTTTACAATTAAACTGGCAATAAAACAGAATATTATAATATAAAAAAAGCCTCAATTTCTTGAGGCTTATATCTAAATAGGGTCTACTGAGAAACCTATATTGAATTGTATTTCAATTAGATATGCGAATCAAGTGTTAAAAAATTAAGCTAATAAAAGCGGCTGCAATTTTTCCAAATAGATGGATTAGCAAACCTTTGGTAGATCTAACTTTGCTTGCTTTTTGAATATCCGTTTTAACAATCAACCAATTAAATAGCGATTCTATGGGTTGTCTAACCCTTGATACTGCTGTTGAAAACAAATCATTGGCGGCTTTATCCCAGTTTTTTATTTCCTGACATTGTCCTTTGATTCCTTTAATTGGGGTCATCATAATTGAATTTTTTTCTTGCTCTAATTCAGAAAAAAAATCCTCACTAGTGTATATTTTGTCTCCAAAGAAATTTCTATTTATTTTCTCTGACCACGCTTCTTTAAAAACAGTTAAATCATTTACCGAAGCAGGAGTTATTTGAATTTCTTCTGGAAAAGGAATTTTACCTAAACGTCTAAAAGCCAGTGCGTGTAGCTTCACTCCATAATAATACAAGCTTTTGGTCGAGCAATATCCTTTGTCGGTCAATTCTTTTGCCACTTTTCCATTTCGCTTTCCAGAACAAGTAATTATTGGCATTGAGTCCAGTAAACTTTGGTTAGAAAAGCAATCAGAAGGTAAAAATTCTTCAAATAATCAAGTTGCAAAACTTCTAAAAGCTTCTGACAATTGGTTAAGCCGGTTAGAAAAACCAGCATACGAGCCAAGTTTGGCAAACCAATCAATCAAATAATCACAAGCATATTTGTGGATATGTTTAACACTGAATCGTTGCTCTTCTTGAACTGAAAATAGATAAATAGTCATAATTTCCTGGTCGGTTAAACCTTGTTTATCGTTATTGCTGAAACGTTCACAAGTATATTTAAAATCTTTTTCAAATCTATCACAGATTATAGAGTAAATTTTTACTAATTTTAGGGCTTTAGTCTGATTAATAATGTATTTAAAAGTGCGTCGAATACACCTTAAATATACTGATTTTCAAACTATTAAACTAATTATTCGAAAGTTATTTCTTTCTTTTTTATACTTTTTTTAACTCTTGATTCGCATTTATAATTTTTAAATAATTCAAACCCATTTGTTTCAGCTAAAATGGTTGCTGCTGTTAGCATTCCAATGCCTTTTATTTTACAAATATTAGCTATCTTTTGTTTTATGACTTGATCGGAATCAATCAAATTTTTCATCAGTTTTTCAAGTTCTTTAAGTTGCTTATCGAACAATTTAATTGTATCCTGTTGTTGTTTTATCATCTTTTTGCTTTTAAACATCGCATGTTCTAAAGCATGAAGCTGATTATTAAAAACTGTTTTTTGCTCTTGTAAATTTTGATACTGTCGCGTATATTGTCGCAATTCATAAAAAAATTTACCCATTGGCTTCCATAACTCTAAACATTGTTCGGCTCCCATTTTTGACAAACCTCTTGCATCGATACTGTCATTTTTTGATTTTAACCCTAAAGAAATTAAATAATGCTTTGCTTT
>JAFCUE010000014.1:0-78032 GCA_051990185.1 Flavobacterium sp. DT2-2 | reverse complement strand
TTCATCTAGGATCGATTGTTGCTCAAATGCGGGTAATCCTTCAAATAATACTTTTATTTCTTCTGTAGCTCTCATACTTCGAAGATAATAAAAAATGCTGTATTAAATAGAATTAAGCGCAATTATATAAGAATGAACTAATTTTTTAATATATAAAATAGATTATTATGTTTTTTTTAATATTTTTACAACTGTTAACTAAACCATAAACTTATGAAAAAATTATTTTTGGGCGCTTTAGCCCTGCTTGCCATTTCTTCCTGTAGTGATGAAAACTATAACGCTACATCCGAAGTACAAAATAAGGTTCAACCTGCTTTTGTAGCAAACCAAATCCTTATTAAATTCAGACCTACAGAAACAGGTGCCAGAACATCCAGTACCATTTTATCTCTCATTGGCGGTTCAACAGTTGAGGTTATTAATACTAAATCCATGCAATCTTTTAGTGCGAAAACAAAAGGACAAGAAGGAAAACTTTTATTAGTAAATTCAGATTTGGGTACAATGGAAGCAATTGAACTAATTAAAGACCTAAAAGAAGTAGAATATGCAGAACCTAACTGGATTTATAATCATTACGCGGTATCAAATGACACCTACTTTACTAATAGCTCTCTTTGGGGAATGTTAGGGTCTACAACTTCACCATCAAACCAATTTGGTTCAAATGCTGCAGTTGCATGGGCAAACAATAAGTTAGGATCAGCAACTGTATATATTGGAATTATTGATGAAGGCTACATGTATAACCATGAAGATCTTGCAGCAAATGCCGGGAGAAATCCGGGAGAAGTGGTGGCAAATGGTATAGATGACGATAGAAATGGTCTAGTTGATGACGTGTACGGCTGGGATTTTGCAGGAAACAACAATACTGTTTTTGATGGAGTAGAGGACGACCATGGAACGCACGTAGCCGGTACAATTGGCGCTGTAGGCGGGAATGCAAAAGGTGTTGCAGGTGTAGTATGGAACGTTAAAATGCTAAATGCTAAATTTTTAGGAGGGACAGGTGGAACATTAGCAAATGCAATAAAAGCAGTTGACTATTTCACTGATTTAAAAACAAGACAGGCCTTAAACATTGTAGCTACTAATAACTCTTGGGGAGGAGGAGGATTCTCACAAGCCCTTCAGGATGCAATTGAAAGAGCTAATTCTGCTGGAATATTGTTTATTGCTGCAGCAGGAAATAGTGGAACTAACAACGATGCTACACCAAGTTATCCTGCTAGTTATCCAAATGCGAATGTAATTGCCGTAGCGTCTATTACAAGTACTGGAGCTTTATCTAGTTTTTCTCAATACGGAGCTACATCAGTAGATATAGGAGCACCAGGTTCTGGAATATGGTCAACAGTGCCTACAAGATCTGGAGGTAAATTTGTCTCTAGCTATGCTAGCTATAATGGAACTTCAATGGCAACTCCGCATGTTTCTGGAGCAGCTGCTTTATATGCATCATTAAATCCGGGAGCAACGGCAGCGCAGATTAAAGGAGCACTTTTGAATAGTGCTACACCTACTGCATCACTTTCAGGAAAATGTGCAACGGGCGGCAGATTAAATGTAAGCGGATTCTAATATCTTACACTATAATAAAACGAAAAGAGTACACTAGTTGTACTCTTTTTTTATGACCAATATTTTCCACCGCCTTAAAAATAAAAATAATGTAAAATAGTTTAAGGATCAAGTGGCAACTGTATGTCGTTTGATGATTTTATTGCAGTAAATTATGACTATGTTAAAATATAAAAAATAAGAATAGATATGTCAGTACAATCTTAAAATAAAATTATGTTGTGCTTGAATTAATAGTTGTTTTACAATATCATGATATTTGAAAAGTATGAAAAAATATTCAAAATTAAAATTTCAAATAAAATTCCTAATTTTGGAATCAAACCAATAGCTATGTTTAAAACAAAAAAAGAACTTGTATTCGTTATTCTAGCTGGAATATTCATTACTAATGCAGTAACCGCTGAGCTAATCGGTGGAAAACTGATACAGATAGGGCCGTTTGTAATGAGCATCGGCATTTTGCCTTGGCCTATTGTTTTCCTGACAACAGATTTAATCAATGAATATTTTGGAGAAAAAGGAGTAAAAAAACTATCCCTAATTACAGCTGGATTAATTGCCTATTCTTTCCTTATTTTACTTTTGGCCCTGAACATACCTGCCGCAAAAGGCATTAGTCCAGTAAATGACGCGCAGTTTACTGCTGTTTTTGGTCAAAGTATGTGGATTATTATAGGAAGTATTGTGGCTTTTTTAGTTTCACAATTAATCGATGTAACTGTTTTTTGGTTTTTCAAAAATAAAACTGGAAGTAATAAAATCTGGCTCAGAGCTACGGGTTCAACTGTTATTTCTCAGTTATTCGACTCTTTTATTGTTTTAGGAATTGCTTTTTGGTTACCAGGCAAAATAAATTTCGATACATTCCTAACCTCAGCATTAACGGGTTATACGTTTAAACTGGGTATAGCCATACTATTGACTCCTTTAATTTACTTGGGTCACTATTTAATAAAAAACTATTTAGCCACTGATAACGAATGATTACAGACGATAAACCCCGCTGTGGATGGTGTACTTCGAGTGATTTGTATAAAAAATACCACGACCAAGAATGGGGCGTTCCCGTATATGACGATGCCACTTTATTTGAGTTTTTACTCCTAGAAACTTTTCAAGCGGGACTGAGCTGGATTACTATTTTGAACAAAAGAGAAAATTTTAGAGCCGCCTTTGACCAATTTGATTATAAAAAAATTTCGCAGTATACCGATGAAAAAATCCTTGATTTATTGCAAAATACTGGTATCATTCGCAACAAACTTAAAGTCTATTCGGCAGTTACCAATGCCCAAGCTTTCCTAAAAATACAAGAAGAATTTGGCAGTTTTTCTATCTATATTTGGGCCTTCACTAATGGAAAACCCATTCAAAACAACCGACAATCCTTGAAAGAAGTTCCTGCAACTACTGCGCTATCAGACACCATTAGTAAGGATTTAAAAAAACGCGGATTTAAATTTGTAGGATCTACGGTTATGTATGCACACATGCAAGCGACCGGAATGGTAGACGATCACGTTGCAAGCTGCTGGAAAAAACATTAATTTGCCCCCCAGATGGTAGTGGAAGGCCCGGACTGAAAAGACTATTTTTTCTAGACAGAAGGGATCGACTGACAGGAAGCTCCATTTATGGCTTTAGAAAAAAAAGCTTTGAAAGAGGACTTGTAACAGACAGCTGGATTAGGCCCATCTAATTATCTCTAAGAATATTGATGAAATCATCACGCTTTATTTCTCTACAACCCAAACTTTCGAGATGTGGATTATAAACTTGGCAATCCAATAGCTTGTAATTTTCTTTTTTTAATTGGTTTACCAAAGTAATGAAAGCCACTTTTGAGGCATTTGACACCCTAGAAAACATACTTTCCCCACAAAATACATGACCCAAATCAATGCCATACAAACCCCCTACTAAGATGTCATTTTGCCAAACTTCAATTGATTTTGCTATGCCCAATTGGTGAAGTTCACAATAGGCATCGATCATGTCATTTGTAATCCAAGTACCGTTTTGACCCTGTCGTTTTATGTTTTGACAATTTGAAATTATGTCCCTAAAATTTTGATTGAATGTTATTTTAAAAATATTTCTGTTCAAAATATTTCGCATGCTTTTAGAAACAATTAATTCATCCAAAAATAAAACCATACGGGGATTGGGTGACCACCAAATAATGGGTTCACCATCTTCAAACCATGGGAATATACCGCTTTTGTAGGCTAGTTGTAATCGCTCTGGAGTCAAGTCACCACCTATAGCAAGAATACCCTCCTGATTGGCTTGGGACACTGCTGGAAAAAATAAAGCAGGTGATAAATAATGCATTTAATTCTGTATCAATGACAAATTTAAAAATCAATTGCTATTATAATGGCATGCAAAAAACTAATAGCAGTGGAAAATTGAAAAAAATCAATTTCAAAAAAAACCCAAATTCCAATATGAAGACAGGCTCAATTTGGAATTTGGAATTTAACATATATATTCTTTTCTTAGAACGGCAAATCGTCTGCTTCTTCTTCATTTAAGTTTGTTGCTGGTGCAAAAGCTTCAGCAGCTGGCATAGGTGGCATTTGCCCCGTAGAAGCACTTTCAGCTTGTAATTTCCCTATTCTCCATCCTTGGATCGTGTTGAAATAAACAGTTTCTCCCTGCGCATTCGTCCATTCTCTTCCTCTTAAGTTGATGTCTATTTTCACAGCTTCTCCTACTTGAAAAGTGTTCAATAAGTCACATTTATCTTGAACGAATTGAACTGAAATGTGTTGCGGATATTGTTCATCTGTTGTTACTACAACGTCTCTTTTTTTGAAACCGCCAGATCCAACTTCTTTCGTTTGATCGATCATTTTAATTTTTCCTGTAACTTCCATCTTCTCTATTTTAATTGTTTTGTTCTATTTTTTTCTTTCCGCTAAAAGCACCTTCCAAGCCGAGGAAACATCGTTAGCATTTAAATATTTTTTAGCTTCCAGATGTACTTTTTCGGCATCATCACCGCTTAAAACACCTTTTACTGCAAAATTTTGTTTTACAAATATACTAACTTCTTCTGTTGTAGGCAAGGCTTCTACATTTCCTAAAATCCCTAAATCATTTCCATCAAAAATTGGACTTTCTTTTATGAAAGTCGGAATTGCATCCACACCAATTCCTAATGTGGATAATGGTTTTGGAACTTCAAAAAGTCCTTGATTGGATCTTGAATACCAGTTACCACCCAATCTAGAAACCAAGTCGATTTTATACTGATCAATGGCACCATTTACGTCTAAAACCGATTCATCAATGTGAATTCGAAGCACTTCGCAAAGCACTAAATTCCCAGCTCCACCCTCTGTTCCTAACGGAATAATCTGAGTGACTTTACATTCAAATTGTACTGGAGATTCTTTTACTCTAAAGGGTTTTACCACCTCAGAAGCTACCGGTGTTAAGCCAGATTTTACAAACTCATCTACTCCATCAGCATATTCTGTACTGGCCAAAGAAATCTGTTGAACCATGTCATAATTCACAACATTAATGACTACTTCCCGCGTAGCTTCTACATTAATAAGTGTGTGTTTTATCGAATTATCGCGAACGCGTCTCGCAGGCGAAAATATCAAAATAGGAGGATTGGCACTGAAAACATTAAAAAAACTAAAAGGAGAAACATTCGCATTTCCTTTCGCATCCATCGTACTCGCAAAAGCAATAGGCCTTGGTCCAACGGAACTTTGCAAATACCCTTGTAATTTTGCGGTTTCAATACTTTTAGGGTCAATCGTTATCATAGCTTATCAATTTAATGCTGAGGCATACAAAAGTAAACAAATTCATCAAGTTTAAAAAGCAGTATCTCCAAATTAGAATGAAATTAGATGCAAATTTCTTTGCAAAAAATTTCTTTGCAAAAAACTAAAATACTAGTGCTTATATTTCGTTATATTTATACCACTAAAACATATTTATGCAGTTTTCTGAAAGAAGAATTACCACTCGTTGGGTCATTATTTTTGCCTCTTTTTTTATCATTTTATTAATTCTTTGGAACACCTATACTTTTTTTCAAATCTTCAAAAATGAAGAACGATTAAAAATGAATCTTTGGGCGAAAGCACAAAAAACATTAAACAATGCCGGTGAAAATACAGACGTTGAACTCCCACTTCTAATATTTAGCAATAACACATCTATTCCCATCATAGTAACGGAGAATAAACGCATTATCAATACGGTAAATATTGATGATGCCATTGTAAAAAATGATCGAAAAGCCATGGTTTTTTTATCCAAATTAAAAAACGAAAACGAACCCATTGTTATTGAGTATGTACCTGGAAAATTTCAAAATTTATATTATGGTAATTCTGCTTTACTCAATAAATTAAAATATTATCCGCTAGCTTTAGTACTCATTATTGTCCTTTTTGGAGCCTTAGTTTACAATTTTTATCGCAGTACCAAAATTGCTACACAAAACAAACTTTGGGCTGGTATGGCCAAGGAAACGGCACACCAGATTGGAACTCCGCTTTCTTCATTGATTGGCTGGGTTGAACTCTTAAAAAGTGAAAATGTAGACGAAAGCACCACATTCGAAATTGAAAAAGACATTGAGCGCTTGCAAACCATAACCGATCGTTTCTCTAAAATTGGCTCTGAACCAAAATTAGAAAATAAAGATATCATAGCTGAAACTTTTCAGTCTTTTGACTATTTACAATCCCGATTCTCCAAACAAATTGAATTTTCGTTCCAAGCACCTGAAACTCCAATTTGGGTTTCTTTGAACTCAACATTACACAGTTGGACCATTGAAAATTTAGTAAAAAACGCAATTGATGCGATGAAAGGAAAAGGAAAATTAGCACTTCAAATCGCGCTGGAAGGTGAAGCTGTAAAAATAAATGTTTCGGATACGGGAAGTGGAATTCAAAAAAATCAATTCAAAAATATTTTTGAACCCGGTTTTACCACAAAAAAACGCGGTTGGGGATTGGGTTTATCGTTGTCCAAAAGAATTGTTGAGGAATACCACAATGGAACAATTAAAGTTCTGAATTCCGAGATTGGAAAAGGAACAACAATGCAGGTTAGTTTTAAAAAAGTAGTTTAACGTAAAGGAACGCCCAGCCGAGTGATTTTTGAGAACATCGTTTTTCTGACTATTTTAGACGTACTCAAATAGTTTTTTACAAACAACGAATGTTCTTCGGCTTGCGCCAAAGCAGCTCCTATTGATTTTTTAATCGACGCTACATTCGCTATGTTTTGATCCCCAACGGAACCAACACTGTAAATATCATTCTTACATTTCGTTAATTTAGCCTTTGGCGTTTCAATCATTTTGCTAGTCTCTTCATCTGAGAAAGTAGGCTTGAATTTATTGTTTCGATAACGAATAAAATCATTGAGCAAGATTACAGCTTCATTCAATTCTTGTACTACAGCATTCAATTTTTCGATATTTGTATTGTATTGCAAAAAAGTCAAATGTTGCTTTTTATCTTCGTAACGCTCCACTATCATGGCGTTTTTTAAACCATTTTTTGCTATTCTTTCCGCCGATGTGAATAACTGATCTTCTTCTGAAAGTGTGAGATAAATATTGATTTCTTTTTCAAAATCGAAGTATTTCTTAGTTTTGTTCATTTGAATTTTGTCTTCATAAAAGTCATTATTCGAAATAGGATAATTCGAAAATTGCCACAAATAATCGAACGGCATATGTGATGCAATAATCACAGACGGAGCTGCTTTAAAATAACTATTGTTCAATTTTTTAAAAAATTTTCCATTATTTACGTAACCAGCGCCCCAGGTAGGATCAAACACATACCACTTACTATTAATTTTTGCAGCTGTCCACGCATGCGCCAAACTACTCACTTTTCCGTACTGCTTGTTGTACCCTTCTATAACGTAAGACTGAATTCCCACTTTTTGAGCTAGGTCATTAAAAACGGCGGCATAATGAGCACAGACTCCTTTTCTCCTTTTTAACGTCTTGGCAATTTTTTCTGGAACTGTTTCATTAGCATTCAAATCAAACATTCCTGGTACATCATAGCTTATATTTGATGCTGTCCAATAAAAAATAGCTCTAATTTTGTCAGTTTCTGTTTTAAAATTAGCGTTGATGTAATTTGCAATGGCATCCGTTGATTTAGTTGAAGTACTAGGAATAGCTGTCATTTTAGCATCTACCAGAAGATATCCGGTATTGACCTGTCCAAAACTCAGAAGTGAGAAAAAGAAAAAAAGTACAGTATAAATGTTTTTCATCATAAAAATCTAAGTTTAAAATAAAAAGGGAAAAGGCTTTCACCTCATCCCTTTTAAACTAAAACTGTACCAATTTATTTTATTGCGAAAATTAAATGTTGGCTTTAATTCGTGCTGCCAAAACTTCAAATTCATCCTTAGTCAAAACTACTTTATTTTGAAAACGCATTTCATCCATGTCATTCAAAGGAATCAAATGCACATGCGCATGCGGAACCTCTAACCCAATAACAGACATTCCAATTCTTTTACACGGCACTGTTTTTTCAAGAGCCACCGCTATTTTTTTAGAAAACTGCATCAGTCCCAAGTACAAATCGTCTTCCATCTCAAAAATTTTATTGATTTCTTGTTTTGGAATGCAAAGTGTGTGTCCTTTTGCATTTGGATTTACATCCAAAAAAGCTAAGAAATTTTCATCCTCTGCAATTTTGTAACATGGGACTTCTTTGTTAACGATTTTTGTGAATATGCTACTCATTCTACTATTATAAAAAATTAAAAACCTTTAAATTGGGTTTGGCGAAGCCTAATAATTGAAATTAATCACGAGATATTTCTAAAATTTCGAATTTCAAAACGCCATTAGGCACCGTAATTTCGGCAAATTCTCCTATTGATTTTCCTAATAACCCTTTCCCAATTGGAGAAGTTACTGAAATTTTTCCGGTTTTCAAATCGGCTTCGCTCTCTGCTACCAAAGTGTATGTCATTTCCATACCGTTGGTTTGATTTTTGATTTTCACGTTAGACAACACTAAAACTTTAGAAAGATCCAAATGCGTTTCATCTATTAATCGAGCGTTAGAATGTACGTCCTCTAATTTTGCAATGCGCATTTCTAGCATTCCTTGTGCTTCTTTAGCAGCATCATATTCAGCATTCTCAGACAAATCTCCCTTATCTCTCGCTTCGGCTATATCTGCAGATGCTTTTGGACGCATTACGCTTTTTAAATAATCTAATTCTTCTCTTAATTTCTTTAACCCTTCTGCGGTGTAATACGATACTGTACTCATAACTTCTTCCTTTATATAAATAGAAAAAATCCCATCAGGACGGGATTTCTTTCCACTAAGATACTACTATTTTTTTGACTATAAATATATGTTAATCATATATAATTCAAAGTTAAATAAATTAAATTTGTTTCACTAATACTTTGACACTATTTTGAAATGAAAAAATACCTACTGCTTTGCATAATAGCTTCCCTCTTTTTTTCGTGCAGTGATTCTGGTTTTGATAATACAAATCCATTTGTGCCCAATTATACTTTTACGGTAGACATCAACATGAATTTACCGGCCTACTCCAACCTACAATATGCTAGCAATGCTATTTTTTATCCCGGTGTAGGTGCTCGAGGAATTATTGTTTTTAATACTGGAAGTGGTTATAATGCTTTTGATGCTGCTTGTCCTAACCAAGCCATAAGTTCCTGTTCGACGATGACCATTAAAGGGATTAATGCTCTCTGTGATTGTGATACTGAAGAATACAGTTTGTTCAGCGGGCAGGGAAAATTGCAATATCCTATGAAACAATATCGGGTTCAGGTAAATGGAACTACGTTACGGGTTTATAATTAATCACAACTTATAACTCACTGAAAATAAGAATACTCGAGGCAAAACATATGTGGTGCGCTGACTAATTAAATAATCCGAGAAGGAAAAATCATTTTTGACTTTGTTATCCAATAGATTATTAACCATCACTTCAAAACCAAAAGGGCTGTTTTTCTTTTGATAGCGCAACGAGGTGTTGGCGATATCGTAAAAATTACTTTGCTTGTTGCTGTTAGTATTTTTTAGATTTTCGTAAGTGCATTTAAAAGTCCAAAACTTTGCAGTGGTGATATCAAAATCAGAAGTAATCGCATCGGTTTGAAACTGAGATTGGGTCAAGCCCGAAAACTGACTAAATCCTTTGTTATAACCTACACTAAAACCCGGCCATTTTTTGTGCGCCGTGCGAAGTACTACACCAAACCTTTTATTGTTTCTATTATTTAAAGTTTCGGTATTATTTACCGTTTGGAAATAAGTAAACCAACTCATATTAGTATTGAATCTAAGGTTAAAACGGTATATTTTTTTACTAAAAGAACCGCTTACATTGTAGTTCGTCTCAGGATTGTTGCTCAAAATGGGCGTGTTAAACTGATTGATACCGTCCAATTGAATTTCGTTTCGGATCGTTCTTACTTTTTTATTCCAACTTGCCATGGCGTTCCATGTGATCCCGCGGTACAAATTAGTTTTTGTGTAGCGCAAGTTGGCATTGTGGTAGCGCTCGTTTTGTAATAAGGCATTTCCTCTGTAAACCAAGTTGTAGTTTTGCAACGTAAACTGCTCGGCTAGTTGTGTGGCTTGCGGAAAACTATTTTCTAATTTGTAAACAAAATTTAAAGATTCTGATTTGTTAAACTCGTAGTCACTGTTCAACTGTGGTTGCAAAAGTGTCTTAGACAGTTCTCGCTCACCCGATTTTTGTTCGGTTCTTAAATGGTACCAATGAACATACAATCCGGGTTTATTGGTCCATTTCCCTATTCTGAATTTGTACTCTAAACCTACATACGCATCATTCAATTGGTATTTTACTGCATTGCCAAAACCAGCCAAAGCAAAATCATTCACGTTCCCATTGGTAAGTAATTGCTGCTCTGTAGTTTCTAAACGGGAATTACCGTAGTTATTCCCCACATTGGTGTACAAGTGATTGAAATTATTGATAATCCAGTAATGTTTAAAAAGCGCATCAACGCTATTGGTTTTTACTTTTTTTACTTGTTCAATGCGGTACGCGCAATCCTCTTGCAACGGAATTAGTCCAGCGAGGAAAGGCTGATCAGTGAACCAATTGGTTCGTGGCGTGTTGTAATCGTATGCTTGATTGATTACTAAAGTGGTGGTGTGTTTTAGATTGTAACTTTTGTGCCACTCGATGTATTGTTTTATGGCGGTATTATCGGCTTTGTTGAGTGTTTCAAAAATACTCGCATTGACGTTGGTAATCGAGTTGATGGTGTTTGAAATTGAATTATTACTCGACTGGTATTGTCCGTTGTAATACCATTTTTCTTTAGCGCTAGGCGAATAATCGAGTTTGATATTCCCAATTCCTAAAACAGACCGATTGATACCTTCTTGCAATCGGTTTTCAAAAGCAATGGCACTGTTTTGCAAATACTCATTTTTACTTTCGGTTTGTGATCCCGTCAACACTTTCGAAAAAATAGAAAAACTGGTATTTATTGAAACACTATTGGTTTAGACGATTTCAGAATTTTTACAATATGAAAAGGATAGGCAACATCTTGTGTTACTCCTAATTGTACATTTTGTATAGTTACTACAATGTTACTAGTGTTTTCTAAGATGTTTGTTATATCAACACTAGTACTTCTATTTTTCATATCAATAGCTACAATAATTTGGTAATTATTAAAATCTACATTAGTTTCTGTGAAAGTGGCAGTTATATTATTGTCAATCGAATTAAAATTAGTTAATAATGTTTGCCAATCATTGTTATTGGTTATTACTATATTTTGTCGAGTATAAATAGTATTATTATTCAAATGCCCTTTTCCAACTAAAACAGCCGTAATAGTTTGTAGTTCAAAATCATTTTCATCATCGCTTTTATTACAACTTATTGTAAATAACAAGACTATTAAGATTAATGTTTTCATAATTAAAAAATTTATTGTTAATACTAAATCTTTGACACGGTGTTAATTATTCATGTTAGATTAAAGTTTTTGATTTTTTACTCTACAATAATTTGATGTACTTCTATTTGTCCATCGATATTTATATTCAGAATATAAATACCTTTTGGTAATCCACTCACGTTGATTTTTGCAATAGTATTGACAATTTCAACCTTTCCTTTTTTATGTCCCATCAAATCATACAGTTCTGCTATAATTTTCGATTTCGTTGTTGGCTGCCTATTTTGATCGCTTAACTCGATGTTTACAAAATCACTTGATGGGTTAGGATATATAGTATACCATGCAGTCGCTTCTGGATTAGCCATTCGTGGTATTTGACCTCCACCTCCTGAGCCATGGCTTACTTGTATAGATTTTGCCCCACCGCAACCGCAAGCATTTTTGCCCATAAATTGTACTAATCCTGAATTCTGAGCGTAACTGGTAAAGACCTGAATATAATTTGAATCACTGTAATTTGTTAGTTTTTGCCAGTTTTGTCCAAAATAATCAAACGTATTTACAGTATCATACGGATAAGGCAACCACCATTCATACGAAGTTGCCCCTAGAGAAATACCCCCATTATAATTTACTAACGCTCCAGTAATAACAGTTGATGGCCCTTTTAAAAACGTTGGAAGACTGGGCACACCCACCCAAATCGTTTTTGTAATATTTTTATACCCGCAAGTTGCGTTGCCAAAATATAGATTTAGAGTAATTTGACCACTTGCAGTTGATGATGTTGGGTTTAATATAACTGATTTTGTGCCATTTCCTGTAATGGTAGCTAAACTATTGTCTTGTGTGACAGACCAGTTGTAAGATGTTGCGCCAACTGGAACTGTATATGTTTCGCTATTACAAATAGTATTATTTCCTGATATTTGAACATTAAAACCCATACATTGTGCCATAAGAACGGCTGCATAGGCATCTATCAATCCATATCCCATTTGGTCATTCCAAGTGCCATTCGCTCTTTCTGTTATGGTTGTATAAGAATAACCACCTATTTTTTGAGATGTTTGTTCAATAATATCACGAACTTGTTGACCTGTTAAAGATGGATTTGCAGAAAGAATTAAAGCACAAACACCTGCAACATGAGGACTTGCCATCGACGTACCATCTAAAGACTGAGTACCATTGTTTGGAGTTGTTGATAAAATATTACTTCCTGGTGCAACAATATCTAATTTTGCTCCATACCCAGAAAAACTTGAACGAGCACCAATGGAAGTTATTGAGCCAACACTTATTATATTGTCATTAAAATTACTAGGATAATCCATAATTGGACCGGAACTTCCATAATTACCAGCAGCAAAAACTATTAAAGTACCTTTGTTGTTTCTACCTAAAGTCATTGCACTTGTAATTGCATTCTCAAGAATTGTACTGTGCAGTTGGTTATATAATTGTCCGCCCTGGTCGCCCCAAGAATTATTAATTACATCTGCTCCATTTTGATAAGCCCAACTAATTCCGCTGGCAAGTTCTGCTGATATATTAGGTGTTAATGATAATGAATGGCTTACACTCATTATTTTTGATAATGGAGCAACACCAACAACTTGTAAATTATTGTCTTTAATTGCTCCAATAGTTCCTGCTACATGCGTACCGTGACGATTGCCATTGATGAAAATACTGGGCGAAGTAGATGTTTGAGCATTATAACTTAAATTGGAGATATTTCCTGCCAAATCATTATGGTTTTTATCAATTCCTTGGTCAACAACTGCTACTTTCACGCCATTTCCTTGTGATATATTCCATGCTTGACACGCATTAATATCTATATTAGGATTAGCAGAATTATTTAATCCCCATAAACTTCCAAAATCGGCATCATTTGTACAATTATTTCTAAAATTAAACATAAAGGCTGGGTCAACGTCAGCAAATAAACCTGTTTCATATAAATAATTCGCAAGGTCTAATGAATTTCCAATAGTGCTTTTTTTCAATGATAGAATATACCATAGTGGCATATTGGGAACTTGTTTAACAATTTGTACATTTTTTTGTGTTGCAATTTGTTGTAATGTTGTAAAATCATTACTATCGTTAAGCTTGATATAAAAATAATTAGAAGTACCAATAGATGAAGCGTTGTTTCTCTTATAATACAATGAAACATTATTTATGTTTGGATTTTCTTTTAAAGAATTAATTTTTTGTAAAAACTCCAAATCAGTCGGGATATTTTGAAATTCTAATTTAACTGTCTTTTGTGTTTTAATATTTGAGTTGTCAATTTCAAGATTGAAATCTTTGAAATTTAAAGTTGTGATACTTGATTTTTGTATATTTTCTTCGGTACTAATGTTTAGAAAAGTTTTGTCTAATGTCAAATAGACTTTTTGACCTTTATAATAGTAGTAATAGTTACTTTGTGCATATATTCCTAACATGCTGAATAAGAAAAAGAATATTGATAGGTGTAATTTATTTTTCAAGATATAAAATTTTTATAATTGTAAAATTAGTTGATTATTTTGTAAGACACTGAAAAACATGATTATAGTATGAATATATTTTTTGTTAATTTTCAAGATACTTTTTTCTAAAATCGAATTTTACACAATGTGATTTTTTTAAATTTATACTTTTTTTCTGGTTAACCAAGGCAAATATCAAAAAAAAAAAAAACGTGATTAAAAAATTTACTTATTTTTTTAACTTAAATTTAACAAGTTTAGGTTGATGTATAGTTTTATAAATAATTCACACTACGAAGTTTTAAAGATGTTTAAATAAACATCTTTGTTAGATAGTAATTAATTGAGTAACTATATTATATTTAGGTATTTAAATCCAATAGATTTAATTCTATTATTACGTGAATTCAAATCCTATCAGAACAAATTCTATTTTTCTGACGAATCTAAAATAGATTATTTTTCTTATAAATAACTAAAAATTTAAAATACCCTTTAAATTAATTTGTATTAAAATTTTTAGTAAATAATCCCTAATAATAAAAAATCCCGACAGTCAGACCGTCAGGATTTCTAAAATTTTAGTTGATATTTTTCTAAAACTTCAGCACAACTCCGGCAAGGAAATTAATTCCCGCTTGCGGATAATAGTACGGATAGATATCATACATGTAGCCGTTAGAAACATATTTTTTATCTAAAAAATTGTTTACCAGACCTGTTACAATTATTTCTTTGAAAATTGATTTGGGTTTAAAAGTGTAGGCAACATTTAAATCATTCACAAAATAATCTGCCAACTTTGCTGCTGGCAATTCGATGTTATTCATGTATTGTTGCCCTACAAATTTTTGCATCCATGAAATATGAAGATTCTCCACTGGTATGTAGACCAGAATATTTCCCGCAATAATCGCTGGAGAATACGCGATATCTGTAGTGCCGTAATCCTTTCCTTCAACCGCCAAATCCTTATTTTTATTAGCACTCAAGGTGAAATTAGGACGGATAATTAATTGATCTGTTAACGCTATTGTAGCATCTACTTCCAGTCCTAAACGGTAGCTTTTCTCGCTATTGGAACGTATTGGCGCACCTACATCATCGAGATTACCCGTTAAAATTAATTGATCTTTATAGGCCATATAATACACATTTGTATTGAATTGTACTTTCTCAGCCACATATCTCCAGCCCAATTCAAAGTCATTCAACTTTTCTGGCTTTACGTTTCCGCCTTCATAATCCGTTCTGTTTGGTTCTCTGTTAGCTCTCGCATAGGAAAAATATAAGGCATTATGTGTATCGATGTCATAAGTCAACCCTGTCTTTGGATTAAAGAAATCAAACGTATCATCTACAGAATTGGCTTGAACGCCATCTGCTTTATAATTAACCGTACGGTATTGTAAATCTCCAAACAAACTTAATTTATCTGTAATTTGATAATTGGCTTTGGCAAAAATATTACCATCTATTTTTACGGCATAATCGTCATAATATTTGTCGCCAAGCTCACTTTGAGATGCAAATCGCGCCCAAATGACTTTACCAAAATGGCTTCCTTCATACTTATTCCAGCCTCCACCAAAAATAAAATCTAATTTCGCATCCTTGTAGTTCGCTGAAAATGTGGTCCCGTAAAAATCATTATCCAACCATTTTTGACGCACTAAATCGGTTCTATTAATCGTTGTTCCTCCAATAGTAATTGGCGTCAAGTTGTAGCTGGAAAATTTAGCGTTTTCCTTGTAGTTTTCATAAAATCCTTTTCCTTTCGTATAATGCAAGGCAAAATTAGTATTCCAGTTTGCTGATAATTTTTCGTTCCAATGCAATTGAGAATGATCTTGCTGGTAATTGTCGGTCTCGTTATCATAAAAACGAGCATTGCCTTGTTCGTCCGTAAAAGCTCCTGCTGAATTGAAAGTTCTATCTTTTTGTAATGTCTCGCCATCTATTCCGTTCCACGATTGGTATGTTTGCTCCTTGCCACCAAAAACGAGTGCTTTTATCAATGTGGTTTTGCCTACATACGTTCCTTGCAGAAAATAAGATTTCAAATCAGAAGCACCGCGATCAACAAATCCGTCTGATTTGATTGCTGATAAACGTCCCGCAATTTCAAAATGGTCGTTCATCAAACCGGTACTGAATTTTACGGTATTCTTACGAGTATTAAAACTTCCAAAAGAGTTGGATATTTCTCCGGTACTTTGGGCGGCATAATTATCCGTTAGCATGTTCAGGCTTGCGCCAAAAGCACCCGCACCATTTGTAGAAGTTCCCACACCACGCTGCAATTGCAAACTCTCTACAGAAGAAGCAAAATCAGGCATGTTTACCCAATACGTCCCGTGACTTTCAGAATCATTGTACGGAATTCCGTTGATGGTCACGTTCACACGAGTAGCGTCACTACCACGCACTCGAATTCCCGTATAGCCCACGCCATTACCGGCATCTGAAGTAGTGACAACTGATGGCAAATAATTCATCAAAATGGGAATATCCTGTCCTAAATTTCGAAACTTGATTTCTTTTTTGCCCAAATTGCTAAAACTGACTGGGGTTTTTGCAGTTACACGAACTGCCGAGACCAAAACTTCATCTAACTGATTCAGTTTTGTTGTGTCTTTAACCTGTGAAAATGTGAAAAGTGAAAAGTGAAGCGAGCAAAGTAGTACTGATACTCGTAGAAAATTTGTTCGCCTTTTGGCCTTTGGCTTTAAGCCATTCTTGAAAAATAAAATGTTCATTCGTAAAAATGTTACGAATAAAAGGGGGAATTATTCTTGTTGTTAAATAAAAAAAATGATTGTTTCCTATGACAAATAAAGTAGTGTGAACGCTATTGTTTTGTCATTTTTTCCCTTAACAGCATTACCTGTTCAGGTTCGTTGGGTATAATCTCAGCTCGTTATTTAGAGCACCCCTTTGAGACAGCGCAAAACTAATTATAAATTATGAATTATAAATGATGAATTGGAATAAATTTTAAAAATCTGGTTTTCTACGATTTTTCTTGACTTCAGAAATGCTCTTTTTGTTTTTAATTCGCTTTCTAATCACCGATTTCGGGATTCTAGTAGGTTTACGTTCTTTAGGAATAAACAACGTATTTTTTATCAGTGCTAGGAATCGTTTGATAACAATTTCTTTATTTCTAAATTGACTGCGATCTTCATCACAATTCAATATTAATATTTCATCAGTAGTCAATCTGGAAGCTAATTTGATTTCCACTAAAAGTTTCTCCTCTTGGGTTAACGCCTGAGAATTTTTTAAATCAAATGTCAATACTACTTTCGAGGACACTTTATTGACATTCTGACCACCTGCTCCACTACTGCGGACGGCTTTAAAACTCAATTCTGATATGATTTTTTCGTTTTCCATTATTTCGGCTGATGCGCTGAATTTAATAAATCATTTACACTTTTTACAGGATTGAAGGTAAACAAAGGTACTTGAACAAATATTGTAATCCAGTTTGCCATGGCACCATTCCATAAACCGGGTAATTCATAGGATTTTACTGTTTTGCCTAAAGTTGTTTTCTCTACAACAAAACCACTATTATGATCGACAAACTTCGTCAAATCAAATTTCTCATTTTTATAATTTTTTATACTGCAAACTAAGTCGACTGGGTTAAAATAAGTCGATGCATTAAGAATATTTTTTTGATTTTCATCTGACAAATCAACCTGCGAGCTTTCTACGATTTGTAACGAAATAGCTTGGTCTTCATCTTTTACCCAAAATGGACCACCACCTGCTTCTCCTTCATTTTTTACCATTCCACAAACTCGTATTGGTTTGTCTAAAAAAGCTTTTATTGCTATAATTTTGTTTTCAAAATTAAATTGGTAAAAATCATTTGGAATTCTAATATTCAGTTTTTTCTCTAAAAAAAGTACTATTTCATCAATCGATTCTTCTCGAACTTCTTCAGCTTCGATTGCTTGTAAATACTTAAAAATTTTACACTGTAATTCTATCAAAATTCCAGCTAATGCTTTTTTATAACGAGCCGTTTTTTCGATTTTATTTTGCATTACATTATCGATATTTTTTATAAATATGATATCAGCATCAAGGTTATTTAAATTTTCAAGCAAAGCTCCATGACCTCCCGGTCTAAAAAACAAGCTGCCGTTTTCATCTCGGAATGGATTGTTATCCGCATCAACTGCAAGAGTATCTGTATTCTTGTTTTGAAATGAATAGCTTACCTTTATAGTCGTTTCGGACTTACGCTCGAAATCACTTTTAATGGCATTAATTATAGTTTCAAATTGAACTAAATGAGCTTCAGACATTGTAAAATGTAAATTTGTACTATTGTTTGAACTCGCATAATAAATACACTCCTGAAGATGCTCCTCAACAGGAGTTACTAGACGTTTTTTATATTTATGAAAAGGAAGCGCGCCCTTGGGTTTATTTGCAAAATCAAAATAATCTTTTGCTAAAAGTAATTTTATAAAATAGTAATTCTTTTTGTCACTGTCAAGATATTGAAAATCAGAAAACACTTTTTTTAATTTCTTATCAATGGTCTTAAAAAAAGGAAATTTTTCTAAACCTACTATAAAAATAGACAACTGTGCATCTTTTTTCTTGTTGATGTAGGCATTAATACTTTCATTCTCAATGTCAAAATCATTCAAAAAAGCAATCAAAAATTTAAACATCCTACTAGCCGCCCCAGATGCTGGAACAAATTTTTCTAATTTAAAATTGGCCTTATTTTCATCAAAAAAAAATGCCTTTTCTTTAAAATCATTTTCTGATAATTCTAAAATTCCATTAGATAATGTGGCTGGTGCTACTAAATTACTTTTTGCAATTCCGTTTCTAAAAAACTTAAGCTGCTGTTCAATGTTATTTAACGATACTCCTTTGTCATAAATTTGAACGAAATTAAGTGATGAAAATCCTAATTCTTTCGCTAAAGTTAAATCATCGACAATCGCTACTGCTTTTTTAAGTCGCAAATCCTTGTCTCCGGAAAGTGTTATAAATGGCTTGTTATTATCGATTAATGATTGCTTAAACACCGCAAAAACAGATTCTCTGCCTTCGGCTTTGTCTCGTAAATCGTCTTTTTCCCATGGAACATCAATATCCGTTAGAAAAAATAGGTCATACTCGTGTTCGCGAGCCGCTTCATCCAATAAAGGATCACAAAAATTATAATACACCTCCGAAAAAACTTTGGTAACTAATAAATTTGTATCACAAAAAAGATATTTATTAGCAATTGAATTACTTTCATTTTCTAATTTGGTTTGACCATAAGCAATTGGCAACATGTCATCAACATTACATATTTGCTGGTTTTTATCACATTTTTTTTGAAGGTATTCTCTTGCGTATTCTGGAACCCAAACTGTTTTGTAATACTCCGCAAGCTGTCTGGCTAATGTGGTTTTTCCTGTACTTTCGGGACCAAATAGAGCAATTTTAATTATTTTTGTAGCTCCGTTTGTGAGCTGTCTGAGATTTTCTTCCATTCTAAATAGCCAAAAATGGCGACAATTGTAAATACTATGTATTGAAAACTGGTGAAGGTAAATCCTTTTGAAAAATATAATGGAATTGAAATTACATCTCCAATAATCCAAAATAGCCAGTTTTCAACTTTTCTTTTGGCCATGAGCCACATTCCTACAAAGAAAATTCCCGTGATAAATGTATCTACATAAGCATACCAAGTGGTGAATTTTCCGAAATAATGATATACCGAAACCACAAAAGCGACTGTAAATATAAAAAGAATTATCACAATTCGTTTTTCGGTACTGGAAATTTTTGAAATTGGAAACTCAATTGTATCTCCTTTTTTCCTAGTCCAAAGGTACCAACCATAAATACTCATCACAAAATAGTATCCGTTGATCATCATATCGCCCCATAAAGTCCATTTCCAAAGCAAATACACAAATATGGATGTACTTACTAATCCGGTTGGAAAAACTAAAATATTATCTTTTTTGGCGTACCATACACTTAGTAAACCAAAAATAACAGCCACGATTTCTAGAACAATATCTAAGGTTGAATAAGATGCATATTGAGAAAAAAAGTATTCTATCATTTGAAGTATTTTAGGTTTGTGAATTTACGTCCTTGTCCCACGACTGCGCAAGGGATCAATGTCATTAAGTTAAGGAATAATCCCCATCATTGTCTCATTCCGACGAAGGAGGAATCTCAACAAACGTGCGCAACAAACAGAGATTCCTCCTTTGTCGGAATGACAAATAAACACTTAACGTCATGACATTGCGCTCGAGATGCCAAATAAAACTAATGTCTGTCATTAAAAAAATCAGTATTGTTTTCAAAAGCTGTTCCAATAACCACTAAATCGGCTCCTGCATTATATGCGCCTTGAATGCCTTGCAAATCCACAATTCCGCCACCAACTAGTAACGGAATCTCAATATTTTGCGCTACTTTTTTTATCATTTCTAGAGAAACAGCTTGTTTTGCACCGCTTCCTGCCTCGAGATAAATTAACTTATTGCCTAACATTTCTCCAGCTTGCGCAGTTTGAACAACATAATCTATGTGATCACGATCTAATGGCTTGGTTTTACTAATGCGTTCAACAGCAGTTTCAGTACCACTTTCTATTAAAATATATCCTGTAGAAATGATTTCTAAATCTGTTTGTTTCAGTATTGGAACGGCATTTACTTGATGTTCTATCAAATAATCAGGATTTCTCCCTGAAATTAATGACAGAAATAAAATTGCATCAGCTTTATCTGAAATTTGGGATGGATTGCCTGGAAATAAAACGATTGGTAAATTAGAATTTTGTTTGATTTTTGAAATTAATTCATCAATAATAGTAGTTTTAACCTGGCTTCCGCCAATAAAAATATGACTTGCAGGCGATTGATTTATTTTTGAAATCAAATCGGATAAATTCTCCAAAACTACTTTATCAGGATCAATAAGAATGGCGAGTAATTTTGTATTCTCGCTTTTTGCTTTTAAAATGTCTTTATAAATATTTATCATACTTTTTACCGCTAATTCGTAACTTTGCGGTTTGTTTTTAATTTTCGAAAGCGTAAACTAACGTAAAATCCTCTATTTCTTCAAAATGAATATTGAAATTTTTAACTAAATTATTAAAATGAAGTTTGGCATTAGTTAGTTTAGTGTTTACATGAAACTCCTCAATCCTTATATGGTCTTTAAAACTGATTCCTTTTTCGTTTCTAATTTTAAAAATGGCTTCTTTGGCTCCCCAAATGACCGTTAATATCCTAATATATTGGTCACTATCCGTATCCAAGAATTGAAATTCTGAATCACAGAATTTATCAGCAATACGAATGATTTTGTCTCTTTGCAATTCGATGTCGATTCCTACGGCTTCATCGCTGATACTAATTGCCGAAAAATTATGCGAATGCGTTATCGAAATATGCTTCTCGCCTTGCAAATGCGGTTTCCCAAATTCATCGTAATACAAATCCAAATCGGTATGGCCCGTTTCCTGCAATAATTTGCGAACACTGAGAAATGCGCGCTGGTGCATTTCAGATTTCATCCCGTCGAGCCGCATGCGATTGGTCTCGTTTAAGATTACTTGTTCTAATAATTCTGTATAGGATTCGGTTACTTTCCAAACAAGAATTTGCGTAGGGTTCCCGACGATTCGAGATAAATTTATCGTTTTGAAAAGTGGCATCGTGTTATGATCTTGATTTTTAGCCCCGATTGAAGTGAAAATCCTTTTTATTTTTCTTTAAAAATAAAAAGATTGCAACAAAAAGCGGGAAATAGCTCCTAATAAAAATTATTTAGTTAATGTTCAAAAGATTAGCGAATTAAACAATTCATAAATCTTTTGGAAAACAGTTAAATTCTAAAGTTATTACGTAAATTTGCAAAAAATTTACAATTACAAATATACTATAAATGAGTACTACAACTATGCCTTTTGTGGCTTTCAAAGTTAAAGACATTTCTCTAGCGGCTTGGGGAAGAAAAGAAATTGAACTAGCAGAAGCTGAAATGCCAGGTTTAATGGCACTTCGCGCTGAATACAAAAACGAACAACCACTTGCTGGTGCTCGTATTGCAGGATGTTTGCACATGACAATCCAGACTGCGGTTTTGATTGAAACTTTAATCGCTCTTGGTGCTGAAGTGACTTGGAGTTCTTGTAACATTTTCTCTACTCAAGATCAAGCTGCTGCTGCGATTGCTGCTGCAGGAATTCAAGTTTATGCTTGGAAAGGATTGAACGAGGAAGATTTTGACTGGTGTATTGAGCAAACATTATTCTTTGGTGAAGACAGAAAACCATTGAACATGATTCTTGATGACGGTGGAGATTTGACTAATATGGTTATTGACCGTTTCCCGGAATTGGTTGCTGGAATCAAAGGATTATCTGAAGAAACTACAACTGGAGTTCACAGATTGTACGAAAGAGTAAAAGCGGGAACATTGCCAATGCCGGCAATCAACGTTAATGACTCGGTTACTAAATCGAAATTTGATAACAAATACGGTTGTAAAGAATCTGCAGTTGATGCGGTTCGTCG
The DNA here is from genome assembly GCA_051990185.1 of Flavobacterium sp. DT2-2. Taxonomy (GTDB): domain Bacteria; phylum Bacteroidota; class Bacteroidia; order Flavobacteriales; family Flavobacteriaceae; genus Flavobacterium. The sequence continues at coordinate 55,401 of JAFCUE010000014.1, read as the reverse complement.
TGCAACTGATATTATGCTTGCTGCAAAAAGAGTAATCGTTTGTGGTTACGGTGACGTGGGTAAAGGAACTGCGGCTTCTTTTAGAGGTGCTGGTTCTATTGTTACTGTTACTGAAATTGACCCAATTTGTGCGCTTCAAGCTGCAATGGATGGTTTTGAAGTAAAAAAATTAGATACAGTTATTGCTACCGCAGATATTATCATTACCACTACTGGAAATAAAGATATCGTTTTAGGTTCTCACTTTGAGAAAATGAAAGATAAAACTATCGTTTGTAACATCGGGCATTTTGATAACGAAATTGATATGGCTTGGTTGAACACAAACCATGGTGCCTCAAAAATTGAAATCAAACCACAAGTTGACAAATATACTATTGCTGGAAAAGATATTCTTATCTTGGCCGAAGGTCGTTTAGTAAACCTTGGTTGTGCTACAGGTCACCCAAGTTTTGTAATGAGTAACTCATTTACGAACCAAACGCTTGCGCAAATCGAATTATGGAAAAACAGTGCTTCATACAATAATGAAGTGTACATGTTACCAAAACATTTAGATGAGAAAGTAGCAATGTTACACTTGGCTAAGTTAGGTGTTGAATTAGAGACTTTACGTACTGATCAAGCAGCGTATATTGGTGTTGAAGTTGCTGGACCATTCAAACCGGAATACTATAGATACTAGTCTTATTTGTCATTCTGACGGTAGGAAGAATCCAAACCCTTGCAGCGATGCGAGGGTTTTTTTGTTTTTGGGCAGTACAAATATTTTTTTAGCACCATCGCTATAAAAAGAAATAAGTTGACTATTTTTACATGTTAAAGATTTATAATCAATCAAAGTATTTATGAAACTTAAAGATATATTGACAATTGCAAAAACCGAATTAGCAGACTTATCCACAGTTGAAAATCCTGATTTCAGACTTGAACAAGCTATTTTTAAACAAGATGAAAAAATATGGGAAATCGTAGTATCTTATCTTGTAGAAAATACAAACAGACCATCCAAAGCCTTTTCTGCTATGTCTCCTGAATTTGCTTTTCTAAGAATGTACAAAAAACTAGAAATAAATGAAAAAAATGACGTAATTAGTTTTTTAATGTATGATAACAAAGCATGATTTTAATTGATTCAAATGCTTTGATAGTTCTATTACTTGGACTTATTGACCCGAAATTGCTCAAAACTCATAAGACAACATCTATATATGATGAAGATGATTTTTATGAACTACTGGGTGTAATTGGAAATTTAAATCAAATTATTGTTTTGCCAAATATTTGGACTGAGGTAGATAATTTACTAAATAGTTTTGGCGGGAATTATAAGTATCAATATATTCAAAAAATAACTGAAGTAATCAAAACCACTTCTGAAAAATACATAAATTCGAAAACTGGAAGCGAATGCGAAGGTTTTTTTGATTTAGGTCTAACTGACTCTCTTGTTCTCGAACAAGCAAAATCTTGTAACCTTTTAATAACATCATATTCTAAACTTTCAGATTATGCTATTGCATACGGAATAAAAGTCTACGATTTAGTGAAGGTTAAAAACGAGAAATTTAAGTAAAATCATATTTTTGTCCTGGTTTTTAATTTACTTCAACAATTTATTATTAAAAACTTAAACTCCCTTTTTGACAACTCTAATTAGGAAGTATTACTACGATTGAAAACTTCCAAAAAATGAAAGACTTTCAAAATCGAAATTTACTACTCAAATATTTTATATCTTTGTACTTTAATTGATTACTCATAAAAATGACTACACTTACGATAAACATAAAAGACATTTCTCAACTTTCAATCATTAAAAAAATTTTGAAGGCATTTGATGTAGAGGTGATTGAGCAAAATAATGAAATTACTAGCCCCAAAATTATTGAAAGGCTAGAAAAACATTCCAAAAACTTTCAAAAACCTGCCTACAGAGAGGAAAACTATACCAAAGTTGATGCTAAAAATATATGGGCAGATATACAATAGAAATAAGCAAAGAAGCTCTTGTTGATTTGTCTAAAATTAAAAAATCAGGTAAGAAAACGGATATTTCAAAACTTGAAAAAATATTTTTAGAATTGGAAACTCATCCTACTTTCGGTATTGGTAAACCCGAAAAGCTAAAACACAAAGATCTTAATGTTTGGTCTAGACAAATCAATAAAAAAGACCGACTAATATATGAGATTATTGACCATGAAGTAGTAGTAATTATAATCTCCGCTTTAGGGCATTACAATGACAAATAGTTCAGCATGTTGACTGGCATTCAAAAATAATTTAAATAAAAACTAATTTTTGGGAATCCTTAAGACTTTGTAAGAGTAATTAGAATAAAAAAACCCGTTTCGAAATAAATCGAAATGGGTTTTTAAATAATTGAGAAAATCAATTATGCTTCAACTTCAAATGGAAGGATAGAAACATAAGATTTGTTATCTCTTTTCTTTTGGAAGAAAACAACTCCATCTACTCTTGCGTGTAGTGTGTGATCTTTACTGATGTAAACATTTGCACCTGGATTATGTTTCGAACCTCTTTGTCTTACGATGATGTTCCCAGCAATAGCAGCTTGACCACCAAATATCTTAACGCCTAAACGTTTTGATTCTGATTCTCTACCATTCTTAGAACTACCGACACCTTTCTTGTGAGCCATGACGTATTAGTTTTATTTTGTTATTATTCTTTTGTGTCTTCTTTTTTAGCTTTAGCTACCTTTTTCTTTGGAGCTTCAACTTCTTCTGTAGTTGCTTCAACTGCTGCTTTTTTAGGAGCTGCTTTCTTTGCACCAACACCAGTAATACCTTCAATTACAATTTGAGTAAGATACTGTCTGTGACCGTTTCTCTTTTTGTATCCTTTTCTTCTTTTCTTTTTGAAAACGATAACTTTATCTCCTTTTAAGTGTTGTAACACTTTAGCTTCTACTGAAGCACCTTCTATAGCTGGGGCGCCTAAAGTGATTGTTCCGTTATCATCTAATAAAAGAACTTTGTCAAAAGAAACTTTTGAACCTTCTTCATTAGTCAAACGGTTAACATAAACCTTTAAGTCTTTGCTTACTTTGAATTGTTGCCCTGCTATCTCTACGATTGCATACATACTGAATTGTTTTAATAATTTTTAAGGTTGCAAATATACAATTAAATTTTTAACCTGCAATTGGTACTGCGAAAATTATTTTTTACTTGCTAAATACTTGATTTAGTTCACTTTTAAACCCTAGAGTTTAGTACTCAAATTGAACAGTTGTTAAAGTTTTATTCTGTTGCCGTTTCGATGTAACAAAATAAATAGGAATACTACTAACACTCATAATAATAAAATTATTAACCTTATGAAAAATTCATTAATGGCTTTAGGTGCTGTGTTTATGCTAGGAGGAGTCGCTTCTGCGCAGAAAGTAGCTTTTGAGGAATACAAATTAGACAATGGCTTACATGTAATTTTACACAATGATCCATCAGCTCCTACTGTGATCACATCAGTGATGTACCATGTGGGTGCCAAAGACGAAAATCCTGAAAGAACTGGTTTTGCTCACTTTTTTGAACATTTATTATTTGAAGGAACTGAAAATATTAAACGCGGCGAATGGTTTAAGATTGTAACTGGAAATGGTGGTGTGAACAATGCCAACACTACCGATGACAGAACCTACTATTACGAAGTTTTCCCCTCAAATAATCTAGAATTAGGTTTATGGATGGAAGCTGAAAGAATGCTTCACCCAGTGATTAACCAAATTGGGGTTGATACACAAAATGAAGTGGTAAAAGAAGAAAAAAGATTGCGTGTTGACAATCAACCGTACGGAAACTTTTTAGCAGAAGTTAAAAAGAATATTTTTACAAAACACCCCTATCGCTGGGCAACTATTGGTTCTATGAGCCATCTAGACGCCGCAACTTTAGAGGAATTTCAAGCCTTTAACAAGAAATTTTATATTCCGAACAATGCTGTTTTAATTGTGGCTGGTGATTTCAAAAATGAGCAAGCTAAGGAATGGATTCAAAAGTATTTTGGACCAATAAAAAAAGGAGCTGAAATTATTAGATCAACATTTGTTGAAGAACCAATTACACAAACTATTAAAGCAAAATTTGAAGATGCTAACATTCAAATTCCAGCAATCGTTGCGGCATACAGAACGCCATCTATGAAAACTAGAGATGCTAGAGTATTGGATATGATTTCTTCTATTTTAAGCGATGGTAAAAGCTCCAGATTGTACAAAAAAATAGTTGACGATAAGAAAATGGCTTTACAAATTGGTGCTTTTAGCAACAATCAAGAAGATTACGGAAGCTACATAATTTACGGTTTGCCACAAGCACCTAACACCGCCGAAAGCATTCTTACTGAAATTGACTCAGAAATTGTAAAATTACAAACAGAACTACTCTCTGAGAAAGACTTGCAAAAATTACAGAACAAATTCGAAAATCAATACGTGAATAGTAACGCAACTATCGATGGTATTGCTGATAACTTAGCTACGTACCACTTATTATATGGTGATGTTAATTTAATCAATACCGAAATTGAAATCTACCGATCTATTTCTCGTGAAGAAATTAGAGATGTTGCTAAGAAATATTTAAATCCAAATCAAAGATTAGTTTTGGATTATGTTCCATCTAAAGACAAAGCTCAAAACTAAGATATCGCATTATGAAAAAATCAATATTAATTATATCAAGCTTGTTCTTAACAGTACTTATGCAAGGACAAATCATCCCTCAGCCAAAACCTGGAGTAGCTCCAACGGTAAAAATTGGAAAACCAGTAACTTTTGAATTAAAAAATGGCTTAAAAGTTATGGTTGTCGAAAACCATAAATTACCACGTGTTTCTTTTAGTTTAACATTAGACAATGATCCGTACACAGAAGGCGACAAAAAAGGTGTCGCTGACATGACCAGCACGATGATGGGAAGCGGAACGACTAAAATTTCAAAAACAGCGTTTAATGAGGAAGTAGATTTCTTGGGTGCCAACATCAATTTTAGTGCAAGTGGCGCTTCAGCAAGTTCGTTATCTAAGTATTCTGGAAGAGTTTTAGAATTAATGGCAGATGGAGCTTTGAATCCAGTATTCACTCAAGCAGAGTTTGACAAGGAAAAAGCAAAACTTATTGAAGGCTTAAAATCAAATGAAAAAAGTGTTTCGGCAGTAGCAGCAAGAGTAGTTGACGTTTTGACTTATGGCAAAAATCATCCTGCTGGGGAATATGTGAGCGAAACTACTTTGAAAAATGTAACCCTTGCGGACGTTCAAGCAAATTACAATACGTATTTCGTTCCAAGTAACGCGTACCTAATCATTGTTGGGGATGTGAAATTCAGTGAAACCAAAAAAATGGTAGAGAAATTCTTTGGACCATGGAAAAAAGCAATCGCTCCATCAATAACATTCTCTGATCCTAAAGATGTGCCGCAAACACAAATCAACTTTATTGATATGCCAAACGCAGTTCAATCAGAAGTTGCAGCCATAAATGTTTCGAATCTAAAAATGACAGATCCGGATTATTTTGCTGTTTTGATAGCGAACCAAATTCTAGGTGGAGACTTTAATAGTTACATCAACATGAACTTAAGAGAAGCTCACGGCTGGACGTATGGGGCAAGAACAAGTATTTACGGGGACAAACGCGTATCTACTTTCAATGCTTCGACACAAGTTCGTAATGCGGTTACTGACAGTACGGTTGTTGAAATTTTCAAAGAATTCAAAAAAATCAGAACGGAGAAAGTAACAGATGAAATGTTAGCCAGTGTAAAAGCAGGTTACATAGGACGATTTGTTATGCAAATTGAGAAACCACAAACAGTAGCAGGATATGCTTTGAGAATCCAAACGCAAAGCTTACCAGCTGATTTTTATGAAAATTACATAAAAAATATTAGCGCAGTAACAGCAGATGATGTTTTAAGAGTGGCAAACAAATACTTCCTGGAAAATAACAGCAGAGTAGTAATTGTAGGTAAAGCGGCTGATGTTGCTCCAAGCCTTGAAAAATTAAAATATCCAGTATTGTATTTTGACAAATACGGGAATCCAACTGCAAAACCAGAGTTAAAGAAAGTAATTCCTGCAGGAGTTACAGTAAAAAGTGTTCTTGACAATTATATCAAAGCTATTGGTGGACTTCAAGCAGCGCAAGCAGTAAAAACTATTGCGATGATCGGTAGTACTACAATTCCACAAGCTCCATCTCCATTGAGTTTTGTTTCAAAAACAGATTCAAAAGGGATGTTAATGGTAGAGTTAGCAATGGGAACTATGAGTATTATGAAGCAAGTGGTAAATGAAAAAGGAGGTTATGTTATGCAACAAGGGCAAAAACAAATTCTTGAAGGCGAAATGCTAAACGATATGAAAGCAGAAGCTACTCCATTTAAAGAATTAACACTAGCTACAAAAGAAGGTCTTACACTTGTAAACATTGAACCAATCAATGGTAAAGATGCTTATGCTATTAAAAATGGTAAAACTACAATGTTCTATGATGTGGCTTCAGGTTTAAAAGTAGCTGAATCAATTGTAATGGAACAAGGTGGCAAGAGCATGACTAAAACTACCTCGTACAGTGATTATCGCGAAGTAAAAGGGGTTAAAGTTCCTTTTAATATTATTCAAAATGTAGGTTTTGATCTTGATATTAAACTGAGTGATGTTAAAATTAACGAAGGAGTACTTGCTACTGATTTTCAATAAACAAACAGCGCATAAATAATAAAGGTTGTCTAGCAATAGGCAACCTTTATTTGATTAAAAATATATTGGGCGTGACCCCATAAAAAAAGGGACCAACTAGCAATACGTGCTAGTTGGTCCCTTTTTTTATGGGGTCGGGCAATACGCGCTACTTCGGTAGCTTGCTGCTTTCCCTCACGCAAAACCACCACAAGAACAGTTATTTCTTTGCAGACAAATAAACGCCAATCAAAATGATAAAGGCACCAAAAAATTGAACCGCAGTAAGCATTTCGTTGTCAAATAATCCCCAACAAAAAGCAACAACAGGAATCAAATACGTTACCGACGTAGCAAACACTGGTGAAGAAATTTGGATCAGTTTAAAGAATAAAATATTAGCAATTCCGGTTCCCACAACCCCAAGAACCATTATAAACAAAACTGACTCCTGCACTTTCACATCATGTACCACTTCAAAAAAACCAGAGAAAAACAAGACAATGAGTGCTGGAACAAACAACACCACAAAATTACCAGTTGTAATGCTCAACGGAGTCAAATCATGGAGGTGTTTCTTAATTAAATTGACATTGACTGCATAACATATTGAAGCAATTATAACCAGAATAGCATAGTAATAATTTTGTTCCGGATGATGAATCGCACCATTCAAAATTAACAAAGCACTTCCAGCCAAGCCGATTAGAATTCCAAAAATTTGATTGCGTTTGAATTGTAATCCAAAAACCAAAGCACCTAAAATTAAAGTATTTAAAGGGGTAAGAGAGTTTAAAATAGAACTTACAGAACTATCGATCTGTGTTTGAGCAATAGCAAATAAATAAGCGGGAATAAACGTCCCAAACATTGAAGTTAAAGCAATGTATTTCCATTTGAACTTTGGTATCTTCGACAAAGTTCTAAATCCTATTAGCATTAAAAAAACAGCTGCGAATAGGATGCGTAATGATCCCAATTGCAGAGCAGTCAACCCTATTAATCCTTTTTTTATCAATATAAAGGAACTTCCCCAAACTAAGGCAAGAACGATTAAGTAAATCCATTTCAACTGCTTTGATTCCATAAAGATAATTTTGGCCAAAATTGTAACTATTTTATGAATTAGTCCTTATTTTTTTAATTAATTTTACAACTCAGATTTTCTTATAACCTTTTAAATTTTCATTCTAATGAATTTCAAAAAATCAATGCTGACTGTGGTACTTGCAAGTGTTCTATTTGCAGGCTGTAAAGACAAATCTAACGAAACTGATTCAAAAGAAATAACAACAACAGACATACCACAAATTAAGAAGGAAATAGCAGCTGCCAATCTTCAAACAGCACGTTTTTCTGTAGAAGGAATGACCTGCGCGGTTGGTTGTGCTAAAACAATTCAAGAAGATTTAACTCAATTAGAAGGAGTTCAGAAAGCTACAGTCGATTTTGAAACAAAAATAGCCACTGTAACTTTTGACAAAACAGTACAAAATCCTAAAAAATTGACAACTGTTGTAGAAGCTTCAGCAGATGGCAAGACCTACAAAGTTTCTAATATGAAGTTATAAATAGACTTTTACATTTTTATATAACAAAGCATTCTCTCCATGGGGATGTTTTTTTTTGTGTTTTTTTTGCGAGGAACGAAGCAATCACATTTAGCAATTCCGTTTCAATTATTCTTACTTAGGTTAGTGAGTTTGCTTCGTTCCTCGCAATGACTTTGATTGCGTTATTGCAGAGTGAAATCTAAAAACTGCAACCTGTCACTTCCATTTTAAGGTTTCCATCAATCGCTGCATGTCATTTTTGATATAACTTGCCGCTGGCATAATAGAATCGTAATTGGGTTTTGTATAAAAATAGACGGATCCAATTACAAAATGCTTGGTACTGTCAGTGACATAAAATTGAGAGTTGGTTGCTGCATTGCCTTCTACTTGATAAAACATACCATATACCTTTTCATCAGCATTCAAATAGGGTTGCTCCAAGATATCATCTGCTTTTATCACGTGTTCATAAGTCAGTTTTTGCGCATCACGTAACAATTCATTAATGTTTTTGGTGACTGGTTTATACGTGAGATAAATAGTTGCTTTCATTTTCGGATATGTTATAGTAAACCCACAATCCGTTTCTTTTTTGATAATAGCATCTGAATTTATTTCAAAAGCAAAAGGACATTCGTTTTCGAAATTTACATATTTAGCCTCTGTATAATCCAACCGCAAATAACTAGAAGGTTTGGGCAAGACATCCTTCTTGCAACTAAAACTCAACAATGAAACTGCTACTGTTACCGAAAAAATGATATATTTTTTTAACATTTATATTTATTCAAGAGTTACTTTTATTTGTTTGATTCTTTTTTGATCGACGGCTTCCACAGTAAACAAACAGTTTTCGAAAGTAATTTTTTGGTTCTTTTTTGGAAAATTTCCTAAAATTTCTAAAATAAAACCAGCCAAGGTTTCCGCTTCGCCTTTTTTGATTTCAAATAACTCTTCATCAACATCAATTATTCTATAAAAGTCTTTAAGATTTATTTTTCCTTCAAAAAGATAATTTTTATCATCAATTTGGGAAAAATTAATGTTCTCATCGTCAAATTCATCACTAATATCGCCTACAATTTCTTCAATTACATCTTCAAGGGAGACCAATCCTGAAGTTCCTCCATACTCATCAACAACAATTGCCAAATGGCTTTTCATACTCTGAAAATCTTTTAATAGATTGTCTAGCTTTTTATTTTCAGGAACAAAAAACGGCTCTCGCAACAGCGACTTCCAGTCAAATTCATTGGTATTGATGTGAGGCAATAAATCTTTGACATACAAAACGCCTTCAATCTGATCTATATTGTCTCGATATACAGGAATTCTAGAGTACCCTTTTTCTATAATCTTGGGGCAAATTATAGCAAAAGACTCTTCGATTTCTAATGCAAAAATATCAATTCTGGGACTCATCACTTGTCTGGTATCGGTGTTTCCAAAACTGACAATTCCTTCTAATATCTTTTGCTCTTCGGTGGAGGTTTCGTCTGAGGCTGTTAATTCTAATGCTTGCGAAAGCTGATCTACTGAAAAATTTGTTTTTTGTCTTGCCAGTTTATTATGCAAATAAATCGTAGCAGCTCGCATGGGTAAGCTTATTGGCGAAAGCAATTTATCTAAAAAAATAATTGGATAAACAATTAACATACTAAATTTCAAACTGTTTCTACTAGCGTAAACTTTAGGCAGTACCGCTCCAAATAATACAATTAAAAAGGTAGCGATTAGAACCTCCGACACAAATTTAAAAACCGTTGTGGTTAGGTATGAAAAAATGGTTTCTACAACTAAGTAAAACAATAAAATAATTGAAATATTCAAGAAATTATTAGCTATCAGGAGTGTTGCTGCCAGTTTTTTTGGTTTCTCTAAAAGTGCTGCGATAATCCTCCCTTTGGAGTTATTTTCTACAGTGATTGCATCAATGTCTTTTTGTGACAACGAAAATAAAGCTACTTCTGTACCAGAAACTAAACCTAAACAAAATAGCAAAACTACTATTCCAGCAATGCCAAATACAAGATTTGCATCAATAGCGAAAGAAAAAAATAAACTGGGCTCTGGGTCCAAATCGGTTAGGATTAATTAAACAATCAAAATGGCAAGTCATTTATGGGCAAGACATTATTTTCTGGATCAAAATTAGTATTTTTAGGAACATCAGCTGCAGGAATTTGTTTGTTGTTTTCACTGTCTTTTTTTGTCGAGAGAAAAGTGAATTCGGTTACCTGAATTTCAGTAGTATGTTTTGTACTTCCATCCTCTGACTGCCATTGACGGGACTTAATGCGTCCTTCCACATATATTTTATCTCCTTTAGAAAGGTATTTTTCACAAAGTTCAGCCGCTTTATTGCGTACTACCAAATTATGCCACTCTGTAGAAGTGATTTTTTCATTGGTAGTTTTGTTGATATATACTTCATTTGTGGCCAACTGAAATCTTCCGATACAGTTGCCTCCATCAAAATAATGCATTTTGATATCATCGCCAAGAAAACCAATTAGCATCACCTTATTTAATGTTCCGTTCATTGTAAATTGTGGTATTTATCAAAGGTACATTTTTTTAGAAACTCTATAATTCCTTTTCAATAAAATTATGAATCACAATTGGGAACGGAAAAGTTCTCAATGTTTTCACATTAATCCCGCCTGCAACAATTCCTTTTACAGCAACTTTCCAAAACTTGATATGTAAATGCTGGTGTGACAATTTATGAAGGATACTTTTTTCGTTGTATTCTAGCAAACTCTTAACTTGATATTGGTCACTACAATTGGTTTGTAAATGAGTAGCAACAGCATCAAAATCTTCTTCCTTCTCCGTCTCTATCAAAGGGAATTCGTATAAGTTGTGCCATATTCCTTTGTCCGTTCGTTTCTGAATAATGGTATTTCCTATTTCATCGGCAACAACCAGAAAATTAAAGTATCGGTTCCTCACTTTTAGTTTTTTGGATTTTACAGGCAACTGATCGACTTTGTTTTTTTGCAAAGCGGCGCAACTTTCGTTGAAAACACAAATACTGCAATTAGGACTTTTAGGAACACATTGCAAAGCACCAAACTCCATAATAGCCTGGTTGAAAATGGCTGGGTTGTCTTTTGGCATGAGTTCGAAAGCCAAAGCACCGAATTCTTTTTTGGCGGAAGCCAAAGCAATATCAGTCTCGACATCAAAATAGCGGGCCAAAACACGAAAAACATTCCCATCAACAACAGGAACCGCTTCATTATAAGAGAAAGATGCAATTGCAGCAGCAGTATATTCGCCAACCCCTTTTAATTTTAATAAATCAATATAGGTTTCTGGAAATACCCCTGATAACTCAGTGGCTACGTATTGAGCTGTTTTGTGTAAATTACGTGCTCTAGAATAATATCCTAATCCTTGCCATAATTTTAACACTTGTTCTTCACTTGCCTCAGCGAGATCAAAAACAGTAGGAAATGCAGTTGTGAAAGACAAAAAATAAGGCATTCCTTGCGCAACACGCGTTTGTTGCAACATAATTTCAGAGAGCCAAATAGGATACGGATTGGTAGTTTTTCTCCAAGGCAAATCGCGTTTATTTTGTAAATACCATTGTATAAGCACTTTAGAAAAAATCATGTTTTAATTATTTGTTAGCAAAAGTAAAAGTTTAGTTGATTAAAATTTAATGAATTAGCTTGAATAATTGTTTTTTAAATTCATATATTTGCAAACTCAAAAAAATAGTACAACATTATAAATTAGGAAAGAAAATGACGAAAGCAGATATCGTAGCAAAAATTTCAGAAAAATTAGGTCTTGAAAAAGGAGATGTACAGGCGACTGTAGAGACTTTTATGAATGAAGTAAAAAATTCATTAGAAACTGGAGACAATGTATATTTAAGAGGTTTTGGAAGTTTTATAGTGAAGACTAGAGCGGAGAAAACAGGAAGAAATATTTCTAAGAATACTACAATAAAAATTCCTGCACACAATATTCCTGCATTCAAACCTGCAAAAGTTTTTGTAGAAGGAGTAAAAACAAATAACGAAGCAAAATAACAATATTAATTAATCATAAAATCTACAAGATATGCCAAGTGGTAAAAAAAGAAAGAGACATAAGGTAGCAACGCACAAACGTAAGAAAAGAGCGAGAGCTAACCGTCACAAAAAGAAAAAGTAGTTTTAAACTACTTTTTTCTTTTTAAAAGTTCATTGAAATTGAAAGTTAGTCATCAGTATTCCGTTTTAAGCAGTCAGTCAACTGCGAATTTAACACTGCAATCTGCCAGCTAATTTTCCCCGGGTTCAATACCTGTTAAAATATTGTTTAATCCATTTGTTCGCCATGGCGAATAGATAAAAAATTTACAGTGTGAATAAAGAATTAATCATTAGATCTAGTTCTGAAGCCGTAGATTTTGCCTTATTAAAAGATGGAAAACTAATTGAATTACACAAAGAAGAAGAAAAAAGCAACTTCCAGGTTGGTGATATTTTTATTGCCAAAATCAGGAAACCAGTTGCCGGACTTAACGCTGCTTTTGTAAATGTAGGCTTCGAAAAAGACGCCTTTTTACACTATCATGATTTAGGACCTAATCTAGCTTCCCAGCTGAAATTCATAAAACTTGTAAGCGCAGGTAAATTAAAAGATTTCTCCCTAAAAACCTTTCAGTTTGAAAAAGAAATAGACAAAGATGGCACCATTACTGATGTTTTGAGTTCCAATCAATCTGTTTTAGTACAAGTCGTCAAAGAACCTATATCTACAAAAGGACCAAGAATTAGCGCTGAGCTTTCTCTTGCCGGACGTTTTATTGTTCTGGTTCCCTTTTCTGACCGAGTTTCTATTTCACAAAAAATAGAAGACAAAAAAGAAAAAGACCGTTTGAAACGATTAGTACAATCCATCAAACCAAAAGGATTTGGTGTTATTGTTCGCACAGTAGCCGAAGGCAAAAATACAGCCGAATTAGAAAAAGATTTGCAGAACCTGCTCAGCAGATGGACTGCAATGTGTAAAAAATTACCAACTGCTCAGCATCCGTCCAAGGTATTAGGAGAACTCAACAGAGCTTCTTCCATATTGAGAGACGTTTTCAACGATACCTTCAGCGGTATTCAGATAGATGACGAAGAGTTGTACAACCAAACAAAGGATTACCTGCAAGAAATTGCACCATCCAAACAATCAATTGTTAAGTTTTATCAATCAAAAGACACACCTATTTTTGAGAAATACAACATAGAGAGACAAATCAAAACTTCTTTTGGAAAAACAGTATCCATGAGTAAAGGGGCGTATCTTATTATCGAACACACTGAAGCTTTGCACGTTATAGACGTAAATAGCGGAAACCGTTCTAATAAAGCCACCAACCAGGAAGATACCGCCATGGAAGTCAATATGATTGCAGCTGCCGAAATCGCAAGACAATTACGTCTTCGTGATATGGGTGGTATCATTGTAGTTGATTTTATCGATATGTCAAATCCTGAAAATCGTAAAGTGTTGTTCGATTTCTTGAAAGAAGAAATGAGCGATGATAAAGCCAAGCACAAGATCTTACCTCCGAGTAAATTTGGATTAGTTCAAATTACAAGACAAAGAGTAAGACCTGAAGTAAATATTAAAACTAGAGAAGAAGATCCAAACAATGAAAGTGGCGAAATTGAAGCGCCAATTCAAATCATTGATAAAATCGCTTTTGATCTGGAAAGAGTATTAAAAAACCACAAAGATGTTGTGCTTAATGTACATCCGTTTGTGGCCGCATACCTTACCAAAGGTTTTCCATCATTACGTTCAAAATGGTTTCTTGAACATAAAAAGTGGGTGAAAATCATACCTCGTGATGCTTACACGTATTTAGAATATCATTTCTACGACAAAAAAGAAAATGCTGTCATAGAATAAATAACAAACCGCCTTTCGTGAGATTGGCGGTTTTTTTGTGTGTCATTGCGAGATTTTTCGAAGCAATCTGTAATTTATAATTTATTTGTTTTTAGGAGCTATTTCCAGCTATCCGCTCTATCTTTTCCTGGCTAAAGAAGCCAGAAAAAGGATGCCGCTACTATCTGGGCTAAGGCATTCGTTTACAACATCACTTCCTCCTCTCAACAAAAAATCGCTTCATCAACTCCGAAGCTTCATTTGCCAAAATACCTTTCACAACAGTAGTTTTAGGATGCAATTGCGTTCCCATTTTTACAAAACCACGATTTTCATCAGTGGCTCCATACACAATTCTTGAAATCTGACTCCAGTACAAAGCGCCGGCGCACATCTGGCAAGGTTCTAGTGTGACGTAAAGCGTACAGCCCATTAAATATTTCCCGCCAAGATAATTCGCAGCAGCAGTGATGGATTGCATTTCGGCGTGGGCCGTAACATCATGAAGTAATTCGGTTAAATTATGACTTCTGGCAATGACTTTATTATCAATGACAATTACAGCGCCAACAGGAATTTCGCCCTTTTCAAAAGCCATTTCGGCTTCCTGCAAAGCTTTTTTCATAAAATATTCGTCGGTGAAAGGATTTATCATAATGTAGACCGCGAATTGGCAAATTTAAATTCTTTGTGAAACAACTTTTTTTATCGACTGCAAAAATACAATTTCAAATCGTACCTTTGCTTTATGTCAGATAATTTACTTTCAAACGTAAACAACCCAACCGATTTACGCCTGCTTGATGAATCCCAACTTCCTCAAGTCGCTAAAGAATTACGCGATTTCATTATCGATATTGTGGCTGTAAAAGAAGGACATCTTGGCGCAAGCCTAGGAGTTATCGAATTGACTATTGCATTGCATTACGTTTTTGACACACCAAATGATTTATTGATTTGGGATGTAGGCCATCAAGCCTACGGACATAAAATACTCACAGGCCGAAGAGAAAGTTTTCACACCAATAGGCAACTCGGCGGTATTTCCGGTTTCCCAAAAAGAAGTGAGAGTATTTACGATGCTTTTGGCGTAGGTCACTCCTCTACTTCCATTTCTGCAGCTTTAGGAATGGCAATTGCTTCTAATTTAAAAGGCGATTTCAGCAAACAACACATTGCGGTAATTGGTGACGCTTCCATCGCATCAGGAATGGCTTTTGAAGGATTAAATCACGCTGGAGTTACTGATGCGAATTTACTGGTGATTCTGAACGATAACGCCATCGGAATTGATCCAAGTGTGGGCGCTTTAAAACAATACCTCACTGCGGTAAAAGAAGGAAAAAATCCGAGGCAAAATAATATGATTAAATCATTGAATTTTGATTATTCAGGTCCAATAGACGGTCATGATATTTTTGCCGTTATCAAAGAACTAAAACGCTTACAAAAAATAAAAGGACCAAAATTTCTCCACATTATTACCACGAAAGGAAAAGGCCTACAACAAGCCGAAGAAGACCAGGTAAAATACCATGCTCCCGGAAAATTTGATGCTTTAACTGGAGAAATTCACATTAAATCAGAAGAAAATTTACCTCCGAAATATCAGGATGTTTTTGGCTTGACGGTTTTGGATTTGGCTATAAAAAATGAGAAAATAATCGGGATTACACCTGCAATGCCGTCCGGAAGTTCGTTGAAATTCATGATGAATGCGTTTCCTAAACGTGCTTTTGACGTAGGAATTGCAGAACAACATGCGGTTACCTTGGCTGCTGGAATGGCAACTCAAGGAATGATTGTATATTGCAATATTTACTCGACTTTTTTACAAAGAGCCTACGACCAGATAATCCACGATGTGGCTTTGCAAAATCTTCCGGTAATTTTTTGTCTGGACAGAGCCGGTTTAGTGGGAGAAGATGGAGCAACGCATCACGGTGTTTTCGATTTGGCTTATCTGCGTTGCATTCCTAATATGATTATTCATGCCCCAATAAATGAAATAGCATTACAAAATATTTTATATTCCGCACAATTGGGATTAAATCATCCTATAGCCATTCGTTATCCACGTGGTCGCGGCGTAACTGCAGATTGGCATACGCAACATCTTGGGAGCTATCAAAAAATAGAAATTGGAAAAAGTATTTGCCTTAAAAATGGTTCGAAAGTAGCAGTTTTATCCAATGGAACTATTGGCAATAATGTCTCTTTGGCTATAGCCAAAATGAAACATCCGGAAACCATTGCACATTATGACTTTTCATTTGTCAAACCATTAGACGAAAAGGCATTACATATCGTTTTTAATGAATTTACAACCATCATAACGATAGAAGACGGTATTATAAAAGGCGGTTTTGGAAGTGCGATTCTCGAGTTTGCCTCTGAGAATAACTATAGTTCAAAAGTAACGGTTCTGGGTATTCCGGATGAATTTATTGAACACGGAACGGTCGCCGAATTGCAACAATACTGTAAAATTGACGTTAAAAGTCTTGAATTACTTTTTTCAAGTTGTTAAAATAATTATTTTGCCTTCTTAAATACAACTACACTATAATGAAATTATTAACCTACACATTATTACTGCTTGCATTCACAATTCCTATTAATTGTTTTTCCCAAGAAGTAACATACACCACTCTTCCCGATGGACTTACACCTGTAACAACATTAACAACCGCAGGAAAATCATTGCATGTCCCACTAAAAATACAAACCAAAACACACTACCTTCCTTTAACTTATTGGAGTAAAAAAAACAGTTTAGGTTTTGACATTTCCGAAGTGGCTTTCGTTAACTGGAGTGCCGGGGGAACAAGTTCAATTTCAGGTTTGTTTAAAGGTAAATTTCATAGAGTTTATAACCGAAGCAATTACAACTGGTCAAATGAGTTAATCGTAAAATACGGTTTGAATAAACAAGACGGAATCGATCTTAGAAAAACCGAAGATGCCATCCAATTCAACTCAACATTTGGTTACAGAAAAGACAGGCTTTCAAACTGGTTTCATTCGGCTAAATTTAATTTCAATACGCAATTTACTAACGGTTACGCGTATCCAAATACTGAAAAAGCGATTTCAAAACCCTTTGCTCCAGCTTATGTTTTTATGGGAATAGGCGCTGAAAATATTGACAAAGATAAGAACAGAACATTTTATATCTCGCCATTTACATTTAAAACAACCTTAGTTTTAGATCAAAGACTGGCTGATCAAGGTGCCTTTGGTGTTCCTAAGGCTACTTACGATCTGGATGGAAATTTACTCACCGAAGGAGAAAGATCAAAAATGGAACTTGGTTTTTTAATAACCAATAAATACAAAAAAGAAATCTTCAAAAATGTCATTTTAGAAAACCGCTTAAGCTTATATTCAGACTATGTAAATCGTTTTGGAAATATAGACGTAGACTGCGATTTACAAGTCGAACTTGTGGTGAATCAATACGTTAAAGCCAATATTGGAGCACATGTTATTTATGATGATGATATCAAATCAAAAAGAGAAATTGCCGGTATACAAGTAACGGAAGGTCCAAAAACGCAAGTAAGGCAGGCTGTAGGTGTTGGAATTGAGTATATTTTTTAAAAATTAATTCTTTTTTCTCCCATTAATAGTTTCAAATAATTCCAATGCATTCCCATCGGTCAGCAAAGATATAAAATGACAAATATGAAGTAATCTTCCGTACAAGTCTTCTTTTTCAAGATGATGTTTCTCAGGCAACATTTTCAGAATTAAAGAATCGTAATTAGACGCATTCCCCTTGTATTTATTATTAAAAGCCGTAATGAATTTATCTAATAAGGTTTGAATAATCTGATAGCCAACAATCTCTTTTTCGATGACTTCACGGCTTTGGTAAATATTATCCACACTAATCTTGATAATATCGTCCATTTGTGCTTTGTACTTACTTTTATCCATGATCGCAAAAGGAAATTTACCTTCCAGAATTAATGTTTCATTTTCGATAAAAACTTTTACGGCATCATTGATTAAACTTCCAATTGCCAAAGCGCGCAAATAACTAATGCGGTCTTCTTTGGTTTCCAAAGTCTTGTATTTCGAAGTATGAATACTGTCTTTTACCAATTTTATCAAATATTCTAAAGCAAAATCTTCGGAAACTAATCCTAAGTTTATTCCGTCTTCAAAATCAATAATGGTATAGCAAATATCATCCGCTGCTTCCACTAAATACGCCAAAGGATGTCTTTCGAAACCTATATTATCTCCCGATTTATTTGGAATCAATCCCATCTCAGAAGCTACATCTTGAAAAAAAGCTTTGTCGGTTTGAAAGAAACCGTATTTTTTATCGGCAATTTCTTTGGTTGGTTTTTTAGGTAAACTTTCTTTAGGATATTTCATAAAAGCACCCAATGTTGCATATGAAAGTCGAATTCCTCCTTCTACTCCTGGTCTTGAACTGTTTAAAACTGAAAATCCATTAGCATTTCCTTCAAAATCAATTAAATCCTGCCATTCTTTGGAAGTAAGCTGATTTTTATATTTTTGTCCGTTTCCAATGGAGAAATATTCTCCTATAGCTTTCTCACCGGAATGTCCAAAAGGCGGATTGCCAATATCATGCGCCAAAGAAGCCGCAGCAACAATAGCCCCAAAATCATTCATGTGGTAGCCATGAACTTCTTTCAGATGCGGATATTTTTCAATAATTTTTTTACCAACCAATCGTCCTAGAGAACGCCCCACAACCGAAACTTCTAAACTATGCGTTAATCTGGTGTGAACAAAATCAGTTTTTGATAACGGAATAACCTGCGTTTTATCCTGCAAACTTCTAAAAGCCGCCGAGAAGATAATACGATCGTAATCCACCTCAAAACCCAAACGGGTATCGTCTTGTTCTACACGCAATCGCTTGCCTTTGTCGCCTTGACGTTTTAGTGATAAAAGTTGTTCCCAGTTCATGGTTGTTATTTAGTATTTATTTTCAAAGATAAAATAAATACATCCATTTTCAAGTCAAATAAAACTGGAGCTAGGCATAATTGTGCAGAAGCTTCAAAGTATTCAAACTAATTACTAAAATACCTTAAAAAAACCGGTATCCTTATTTCTTGTAAAATAGATAGTTCAACAATCGAAACATCAATTCATTATTTTCTTGGATATCCATAGTGTTGTTTACGATCTCATCATAGCTTTGAACATAATTATCTTTTACTAATTCCGATTGCTCATTAAAAGCCATTGCCTTCATGGTCTCATCAGTCACTTCCAAATGGAATTGAAGTCCCAATACTTGATTATTATATAAGAAAGCTTGATTCGCACAGGCTTCTGATTCCATCAAGCGAACTGCATTTTCAGGAATAGAAAAGGTTTCTCCGTGCCAATGAAAAACAGCAAATGATTTTGGAAAACCTTCCAGTATCTCGGCATTTGAATCTAAAATTGAAACGGGAAACCAGCCAATTTCTTTTTGTTCATTGTCAGTAACTTTTCCTCCCAAGACATTTGAAATTAATTGTGCTCCCAGACAAATTCCGATTATTTTTTTATGCTGCTCAATTGCGGATTTGACGAAAACTTTTTCGTCTTTTAGCCAAGGGAATGTAGCTTCGTCATGAATACTCATTGGTCCGCCCAAGATAATCAAGGCGTCTATCGTATCAAGATCCGGAAATGTAGGATTGTGGTATAATGTGGTATACGAAAGGGAATGCTCGTGCTCTTGAATCCAGTTCTCTATACAACCCAGGCCTTCAAAAGGAACGTGCTGTAAGCAATGGATATTTAATTTTATACTCATAATGTCTTGTACAAGTTCTCTACAAAACTAATGAATCATTACTTTCAGAACTAATATTATACCCCAATTTCATCCGATGGAACAAACATTTTCTTTTTCTCAAGAAACTCGTGTTTTTTTACCACATAAGTAACCGACAATGTATCATGCCATCCTCTATTAGCAGTTAAAAAAGAAAAAGGCTCAAAAGGAATTAATCTAGAAAGTGTTCTAATCATTACACTTTTCATGTTGGGTCTTGAACCGTCATGCTTTACAACCATTGTTTTTGTGAAATACTTCCCGAAGGTTCTGGAAAAGTACATTTCAGTAATTAAATAATAAAAAAACAAGATAACAAGTCCGAAAAAGAAACTTTCAAATACGCTTAATGATGTAACCCAATTTGATGCTGTATCACTTTGAGTCAAATCTCCAATTAAAATTATGGTTGTACCAATACTGATTTCGATAACATAAATTATAAATATATCGATAAGTAGATTCAAGAGACGCTGGCTTTTGGAAGCTAATAAATCATCTGTAACAGTAAATTTTTTATTTTCCATTTTAATGTTTTTGATTATAATAAAAAAGGATTTAAGGTTAATAACCATTCCAAATATAGTGAATTATTTACAAATGTTAATGTTAAATCTTGGTGTTTTAGCCCCGATTGAAGTGGAAATCCTTTTTATTTTTTCTTTAAAAATAAAAAGATTGCAACGGAAAGCGGGAATAGCTTCAAAAAAAAACAGTTATCATTACAATAACTGCCTTTTTGTTTTAAAACCATTTAGTTGATGTCAATAAAATGGTTTCAAAATGAGTTTGCTTCGTTCCTCGCTGACCTACGACCCACACATTTCACATTCGTCAGGACCTGCATTTTTAGATAATTCAAGCATAGCTCTGTATTCATCCGAAGTCATTTCTACTGCTTCAGCAACTGCAGGAACAACGATTGATTGCTCTTTAATTTCGATTGGCTCTGCTTTTTTATCATTGTTTAATGTGAATTTAATCGCATCCACCGCAGCTTTTGTTCTTAAATAGTACATTCCCGTTTTCAATCCAGATTGCCAAGCGTAGAAATGCATTGATGTCAATTTTGAATAATTGGCATTTTGCATGAATAAGTTCAACGATTGCGATTGATCCACAAAATAACCACGATGACGGGACATATCAATAATGTCTTTCATGGACATTTCCCAAACCGTTTTATACAATTCTTTCAAATCTTGCGGAATGTTGAGGTCTTGAACCGAACCGTTATTTCGCATTAATTCTTGTTTCAATGTTTCATTCCACAAACCGCGTTCCACTAAATCGTGTAATAAGTGTTTGTTTACCACAATAAATTCTCCCGAAAGGACTCTTCTGGTGTAAATATTAGAAGTATATGGTTCGAATGCTTCGTTGTTCCCCAAAATTTGAGAAGTCGATGCCGTTGGCATTGGCGCGACTAACAACGAGTTTCTCACTCCGTGTTCCATCACTTCTTTTCGTAATGAAGCCCAGTCCCAACGACCAGATAATTCCTCATCTTTCATTCCCCACAAATTGTATTGGAATTCTCCGTGAGAAATTGGCGAACCTTTAAATGTCGAATAAGGCCCTTCTTCTTTTGCCATTTCCATCGATGCGGTTACCGCAGCAAAGTATAATGTTTCAAAAATTTCTTGATTCAGTTTTTTAGCTTCGTCGCTCGTAAACGGCAGACGCAACATAATGAAAGCATCAGCTAATCCTTGCACTCCAAGACCAATTGGTCGGTGGCGTTTATTAGAATTTTCTCCTTCAATTACCGGATAATAATTTCTGTCAATTACTTTATTCAAGTTTCTGGTTACCCGTTTTGTAACGGTATACATCAATTCATGGTCAAACTTCCCATTGGCAACAAACATTGGCAAGGAAAGAGAAGCCAGGTTACAAACTGCAATTTCATCTTTGGATGTAAATTCCATAATCTCGGTACACAAATTCGAAGAACGAATGGTCCCTAAATTTTTCTGGTTTGATTTTCTATTAACTGCATCTTTATACAACATGTAAGGCGTTCCGGTTTCGATTTGCGATTCCAGAATTTTCTCCCACAGTTCATGTGCTTTAATTGTTTTTCTACCTTTTCCACGTTTCTCGTAATCAACATACATAGCTTCAAATTCTTCGCCATACACATCATACAATCCTGGACATTCATTAGGACACATCAACGTCCAATAACTGTCTTCTTGTACTCTTTTCATGAACAAATCCGAAGTCCACATCGCAAAAAACAAATCTCTGGCGCGCATTTCTTCTTTTCCGGTATTCTTTTTTAAGTCCAAAAATTCAAAAATATCCGCATGCCAAGTTTCGATGTATATTGCAAAACTACCTTTACGTTTTCCACCACCTTGATCTACATAACGTGCCGTATCATTAAAAACACGCAACATCGGAACAATTCCGTTCGAAGTTCCGTTAGTTCCACGAATATAAGAACCAGTTGCTCTTACATTGTGAATAGAAAGCCCAACACCACCTGCTGACTGCGAGATTTTCGCCGTTTGCTTCAACGTATCGTAAATCCCGTCAATACTATCATCTTGCATCGCCAAAAGGAAACAAGAAGACATTTGAGGTTTTGGAGTACCTGCATTGAATAATGTAGGCGTTGCATGCGTAAAGAATTTTTTCGACATTAAGTCGTACGTTTCAATCACTGAATCTAAATCATCTAAGTGGATCCCAACCGAAACACGCATCAACATATGTTGCGGACGCTCCACTATTTTGCCGTTTATTTTAAGCAAATATGATCTTTCCAAGGTTTTAAACCCAAAATAATCATAATTAAAATCTCTGTTATATATCACATGTGAATCCAAAAATTCAGCATTTTTCATAATCACCTGATGTACTTCCTCAGAAAGTAATGGCGCGTATTGACCGTTTCTAGGGTTCACATAATTGAACATATCATTCATCGTTTCCGAAAATGATTTTTTAGTATTGGAATGTAAATTCGAAATTGCAATTCTCGCTGCCAATTGTGCATAATCAGGATGCGCAATAGTCATTGAAGCTGCAGTTTCGGCTGCTAAATTATCTAATTCTGACGTAGAAACTCCATCATAAAGCCCTTCAATTACTCGCATTGCGACTTTCACGGCATCAACCAAATCATTTAAACCATAACATAGTTTTTTAATTCTATCTGTGATTTTGTCGAACATTACCGGCTCTTTGTGCCCGTCTCTTTTTACTACGTACATACTTTTGTTAGTTTTTTAAAACAGAAAATCCCTTCGCCGTTTTTCGTTATTTGTAATTTAAGCTGAACTTGTTTCAGCATCTTTTTATGGAGCTATTTCCAGCTATCCATTGCAATCTTTCTCGTCCTGAACTTGTTTCAGGATCCTGAAACAAGTTCAGGAAGAGAAAGGATTTCCATTACTATCTGGGCTATTGCAAGAGTAGCACAAAAAATATTTAATGGATCGATAAGAATTCAAATTTTAAAAATCAGCGTCAAAAGATATTTTTTGAGCATCACCATCCGTGTTCATCACACCCGCTTTTTGATATTCGGCTACTTTCTTTTCAAAAAAGTTTGTTTTCCCTTGAAGCGAAATCATATCCATAAAATCAAATGGGTTTGTAGTATTATATTCTCTATCGCAACCTAATTCCACTAATAATCTGTCAGCAACAAATTCTAAATATTGTGTCATCAATACGGCATTCATTCCTATCAAACTTACGGGAAGTGACTCCGTAATAAATTCTCTTTCAATATTTAAAGCATCTACAATAATGCTTCTGATTCTTTCTTTTGGCACTTTATTCACCAAGTGGTGATTGTGTAAATGCACTGCAAAATCACAGTGTACGCCTTCATCACGAGAAATTAATTCGTTAGAAAACGTCAATCCTGGCATTAGTCCACGTTTTTTCAACCAGTAAATCGAACAAAATGCTCCCGAAAAGAAAATTCCTTCCACTGCTGCAAAAGCGATCAATCGTTCTGCAAATGAATCAGATTCAATCCATTTCAAAGCCCAATCCGCTTTTTTCTTAATTGCAGGAAAAACTTCTAAAGCATTGAATAAGTCATCTTTCTCTGCCTCGTCTTTTACATACGTATCGATCAATAACGAATAGGTTTCGCTATGAATGTTTTCCATCATAATTTGAAAACCGTAAAAGAATTTTGCTTCTGCATACTGCACTTCGTTCACAAAATTTTCAGCCAGATTTTCATTAACAATTCCGTCAGATGCAGCAAAAAATGCTAATATGTGTTTTACAAAATAACGCTCTTCATCAGAAAGTTTATTGTTCCAATCATTTAAATCCTGCGATAAATCAATTTCCTCAGCAGTCCAAAAACTAGCTTCCATTTTCTTGTACCATTCCCAAATATCATGGTGCTTGATCGGAAAAATTACGAAGCGATTTTTGTTTTCTTGTAAAATAGGTTCCACTTGTGTCATTGTATTGTTTTATTTTGTTGTGATTTTAACGAAATTCTATTCGATCTGGGGATTACAAAGATTGTAAAATATTGCCGGAATTGAAAGCCAAACTTATCCACAATCGCCACTAGTTTTTAACAAAGAGAAAAAAAGTCAGCGAAATTTTATAAATTATAAAAAACTGTAAATCAGTATTTTATAATTTACAAAAGGCTCTTAAGTACTGTAAAATATAGGGTTTTAAAATAGAAAACAAGAAATATTTTATCTATTTTGAATTGTTTTTATACTCCTCTGCAACCGTTTCTAACTCCGCGTACCAGTCCTCACCAAATTTTCTAACCAACGCTTCTTTGACAAATTTATAAACAGGTACTTCCAACTCCTGACCTAAGGAACAGGCAGGATCACAAATATCCCATT
This sequence comes from Flavobacterium sp. DT2-2, assembly GCA_051990185.1. Classification (GTDB taxonomy): domain Bacteria; phylum Bacteroidota; class Bacteroidia; order Flavobacteriales; family Flavobacteriaceae; genus Flavobacterium. The sequence continues at coordinate 30,577 of JAFCUE010000014.1, read as the reverse complement.
TGTCATAATTAACGGCAGCAAACTCTGTGAAATCTTTTACACGTATTGGATACAAATGACAGGAAACCGGTTTTTTCCAATCGATTATCCCTTGATTGTAGGCTTGCTCTATACCACACAAAGCGGTTTTGCCATCAAAAATGACATAAGCACAATCTTTATTATCAATAAGTGGCGTTTCAAGATCACCATCAGTTCCTACGGTCCAGGTTCCTTGCGCTTCGATAGCAGCAATTCCTTGTTTGCGTAAAAATGGTTTTACCTTAGGATAAATTTCTTCTAAGATCTTGGTTTCTTCCACGCTCAATGGAGCACCTGCATCGCCATCAACGCAACAAGCGCCATTACAGGCCGACAAATTGCAAACAAAATCTTTTCCGAGTATGTCTTCTGAGACGATGGTTTTTCCTAATTGAAACATTCTTTTGGGGGAGTGAGATTATAAAGTCCAAAGGTAATCAAAGTAACTTGTAAATTTCTGGGTACAAACCAACTTTAACTTTTAAAAAAACCAGAAAAAAATTAAATTACAATAGGACACAACCCAATAATAGTAAGCATTACAAGAATTCTAAAGCCACTATTTGGCCAAAAAACAGTCCCTAAAAAAAGGAATCAGAATTAGTCTAATAAAATGTAATTGTTATCAAAAATCTAGTGAAAAGTGTAACTTTGCAAACAAAAAAAGCTATGTTTAACATCAATTTTAGAGAAATAATTACAGTTGGAATGGTGCTTTTTGCAGTAATTGATATCGTAGGAACTATTCCTATTATTGTAGATTTGAGATCAAAGCATGGTCATATTGAATCTGAAAAAGCGTCTATTGTAGCCGGTATTATTATGATTGTTTTCCTTTTTGTGGGAGAAGAATTATTGAACTTAATAGGAATTGATGTGAACTCATTTGCCGTTGCTGGTTCTTTTGTGTTATTCTTTTTAGCACTCGAAATGATTTTAGGCATTCGTATTTACCGTGATGAGGAAGCGAGCTCTGCCTCTATTGTGCCATTAGCATTTCCACTTATTGCTGGAGCGGGAACAATGACAACTTTACTTTCCTTACGATCTCAGTTTTCAACCATAAACATTGTTATTGCTATATTTTTGAATATTATCCTCGTATACATCGTATTGAAATCATCTTCTAAAATCGAAAAAATACTTGGAGAGAATGGGCTTGGAGTGATCCGAAAGACATTTGGAGTCGTACTTCTGGCAATAGCTGTTAAATTATTCGCCGCGAATGTTAAAGGTTTGTTCGTCTAAGATAAATTTTTATAAATTTACCCTCTAAGGTAATTGTAAAAGAAAATTCGATTTTTGATTAATTTTTTTTTACATCGAAAAACAAAAACATACTATGAAAATTTTTACTAACATCTTGGTGTTTTTATCAGTAGCGCTAATCATATTTAATGTTACTTTATTGGATTTTAAAAATCCATTTCAAGGAGATAGTGTAGTTGCTTTTATTGGAATTGCAGCTTCTTTATGTGCCGTTTTAATTCTTCTCATTTTAAAAACAGCAAAAAAGATTGAAGAGAAATCAAATGAGCAACTCTAACAATCTTTGACGTTCTTGTGTTTAACGCAGGCATTTCATAAAAAGTGTGCGCACTCGTATTGGGTTATTCAAAAAACAAATCCTTTGTCACCAACAGAAGGATTGCCTTGTTCACTGAGTAAAAAAATTCTTCGCTGTTAAACACACTTTTTGACAATACCCTACCTTGCAGTTATTTTTAATAATTATCAAAAACCCTACTGCGTCCTCAAGGTAAAACACAATCTATTCGAACTTACTACATTTCTATCTGAGAAAAATAAGGCGGAAGATTATTTGACCGTTGCCTTAATCATCGCGTCATCTTTCAAAATAATTTGATAATAATAGGTTTCCCCATACAACTGTCGAGCAAATTCTGCAGCCAAGTATCTTTTGACTAACGATTTGCTTTTTCCGAAATTCAAATCCAATCCGTTTCCTAAAATAAATTTCTGAAACAAATTAAAATACACATCGGTTTGATTCATTTTTATTTTGAATTGCTCAAAGGTAAGGCCATTAAAAGCGCTTCTATTTTTATCTAATTGTACAAAAACAAAATTACCCAGAATTCCTGACTGCAGTAAATAAGCCGTACTTTCAATCCCATGCTCTACTTCCAGCGGTACAAAAACATCAGGCACTATTCCGCCGCCGCCGTATACAATTTTACCTTTTTTTGTCTTGAATTTTAATGTGTCGGCAACTTTAATACTATCTTTTTCATACAATTCTCCATTGCCAAAACGAGACTCTGATTCCTTAAAGTAAGCCTCATTCCCTTTCGAATAGGGCTTTTGAATAGAACGCCCTGTTGGCGTGTAATACCTTGCAATGGTCAATCGAACTGCTGAACCATCTGCAAAATCCATTTCTCGCTGTACCAACCCTTTTCCAAAAGAACGACGACCCACTATGGTTCCTCGATCATTATCCTGAATGGCTCCTGCAAGAATTTCACTTGCCGAAGCACTATTTTCGTTGATTAAAACAAAAACATCTCCGTTTTCAAAACTGCCTTTTTTGGTTGCAAATGTCTTGTCTGTCTTCCCATTTTTATTTTTGGTAAAAACGATCAATTGCTTATCTATTAATAATTCATCGGCAATAGCAATCGCCTCTTCCATATAACCACCACCATTATCTCGCACATCAATTACAAGCGATTGTGCACCTTGTTTTTTGAGTTTAGCCAAACCTGCCATAAATTCTCCATAAGTGGTTTCTGCAAATCTATTTATTTTTATATATCCCGTTTGATTGCTCAACAATAAGGCTGCATCTACACTTTTCAGCGGAATGACATCCCTTTTTATTTTTATTTTAAGTTTCTTGCCTTCAGACTTTCTGAATATAGTAAGTTCAATATCAGAACCTACCGTTCCTTTTAGTTTAGAAAACAAACTATCACTGGGCAGTTTACGCCCAAATAATTTGGTTTTATCAGCATACAAAATACGGTCTCCAGCTTTTATTCCAGCTTTTGCCGAAGGACCATTCTCTACTGGTTTGATAACTGCAACCGAATCGTTGTACATGTAAAAGTTCACGCCTATTCCCACGAAATTTCCTTGCATGCTTTCAGCCACCTCTAGTTGGTCACTCGGCGGAATATAAACAGAATGGGGATCAAGCTGCGCCAAAATATTATCTACTGTTAAGTTTACAATCGAATCTGTATTGACATTATCGACGTATTCATTGTCTATAAAATCAATGAGTTTATTGAGCTTGCTTCTCGAATTATTTCTATTTGAAAAGTCAGCAACATTAGGAAAATTCAACATTCCACCCAACACAAAACCCAGAGCGAGCGTTGCGAAAATTAAAATGGGCAAATATTTTAGATTATTTTTCATGTTAAGACACCATTTTACTCTTCTAATACTGGAATATGCTCCACCTCTACTCCTGCTTTTATTAAGAATCGAATCCCCGAATCATCGCGATACCCATTATGATACACCACTCTTTTTATTCCAGATTGATGAATTAATTTGCTGCATTCTTTACAAGGCGAAAGCGTGATATACAACGTTGCTCCCTCACAGGACTGGGTAGATCGGGCTACTTTCAGGATGGCATTTGCTTCAGCATGCAAAACATCCCAACGCGTTAATCCTTCCGCATCTTCACAGCAATTTTCAAAACCGCTTGGAGTTCCGTTATATCCATCAGAAATTATCATACGGTCCCGCACAATAATTGCTCCCACTTGCTTGCGTTTGCAATACGATAGCAAACTCCATTCTTTTGCAATCCTTAAATACGCTTTATCGTATTTATTCAATTTTTTTTCGCTCATTTTATCTGATCCAGATTTCACTTTGTATTATTAGAGGAATTACTACTCCTATTATAAAGGCTGACATTACTAAAGTCCAATCGCGTTTAGAGAATCTAAAAACGGTTTGAACTATATAGGACAGTATCAAAACCACAAAAACAACAACAATTTGTGCTGCTTCAATACCCAATGCAAACTCTGATAGCGGCAGTATTTTTGAGTTTGCATCACCTCCCAAAATCGATTTGAAATAATTTGAAAAACCCAACCCATGAATTATTCCAAAAAAAAGGGTGATGAAAAAAATCAAATTGATACTTTCTTTTTTACTGGATTTTCCCGCTGTAAAAAGATTGAATACAGCTGTTATTAGGATTGTTATCGGAATTAATAATTCTACAACATTTACTTTAATCGCAATTATTCCAAAAACAGATAGCAACAAAGCCATCGTGTGTCCAATGGTAAATAGCGTTACTAGAAGGACAATTCTTTTCCAATCTTTAAAAATAAAAGGAATTGCTAATGCTATTAAAAATAGAACATGGTCGTACGCGTGAGTGTCTAAAACGTGTTTTAATCCGATTTGAAAGTAAATCCAAAATTCTGACATGGTTAAAATATTATATTGCTATAGGGCTTGTAAACTTACGATTAATTTTGAAAATGAGTGATTTCATTATATAAAATAAATGCAGTTCAAGTGAGATCACTTCCACAAAAAAATTTAAAAAATTTAAAATCATTAATTTAAAAATAGATTTATCTTTGTAAGATAAAAAAACAACAATTATGTCATTTTCAGATTTATTTGATAGCGAATTCAAACAAAGGAACAAAGGTCATTTTTCAGCAATTGTTCGTGTAGCCCTTGCTGACGAAAAGTTTGCTCCAGAGGAGAAAGTATTTTTAGACAAACTGGCTTCTCGATTGGAAATTTCTCCAGCAGAATATGAAGAAATTTTAGAAAATCCTTTAAAATATCCTATAAACCCTCCCTATTTGCATGAGCAAAAACTAGAACGTTTATTTGATTTAGCACGAATGGTGCATGTAGATCACCAACTCGGCGATACACAAGAATTATTGTTAAGAAAAATTGGAGTAGCACTTGGTTTCAATGCTGAAAATGTAAATTATATTGTACACAAAGCTCTTACGCTAGTGGACAAAAAAGTAGACTTAGACACGTTCCTTTTCGAAATGCAAAACATGAATAAGTAATTCTAAAGCATTAAAATGCCCCAAAAAGTTAGACACTATTTGGGGCATTTTTATATAACAGAAACTTTTGTATTAAAGCTCTATTTTAGTATTTACTTAATTTTGCTTTGTACATGAATTCTTCTGCTTTTTCAACCATGTTGTAACTTCCGCAAAAGAACGGCACTCTTTCATGCAGTTCTGTAGGTTCAATCTCCATGATTCTATTAAATCCGTCTGAAGCTTTTCCTCCTGCTTGTTCAGCAATAAAAGCTAACGGATTGCACTCGTACAGCAAACGCAATTTTCCTTTAGGTGCTTTAGAACTGGTAGGATACAAATAAATTCCACCTTTAATTATATTTCGGTGAATATCTGAAACTAGACTTCCTATGTACCTCGAAGTATAAGGCCTGTCTCCTTCCTCAAACTGACAATATTTTATGTAATCTTTTACCCCTTGCGGAAAATGAACATAATTCCCTTCGTTTATCGAATAAATATGACCGTCTGTTGGGAATTGCATTTTAGGATGCGATAGATAAAAAGTTCCAATGGCTGGGTTCAATGTAAATCCATTAACCCCATGACCAGTTGTATATACTAACATGGTGGAAGTTCCGTAAATTACATATCCCGCAGCAACCTGATTGATTCCCGGTTGCAGAAAATCTTCAAGAGTAACTGGAGTTCCTATTGGCGTTACGCGTCTATACACTGAAAATATGGTTCCAACAGAAACATTAACATCAATATTTGAGGAGCCGTCAAGCGGATCCATCAAGACCACATATTTGTTATTATGACTGTTATCGCTTCCTTCTACCGTGATAAAATCATCATTTTCTTCAGAGGCAATTCCACATACAATTTCACGATTAATGAGCGTTTGAATAAATACTTCATTAGCGTAAACATCCAATTTTTGCTGGTCTTCCCCTTGTATGTTTTGCTCTCCGGCAGCCCCAACAATATCGACCAGTCCCGCTTTGTTTACTTTGTAATTGACTACTTTGGCGGCCAAACGAATAGAGTTAATAATTCGGGATAATTCGCCTGAGGAATATTGAAAAGCATTTTGATTTTCAATAATAAATTCTCCTAGTGTTTTGTTGCGTTCTTCCATTACGAAATCGATGTAGTTATTTTGAAGTCACAAATATCGCTTTTTTTGTGAAAACAATTTGAATACTATTTATTTACTTTGGCACTATTGTATATTTGCTGACTAAACCACGAAATAAATAAGTAAAAATGCAATAAAAATGCATTTTTGAATAATTAAAATAAAATTTTATGAATATTAGAAGGGGCAAACCAGAAGATATGCAGGCAGTTTTAAGCCTTATTCAAGAATTAGCGCTATTTGAAAAGGAACCTGATGCTGTTCTAGTTACTGTTGATGATTTAATTCGTGACGGCTTTGGCCCTGTTCCTCTATTTCATGTTTTTGTTGCCGAAGTGGAAGATGAAATCGTGGGTATCGCATTATGGTATTACCGCTTTTCAACTTGGAAAGGAAAAACAATTCACCTAGAAGATTTAGTAGTAAAAGACAAAATGCGTGGTACTGGTTTGGGCTACGCGTTGTATTCTGAAATTATAAAACAAGGTAAAAAAGACCAAGTACGCCGAGTAGAATGGAATGTGCTAGACTGGAATACTCCCGCAATCGAATTTTATGAAAAGTCAGGAGCCAAAGTGCTCCGTGATTGGTACGTTGTACAAATGGATGAAGTAGGAATCAACAATTTTATTGAAAATAAGTTAAAAAAATAAAATTGCAATTGCATTTAAAAGCCAGAATTTAGAATAATATAATTGGAATTTATAGTAGTATGAGAGTATTCAAATTTGGAGGAGCCTCTGTTAAGGATGCCGCAGGAATCAAGAACGTATATGACGTTTTACAAAAAGTAGGCTACGAAGATGTATTGCTCGTCGTTTCTGCAATGGGAAAAACAACCAACGCTCTGGAAATCGTAATAAAAAACTATTTTGAAAAAACGGCTGAGTTAAATTCGTCGGTTCAAGAAGTAAAAAAATACCACAATCAGATTTTAATGGATTTATTTGACGACGAAAAAAATGATGTTTTTGTCGCTGTAAATACCCAATTTGCTGATTTAGAATATTTTTTGGCACACAATAAATCGCCCAATTACAATTTCGTGTACGACCAAATTGTGAGTTATGGCGAGCTTATTTCGACCACCATTTTGAGTCATTTTATGAATTTCATGGGCATAAAAACGCAATGGCTTGATGTTCGTAATTTCGTTAAAACAGATGCCAACTATAGAGACGCTGAAGTCGATTGGGAATTGACACAAAAAAATATTTCTAAAAACGTAAAGCGCAAAATATTAAATATTACTCAAGGCTTCTTGGGTTCTGATGAGAATAATTTCACCACTACTTTGGGACGTGAAGGTTCTGATTATACTGCTGCCATTTTTGCTTATTGCTTAAATGCGCAAAGCGTAACCATCTGGAAAGATGTTCCTGGTGTTATGAATGCCGATCCAAGATATTTTGAAAACGCGAGTTTATTGAATCAGATTTCGTATCGAGAAGCAATCGAATTGGCTTTTTATGGTGCAACGGTCATTCATCCTAAAACACTACAACCGCTTCAAAAGAAGGAAATTCCTTTGTATGTAAAATCATTTATAAACCCATTGCTAACGGGAACTAGTGTTTCTAAAGGAGTCGACTTAGAGCCCTATTTACCTTGTTTTATTGTTAAAAGAAACCAACTTTTAATTTCACTTTCTTCCATCGATTTTTCCTTCATCATGGAAGAAAACATCAGCGAGATTTTTGCCTTGTTTCACCAATTCAAAATAAAAGTAAACTTAATACAGAATTCAGCTATAAGTTTCTCTGTCTGTGTTGAAGATAAATTTGATAATTTTAAAGCTTTGAATGCCATTTTATCCAAAAAATTCAAAGTAGAATTTGACGAAAATGTTACCTTATATACGATTAGACACTTTAACGAAAATGCGGCACAAACTGTTGAAGAAAACAAAGTTGTTTTACTGAAACAAGTGAGTCGTGAAACCATGCAAGTGGTAACAAAAGAAGTTTAGCGTACTATTTTCCACTTATTAAAAATGGGAATCAAGTGTATTGATTCCCATTTTTTTATATTTAAAGTGTAAAACCAAACACTCAAAACGAGAATCCCTACATTTCATTTTCTAATTGTAACATGCTCTAAATATCAAATTATAAATACTACTTTTGATACTTTCGAGTTATAGTATTTATGTTGAAAAAATTACTTTTTTGGATTGTAATCAGCTGTTTTTCTGGGCTCCAAGCTCAAGAGATTAATTCGCTCTACAAAACCAAAAAAATTCTCCCTTCACGCGACACTATTTTTATTGAAAAAGAAAATATAAATTCCAGTTTTTTCAAGCTGCTTGACGCCAAAGGAAAAAGCATTGATAGCACTTTCTTTGTGGTGAATTTCAAAAAAGGAACCTTAATTTTTAAAGAAAACAGGCTTGTCAATTCAGATTCGCTTACTATTAAATATTTAAAATTCCCCGAAATACTGACCAAAGAATACCGCATTTACGACCCTAGTAAAGTGGTAAGTAATGAAGCGGGCAAAGACAATTTATACACAATAGAGAATAAAAACCCCAAAAAAAATATTCCATTTGATGGGTTGAATACTTCCGGAAGCATTACCCGCGGCATAACCATCGGGAACAATCAAAATGCGGTTTTGAATTCGAATTTAGATTTACAAATCACCGGTAAAATATCTGAGAAAGTAAGCTTAAGAGCTTCTATTCAAGACAGTAATATTCCGCTGCAAGATGGCGGATATTCACAAAAATTAGATCAATTTGACAATGTATTTATGGAGCTATTCAGTGATGAATGGAACATTCGTGCAGGTGATATTTTTCTTGAAAATAAGAAAACGCAATTCTTAAATTTTAATAAAAAAGTACAGGGACTGGCCACAAATTTCAACTTTGGAACCGAGACTAACAAAATAAATATATTCGCATCTGCAGCATTGGTTCGCGGTCAATATGCAAAAAGTAATTTTGTAGGACAAGAAGGCAACCAAGGCCCTTACAAATTAAAAGGCCAAAATGGAGAGTTGTATGTACTGGTTGTGTCCGGTTCTGAGCGTGTTTACGTCAATGGAACTTTATTAAAACGTGGAGAAAACAATGATTATATAATCGATTACAATGCAGGTGAAATTGTATTTACACCGCTTTTCACCATCACTTCCGAAATGCGAATTGCCATAGAATATCAATTTTCTGATCGTAACTACACCCGTTTTGTCACCTATGCAGGAGCAACGCACGACTCTAAGAAATGGAGTTTTGGAGGCTATTTGTATTCAGAAAATGATGTTAAAAACCAGTCCTTGCAACAAAATTTATCAAAGGAACAAGCTCAAATATTAGTAAATGCAGGAGATAATCCTAGTTTGATGACAGCACCTTCAGCCTACATTGACACCTATTCAGAAAACAAAGTGCTGTATCGCAAAACCGTATTTAATGCAGTCGAAATTTTCGAATATTCGAATGATGCACAACAAGAATTATTCAATGTACGATTTACTTTAGTTGGTACCAATACTGGAAATTACACAATAACGAATTCTGCAACAATTTCTCGGATTTATGAATACATCCCACCCATAAACGGAATTCCACAAGGAAATTATGAGCCCTTAATTCAGCTAGTTGCACCAACTAAACTTCAAGTCGCAACCTTTTTAGGAAAATACAAACCAACAGAAAAAACTGCTGTCGATTTTGAGTTTGGCATTAGCAATTCTGATCAAAATTTATTTTCTTCGATTGATGACGCCAATAATAAAAGTATAGCTGGAAAAATAAATGCCAAGCAGCGACTTTTTTCAAAGAAATGGCAAATCGATGCTTTTGCTAATTATCAATTGATACAAAAAAATTTCAGATCAGTCGAACGGTTGTTCAATATCGAATTTGATCGAGACTGGAATATAGGAACTGCTGGTATTGGCAATCAAAGTTTACTCATTTCCGGATTACAATTTGACTTAAAACCAAAACCCAAAGCAACTAGATCAGGACTTTTGCTGTATCAGTTTGAAAAACTGGATTTCTCTGAAAATTTTTCAGGTAACAGGCATCTTTTAAATGGTGTGTTTCGGGTAAAAGGCTGGTCATTTCAAAACCAAGGTAGCTTTCTAAAAAGTGATGGCACTATTTCATCATCGAAGTTTTTAAGAAACCAATCACAAATGCGTTTTCATTTCAAAAAAAACTGGATTGGCTCTAGCCTTCGATTAGAAGACAACCAAGAGAAAAGCAAAACAACCAACCAGTTTTCGGCTTTAAGCCAAAAATTTAAAGAGTATGGCATTTTTTCAGGACGAGGCGATAGCACCAAGATTTTTGTCGAATTAGGATATTTGAGAAGAACCAATGACAGTTTGCAATCTCAAAATGCTGGGAATAGGATTCAACGCGTGAACTCGTCGCAAGCCTTTCGACTGAAGTCGAAATTAATACAAACCAATAAAAACGATTTGTCTGTTTATATAAATTATAGAGTCCTAGATTTTGTAGATCCAACCCGAAAAAAAGAACCTACCTTAAATTCGAGAATAGTGTACACCGATCGTTTTTTCAGTCAATTAATTCAAAGCACTTCGGTTTACGAGACGAACTCAGGAACTATCCCACAACAAGAATTTACCTATCTTAAAGTTGTTGCGGGACAAGGCGTTTATACCTGGAATGATTACAACGGCAATGGCGTTCAAGAATTACAGGAGTTCGAAATCGCACCATTTATAGATCAAGCAGAATTTATTCGGATATTTTTGCCCAATCGAATTTACATTAAGACACATCAAAATAAGTTTTCACAATCAGTTACAATAAACCTCAATCAATGGCAAAATGAAAAAGGATTAAAAAAAATACTTTCCTATTTTTATAATCAAACTGCGTTTATCATCGACCGCAAAACGAGAAGCAATGGCGCAAATTTCGAATTAAATCCGTTCAGCAACTCGAATGAAAATGTACTAGGATTGAATTCCAGTTTTAGAAATAGCTTGTTTTACAATCGAGGCAAGCAAAACCATTCGACGACGTATTCTTATTTACAAAATAAAACAAAGAACCTACTCTCAATAGGTTCGCAGGAAGCAACAAACAATTCCCATCAATTGCAGTACAACCATTTGTATCAAAAAAGTTGGTTGTTTGGTTTTTTTGCCAAAACAATTCAGACTACTGTTCAATCTGAGAATTTTCCAGAAAAAAATTATGAAATAAACGGATTTCAATTGGCACCAAAAATCAGTTATTTATTCTCTAAAAATACCAGTTGGGATATTTTTTATGAATTACAAAGTAAAAAAAACCAAATTGGGATCTTAGAAATATTATTGCAAAACCGTTTTGGAACCGCTTTTTCCTACGCGAGTACTAAAAAAATAACCTTTAATGGCGAAGTCTCTTTTTACCAAAATAAATTTGAAGGAAATGAGTTTTCTGCAGTTGGGTTTCAAATGCTCGAAGGATTACAAACCGGACAAAACTTGACTTGGAGATTGCTTTTGCAAAAAAACATAACGCAATTCTTAGACATCAACTTGAATTACCAGGGGCGTAAAAGCGAAACAAGCCAAGCCATTCATACTGGAAATGTGCAATTAAGAGCTTATTTTTAATGAAATAATTTAATGGTTTGGTAATGCCTTAGCAATATGCGAAACGTGTTCATTCCCTAACTTTCAAATTAATAACAACGAACCTATTTATCTCACATGGATTTGAAATCGGAACAAAAGACTATTTTAATAGCACCTTTAAATTGGGGTTTAGGTCATGCAACACGTTGCATTCCCATCATTAGAGCTTTGCTAGAGAACAACTATATTCCTATAATTGCATCAGATGGAATTGCACTTACATTACTACGAAAAGAATTCCCAGCGGTTCAAACTCTGGAACTTCCATCCTACCATGTTGAATATGCTGAGAACGGCGCCAATTTTAAATGGAAGCTAATACAGAATGGCCCAAAAATGATTAGAGCCATTCAGCAGGAAAAAAAAATAATTCAACTTTGGGTTGAGAAATATGCGATTGATGGTGTCATTTCAGACAATCGACTGGGTGTTTATAGCAAGAAAATCCCATCTGTTTTTATCACGCACCAATTAAATGTGATAACCGGTAACACCACTTGGATTTCTAGCAGAATTCACCAATACATTATAAAAAAATACAGAGAATGTTGGGTTCCTGATCTTGACGGAACTATCAATCTAACCGGAAAACTAGGTCATGTAAATCATCCCAATCTCAAAACAAAATACATTGGCCCTTTGAGCCGACTCCAAAAGAAATTAGTACCAAAAAAATACGATTTACTTGTAATTCTGTCAGGTCCGGAACCACAGCGTGGTATGTTAGAAAAGCACTTAAAAGCAGAAATAGTTCATTATGGTGGAAGTGTTATTTTCATTGAAGGAAATATCGAAAAAGAACAAAAAATAACAACGATTGGTACTGTTGTCTATTACAACTTTATGAATTCAAACGAGTTAGAACAAGCTTTTAACGAAAGTGAAATGGTGCTTTGCCGCTCCGGTTATACGACCATTATGGATCTGACTCAATTGAGAAAAAAAGCCTTTTTTATTCCCACACCCGGACAATACGAGCAAGAATACTTGGCTGAAAAATTCCAAACTGAAAAATTAGTACCCTATGCCACGCAGGCTGATTTCAAGATGGAGGATATTACGAAAATCGAAGACTATAGAGGTTTGCCTCAAATGAATTCTAAAATTGATTGGGAGAATTTGTTCCAGGTTTTTGAAAAATAATCAAACTTTGATTCACAGAAATAAAAAAAACCGACTCACAAGAATCAGTTTTTAAATTGTTTTAATCTTTGATTTTATGTTATTTTTTTACTTGATTTGTTTTCTCAAGTGTAAATGAAAATTCAGAACCCACTCCAAAGGTGCTGTCTACATAAATTTTCTCTTCATGTGCTTCAATAATATGTTTCACGATTGACAATCCTAAACCCGAACCTCCTTCCGTTCTGGCACCACTCTTATCCACTCTGTAAAATCGCTCAAAAAGTCTGGGAATATTTTTCTTTTCTATTCCTTCTCCATTATCCGTGATGCGAACAATTACTTTTTCATTGGTTAGATCTTCGATACTGACCTCGGTCGAACCTTTCTCTTTTCCGTATTTAATTGAGTTTACAACGAGATTCATCACTACTTGTTGAATTTTTTCCTGATCTCCAACCACCATAACGGGTTTGTTGTATCGCATATCAAACATGAGCAGTATATCTTTTTTTGACGCTTTCATTTCAAGCAAATCAAAAACATTTTGTACAAGCTTCACGATATTAAATTCGGCTATTTCTAAATTCAGATCTCCTATTTCAAGTTTCGAAATCATGTCTAAATCCTGCACGATGTAAATCAATCTTTCGACTCCTTTTTCAGCACGTTCCAAGTATTTTTTTCGAATGGTTTTGTCATTCATAGCACCATCAAGCAAAGTCGATAAATAGCCTTGTACTGTAAACAATGGAGTTTTCAGCTCATGGGAAACGTTTCCAAGAAATTCTCTTCGATATTCCTCACGCACTTTTAACATTTCTATTTCTAGTTTTTTATCTGTTGCGAACTTTTTTACTTCTCGAGTAAGCGTCGCCATATCTGTGGTTATGGGCTGGTTTCTAAAAGTACTTGACTCCAGTAACGAAACATCATCGTATATTTTCTTTACTTTTTTATAAATAAAACGCTCCACTCGATATTGAATAACAAGAAAAGAAAATGTACCAATAGCAATGGCAAAAATCAAACTAAATTGATACGAAAATTTGAAAAACAAATAGGTCAAAAAACTAACTAATCCTGTGGAAAATAGCGTAATGTAAAGCGCAGACTTTACAGCGAAGCGATATGTTTTTTTAAAATTTATTGTCATTTACACTTCAAACTTGTATCCTACTCCTTTTATGGTTTTAAACAATTCCTCTCCAATTTTTTCGCGCAGTTTACGAATGTGTACATCTATAGTTCTGCCACCAACTACAACTTCGTTTCCCCAAACTTTGTCTAAAATTTCATCGCGTTTAAAAACTTTTCCAGGCTTTGAAGCCAATAAATAAAACAATTCAAACTCTTTTCTAGGTAAAGCAATTTCAATATTGTCCTTTACAATTTTATACTCTTCGCGATTAATTTCGATACCACCTACATTAAGTGTTTCGCTATTAATCTCTTTGTCTTTTAAGCGTCGTAGTAGCGCTTTTACTTTGCTGACTAATAATTTAGGCTTAATTGGTTTTGTGATATAATCATCAGCACCGGCATCAAAACCAGCAACTTGAGAATAATCTTCACTTCTTGCTGTTAGGAACGTAATCAAAACATTACTCAGTTCAGGAATTTTCCGAATATTTTCGCAAGCTTCCATTCCATCCATTTCTGGCATCATAACATCCATAATAATAAGGTCTGGAAGTTCTTTTTTAGCTTTGACTATCGCGTCTTTACCATTTACCGCCGTAACAATTTGGTATCCTTCCAGAGAAAGGTTGTATCCTACGATTTCTAGAATATCGGGTTCATCGTCAACTAATAGAATCTTGGTGTGTTTTTTCTTCATAAAGCGCCAAAAATTGTTTTTGATTGGTAAATGTAATCATAAATGAGGTATCGAAAAGCTGTTAACCGTAATTTAATATTGGATGGTTTTTAGGAACAAAAACACAACACAAGCATAACAAGTCAGTAACTCAAATTTTACATTTTGACCGTTACTTTGCAAAAAATTTAAACAAATGAAATTCAAGTTACTATTTTTCACGTTATTACTTACAGCTATTTCTTTTTCGCAAAGTAAAGGAACCATTACTGGAACGTTAACAGACAAAGAGGCTAACAATCAGTCATTACCTTTTGCAAACGTTCTTATTAAAGGAACAAGTATAGGAACAAACACTGACATTGATGGTAAATATACCCTAACCATACTTCCAGGATCATACACATTACAATTTAGTTTTGTAGGGTATGAAACTATAGAAGTTCCTGTAACAGTAGTTGCTGATCAAACAGTAACGATAAATAAAGCTTTGGGGTCAGGAAGCTATACACTGAAAGATGTTATTGTTAAAAATACGGCAAGCAGACAAAAAGAATCGGCACTACTTTTAGATCAAAAAAATGCGGTATCGATAAAACAAAGTATCGGATCACAAGAATTATCTCGTAAAGGAGTTAGTGACGTAGCAACAGCTGTAACCAAAACTACGGGAATTACAAAACAAGAAGGTTCTGGTAATATTTTTGTTAGAGGCTTAGGAGATCGTTACAACTCTACTACTATGAATGGTTTACCAATTCCTTCAAACGATCCCGAAAAGAAAAACTTAAATCTTGAGATTTTTTCAACTGATATTGTAGAGTACATATCTATTGACAAAGTTTACAATGGTAGTATTTATGGTGATTTTGCAGGAGGAAATGTTGACATTATCTCTAAGGATTATAAAGGAAAAGGATTTGTAAAACTAGATATTGGATCAAAGGTAAATACCAATGCAGTTACTGAAGATAATTTTAAATTGCGCAAGGGTTATGACTTATTTGGGTTCACCAAACAATCAATACCAAACAACCCATTAACAGAATTCAATTACAGTTCGCTTCAAATGAAAAACTACACACCAATAGCCTCGTCTTTTGGTATATCGGGAGGAAAGTCATTTGACATCGGTTCAGAGGGAAAACTTAGTTTTTTTGCAACAGCTTCATTTAGCAATGACTTTTCTGCAAAAATTAATGGTACAGCCAAGGCAAGTGTAAATGGCAATGGCGTAGCAAATAAAATCTTTAGTAGGTTTAGTGAGCTAGAATATGAAACTAATACCACTGGTATGGCTAATATTGGTTATAAAATAAACAAAAATAATAAACTAAATTTCAATACTCTTTATATTAATACATCGTCACAATCCAAAGAAGAATTTTATGGATTTATTATAGACATAGCAAATGACGGAAATGGTTTAATTCGTCGTTTTAATTACGAAAAAAACAGTCTTTGGATTAATCAATTGTTGGGAGAAAGTAAAATTTCTGAGCGTTCTAAATTAAATTGGGGAATTTCTTATAACATTATTGATGGAAGTATGCCGGACAGAGTTCAAAATGTTTTTAGAAATGAAGCTACTGGTTATCAATTATCGAGTATCTCAGCTCCAGACAATCATAGATATTTTCAAAAATTAAAGGAGGATGAACTTGCTGCAAATGCATCGTATGATTACAAATTTAACAAGGATGAAAATGGAGATTTTCTTGGAAAAATTACTTTTGGTATAAATGAGAGAATAAAATCAAGAGGTTTTCAAGCTACTCAATTTAATGTTAAAGCAACGCAGGGAAATACAAACACAATTGTTGACCCAAATAACTTAGATTTGTTTTATAATCAAGCTAATTTTAGTAACGATAATTTTAGAATATCTACTTTTCGAGGAAACTCCCAAGTATTTAACGCTTTATTCCCTCAAACATACGGAGGTGATTTAATGATTCATGCTGCATTTGCAAACACAGAATACAAATTTAAAAAACTAACTGCGTTACTTGGCCTTAGAGGAGAACAAATTACTCAAAAAGTAGCTTGGAATACCCAGTTAGGTTCAATTGGTGAAGATCAAATAAAAAAGACTGCTTTTTTACCAAGCATAGCTTTAAAATATGAATTGAATGACAAACAAAATTTACGTTTTGGATTTAGTAAAACGTATACTTTACCTCAATTCAAAGAAAGAGCACCGTTTATTTATGAAGAAGTATTACAAGTAAAAGTAGGTAATAAAGATTTATATGAATCTGACGATTACAATTTTGACATCAAATGGGAAATGTTTCCAAAAAGTAACGAGCTAATTTCTGTTACAGCATTTGGAAAATACATTTTAAATCCAATGAACGAAGTAACAATATCATCATCTTCAAATGACATTTCCTTTATAAACACCGGAGACTATGGTTATGTTGCAGGGGCTGAACTCGAATATAGGAAAGAACTTTTCAACATCGATACAGAAAACTCTAAGAAACTTTCAGCTGGAATCAATCTTTCGTATCTATATAGCAACCAGGAATTGGATTCAGAAAAAGTAAAAAAAGAGACTGATTTTCAAGTTGATTTTACAAATACTAAAGGACAATTCACTGGCGCTTCTGACCTGTTAATGAATACTGACTTAACTTTCTTTAACGAATGGAATAATAAAAAGAGTAATTTGACAACAACTTTAGCTTACTCTTATTTTTCAGATAGAGTAAATGCAATTGGAACCAGTGAAAAGGGAGATTTAATAGATAAGGCTTTTGGATCGTTAGATTTTGTTGTAAAATCTAAACTTACAGAAAAAATAGGATTAGGATTAGTTGCAAAAAACTTACTAAACCCAAGTATTAATAGGACACAAGAAAACTTAAATGGTGATGTAAATGTACTTTCATATAAAAAAGGAGCTACAATAAGTTTAAATTTGAATTACCAATTTTAAAACTAAAACACCTAAATAATTAGAAAAGAGCAGCTACTAAGCTGCTCTTTTTAATTTCTATGTATCAATAAAAATGTATGGACAATGTTTTACATAGAATTACACTGTAAAACAAACCTGGCTAATTGGAATAATCTGATTTACATTAAATTAATGTTTAAGTCACTTTTAATTAAACAAACATTCATGTTTAGATAACATCAAAAAAAAGTACTTGTTGCATCTTTGTATCAGTTAATAACAAAAAAAATTATTTAACAATCATGAAAAAATCAACTTTAAAATTATTTGGGATTTTAACATTAGCTACAGGTTTAATTACTAGCTGTTCATCTGATGAGAATCCTACACCAACTACTCCACCTTCATCTTCATTTACAGCAGATGCAAACAATTTCCAAGGAACTATTAATGATGGTGAAGTTACTCTGGACGGGACAAAAACGTATAAATTAACAGGTAAAATTCAAATTAATAATGGTGCTACATTAACCATTCCTGCTGGGACTAGAATTGAAGCATCTGGTGGAACCGCATCTTACATTGCAGTAGCACAAGGTGGAAAAATAAATGTGAATGGTACAGCCGCAAAACCAGTAATAATGACTTCTGGTCTACCTAATAAATTTGCTGGTGACTGGGGTGGATTAGTTATTTGTGGAAAAGCGCCTATTAATCGCATAAATGGAGGTGCTGGATCTGCTCAATCAGAAGTAGCGGATTTAACTTACGGTGGAACTGTTGCTAATGATAACTCAGGTTCAATTCGTTATTTACGTATCGAATATGCTGGCGCAGCTTTTAACAGTGAAAAAGAATTTAATGGTGTTTCATTATTTGGTGTTGGTTCAGGAACAACTTTTGAATATGTTCAAGCGTATCAAGGAGCTGATGATGGTTTCGAATTTTTTGGAGGTACAGTTAACACTTCAAACTTAATTTCTTTAGGAAACGAGGATGATCAATTTGACTGGACAGAAGGTTGGAATGGAACAAATACAAACTGGTATGGTAAATTATCTTTTGGAAAAGGAAATAGAGGGATTGAGGCAGACAACTTTGAATTAGGCTTTGTTAATACTCCAATTTCAAATCCTACAATTACTAATATCACATTAGTAGGTCCTGGTAGTGCTCCTACAACTGGAACATGGTTAGAAAACCAATCTATAAAATTAAGAAGAGGTACAAAAGCAATTTTTACAAACGTAGCTTTGAGTGGATGGGCTAGAGGTGTAGATATCGAGCATGACGAAACATTAAGTTTTATTGGTACTGCTTTGAAACTTACTAACGTTAACTTTGTTGATGTAACAACCAAAACTAAAGGAACTAAAACGGTAGTAGCACCTGCAACAAGCGGAGTAAGTGCTGACGCATCACTTGCAATTGCATCAGAATCTACTACAGCTACTGGAGCTGGAAATGGAGCTGGAAATGGAGCTGGAGCTCCAGGATGGTCTACTGGTTGGTCTTTCGGTTTATAATTAAAAGTAAATATTTATACTAAAATGCCTTTCATAATGAGAGGCATTTTTTTTGGTATACTTTTTGAAATATTTTTTGTATATTTACTTTACAAATAAATCTAATGGCAAAAAACTACTTTTATAGTATCATTTTATTGGTTTTTTTATTCACTATCAGCGCAAGTGCTCAAGATAATAAGCAACAACCAAAAACGCAAGAAACCGCCGCAATAGAGGGTTTAAGCTTGTACCCTAACCCTGTGAGCAATGGTAAAGTATACATCACTACAAAAAATGACTGGGATAAAGAAATAATTATCTTTGATGTTTTAGGAAAAAAAGTGATGCAAACGATGCTCAGCTCCAGAGAGCTTAATGTCTCTAATTTAACGTCTGGTGTTTACATCATTAAAATAAATGAAAAAGACGCTTCAGCTACTAGAAAACTAATTATCAGATAATACTCCCTCATTTAAATACAAAAAAGCACTAATCTTATTGGTGCTTTTTTTTGCAACATACCTCATTTTTCGATGATCAAAAAAGCCTATTGCCATCGTGTTACAGCCCTTTCAATAAAAAATTTGATTACTTTTACAAAAAAAAATTCTTGATTACAACCTCTGATATATTTGCCATTTCCAGTCAAAAACAGTTTGAGAAAATCGCCTTGAAAGTGTTTCGTTTCCAATATGAAAACAACTTGGTCTATCAAAAATTTTGTAGTTTTTTAAAAACAGATCCTCAAAAAGTAAAATCATTACAACAGATTCCGTTTTTGCCCATACAGTTTTTCAAGAGCCATAAAGTGGTTTCCAATAGGGATGCTATTCAAGAAACCTTTACCAGTAGCGGAACGACCGGAATGATAACCAGCAAACATCTAGTTACTGATGTTACGTTATATGAGGAAAGCTACCGCAAAGGATTTTCAGAATTTTATGGAAATATTGAAAATTATGTTGTTTTAGCTTTGCTTCCCTCCTATCTGGAACGGGAAGGCTCATCCTTAATTTACATGGTTAAGGATTTAATTGAGCTTTCCAATCATCCTGAAAGTGGGTTTTATCTACACAATCACGAAGAATTGATTGAAACTTTACTTGCTTTAGACCAAGCGGGGCAAAACGTTATTCTGATTGGAGTTACCTTTGCTTTATTGGATTTGATAGAAAAACGCAGGTTTCAATTACAACACACCATCATTATGGAAACCGGCGGTATGAAAGGTAGACGTAAAGAAATGATTCGGGAGGAATTACATGAGCAACTTTGTGCAGGTTTTGGCGTTTCAGTCATCCATTCTGAATATGGCATGACCGAATTACTCTCGCAAGCCTATTCATTAGGAAATGGCGTATTTGAATGTCCCTCTTGGATACAAATCCTCATTCGTGACACCGAAGATGCTTTAACCTACATTCCAGACGGAAAAACTGGCGGGATAAACGTGATTGATTTGGCTAATATCAATTCCTGCTCCTTTATTGCTACGCAAGATTTGGGCAAAAAAAATCCCAACAACTCTTTTGAGGTATTGGGACGTTTTGACAATTCTGATATTCGAGGTTGTAATTTGATGGTTCTTTAATATTTATTAATTATTGGGAGCATGCGTACTTTTTTTTGATGTTTTTTTATTTATTAGTTTAAGTGGCAGTGCACAAAACACCGATATAGAAGTTCAAATAGACTCTATAACGCACCAAGACCCATCTACTAGCGAACGTGTATTTACGGTACATTACCACATCAAAAACAAAACAAAAAGTCTTATTTCATTAGTTTTAAATACTAAAGAGTTACGATCTAACATGTACAACAGTTCGTCTTGGATTCCCTCGTACAGGCTGTTTCAAGAAAAAAACATGATAGAAACGAATTCTGTATTCGATTCTAAAAAAAATGATGCAGGACTTAGAAAAATGATGCAGGACTTAGAAAATAATCGTAAAGGTTTAGCTGATTATTTACTGAAAAAGCAAAAAGAATTAGAAATTAAAACCAGTAAAAAAATCATAGAAAGTATTGTTAAGTTTCAAGCCAATGAAACCAAAAACTTTTCTGCAACATTGTCATGGGATAAAAACCGGCATCAAAAATTTGAAGATAATGAATATTTCTTAGACCAAAACTCGAAACATTATCTTGACTTGTTTTTATATCTCAATAAGGAAGAATTAACCTCAACTCTGCTCCCCGAAGATTTAAAAATCATCCTGAATGACCCTACAATCGCTACAGGATGGATATACACTAATAAAGTAGAAATCAATTTTAAAGACTAGTATGAAACAAAAATCCCAACAACTCCGAAGAATAATTGGGACGTTTTGACAATTCATATATTCGATGTTGCAATTTGATGATTCTGTAGAAGAAGTTCAAGGTAATTTATTTTATGGATTAACCAACTTAATTAAAAAATCCTCATTCATAAATATCTTTTCTGTGACCTAAATCAATCACATCAATTAATAGAATTTCATCAATTATTTCATAAATTACTCTATAATCACCAACACGAATTCTATATCCTTTTCTACCTTTCAATTTTCTATAGCCTTTTGGGCGAGGTTCATCTGCTAAATCATAAATTTGCTTTTTGATAGCAGAATAATGAGGCTCATTAATTTTTAGTAAAGCTTTCAGAACTCTATTTCTAAACTCAATCGTGTAAGCCATTATTTAGCTTGTTTACGCTTTTCTTCAATAATTCTAAAAGCCTCATCTATCGAAATACGACAACCATCATCCTCTCTTTTGGCTTCATCATAAAGACGGACGTCTTCTAAGTCTTCCAACTTTTCAATCAATTTATTATATTTTTTGATAGGCAACAAAACGGCTGTTCTATTCCCTTTTTCGTCAGTCAAAAATTGAGTATCCATGGCTTTAGTTATTTTTGTAAAGTTAGAAAATTATTTAATCCGTATCACAAAATAATTTTTCTTACCACTTTGCAACAATACAAACTTATTGTTGATTAAATCTTTGACCGAAAGCAAAAAATCCTCGGTAACTTTTTCTTTGTTTACTGAAATAGAATTAGCTGTCAATGCACGTCTTGCTTCACCATTGGACTTAAAAAATCCTGTTTTTTCGTTTAAAATATCTACAATATTAATCCCTGCTTCGATTTCATTTCTGCTGATTTCCGCTTGGGGAACACCATCAAAAACATCTAAAAAAGTGGCTTCGTCCAGTTGTTTCAAATCATCCGAAGTGGAATTTCCGAACAAAATATTTGATGCTTTAATTGCATTTTCTAAATCTTCTGTTGAATGAACCATCACCGTAATTTCTTCGGCCAAACGTTTTTGTAACATACGCAAATGTGGCACTTCTTTATGTTTTTCAGTTAGAACTTCGATTTCTTCTTTGGATAAAAAAGTAAAAATATTGATGTATTTTTCCGCGTCAATATCAGATGTATTTAACCAATATTGGTAAAATTTATATGGTGAAGTTCTTGCGGCATCCAACCAAATATTTCCGCCTTCGGATTTTCCAAACTTAGTTCCATCTGCTTTTGTAATCAACGGACAAGTCAAAGCATACGCTTTTCCACTGGCGATTCGTCGGACTAATTCAGTTCCGGTGGTTATATTTCCCCACTGATCGCTTCCGCCCATTTGCAACGTACAATTTTTATTTTTGTACAAATGTAAAAAGTCATATCCTTGAACCAATTGATAAGTGAACTCTGTAAATGACATTCCTTCGGCAGCTTCAGAAGACAAGCGTTTCTTTACTGAATCCTTGGACATCATATAATTTACTGTAATGTGTTTTCCAATATCCCGAATGAAATCCAGAAAAGAAAAGTTCTTCATCCAGTCGTAATTATTTACTAATTCAGCCGCATTAGCCGCATCGGAAGTAAAATCCAGAAAACGAGCCAATTGTCCTTTTATAGCTTCCTGATTGTGACGTAATGTTGCTTCGTCCAATAGATTTCTTTCATTCGATTTTCCTGATGGATCACCAATCATTCCTGTTGCGCCACCAACTAACGCTAATGGTTTATGTCCCGATATTTGAAAATGTTTCAACAACATCACACCCACTAAATGTCCTATATGCAATGAATCGGCAGTTGGATCAATTCCCACATATGCCACACGCATTTGTTCCATCAAATGTTCTTCTGTGCCAGGCATAACATCGTGGAGCATTCCTCTCCATGTCACTTCTTCAATAAAATTCTTCATCTTTTTAATCAATTTGCACAAAGATAATAATATCAATGGCAAAAATCAATTTCAATTACAATAACAATTTTTGTACAAAAATTAATTTTAAAGTACTAAATTGAAGTTGTGATTAAAAATGTCATCCGATTGAAATTGCTATTGCTATTGCCGTTGAAATTGATTTCATTACATTTGTAAATATGATTTTAGTCACAGGAGGAACCGGTTTAGTCGGCGCACATTTATTGCTTCATTTGATTGAATCCCAAAGTATGGGAAACAACAAAGTGCGCGCTATTTATCGATCTACACGTTCGTTAGAAAAAACGAAAGCTTTATTTACCTTGTATAAAAAGGAACCTCTTTTAGAACAAATCGAATGGATTCCTGCAGATATAACCGACGTTCCCTCCTTAGAAATTGCTTTTCAAAATATTGACATGGTCTACCATTGCGCCGCTTTGATTACTTTTGATCCAAAAGAGGAAGAACGTTTGCGAAAAACAAATATTGAAGGCACAGCGAATATCGTAAACTTTTGTATCGCTTTTGGAATAAAAAAACTGTGTTTCATCAGTTCTATTGCTACTTTGGGTGATTTACCGCCTCATGAAAAATTCATCACTGAGGAAACGGAATGGAATCCAGAAAATCCACATAATGATTATGCCATTTCTAAGTATGGCGCCGAAATGGAAGTATGGCGCGGACAACAAGAAGGTTTAGATATTATAATTGTAAATCCTGGCGTAATCATTGGTCCTGTACTGGAATTTCCAGACTGGAAACTAGGTAGTGGTCAACTTTTAACCAAAGTAAAAAAGGGACTACGATACTATACTTTAGGATCCACTGGGTTTATTACAGTAAGCGATGTGGTACGAATAGCGCACCAATTGATGCAAAGCGAAATCAAGAATGAACGCTTCACTTTAATTTCAGAAAATAGTGTTTTTCGTGATATTCTGAATGCTATGGCTGATGGATTGGGAGTAAAAAAGCCTACAATTCATGCAAAGCCCTTTTTTATGGAAATCCTCTGGAGATTGGATTGGTTTGTTTCGAATGTGTTCCAACAGAAGAGAAAATTGACTCAAACATCGGCAAAAGCCTCCTATACCAATACTTTCTATTCCAATCAAAAAATTAAAGAGGCATTAAATACCGATTTTATAAACGTTCACGAGTACATCAAAGCAATTAGCAATTTATAATTTAATATACTCTCGGAGTATCGCTGTCTACACTTGCTTTTTGCTGCTCCTTTTTGACCGATTTTTTCTTTTTTTGTTTTTTAATCAAGGACTCTACACTTTGAGTCTTGACTTCTAATCGCTTACTAATTTGCTCAAACATGCTCTTATATTCATTGTAATCAGAAGCGTAATAAATATTGCTTTTGGCATATTGAATGCTGTCAATTTTATATTTTTTAAAGATATACGCTCTGGGATTTATTTTAAAAGTATCCAAGGAAGCTGGATTTTGATTTTTTATAGCTTCTAAAATAGTCAAATCATACATAATATCCACCATAACATCTTGTGCAATCAATCGTTCTGGCTTAGGTATAACTTCCTCTTTACAGCTCACAAATGCTATTGTAATCGCTAAAAATAATATGATTTTTCTCATTTATATAATTTTATCTTTCAAATAGCAAACGTTTTCCTGCACGAATATCTTTTACTTTAAAAGCAGTATAAACCAACTGTCCGTTTACAAAGGTATGCGTAATTCTAGATTTAAAAGTATATCCTTCAAATGGAGACCAACCACATTTAGCAATAATATTTTCTTTTTTTACGCTCCAAGGCAAACCTGCATTTACGATAACTAAATCTGCATAGTAGCCTTCCCTGATAAAACCTCGCTTTTCTATTTTGAAAATTTTAGCAGGATTATGGCACATTTTTTCTACTATTTTCTCCACACTAATTTTTCCTTCATGATGTGCTTCAAACATAGCCACAACTGCATGCTGCACTAATGGACCTCCAGATGGTGCTTTTAAGTAAGATTGATTTTTTTCTTCTAAAGTGTGCGGCGCATGATCTGTAGCAATGACATCAATTCGATCGTCTAGCAAAGCTGTCCATAATGCTTTCCTATCATCGACAGATTTAATTGCTGGATTCCATTTAATTAGATTTCCTTTGGTTTTATAATCTTCATCAGAAAACCATAAATGATGAATACACACTTCAGCAGTGATCATTTTATCTTGTAAAGGTATTTTATTTGTAAAAAATTCAAGTTCTTTTGCAGTTGACAAATGAAATACATGCAACCTCGCTCCCGTTTTTTTGGCTAGTTTTACTATTCTTTCTGTAGATTTATAACAAGCCTCCACAGATCTTATTAGTGGATGACACTCCACTGGAATATCATCACCATATTGCAATTTAAATTTTTCGAGATTTGATTTTACAGTGTCTTCGTCTTCACTATGCACTGCAATAAGCAATTTTGTAGATGAAAATATTTTTTCTAAAGACTCTGAACTATCTACGAGCATGTCTCCTGTAGACGATCCTAAAAATAATTTTAACCCAGCGACATTTCTTGGATTAGTTTTTAGAATTTCTTCTAAGTTTTCATTGGTGCCACCCATCATGAATGAGTAATTCGCATACGAATTTTGAGCGGCCAACTCGTATTTTTGTTCTAAAATTTCTTGAGTAATTGCATTCGGAATTGTGTTGGGTTGTTCAATAAAAGAAGTAATTCCTCCAGCAATTGCTGCTTTCGATTCTGATTCTATATCGCCTTTATGCGTAAGTCCAGGTTCTCTAAAATGCACTTGATCATCAATAGCTCCAGGAATCAAATAATTCCCTTCGGCATCAATAATTTTACATTGAGAGGATTTTGCACTAATACTGTCTGCAATCTCAACAATTAAGTCATTTTCAATTAATACATCGCCTTCAAAAATGACTCCTTCGTTTACAATTTTGGCATTCTTAATTAAAATCCTGTTCATCTTATCTTTTTCTTATAATGTGTTGACTAATCTTTTTAATCTAAGTGCAATTACTCCAAAAACAGCTTCAACAATTATGGAATTACTCATTTTGGACTGTCCTTTTGTTCTATCGGTAAAAATAATAGGTACCTCAACAATTTGAAAATTTTTGCAGTAGGTTCTGTACTTCATTTCAATTTGAAACGCATAACCCACAAATCGTATTTTATCTAAATTGATTTCCTCTAATACCTTTCTTTTATAGCAAACAAATCCTGCTGTGGCATCGTGTATCTTCATACCGGTAATGAATTTCACATATACTGATGCAAAGTAAGACAACAATACACGACTCAATGGCCAATTAACCACATTTACTCCTGTAACATAACGAGATCCAACAGCTAAATCTGCATCGCCTAAGTAACAGGCATTGTATAAATTTTCTAAATCATTTGGGTTGTGAGAGAAGTCGGCATCCATTTCAAAAATGAAATCATATTTATCCGCTAATGCCCATTTAAATCCATGAACATAAGCCGTTCCTAAACCCAATTTTTTGGTTCTTTTTTCTAAAAACAATTTCCCAGCAAATTCAGATTGAAGTAAAACGACCTTATCAGCTGTGTGATCCGGTGAATTATCATCAACAATAAGAATATGAAAGGATTTATGTTGCGAAAACACGGATCGAATAATGCTTTCTATATTTTCAATTTCGTTATAGGTAGGAATTATAACAATACAATCATTCATATTTTTTGACTAATTTCAACGCAAAAGTAAACTTTTTATGCCATTTGATCCTTAATAAAATTATAATAAAAAGAATGATATAAAAATTACTAATTTTGTTGCGTTATGATCGAAAACCAACTTTTACCAAGAATAATGGAGAACAAAGACTGGGCAACTGTGCTTTTTGTTCTGTCGTTTGCTATAATAGCTATCACAAAATCGGTTTTCGAAAACAGATTTGGAGACTTTGCCAATTTAATTTTCTCGAATAAATACAACAAGGTGTACCGTGACAGTAGCCACCTAAGAAGTAGTTTCACAATTTCTTTGTTTTTTGTCCAAGTCATTTCATTTGCTTTCTTCATCCAGATTTCGCTTAGCTATTTCGGTTATGCTTCAAAGACCGACTGGATCCTCTATATTCAAATAGTTAATTTTTTAACTTTTTTTATCCTAGGTAAACATTTAATTGAAAAAATAATTGCCACATCGTTTGAAATCGAAGAATTCTTTGAACAATTCAGCCTTCAAAAAGTGACATACCGAACTTATATTGGGTTATTCATACTTCCATTGAATATTATTTTGTTTTATTACGACTCATTTTCAAGAAATATTCCTTTGGCTATGATAGCTATTATTTTAGCAGTCAATGTGTTGACTTATTTGATTTCAATAAAAAATTATCAAAAAATAATATTCGGTAAGTTGTTTTATTTTATTTTATATCTTTGCGCTCTTGAAATAGCACCCTATTATTTTATGTATTATTGGTTTACAAAAGGGAGTGCTTAGAAATAGTTAAAATATGAAAGTGAAAACAATTTTGGTGTCACAGCCCGAGCCTAAAGTGGAAAATTCCCCTTACTTTGAACTTCAACAAAAGCATAAAGTAAAAATTGATTTCAGACCTTTTATACACGTTGAAGGAGTTAATGCAAAAGAGATTCGATTACAAAAAATCGATCTTAATCACTATACCGCCATTATTTTAACAAGTAAAAATGCCGTTGATCATTTTTTTAGAGTAGCTGATGAAATGCGCTACAAAGTCCCAGAAGGATTAAAATACTTTTGTCAATCCGAAGCTATTGCTTTTTACTTGCAAAAATATGTTGTGTACAGAAAACGTAAAATTTACGTTGGACCAAAAGACTTTGCAGATTTATCCCCACTAATAAAAAAATACAAAGACGAAAAATTCTTATTACCCGCTTCAGATCAATTAAATGCTGATGCACCAATAACATTAAACGCCTTAAAAGTGGATTGGACACCAGCTGTTTTTTATAAAACGGTAATGAGTGACCTCTCTGATTTAGCTGATGTTTATTACGATATTTTGGCCTTTTTCAGTCCAACAGGAATAAAATCATTGTTTATGAACTTTCCTGATTTTGAACAAAACAATACACGAATCGCCGTTTTTGGGAGCACAACACAAAAAGAAGCTTTAGACCACGGGTTAAGAGTTGACATTCTTGCACCAACACCAGCAACGCCTTCGATGACAATGGCTCTAGAAAAATACATTGCTGACGCCAACAAAGGAAAATAAAAAATTACTTTTAAGATATTTTTTCAAAAGCCATTCGGAAATCTGAATGGCTTTTTTTGTGAAGCTAAAAGCAGATTTAGGTGGCGCTTCTTTATCGTGTAGAACTAAATTAGTCCTACTGTCAATTTGAGTGCAGTCGAAAATAATTTTAGCATCTCGAATGCGCTCGATGTGACAAAAAACTTGCAACTAAAACGTTGTACATATAAAATTTAATCGTTTTTTACTTAAATTTGGTTTTAAGTTCAAACCAAAATGCTATTCTTACTTTACAATCATAACTTATGAAAATAAATTCCTTAATCGTAGAAATTGACGGTATTGACAAAGAAATTTTGCGTGACTTGATGGACGATGCTCGAAAACCCATTCTTCAAATTGCGAATAAAATAGGAATTTCGGGGGCGGCAATTCACCAGCGTTTGCGAAAACTAGAACAATCAGGTGTTATTTCAGGATCCAAATTCACGGTAAACAATAAAGTACTTGGCTACAATACGATGGCTTTTGTTGGGGTATATTTAGACAAAGCAGCTAGAAATGCCGAAGCAGTCAAAGACTTAAAAAAAATTCCAGAAGTATTAGAATGCCATTACACCACTGGAAACTGGTCGATTTTAATAAAAATTATTTGTCGAGACAACGAACATTTAATGCACTTACTCAACACTAAAATCCAAGCGATTGAAGGCGTATCCAGAACTGAAACGTTCATTTCACTGGACCAACAAATTGACCGACAGATTCAACTCTAAACAATTTATATTCCTCATAAAACAAAAAAATCCAAATCCCAATTAGTGTTGGAATTTGGATTTTATTATTTAATGTAACTATTTAGTTTCTTCTGCCACCCATGTAAATCGAAACGTAATACAATAACGTTGCGATTGATCCCAAAGCAGCCACGACATAAGTTCTAGCGGCCCATTTCAACGAATCCTTAGCTCCAGCTTGCTCTTGATGCGTTAGCATTCTTTTATTTTCTAGCCAAGCTAATGCGCGATTACTAGCATCATACTCTACTGGTAAAGTTACTATTGAAAACAAAGTGGTAGCTGCAAAAATGATAATCCCTATCAACAACAATTGCGGATAAGTATTTAACATTAGAATTCCGCCAAGCAAAATCCACTGCATATACGTAGATGCTACATTCACCACAGGAACTAATTTAGAACGCATCGTAAGCCATTGATACCCTACAGCATGTTGTACAGCGTGTCCACATTCATGCGCGGCAACGGCAGCAGCTGCGGCATTTCGCTGGTTGTAGACTGCTTCACTTAAATTCACCGTTTTATCTGCTGGATTGTAATGATCTGTCAATCTTCCTGGAGTTGAAATTACTCTTACATCACGAATGCCGTTATCAGCAAGCATTTTCTCGGCAATTTCAGCACCTGACATACCATTTTGCAAATGTAACTTTGAATAGTGTTCAAATTTGCTTTTTAATCTTGAGCTAACTAACCAACTCGCTAGCATAATACCGCCCATTAATATCATCGATGGCAAACTAAATCCTAACATATCTTATTTTTTTTGATTGTCCGTTTTCTATCATAATCCTGTAATCCCAGCAATTACAAGTCTATCGAATAGTTTTTCTTGAAAATATCTTCTATTTAACTTGTAAACAAACTCATTTAGGTATAATTGAAGATATTTTCCTTTTATTTTATGGTAATTTCCTAAGAAATTACGTTTAGCATTACTTATTGCAATATGAACCCATCGCAAAGTTTCTGTTGTTGTTTCTTTATTGGATTTCTCTGTTATGTGTATTTCAACAAAGTCTGCAATGTCAATATATGATGTACTTTTGTCTGAAAAAAGAATACTTTTCTCTGAAATTGATTCTTTAATAGTGTTATTAATCTGCTCAGCGGTATGATCTGTTAAAACTTTTGCTTTAAAATATCTGCATTGATTTGATTTTTTTCCTGTTTCAATATCTTCTAAAATTGTTGATTCAGCCATAA
>JAFCUE010000013.1:0-78522 GCA_051990185.1 Flavobacterium sp. DT2-2 | reverse complement strand
GGTATCTTTCTCTTTTAAGGCTTCCAAAACAACTTTGGCTTTGAAGTCTTTTCCGAAGGTTCTTCTTGTTCTTGACATATTAGTGCTAATTTAAGGTTTTTATTCCTATCTAAATTAATTGGGATATATTGTCCGAATTTTGGAGGTCAGCATAGTAGAATCAAAAAATTTGTAGTCCCCAAACCAGAACATATAAAACCCGAAATGGAGCAAATTAAATACTTGACGGGTTAATTCCTGCAAGTGAGTTAAGTATTGACTATAAAGACAATGAAAATAC
Organism: Flavobacterium sp. DT2-2; assembly: GCA_051990185.1. Taxonomy (GTDB): domain Bacteria; phylum Bacteroidota; class Bacteroidia; order Flavobacteriales; family Flavobacteriaceae; genus Flavobacterium. The sequence goes on along the minus strand of JAFCUE010000013.1, from coordinate 78,242 downwards.
AAAACTAAAACAAGAGCTATTCTATAAAAAAAATGGGAATGACTATAATAACTGATGGTAAAGATAGTTTCACGGTTACAAAAGCAAGATTTTGGTCATAAAGACTTACACGAGAAAAAATATACGTCTATTTTAAATATTTAAATCGTGAAAAAATATCATTTACCTTACTTGACACCTATAATTACGCTATTCAAGGTGCAAACCCTATTAATTTGCAGCCGATAAAAGCAGCAGTAATCCATCCGTTTGGAACTCTCAATTTTTATAATCTCGGCACCCATCTGACTCAGCATATGGGTGCCGAGAGGACCGGGCAATAAACGGCTAAAGTCTAAAATTTTTATTCCTTGTAATGGCAAAATTTCTTGCATACAAATTAATTTACGTGTTATTACTTATAAAAAATTATAGACCTTCTAGCTTATTTATTTCAAGAATCAGTTCTTTTGGGACAGGGATTTTCATTTGGGTTTTGTAATCAAATGGAATTATTTCCTGTGTTTTAATGGCCACTAACTTCCCCATATTTTCACTGTAATAAAATGACTTCAGTATTATCCTATCTGTTTTAATTTCCTCCATTTTGGTTCCAATGTAAATCGTATCAGGATAAATCACAGGAACAATATATTTAATCGATTGAAAACCTAAAATGGGAGCGAATTTAATTTGCTTTTTTTCGGGAGAAAATAGCCCAAGGGCAAAAAAATAATCAATCCGGGCCGTTTCACCCCATTTTACATAGACCACATTATTAACGTGTTGCATCGCATCCATATCGCCCCATTGTACTTTAATGGTTGAAATGACTTTATATTCTTTTAATAGCTCTTTCATTATTTTAAAATATCTTTAAGCAATCCACGTGCAATTAATATTTTCATGATTTCATTGGTTCCGGCATAGATTCGTGCTACACGATTATCAGCATACATGCGAGCAATTGGGTAATCCCAGATGTAACCGTAACCTCCAAATAATTGCAAACATTCATCAATAACTTTACAGCACATGTCGGTCGCTGAATATTTAATCATCGAAGCACTTTCCGTTGTTAATTTATCTTCCGTGATTAATTCAATGCACCGATCCAGAAAAGCCTGATGTATTTGCATTTGTGAGGCGCATTCCGCTAATTTAAATTGCGTGTTTTGAAATCCGGCAATAGGTGTTTTAAAAGCAGTACGTTGCGTTGTATAAGCGACCGTGTTTTCGATGGCACCTTCTGCACCCGCAACGGCATAAATACCAACTGTTAGTCGCTCTCGCGCCAATTCTTTCATCATGATTTTAAACCCCATTTTTTCGTCACCAAGTCGGTTTTCCTTTGGCACTTTTACATTATCAAAGAATAACTCTGCGGTATCCTGAGACTTCATTCCAATTTTTTTAAATGGAATTCCTTTATTGAAACCCTCCATTGATGACTCCATAATAAGCAGCGTGACTCCCTCATTTTCGGTTTTGGGATTGGTTTTTACGGCCACAATTGCCATATCACACATAAAGCCATTGGTAATGAAGGTTTTTTGTCCATTCACTAAATAATGATCCCCCTTATCTTCTGCCGTTGTGCGAAGTGCTTGCAAATCACTTCCACAATTAGGCTCGGTCATTCCTATAGCGGTAATAAATTCCCCTTTAGCCATTAATGGCAAATACTTTTGCTTTTGTGCCTCAGTTCCATATTTTAAGATGTAAGGTGCCACAATATCGGAATGCAAAGAAAAACCGGGACCACTGATTCCTTTTTTGGCTAATTCTTCGATGAACAAAGCATTAAATGTAAAATCTAATCCTGCACCACCATATTGTTCTGGCATATCCAAACACAATAACCCCAATTCTCCGGCTCGCTTCCATATTTCACGACTTACCATTCCATTTTTTTCCCACTCATCTATTTGATCCACAATTTCATTTGCAATGAATTCTTGAATCATTGCTTGCATCATTTTATGTTCTTCTGATGCATAAATCTTACGTTCTAATAATATATTCTGAAGCATTTTGTTTTATTATTTATAGTTTATACTCTTTTAATTCTTGTAGAAAACACGATTCGTTCCAGCTGTTTTTATTCTCTCTTTTAAACTTTCCGGTAGGGCAAATCGTTCTCCATATTTAAGTGCTAATTTTTCGCTGTACAAAGCAAACTCCGGTGCTCCCACATAGTCAATGTACGACATCACACCTCCGGTATGAATGGGGAAACCCAATCCCAAAATGGAACCAACGTCAGCGTCTTTAGCCTCTCGAATTAGGCCTGAGTCTAAACACTTATATGAATCGATGACCATGGCGAATAGCAACCTTTTACCCACTTCCTCTTCATCAAAACTGGCTTGGGGTGGATAAATAGTTGCCCATTCTTTCCAAATTAATTTTTTTTCGTTTTTAGGATAATCATAAAAACCTTGACCTTCCTTTTTACCGGTTCTGCGATGAACTTTGATAATGTTAATTAATGTGTTTTTCAATTGAATTTCATGCGTGGTTAAATTTGGGTCTTCGCTCATAATTGCCAGCATCAATTGTAAATTAACTTCATCTGAAACAGCTAAAGGCCCCACTGGCATCCCTATTTTTTTTGCCACATTTTCAATAACTGCAGGTGGTACCCCTTCGGTGAGCATTGTAATTCCTTCATTTATATATTTTCCAAATACTCTTGACGTGAAAAATCCTCGACCATCGTTTACTATTATGGGTACCTTTCTAATTGAGGTGACATAGTCAATTGCTGCTGCCAATGTTTTTTCGCTTGTTTCCTTACCTACAATAACTTCCACCAACTGCATTTTTTCCACCGGGGAAAAGAAATGCAATCCTATAAATTTATCCATATTGGTCGATGCTTTGGCAAGTTGCGATATGGGTATCGTTGAAGTATTGGATGCATAAATAACCTCTTTTTTAATCACTTTTTCAGTTTCAAAGGTCACTTGATTTTTAAGTTTTTCGTTTTCAAAAACGGCTTCAATGATCAATTCACAACTGGCCAAATCAGTATCCGAATCAGACGGCTGAATTTTTTCAAGCAACGCCTCTATTTTGCCTTCAGTTGTTAATCCGTTTTCTAGCTTTTTCTGTTCTTGTGCTTTTACATAGTCTTTGCCATTTTGTGCTTTTGACAGACTCACATCTTTTAAAACGACCTCAATACCGGCTTTGGCATTTACATAAGCAATGCCTGCCCCCATCATTCCAGCCCCTATAATGCCCACTTTTTTGAAAGAAGCATTGTCGTATCCTTTTGGCTTTGATTTGCCTTTGGCCGCATCGTTAATAAACAAGAAGGAAGCCCTAATTATATTTTTGGTCTCCTTGCTAAATAAGGTATCCACAAAATACCTCGCCTCGATTTCCAACGCTTTATCGATGTGACAAGCGGCGCCGTAATAAATGGCGCTTAACACATTTTTAATATGCGGCAAATTCCCATGCGTTGTTTTATAAACCATCGCATTGGCGACACTAAAAAACTCGCTGATACCCGAGACTTGTCCTACACCCAATGGGGTTCCTGGAACTTTAAATTTTTTATTATCCCAAGGTTGCTCCGTTGTTCCCTTATTTATTATCCAATTTTTAGCCAAGGAATTGATGTCCTCTTGTGGGGTACAAACCGCATCTACAAGCCCATCTTTCAATGCTTGCTCTGCTGTTAATTTTTTAGATTGTGTGATATATTGAATCGTTTTTTGTGAGCCAATCATTCTCAAAAAGCGTTGTGTCCCTCCTGCTCCAGGAAATAGACCTACTGAACATTCCACTAATCCAATATGGCTTTTGGGATGATTGCTCATAATTCTGTGATGGCAAGCCAATGCGACTTCACAACCACCACCAAGCGCTAGTCCATTTATGGCAGCCACAACCGGCTTGCCGCAGTTTTCCATCTCCCTCAAATTGGTATTGGTCTGCATCAGCATATCAAAACATTCTTGTTTGGATTTGTCATAATTTAAAAACCACTTTAAATCGCCGCCGGCTATAAAATCCTTTTTCGCAGAATTAATAACAATCCCTTTTACGACATCGTCATCTATGGCTCTTTTTATGGTTGAAAAAAACTCCGCCATCGTATATTCATTCATCACGTTAACGGGTGAATCCGCTACATCCCAAGTGACAAAAGCAATTCCGTCATTGTCGACATTATATTTTATATGTTTCCCATTCATATTTTTCTATTTACTGTTTTTAATTGGCCCTATGCAATTTGCACATCAACATCTGTGTTAGCATCAAATATTCGTTATCCTCATTTCACAATCTAAAGGATAATACTTTTTTAAATACGTTCAATAATAGTTGCTATCCCCATTCCGCCTCCCACACATAAAGTTGCTAAAGCCGTACTTTTATTTTGGCGCTCCACTTCATCCAAAGCGGTTCCTAAAATCATACAACCTGTTGCCCCTAAAGGATGGCCCATGGCAATTGCGCCTCCATTGACATTTACTATAGAATGATCTACCTTTAGATGATCCATCAGGCGCAAGGGAACCACTGCAAAAGCTTCGTTAACTTCAAAAATATCTATATCGCCAACGCTCATATTGGCATTTCGCAACGCTTTTTTAGTGGCCGGAATTGGACCTTCAAGCATGATTAGCGGTTCGCTGCCAATTACAGCGCCCATTTTTATTATCGCTCGTGGTTTCAAGCCAAGTTTTTCTCCAATTTCTTTGGAACCAATTAACATTAATGATGCGCCATCAACAATTCCATACGAATTACCGGCATGATGTACGTGATTGATTTTTTGAATCTCTAAGTATTTATCGATGGCCGTTTGGTCAAACAACATATCCCCCATCTTTTCAAAAGCTGGAGATAAACTGGATAGGATTTGTAAAGTGGTATGTTCCCTAATATATTCATCATGCGCCAAATGGATCAAACCATTGACATCCGTTATGGGGATAATAGATTTATCAAAAAATCCGTTTTGTTGGGCAATGGCTGCCCGTTTTTGTGAAGCTACGGCAAAGCTGTCTACATCGTTTCGAGAATAGCCAAACTTAGTGGCTATCAAATCGGCAGAAATCCCTTGGGGCACAAATTTTCCAAAAGCGGCGTCGGGTTCCATTACCCATGCAGAACCATCCAAACCCATAGGCACACGAGACATGGATTCTACACCGCCCGCAATAATTAAATTAGACCATCCTGATTTAATCATGGCAGCCCCTTGATTAATGGCCTCTAAGCCTAATGCGCAATACCGATTTAAAGAAACTGCTGATAAATGGTCTCCATAATTAGAACACTGAGCAGCAACTTTCGCAATATTCCCCCCTTGTTCGCCAATCTGGGTAACACAGCCCACTATTAAATCCTCAACTAAGGTAGTGTCTAAATTATTTCTTTCTTTTAAAGCGCTTAGCAAAGTCGTTAATAATTGAACCGGGCTAACCGGCGCTAAAGAACCGTTACCTTTTCCAATTCCCCTTGGCGTTCTCACTGAGTCATAGATATATGCTTCCATTTTTTACATTTAAAGTTACCATACGGTAACACATATTAAAAAATGTAACCATACGGTAACAAATATAGTTTTATTTATTTAATTTTGAATTATTAATATAAATAATTAAAGTCTTAATATTGCAAATAACCATAAGGCTACATTTTTAATTCCATATGAAACAATACACCGAAGAAACATTTCATTTCGATTTGTCAAATGAAAAAATACAAAGCGCTGTTATCTTTTTAAATAGTGAGGGAGCGTTACAAGATAAAGAGTTTGCCATAAAAGCCTATTTGTATGTTCGTGATACCTGGTCCTATTATCCCTACCGATTTAGTTTAATCAATGAAGATTGGCGAGCCTCGGAATTAATAGCGCATAAAAAAGGTCATTGCATAGACAAAGTAGTAATTTTGATTGCGATTCTGAGAGCGGCCCATATTCCGGCAAGATTAGGATTGGCGAAAGTAAAAAACCACATCGCAGTGGATCATATTGTCGAAAAATTTGGTTCAGATGTGTTGGTCCCGCACGGATACATAGAAATTTATCTAGACCACAAATGGATTAAAGCAACCCCTGCCTTCAATAAGGAATTATGCGAGTTACTGAACGTTCATGTCCTTGAATTTGACGGAGAAACCGACTCTGTATTCCAAGAATTTGACCAAACCGGGAATCAAGTTTTCATGGAATATCTCGAGGATTACGGAACTTTTAATGAAGTCCCACTACCATTTATGCTTGAATTAATGAAAGAACATTACCCCAAAATAAAAGAAACAGGAATCACTTTGGGAAGTGTTTTACACTTAGACAATTTATAATGAAAAAAGACAGAGCTGCAACAGAAGAAAAAATTTATAAATCCTTTTTATACATTCTTGAGGAAAAAGGACCACAAGGGGTTGGAATTAATGCGATTGCAAAAGAGGCCGGTGTTTCAAAAACACTTATCTATCGTTATTTTGGAGGAATGAAAGGTTTGCTACTCAGTTTTGCCCAAAAAGGCGATTTTTTTAAATCGCTTTTAGCCATTGACGCACAAAAAGATAATCTGGAAAATTTAAAAAATTTCGTTAAAGAAGGAACAAAAGAACTTCGGGAAAATGTTTTAACGCAGGAAATTTTGCGTTGGCAACTACTTGAAAACAATGATGACACGAAAAGTCTTTTTAAATATTTTAATGCCCAAGTTGGAAAAACATTTACGATAAACGAAAAGGATGACTCGCTTAATTCTGCGTTTCAACTCATGATTGGAGGATATGTTTATTTTACCTTGTTGTCTAAATTTAATAAAACATTTATCACAACCGATTTAACATCAGAAGCTACATGGAAAAACTATGACGATGCTATTTTAAAAACAATAGAAATGTTCAGTAAATTATAAAGCTCAGGAAATCATAAATAGTACTGACAGTAATTTATCTCATAATGTTATGTTTTCCATAACCAATTGCAAAGGTGGATATGCAAATAAAAAACAGACATTAAGTTAAGCTACATTTTTGTAATTAAATTGATTCTTAAATTCGTCAATCTTTTTATAATTTAAAGCTGAATGTCTTCGTTTTTTGTGTTACCAAATGTCGATATATATATATATATAGAGAATCAAGTGTTAAAATAGCAGTTGTATATACAGTGAAAATGGAAAGAAATATCTTTCAAATAATTTGTTTTAAAGTCTTAAAATCAGTACGTTTAAGATGTATTCTAAGCACCTTTAAACATGTGATTAATCAGAATAAAGTACTATAATTAGTACAAATTTACTCAATAATTCGTAAAAAATTTGAAAAAAATTTATTCAGGTTGGCATTTAATTTCATGTCTTTAAGGTCAATAAATTCAGTGTAAAATAGGAATTTTCAAAGGTCAAAACCGCACAGAGTTTATTGAACTATTCAAAAGTGACCAAGATTATAGAGAATACCTCTCAAATATCAAATGGTCAGAGGGCTATATTTGCAGAAAATGCAAGCATACCAAGAGTCAAATTCGTAAAGATTATGCCCGAACTTGCAATATATGTAGCGACACCGAATCTGCTATGACCAATACATTATTCCATAAAGTAAAATTCGGATTAAGAAAAGCATTTTTCATCTGTTTTGAAATGACAACCAGCACAAAAAGTCTTTCTACATCTCAAACAGCTTTTCGCTTTGGAGTTCATGAAAGAATTGCTAGAATGTTTATGAAAAAATTTCTTGAAGCCATGAAATCACGTGAAGATTTTCCAATGAAGGGCGTTGTTAATGTTGATGAATATCTAGTGGTAGTTAAGAAGAAGGCAAGCCAGGCAGGAGTTATGATAGCAATAAGAAAAAAGCGGTATGTACTGTAGAACTTACCGATGATGGGAAAGTCAAACGTTTTTACACTTTTCAAATCCATGACTATTCTGCAAAATCATTAAGAAAAATGTTTGAAAGACATATAAACATAACCGCAAAAGTTACTACTGACAAATGGAAGGGTTACAATCCAATTGCAAAAGATTATGATTTAACGCAAATATTAAGCGACAAAGGTTCTAAATTCAGAGCATTACACGTAATGATTCATCAAGTGAAATCATGGATAAGAAAAACCTGTTCGTGGGTAAGTGAAAAGAATTTAAATTGATATTTTGATGAGTTTTGTTAAAGAATTAACCGTTTTCAAAATAAAGACACGATATTCAATAATTTAATCAAGAGGATGGTAAAAGCGGATAATATTACTCACGAAAAAATAATATGCGCTTAAATGCCGACCTCAAAAAAATCAATTGCTGAAATTTTATCCTAATTTATAATAATTTTTAAAATCAGTCGCATTCCATTAGTGAATCTTAATACTATTGGTACAATCCTTTTGTTAATAATCCGTGAATTTTGTAACTTTTTTTTAAAGTTATGTAAGTCTTTTTGACGCCTTTTTGTAGAATTTTACATAATCTGTAAAAAAAATAAATTTGAAACTTTACATTAAATACATGGTAAGTAATCGCTGCAAAATGGCGGTTAAAGAAGAGTTAAAAAAACTCCATTTACACTATATGGTTGTGGATTTAGGCGAAGTTGAAATCATGGAAAACATAACTATGGATCAACGTCTTCAATTAAAATCGGCACTATTAGACTCTGGACTGGAATTAATGGATGATAAAAAATCCATGCTAATCGAGAAGATTAAAAATGTAATCATTCAAATGGTCCATCACTCGACAGAAAATATAAAAATTAATTTTTCTGATTATCTGAGTCAACAATTGAATCATGATTACACCTATCTATCCAACTTATTTTCAGAAGTACAAGGTACTACAATCGAACAATTTATTATTTCTCATAAAACGGAAAGAATAAAAGAATTGATTATTTATGGTGAATTGAACATTACTGAAATTGCTTGGAAAATGAACTACAGCAGTGTAGCGCACTTATCAAGCCAATTTAAAAAAGTTACTGGATTATCTCCCTCGCATTTTAAACAACTGAAAGATAAAAGACGAAATCCAATAGAGGATATTGGTCTTAAAAAATAGTTTGCTATTTCTAAAGAAAAGTGGGGAAATATTAAGCTGTAAAAACATTAAGTACAAAAATTCTCGATCTCTTATTCCTGATGAATCAGATAATTAGGTTCGTTAATCTTTATAGATTATAAAATTGTCAAATTGTTATTTTAGTACATCTATAATTATATTAAAAAAAAACAAACAAAAGTTGGAAAAAGGTCCAAAAATATACACTTACAATAAACATACCATATAATGAAAAATGATACTAAAGTAAAAATCTTCCTAGTAGACGATGACGCACTATTTTTAAAATCTTTAGAAATTGATTTTTTAGAGAATGCCGATTTTTTAATTGAAACATACCCCACAGGAGAATTATGTATTGCAAATTTATCAAATAATCCAGATGTTGTCATATTAGATTATCAACTTGATGGAATTGTAGTCAATGCAATGAATGGACTTGAAACCTTAGATAAAGTAAAAGAGTTTAATCCTGAAACTCCTGTAATCATGCTGTCCTCTCAGGATAAAATAGAAGTTGCTATTAACTGTATGCATCATAAAGCTTTTGATTATGTGGTAAAGAGTGAAACTGCTTTTGTTCGTTTACAAAAAATTATAACCTCAATTTTTCAGTATCAAAAAATGCAAAAAGAATTGAACTGGTACATGGATCGCATGTAAAATAACTACTTCCTAAATGTATTTTAATTATTATCATGTGAATTATCGCCGGATTTGGTCGGAAAAAACCAAAATTGTTTGACAATGAACCATACAAACACATCAGATCTCGAAATTTCATTGTTGTTAGAAGCCATCTTTAGAAAATATGGCTACGATTTCAGAGAATATTCTCAAGCTCATATCAGAAGAAGGATTATCAATAGGATGAGCATTTCAGGTATTAAAGATATTGCTCAAATGCAATCAATGGTTTTAAATGATGAGCTATTCGTCTCAGAACTCTTGCAGGATTTATCGATTACAGTAACCGAAATGTTTAGGGATCCCGTTTTTTACAAGTCGTTGCGAGAAAAAGTAATTCCCATCTTAAAAACGTATCCATTCATAAAAATATGGCATGCAGGTTGTGCTTCTGGAGAAGAAGCTTACTCTATGGCTATTTTATTACAAGAAGAAGGTTTGTATGACCGAACTACAATATATGCTACTGATTTTAACCAATCAGCTTTGAATAGTGCCAAAGAAGGTATTTTTTCGAATAAATTAATAAAAGAATATACAGCTAATTACCAATTATCTGGCGGTAAAGAATCGTTCTCAAATTATTATACTTCCCATTATGATAATGTAATTATGAACCAATCATTAAAAAAAAATATTGTTTGGGCCAATCATAATTTAGTAACTGACAGCGTTTTTGCTGAGGTAAATTTATTATTATGTAGGAATGTGTTGATTTATTTTAATCAAAATTTGCAAAATAAAGTTCAAGCACTTTTCTATGATAGTTTAATTAATGGTGGTATTTTAGCTTTGGGTTCTAAGGAAAGTGTACAGTTTACAGATTACTTTGTGCAATACCGTGAGTTGGAGCCCAAGCAACGTATTTTCAAAAAAAAATACTAAAATGCAGCACCAAGCAATTGTAATAGGCGTTTCGTCGGGTGGTATGAGTGCTTTGAAAATTATATTTTCAGCTTTACCTGCTGATTTTTGTTTACCAATAATTATTGTACAACATTTAGGACCGCAGTCCGATAGTGAATGGATTAAAATTTTGAATTCAAAAAATCTAATTCAAATAAAAGAAGCAGATGAAAAAGAAAAAATTGAAAAAGGAACTATTTACATTGCACCGCCCAATTACCATTTGCTCATTGAAAAAAACAAAACTCTTTCGCTTACTATTGATGAACGCGTAAATTTTGCCAGACCTTCTATTGATGTATTGTTTGAATCTGCAGCCGAAGCCTATAAAAACAAGTTAATTGGTATAATTTTAACTGGCGCTAATCATGATGGCGCAAAAGGTCTTAAAAGGATAAAGGACTATGGAGGACTTGCAGTTATTCAAGATCCAGAAACAGCCGAATCAGCTTACATGCCTCGATCAGCAATTGCAGCCGTTACTCCAGATTATTTGGGTTCAATAGAAGGTATAGCAGCCTTTATAATACAAATTGCACAGCAAAAAAGTTAATAAACTACATCAAAAAATGAATATGACTCTTGATAAAAAAATAGCAACTGGGTTTATTGCTTGTGCAATGGTACTTTTAGGTGTTGCAATTTTCTCTTTTAAAAACACTGAAAAATTCATTACCTCTACTATCTTGGTCAACCATTCCAATGCTGTATTATATAAATTTGAACAAATTTTAATGTTAACCGTTGATGCAGAATCTGGTGTACGAGGATTTATTATTACAGGTAATGACGATTTCTTAGCGCCGTTTACAGCATCAAACATCAAAGTAAATGAAGAACTTGCTAAATTAGAGGAATTAACAAAAGACAATCCCTTTCAGCAAAATAATGTTGCAGAACTTGGTAATGAAATTAAAATGCGTTTTGAAAATCTTAAAAACTGCATAGTTCTACGACGAATAGATTATGAAAAAGCACAGCAATTTGTAGCATCAGGTGAAGGAAAACAAATTCAAGATGAAATAAGAAATATCGTAAATAAAGCACAGGAAACTGAATCCATTTTGCTGAGCCAGAGGATTCAAGCCAGTGATGAAGATGCTAGTAAATTCAATTTTGTTTTTGTGATTTTGTTGCTAATAATAGCACTAATACTGATCGTGATTTACAATATCGTAAGTACGAATTTAAAAGCACTTAAAGTCTCACAACTTGAAAATGATAGTAAAAACTGGTTGCTTCTGGGTAATGCAGCGTTGAATGAAAAGCTATTGGGAACCCAAAACATAACCGAGTTAGCCAATAATACCATCAGTTTTTTGTGTACCTACCTGAAGGCCAATATAGGAGCTCTATATTTACTAGATGAAACAGAAAAAACCCTAGTGTTAAGCGGCAAATTTGCTTTTACTCCTGCAAAAAACACTAAAGAATTTTTTAAATTGAATGAAGGCCTAATAGGTCAAGCGGCATGGCAACAAAAACAAATTGTTTTTGACAATACTACAGATGATCAAATTCGTGTTACCTCTACAGTGCTAGATGCCCAACCCAAAAGTATCTTGATAACTCCTTTTATATTAGATGATAAAACAATAGGTGTCATAGAAATAGGTAAGTTTACTGATTTTAGCGAAACCGAAAAGGAATTTGTCTCCGTTTCTATGAGTAGCATCGCAATCAGTGTAAATACCGTTCTACAATCAGAGGAAAAAGAAAAAAGAGCTGCGGAATTAGCTATTGCCAACAGCGAATTGGCTTTTCAAAATGAAGAAAAAGAAAAAAGAGCTTCAGAATTAGCTATTGCCAACAGCGAACTTGCTTTTCAAAATGAAGAAAAAGAAAAAAGAGCTTCAGAATTAGGAATTGCTGTTAAAGAACTTGCTTTTCAAAATGAAGAAAAAGAAAAAAGAGCTTCAGAATTAGGAATTGCTGTTAAAGAACTTGCTTTCCAAAATGAAGAAAAAGAAAAAAGAGCTTCAGAATTAGGAATTGCTGTTAAAGAACTTGCTTTCCAAAACGAAGAAAAAGAAAAAAGAGCTTCAGAATTAGGAATTGCTGTTAAAGAACTTGCTTTCCAAAACGAAGAAAAAGAAAAAAGAGCCGCTGAATTGCATACTGCCAATAAAGAACTATCCAATCAAGCGGGAGAACTTCAAATACAACAGGAAGAACTGAGACAATTGAATGAAGAATTAGAACAACAAACTCAAAATTTGAAGCAACAACAAGAGGAATTGCAAATGATTAATGACGAATTAGAAGAACAAACTCAATCTCTAGAAGATAAAAACAAAGAAGTTGAAGCATCAAAAAGTAGTATTGAACAAAAAACAAAACAACTAGAAATAAGCAGCAAATACAAATCAGAATTTCTGGCAAACATGTCACATGAGTTGCGAACACCACTCAATAGTTTGCTTATTTTATCCAAAGATTTATCAGAAAACAGGAAGAAAAACTTAGATGATGTTCAGGTAGAAAGTGCTGAGATTATTTATAAAAGTGGTCATGATCTTCTAATTTTAATAAATGAAGTACTGGACCTTTCTAAAATTGAGGCTGGAAAAATGTCTGTAAATGTTGAAAAGGTACTTATTAAAAATCTCACTGCTGAACTACTTCAAAATTTTAAACATTTAGCAGAGCAAAAAGGATTGCTTCTTAGCTTCGAAATAGCTGAAAATGTGCCCGAATTCATTACTACTGATTCGCAACGTTTAAATCAAATATTAAAAAACTTACTATCTAATGCCATCAAATTTACAAAGAAAGGCAGTGTTACCATTCGTGTAAAACCAGATACAGAACATGCAATAAGCATTTCAGTTACTGATACTGGTATTGGTATTGCTGAGGACAAACAATCAGCCATTTTTGAAGCTTTTCAGCAAGCCGAAGGAGGAACTTCTAGAAAATATGGCGGTACAGGACTAGGACTCTCTATATCACGCGAGCTAGCAAAATTATTAGAAGGCAAGATTACTGTGAGTAGTAGTCTAAATAAAGGAGCAACTTTTTCATTAATACTTCCACTTGTCATACAGCCTGAAATAGAAGTATATAATACATTACCAATACAACCAAGACACTATATTCCTATAGAAAAAATTGAAACCACTTTCCTGAACTACACTACCATTCCAGACGATAGAGCAAACCTAAGTCCTGCAGATAAAGTGGTGCTTATTATTGAAGATGATCCAAATTTTGCCAACATACTTTTAAAACAAGCCAATAAAAAAGGTTTCAAATGCTTAACTGCTTCTACTGGTGAAGATGGGCTTGTGCTAGCAGCTAAATTCAATCCACAAGCCATAATTTTGGATATGGGTTTACCGGGAATATCAGGTAAACAGGTTTTACAGGAGCTAAAATCAAATACATCCGTAAGACACATACCTGTACATATTATTTCTGCAAATGATCGTTCGCTAGAGACAATTCGCGAGGGAGCTGTAGAATTTTTAGTAAAACCAATATCTAAAGAAGCCCTTGAAGATGCCTTCAACCGAATCGAAAATTTCGTTAATAAAAAAATAAAAAATCTATTAATCATAGAAGATAATGAGAATGCTAGAAAAGCCATGAAAATACTCATTGGTACTGGTGATGTACACTGTTTCGAAGCTGAAACTGGTGCAGTTGCTCTCGAACTATATGAGAAATATGAAATAGATTGTGTGATTCTGGATATTGGTTTACCAGATATGAGTGGCTTTGAGCTTATTCAAAAATTGGAGGATATTAAAGGGCATGCTATGCCTCCTATTATTGTCTATACAGGAAAAGAACTCTCTAAAGAAGAAAATGATTTGCTACATAAATATGCTGAAAGTATTATTATAAAAGGCGTAAAGTCAGAAGAGCGTTTGCTCGATGAAACGGCACTTTTTCTGCATCGAACAATAAACAACTTACCAAAATCCAAACAAAAAATAATTACTGGCATACACGATAAGGATGCCATATTTCATGCTAAAAAAATACTTTTAGTAGACGATGATATGCGAAATATTTTTGCATTATCAAAAATTTTACAAGAACGTGAAATCGAAGTGATCAAGTCAGAAAACGGTAAGAATGCACTGGAAATGTTGGCGCAACATCCAGATATAGACCTCGTATTAATGGACATTATGATGCCCGAAATGGACGGTTATGAAGCAATGAAACGAATTCGTTCTCAAATTAAATTTAAAAAATTACCTGTAATTGCATTAACTGCAAAAGCAATGAAAGATGATAAACAAAAATGTATCGACGCCGGAGCAAACGATTACATTACAAAACCAATAGATGTAGACCGACTTTTATCATTAATGCGAGTATGGTTAAGTAAATAATTTAAATGCCTTAAAAAAGTGTTTATTTACCAATATTACTACATTTATATGGTATTGATTTCACAAAAATCATTTGCAATTAATTAAAAAAAAAACATTTATTTTACAATTGAAAATGAAAATAAACAGCCCTGTCAAAATTTTAATAGTCGACGACTTACCCGAAAATTTATTTGCGTTAGAAGTTATACTTTCTAATGAAAATTATTTATGCGTTAGAGCCAACTCGGGAAATGAGGCTTTGAAGATACTTATACACCAGCAAGATTTTGCCATTATACTAATTGATGTTCAAATGCCATTAATGGACGGGTTTGAGACGGTAGATCTAATACGCCAGATTGATAAGCTCAAACATGTACCTATTATTTTTTTAACAGCGAGTAATGATAATTCGTTACAAATTTTTAAAGGCTATGAAGCGGGTGCTGTGGACTATATGATTAAACCACTTTCGCCAGAAATTTTAAAAGCTAAAGTGGCTATTTTTGTAGATTTACATTTAAAAACACAAGAATTACTTGTTCAAGCAGAACAATTAAAAAAATTAAATACCGATCTTATACAAGAAAAGTTACTTTCAGAATATACGATCAGTCTTATTGAAGCGAGTCATGATCCACTATTTGCAGTTAGTCCCGAAGGGAAAATAACAGATGTAAATAATGCTTCTGTGCTAATAACAGGAATATCCCGAATTAAATTAATAGGAACTGATTTTTTTGATTATTTTACTGATTCACAAAAAGGGCGAGAAGTTTATCAAAATGTATTTGAAAAAGGATTTGTAACGGATAGTCCACTAATTCTTAAACAAAAAAAAGGGGAATTAATTGATGTACTATTCAATGGATCTGTATATAAAAATGATGCAGAAAAGGTATTGGGTGTAGTCCTTGTTGCGAGAGATGTTACCGATCAAAAACATATCGCAAATGAATTAATTGAGGCTAAAATTTCAGCTGAATCTGCCAGAAGACTTGCTGAACAGGCAAAAAGTAGAGCAGAAAAAGCAACCAGAGTTGCAGAAGGTGCCATGCAAGCAAAGCAACAATTTTTATCTAATATGAGTCATGAAATTCGTACTCCAATGAACGCCATCATTGGATTTACAAAGGTGATTATGAGGACTGATTTGACGGCAAAACAAAATGAATACCTTAATGCTATCAAACTGAGCGGTGATGCTTTAATTGTACTTATAGATGATATTCTCGATCTTGCAAAAGTAGATTCAGGGAAAATGACATTTGAGAAAATTCCTTTCAAAATCAAGTCAACAGTTTCCGTAATGCTACAACTATTTGAACCAAAAATTTTAGAAAAAAACTTACAGTTAATTAAAGAATACGATGACAAAATACCCGATTTTATAATAGGAGATCCTGTCAGGTTACACCAAATCATTCTAAATCTTGTTAGTAATGCTGTTAAATTTACCAGCAAAGGAAAAGTTACTGTTAGTGTAGATTTATTTCAACAAGATGAACACAATATTGTATTAAAATTTTCTGTTAAGGATACTGGGATCGGAATATCTGAGGATAAAATTGGAAGTATTTTCGAAAATTTTCAACAAGCAACTAGTGGTACTTCTAGATTATATGCTGGTACGGGTTTAGGTCTAGCAATAGTAAAACAATTGCTCGAAGCACAAGGCGGTAGCATTTGTGTTGAAAGTAGTTTACATGTAGGATCAACGTTTAGTTTTATCTTGAGCTTTAAAAAAACTAACGCTGTAGCGGAATTAGAAAATGAAATCATGGAGCTCGATTCGCAATTGAAAAATGTGAAGATATTAGTTGTTGAAGATATTATTTTGAATCAGTTGTTGATGAGAACCATATTAGATGACTTCGGATTTGATTGTGAGATTGCCGAAAATGGTAAAATAGCTGTTGAAAAAGTCAAAGAAAAAGAGTTTGATGTTATACTTATGGATTTGCAAATGCCAGAAATGAATGGATTTGAAGCTACTGAATATATTAGAAATACAATGAAATCTTCAATCCCAATTATTGCATTAACAGCTGATGTCACCACAGTAGATTTAGAAAAATGTAAATTAGCAGGAATGGATGATTATCTTGTTAAACCAGTTAATGAAAAACTACTGCACAGCAAAATAGTAAGCTTTTTATCCAAACCAAAAATTATAGAAGTGATTGATGCCTTAGTAGAAAATGAAAATTCAAAAGAAGAAATAAGATATATTGATTTGACTTACCTAAACCGACGTACCAGATCAAATCCTGAACTAATGATGGAGATGATTACAATTTATTTAGAACAAACTCCTCACCTATTGCATACAATTAAGCAAAGTTTGAAACAAGAGGATTGGACCTTATTAGGCGCTGCTGTTCATAAAATGCTGCCTTCTTTTACTATTATGGGAATTCATCCAGATTATGAAAACTTAGCAAAAAAAATGCATGATTTTACAACAACACAAGATAAAAACGATAGTATTCACAGTTTAGTAACACAATTAGAAGAAATTTGTATGCAAGCTTGCTTTGAATTACAAGAAGAATTTAATACCATAAAAAATAGTTTGAAATAATTTTAGCAGCTATTTTGCGAAGTTTTATAGTTGAATAAAGAACTTTAACCTCGCACAATCTTGTACTGCTTTTTTGCTTCATTATAAAAATGCAATAAAAAATATAAAAATTAGAAGCAATTAAACTCATCTCTTGTTTAATTGCAAAAAACTATTTTGTATCTCTTAATCCATTCATAGCTAAAAATTCCTAACTCAAATAGTGTGAAAGATGTAAGTTTTATTAACAATTGTGTAAGACTATCGATAGAGAATCGAAATACATTTGTACTGTAATTAGCGCTACATTAAAATGTAGTTCTAATGATTTAAAAAGTTTCTTTTTTAAAACAATTAGTTGACAATAAGAAACTTATGAAAAAAAATATAAATCATAAAAACTAAAATCATGAATTTAAAACGAATCTTTGGAGCGTTACTAACTGCCCTTGGAATAGGAGGTCTTATTTATACAGCGTTTATATTTGCTGAAACATCAGGTGAAACAAGAGATGTCAAATCACTAATTATCTTCGGTGTATTAGGAATTATTTTCTTTGTATCTGGAATTAGTCTAGTCCGTACTACAAAAGATGAGTCATAAATTATATTTTCTCTTGAATGATTTTATCTCTTTAAATCGATTGTAACATTCAAGCACAAATAAATTGATTATAATCTATAACTTCCTTTTTATTATGTAAAAGGAAGTTTTTTTATTTCTATAATTAAAGTTTTTTGGTTCTTCGCCTAAATTAGTGGAAAGTCAAAAATTAACTTAATTTTAGGGCATGGAATTAGACGGATTAGGAGTTTTGTTGGGAGTTAAATCTCCATGGGTTTTAAAAAAGATAAATGTTCAAGATCATAAACAAGTAATTGATGTTATATTGAATATGAAAGATGTTCAAAATTTGAATGTCCGAATTACTAGATATTCCGACGAAAGTACCCCACCATTCCGCGCTAAAGGCCGCCATTTATTCCGGCGCAAAGTACGCAAGTCAAACCGTCCTTTATCATCACTAATTAGTGTCTGCTGAAAAACTCAGAGACACGTTTATTTTTGATTTTCATAAAAGACATAGTTCATAGGTGTTATTTTCGTTTAAATCACACCTATTTTTTGTTTTGTCGATTTCGTGTATTAAACATTTTGATAAACGCTCGAATATTAAAGCTATTAGACAATGGAGTGGCACCCCAGCCAATTTGACTAGGTTGAGTACTAAAAAAATGCTGGCAATCCAAGATTCACTTGTGTCTTGCAACCTAGCCTTGACACGGTCTAAACCATACCCAGTCTTTGCTTGACCAAATTTACCTTCTATCGGATTCCTTTCTCCTGGGCTTAGGACGATTTGCGCTGCCAGTGAAGGTCGTCCCAATGGCTTTCCAATTAGGTTTATTCCTTTCTCTTTTAACTTTTTCCGATTATCTCTCGTGCTATATATTTTATCTACCAAAAGGTCTTTTGGATAACAACCAAATCTCTTTTTATACTGCTCCACATAGTCCATTAAATGACTTCCTTCATTTAAAGCATCCCAACTGAGTTCGTCTAAAAATGTGATTCCGTCAATCATTGAACAATGTATCTTCGCACAAAATTCCACTTTAGCTTGGCTTTTCATTCTTACTATTGGTCTTACATGAGGCTGATGAATGCTGACAATTCGGTGTGGAACTGATTTTGTCATTTCTCGAAACATCTCCTCTTGTTGGCTATAAAGTGTCTGGATTACATACAAATATTTCAACTCCTTTGCCTTGAGTGGAATGCCAGTAATCGGGTCTAATAATTTGTTAATATATCCAATATTTCGTTTCAAATATCGAAGTTGCTGTCCTACACCTTTACGAATTATCTTGCCTGTTTTGCTCTTTTTTTGAGCCGTGTGAAGATATACTGTTCTTACTTTTTCCCTATAAGTTCTAGGTTTCTTACCGTGAAGTTCTCTCACACATAAGAGCTTAATCAAGATCTCTGATTTTTCTCGAGCATCATTGAGTAGATTAAAATCAGTAGGATAAGCAATATCTTGTGGACATGCCACACAAGTGCTTGATGATAATTGACCCTAAAACTATCCTCGGATTCAAGCCTGGTCGACCAGTTGTGCTTTTGGGAACGGCTTTACGATAAATATCGCAAATCTTATCCCAAGGGATTAGCTTTGCTAAAACAACCCATCGGTTTTCAGGATTTAATTTCTTTTCAAAAGGAGACTCAAATCCTTCGAAAACCAACTGATTTTGACTAACAAAATCACGTGTTGATGCACACTTTTTTGGACTGTTTCGCATAATACCTTGCACTTGGTTTCTTAAATATAATTATATCTAATTGAAATACAATTCAATATACGTTTCTCAGTAGAACCTACTTTAGTCCAATTGAAACTCTAAATAATAAGTTTGTTGCACTTATGAGTTGAACACAGCTATTGTTATTTTTAAAATTTTAAACATTTAAAACGGAAATAGTACTGAAAAATGTAATTTATGGATTCGAAAACAAGTATTAATCGTAAAAAATTGAATTTTCATCTTCATTAAAAATGATAACTTTTCTAGGAAATTTTTGGGCATAATTTAGAACCAATTGCGTACTATATCGATTTGGTTTGTATTGTTTAATGTGCTCTTTTATTTGATTTGAAACAGTAATAACAACATCGAAATCTAAATAGCCCATACCATAAAATTGTCCTTTTTCTACCAAGATGCAGCTACGTTCGTCGGTAGTTCTTCCTTTGTCAATTATAGCAAAACTGGTTCTACTATTCAAATAAAAATCAATAGCAGCTTGGATTTGATCATTGTGTACATCTACATCAGGTAAGGAAATTATATTTTCTTGAGTTGTAAAAACTCCATCAGCCATACCGCCATATTTACAAAATCTACTATCAATATCAAATTTTTGTGCTAATTCTTGTAATAAATTTATACCAC
This sequence comes from Flavobacterium sp. DT2-2, assembly GCA_051990185.1. GTDB lineage: Bacteria > Bacteroidota > Bacteroidia > Flavobacteriales > Flavobacteriaceae > Flavobacterium. The sequence goes on along the minus strand of JAFCUE010000013.1, from coordinate 57,774 downwards.
CGTAAATATGATCAAATGTTTCTAAACAATTTTGATTTTTGGCTAATTTCCCAACTGCTAGATACTTATACCCATTCCTTGCTTCGTATTCGAATAATACAAATTTTGGTTCAAAGCGCTTCAAAGCTTTATTATGAATAGGCCATAACTGTTTTATTTCACTACACTCAAGCAATAATGCCATTAATTCTGTTCCGCAAATTTCGTAAGTAATATGGTAGATATCACGCAAAAAATGTTGTCTTTGCGGTGTGATTTTATGACCTCCAAAATGTGATGCTACGCGTTTTTTTATGCTTAAAGCTTTTCCTATATATATTACTTTTTTATGCTCATCGTAAAAATAATATACTCCTGGTTTATCAGGCAGTTGATCAAAATCTTCTCGAGGTAAATTAGGCTGCAAGCATTGATCTTGAGATATTTTCTTGATCATAACATCCATTACTTTGTCAACGTCCAATTCTAGTAATCGCGAAAATAAAATTGCAGTTGCATCGGCATCACCTCCCGCACGATGGCGGTTATCAAGATTTATTTCTAAAGTATTACAAAGTTTACCTAAACTATAAGATGGCAATCCAGGTCTAATTTTTCTTGCTGCTCTGACAGTACATAACTTTTTAGCTATCCATTTTAAACCGGCTTGTTCTAGTTCGTGACGAACAAAAGAATAATCAAAATTAACATTGTGTGCTACAAATACACGATTTGATAAAAGCTCAAAAACTTGATCTGATATGAAATCAAATCTTGGTGCATCTTTAACCATTTCATTGGTAATACCTGTTAATGCAAAAATAGCGGGTGGTATTTCTTTTTCTGGGTTAACCAATGTTTCCCAACGGTGAATTACATTTTTTCCGTCATGAATAACAATAGCAATTTCAGTAATTCGGCTGTGACTTGCATTTCCGCCTGTGGTCTCAATATCTACTATTGCGTATTCTTGTTTTTTCATTTTATGCGGTCTGGTTTATCACGACTGCACTCGAAGTGTGATAGTTATAACTTAGCTATTCAAAAAAAAATATCAAATTTTAAGTAAAAAAATTCTCGATTACACTTGAAATACCACTTATATTTAAAAGACTAATAGATTTCTAATTATTTGGCTAAAAATTCTCGGATGCGGTTAAAGTGACACTGTTTTAAATTAGTTCCAAAAAATTTGTTACTGAAAAAATTTTTTGATGCTAGTAATCTCGAAAAGTATTTCCCTCAAAATCAAAAAAAAATGCTACTTAAAATTTAAAAGCCATTTAAGAAACTACGAAGTAGCAATTTCTTAAATGACTTTTATAATTAATTTGATATTGCTAGAGCTTACTAATGAAACTACCGTAGATGTCTTTAAACTGATACCCTTCAGAAAAGCGGTCTTTGCTTAGTTTTTTATATTCGACTAATCCCCAAAGAATAAATTCTTTCATAAATAGCTTATCTTCTTTTTCAAGTTGTGGTTGGTATTTTTTAATCAAAACCTCAAGCGGAGCTATGCTGTTCAAGATTATTTCATATTCTGCATCAGAACAATCGTCTACTAATTCGAAACCACTTTCAACAAAAAACCATTCGATGATATCTGTGTAGGCCGTTTTTTGACCTTCTTTCTCTAGTTTTTCAATTTTTGGGAAATACGCTGGAAAAAAAGTATGAATCGCATCACCTAGCAAGTGTTGTGCCACTGCAGCTGCTCCCTCCTGCTCTCCTTCGTAAACCAATTCGACTTTTCCTGTAATAGCAGGAATAATTCCCATAAAATCAGATAAACGCAAAGTTGTTTTGTCAGCTCCGGACTTCAAAGCCCTTCTTTCTGCCGTACTCAATAAATTTTCAAAAGCAGTAATGCTCAATCGCGCACTCACCCCACTTTTGTTATCGATATATTCGCTTTCACGTGCTTCAAAACTAATTTGTTCCAACAAATCTCTCGCTAATGATGGCACATAAACCATCTCACTTTGAGTCAAGTCTAGCTTTGCTTCCTGCTCTGTAATGGTTCGTGCTATTTTAATAGTATCTGGATAATGCGTTAAGATTTGAGATCCAATTCTATCTTTTAGTGGTGTAACAATACTACCGCGATTGGTATAATCTTCTGGATTTGCGGTAAATACAAATTGCATATCCAGTGGCATTCTTAGTTTAAAACCCCTAATTTGTATGTCGCCTTCTTGCAAGATATTGAACAATGCAACTTGAATTCTAGCTTGTAAATCCGGTAATTCATTAATTACAAAAATACAACGATTTGCTCTTGGAATCATCCCAAAATGAATTACTCGATCGTCTGCGTAAGAAAGTTTTAAATTTGCTGCTTTAATAGGATCTACATCCCCGATCAAGTCAGCCACAGTTACATCTGGTGTGGCTAGTTTTTCAAAAAAGCGTTCGCTTCTATGCAACCACGAAATGGGCGTGTCATCGCCTTTGGCCTCAATAATATCCTTAGCAAAACGTGAAATAGGTTGCAAGGGATCGTCATTAATCTCTGAACCCGACACAAACGGAATGTATTCATCCAACAATTCGATCATCTTGCGAGCCAATCTCGTTTTGGCTTGACCGCGAAGCCCTAATAAATTGATATTGTGACGGGATAAAATCGCTCGCTCCAGTTCTGGAATAACCGTGTTTTCAAAACCATGAACGCCTTCAAATGTTGGTTTTCCTGTTTTTATTTTTTCTCTAAGGTTAGATCGCAATTCGTCTTTAATGCTTTTGCTTACATAACCTGATTTTTTTAATTCGCCTAAAGTTTTTATAGTATTCATTTATTTTTAATTGAAATTGATATTGATTTATTGTTGGGGCTTGCGTTAAGGATTGCTTCGCCAGTTCGCTTCGCTCGTGTGAAGTGTAAATCCTTTTTTGAGGCTTTTCGCCGAAAAAAAGATTGAAACGAATAAACCGACCCTTGTGGTAACGCCCAAAACTATTTTATTCTCTTTTTACGGTTGGTTTCATAATCTTCAAAAATCATTTCGCCCAAACCTTTTAATCCCGTATAAAAAGCTTTTCCTTGGTTGGACTCTGTGAATTTATTGACAAATTTTTGCAAATATGGGTCATTCGCAATCATAAATGTGGTGATTGGAATGTGTAGTTTTCGAGCTTGTTGCGCTTGGTTGTAACATTTATCTACAATGTATTCGTCAAGACCGTTGCTGTTCATGTAATAAGAACCATCTTTCTCACGTACACAACTTGGTTTCCCATCGGTTATCATAAAAATCTGTTTGTTGGTGTTTCGTTTGCGTCGCAAAATATCCATCGCTAGTTGCAAGCCGGCTACAGTATTGGTATGATACGGCCCTACTTTTAAATACGGTAAATCTCGAATTGCAATTGTCCAGGCATCATTTCCAAAAACCAAAATATCTAACGTATCTTTTGGGTAACGCGTTGTAATTAACTCCGCCAGTGCCATGGCTACTTTTTTGGCAGGTGTAATTCTATCTTCGCCATACAAAATCATACTATGGCTGATATCAATCATCAAAACAGTACTCATTTGAGATTTAAACTGCGTTTCTTCTACAACCAAATCATTTTCGGTTAGCATAAAATCGGCCACTCCATTATTGATTTGTGCATTACGCAAACTTTCGGTCAAGGAAATCCGTTCGAGTCCGTCTCCAAAATGAAACTCCCTGAACTCGCCAGTATGCTCATCGCCATTACCGGCATGTTTAGTTTTGTGATTGCCACTTCCAGAACGTTTTAAATTTCCAAAAATGTTATCTAAAGCTTGTTGCCTAATGGCACGTTCTGTCTTGGCAGTAATTCCAATGCCAGAAGTTCCATCTTCCTTCAGTTCGTCTCTGATGTATCCTTTTTTCTTTAAATCTTCTATAAAATCATCGATGGTGTAGTCCGCATCGGTCAGCTTGTATTCGGTATCCAATTCTCGCAACCAGTCAATGGCTTCATCAAAATCTCCTGAAGTATGTGTGATTAATTCCTTGAAAATACCAAAGAGTTTATCAAACGGAGACTGAAAAGGCGCTTCGTATTGCTTGAAATAAAATCCTTTTTTAAAGTCGTTTTTCATATTTGTTAAAATTAAGTCTTTTACAAAAAAACTCTTGACAAACGATTATTAATTTTTAGTTAAAAGCTTTGACCAAAAATCATTTGGAAATTACTTGGTTCTTGGATAAGCGATTATCCGAAAGGTTCGAAAAAAAATAAAAGCTTTTTCTAATTGTTTTTATTAAATCGATCTCACGATTTTAAAAAAATTCTCCATCAATGTAAAACCAACTTCCATTTTCAAAAATAAAAGTAGAAAGTTCATGGTGAATTTGTGTCTGATTTTGATCATCTAGAAAATACGCTTTAAATTCGACTGTGTTTTCTATAAAGTCAATGATTTGTAATTGGAGCCACATATTACTGCTGGCCCAATTTAAAAGTTGTTCTTTAGAATAGTTTTTCCTTTCAGAATTGTGTGTAGTTGCTATCAAATAATCAACTTGCTGCATGACATAAGCTGAATATCGAGACCGCATTAAGTCTATCGCTGTTGCAGCTATTTTGGTGCCATTAAGGAGTGGCTCACAACACGTGGCAAAGCTTTTTGAAGAACAGCAATGGCATTTTGTATTTGTCATAAAGTTAAAATACTTATCAGCATTACGCATTATTATTGCACACCAAGAGCAATTATTTTTTGCTGCAATTGATTTAATAGTACTTGATATTTACTGATTTCGATTAATTCTTCATCTTCTTCTGAGAAGTCCAGTAATTCATCTAAATCTTCACTAACATCTACTAATTTATTTATCGCCTCCTTGCCATTTTTACTGGCAATTAAATCAATTATTTCTTGAACTCCTTTTTTTAGATTATCAAATTTAGTATTGTCCATTATACGTTGTTTTCAGATGTTTTACTAGTATTGAACTTTTTGGAAATTTGTTTTAGTTTCTCTTTTCGCGCTATCTCGGCTAGCTTTACTTTATCCTGCGCTTTGTGTAATTTATCGTTGTGCTTTTTTATGTTTTTTTCGTTATTTCTTCCCATGAAATGTTTTTAACAATCAAATCATTTGTCTGATTTAATACTTACTGCAAAGTTCGGATTATTTATTGAAATTCAATTGGTTTATATGTATGGAGTTTTACAATTTTTAAATTGACACTATAACATACTGAATAGTTTTATTAGTACTAAATCACTACTTATCAATTATCAGTGATAATTTTACAGCTCCAAATTCAATTAACTCTCATTTATTAAAAAAATTATGCTATTAAATTATTTTTATTATATTTAAATATTTAAAATTTCAGACACCATTATTTTTTTCAAATGCCTCAAATGGACAATAAAAAATACCCTGAATTTATACTTTGGTTCTTGAATAGACCCAAAACAACTGGTTTTATCACTTTTTTATTCCTTGGCTATTTAGCAGGATTTATTGTTGTGCAACAATACCAACTTGTAAAGGAGGATGAGCAACAAGAAATGAGCAATATCCTAAAAATTGTCGATCAAAATCTAGAACAATCTCTAAAAAACTGTTACACAACTACTTTAACCTTGGCATTAACTATTAATGATAAAGGAATTCCTGAAAATTTTGATGATGTTGGTAAAAAACTTTTAGAAACCAACAATACAATCAGTGCTGTACAACTCGTTCCACAAGGAATTATCAAATATATATATCCTTTAAAAAATAATGAAGCCGCATTAAATCTCAATATATTAACTACTCCCAATCTAAAAACAGAGGCTATAAAGTCCATAATTTCAAAAAAAATGTATTTTGCAGGTCCCTTGAATCTAAAACAAGGAGGAACTGCTATCGTGGGTAGATTTCCTATTTTTATTAACAATAAATTTTGGGGATTTTCTGCAGTTATTATAAAATTAGATAATTTGTTAAAATATTCTGGAATTACTACTGTTGAAGATTCTAAATATTATTTTCAGTTCTCAAAGGAGAATTTAGCAACCAAAAAAGAAATTTTTTATCTACCAAATACAAGTGATTTTTCAAAAAAATATTATATATCTACAGACATTCCCGACGGAGATTGGAAATTATATCTGATTTCAAAAAATCAAAATTATTTATATGCACCCATTTTATTACCTGGTATTGTAGGTCTTATTTTTGCAGCTCTTTTTGCTATTTTAATTTTCAAATTGCTCAAAATTCCTCAAGAACTTCAGTCTTTGGTGGATGTTCAAGCTAAAAAACTTGTAAATTCTGAAATAAAATTCGAAGCGATTTTTGATCAGGCAGCAGTAGGAATAGCACATCTTGATTCGGTAACAGGTAATTTTATTGAAATTAATAATCAGTTTTGTAGATTATTAGGATATTCTCAGCAGGAAATGAAGGATAAAAATTTTCAATCCATAACTCATCCAGATGATTTAGCTGCCGATCTATTAAATTTAAAAAAACTATTACGTGGGAAAATAAAAGAATATAATTTAGAAAAAAGATATTACACTAAATCTGGAAGTATTATTTGGGTTAATTTATCTGTTTCACCACTTTTTAAAAAAGGAAAAAAATTGACTTCTCTCATTTCTATCGTTGAAGATATTTCGTCAAAAAAAGAATCGGAGAACTTGATCAAGAAAAGTGAAATTCGTTTTAAAAGTCTATTTGATGACTCTCCAATTCCTATGTGGGAAACTGATTTTTCAGAAGTTAAAAAATATCTTGAAAAGTTAAATCTTATTAATGAAAATAAAGAAGCTGTTTCTGATTATTTGAAAACGCATACTGAAGTAGTTTTTGAATGTTTCCATTTAGTGAAATTTATTGATGCAAATAAAATGTGCATGAATCTTCACAAGGTTAAACACAAAGATGAATTAATCAATTCGGTCAGCTTTCAAACACCTGAGAATGTTATTGCTGATGGTTTTATTAAGCAAATTTTAGCTATTACTCAAGGAGAAAATCAATTGATTATGGACTCCAAAATAAAAAACACTAATGGTGAATATAGGGACGTAAATATAAGATGGAATGTCATTAGTGGCTATGAAAAATCATTGGAAAGAATTATTATTTCTACAGAAGACATAACAGATCGGAAATCATCTGAAAATATAATTCTTAAATCACAACAAAGAATTGAATCCTTGATAAATACCATTGATGGAATTGTATGGGAGTGTAATGCCAAAACTTTTTCCTTTAATTTTATTAGTAAAAAAGTTAAAAAAATATTGGGATATTCTGCCGAAGAATGGCTACAAAGTGAGACGTTTTGGGTAGATCATATTCATCCAGATGACCAAAAATGGACAATTGAATATTGTACCTTAAAAACTAATGAAAACTTAAATCATGATTTTGAATACCGAATGATTGCTAAAGATGGAAAAGTGGTTTGGTTAAAAGATATAGTAAACGTAATCTCTGAAAACGGACAAGCAATTAGTTTACGTGGTATTATGATTGACGTGACAACAACTAAAGAATCTGAGAAAAAATTAAATGATTCTTTTAATTTAGTTACCGAGCAAAATAAAAGATTATTGAACTTCTCCTATATTGTCTCCCATAATTTAAGATCACATACCAGTAATATTGCCTCAATTATGGGATTACTTGAATCTTCTGATTCCGAGGAAGAAAAAAATGAAATGATTCAATTATTAAAATCTGTTTCTAATTCTTTGTCTGAAACGATGATTCATCTCAATGAAGTTATTACAATTAGGACTAATATTGGTCTGGTCTCAGAACCTTTAAACTTAAATCATTATTTAGAAACTGCACAAAAAGTACTTTCTGAACAAGTAAATGCAAAAGAGGTTTCTATTGTGACGAGCATTCCAGAAAACGTGATTATTAATTATAACCCAGCTTATTTAGAGAGCATCTTGTACAACATCATCTCAAACTCCATTCGATATAGCCATCCAGATCGTAAACCCATAATTTATATTCAATGGATAAGTGATTCTGAAAATAAAATCCTTCAGATCTCTGATAATGGTGTTGGTATTGACTTGGTGAAGAATGCAGATAAAATTTTTGGTATGTATAAAACATTTGGTAATCACATAGATTCAAAAGGTATAGGGTTGTTTATTACCAAAAATCAAATTGATGCTATGGGTGGAAATATTACTGTAGAAAGCGAACCTAATGTAGGTACAACATTTAAAATTTATATTCAATGACAAAAAAATCAATTTGGGTAATTGATGATGATGGCATTTATCAAATTATAGCCAATAAAATCATCGAACGATCGGAACTATTTTTGACTGTAAACTCATTTATAAACGGCAAACTCGCAATAGATGCACTGCGTACTATTGTTAGAAATACAACTGACAATAACGAAAGAATTCCTGATATCATTTTGTTGGATATTAACATGCCAATTATGGATGGTTGGGAATTTATGGAGAAAATGAGCTTGTTAAAATCAACATTAAATAAAAACATCATCGTTTATATTGTAAGTTCTTCAATTGCTGCCGAGGACAAAAAAAAATCTAAAACTTATTCAGACATCTTGGGATACTTATCTAAACCAATTACTATTAATGATTTAGAATTAATAGCATTGAATGAATAAAGTTTAATTTTAGTTTAAAAATTAAACTATGCTGATTAATACTTATTATTATAGATTGTGACTGAACACTATTTTCTGTGTTTCCATCTTTTGTGGGTCCAGAAATAATATTCAGGTGCCTCGATAATTTGTTTTTCTACTTCTCGTAAAAAGATATTGGTAATCTCAAAATCGGGAATCGAACGAGGATCATCTGTAATTGGAATAAAAGTAGCTTCATAAAAACCTCTTTTTAATTTCTTTACTTTAACAAAAAGAACATTTAAATCGTATTTTTTAGCTAGCATTTCTGCACCCGTATGCACGGGTACTTCTATTCCCATAAAGGAATCCCAATGGAAAGCTCTGTTCAATTTTGGAGATTGATCGCTGGCTAATCCATACATGCTTAAAATACCTTTATTTTGGTTTTCGGCGATTAATGGAATTGTATGTTTTGTTTCTACCAGTTCAGCATTATATTTTGATCGAATATCTCGAATTAATTTATCAAAATAGGTATTGGCAATTTTTTTATAAACGCCAATTCCCTTAAAACTAGTTTTCTCATTAAGTGACAACAACCACTCCCAACTCGCATAATGAGACGCCAGTAAAATAGTACTTTTTCCTTTGACTTCATATTCTTTTACTAATTCAATATTCGTTACGACGAATCTTCTATTCATTTCAGCTACTGAAATAGTCATGGTTTTAATCATTTCCAGAAACATGTCACACATATGACGATACGATTTTTTTTCGATGATTAAACGTTCTTTGTCGCTAAGGTGAGGTAATGTCAGTACTAAATTTGCCTTGACAATTTTTTTGCGATAGCCAATAACATAATAAACAATGATATAAATAAAGTCAGAAAACCAGTAGAAAATCCTAAAAGGAAGAATGGAAACCATCCATAAAAACGGAAAAGTCAAGATGTAAATAAGAAATTGCATGCCGTTGCTTTTCTTGCAAATATAGTCCAAAAATATAGACTGCTATAAATTTTGATAGTGTATGAATCACTATTTCAGAAAGACTATCTTTACATTTCACAATATATACATTTTATGAATACCGTATTAATAGCACTAATTGTTGTAAATGTTCTAATCAGTTACAAAGGGTTTAATGATCTTTCATTTTTTAGAAAATATGAGTTTCATGTGGGGAGCATTCGCAGTGGTGAACAAATTAGGATGCTATCTTCCGGTTTTTTGCATGTTGACATAACTCATTTGATATTTAATATGTTGACACTTTGGTTTTTTGCTCCCGTTGTTATCAGTTATTTAGGCGATTTTTCCTTTTTAATAATCTATTTTGGAAGTCTAATTTTTGGAAGTTTGTTAACCATGTTTTTTCACAAGGACGATTATGGATATAGGGCCGTAGGAGCTTCAGGCGCTGTAACTGGCGTTTTATATTCGGCAATATTACTACAGCCAGATATGATGTTGGGTATCTTTTTTGTTATACCCATGCCTGCCTACATTTTTGGAATCTTGTATTTATTGTATTCTATTTACGGGATGAAGGCTAAAAACGATAATATTGGTCACACCGCCCATTTTGGAGGCGCCATAGGTGGTTATTTGATTACATTGCTCAAAGAACCTACATTGTTTGTAGAACATACTTTAATGGTGCTATTATTGGCCATTCCAATAGTTATTCTTTTTGTTATGGAAAAGTTAGGAAAATTATAATGGCACAACTTTTGAAAAGAAATTAGTACAAACAAATAAATTACATAAAAATGAAAAAAGCACTATTGATTCTGTCTCTTTTATTTATTTCAATGTCTTATGGACAGGAAGTAAAACAAGTTCCTCAAATAAATGTAAGTGGAGAAGGAAAAGTAAAAGTTATTCCAGATCAGGCCACTATAATGGTTACGGTTGAAACCAAAGGAAATAACGCAAAAGATGTAAAAAAACAAAATGATGAAAAGATTGATGCGGTCTTAAAATTCATAAAAAAAATGAACGTGGCTCCTACAGATTATAAAACGCAGCGCGTTTCATTAAATCCACAATACGATTATGAAAAAAAGAAACACAGTTACAACGCTACCCAAACTATCGAAATTTTATTAAGAGATTTATCAAAATATGATGAATTGATGGAAGGATTGGTTGAGCAAGGAATTAACAGAATTGATGCTGTAACTTTTCAATCTTCGAAACTAGCACAATATCAATCCGAGGCGAGAAAATTAGCAATGAAAGACGCAAAAATGAAAGCCGAAGATTACGTGTCTGTTTTAGGACAAAAAGTAGGACGTGCCTTAACCATATCTGATAATTCACAAACCTATTACCCGCAGCCAATGTATGCCGCAATGAAAACAATGGAAATGAGTGATGATAGTGCGCCAAAGCAAACTATGGCCGTAGGAGAAATAAATATAACCGCCAATGTAATGGTAAGTTTTATTTTAGAATAAATAAGCTAAAAATCATAGTTAAGAAAATCCCATCTCAGATAAAAAATGAGATGGGATTTGTTTTTATAACCTAAATATAAAATGATGAAAGTAACAATTTAGTATAAATAAAAAAAACGTTTCAATTACTTGAAACGTTTTAGTGGGGAGAGCAGGATTCGAACCTGCGAAGTTTACACAGCAGATTTACAGTCTGCCCTCGTTGGCCGCTTGAGTATCTCCCCAAGACTCAACAAGCATTGCTTATTGTGCTAACTGGGTGCAAATATAGAAACAGTTTTGAAGTTTCCAAACTAAATTTGTACTTAATTTTACTATTACTTTTAACCTATTGGTATTGAATAAAATAAAAAATCTCCACTAGGGAGATTTTTTATTTTAAAAGAATAATTGAACTTATTTTGCTAAAAGTTCTAAGACTTTTGCTCTTAGTGCAGGACCTCTCAAATCTTTTGCTACAATGGTTCCTGATGCATCAAGAATAAAAGTAGCTGGTATAGATTCTACTTTATATTGAATAGCTATAGGCTCGTCCCAAAATTTTAAATTTGAAACATGACTCCAAGTCAACTTGTCTTTTGCAATTGCATCTTTCCAAGCTTTGGCATCTTTATCTAAAGAAACACCAATTATATTAAGGCCCTTGCTATGTAATTCTTTATAAATTGCTACTACGTTTGGATTTTCTTGGCGACACGGTCCACACCATGAGGCCCAAAAATCAACTATAGTTACTTTTCCTAAATTTTCTTTCAAAGATATTATTTTACCCTGCGGGTTAGGACCTGAAAAATCTGTTCTTCATTTAGCTTCAACAGCAGGTGCTGCTGGAACTGGAGCAGCTCCAACACCTGGCATTTTCATTTCAGCTAACTTAGTTTTAATAGCGATTCCGGGTTTAGTTTTTTTCAATGATTCTTCCAAACTATTATATAATTTTTCAGATTTAGCAACGTCAGCCGTTGGATCATTTAACATACCTTGAATGATCAAAGCTGAAATAAAAGCTTTAGGATGAGTCTCAGCGTAAGTGACATATTTCGCCTTCGAGGCTTCACCTACTTCTTGTTGAATTTTTGTAAAATCTGACATCAACTTATTGATTACAACAGTATCTTTAGTTTGTTGAGCAGTTTCCATAGCTTTCATATTTTTGCTTTGAAAATCCATAAGTTTCTTTTGAACTTTTGTGATTTCTTCATTAAAAGCTACATATTCATCATTGTTGTAAGTTCCTGAAACTTTAGATTTTTGGATACTATCTTTGTTGATAGCAATGGTCACTTCGCCATTCTCTAGAATAAAAGGAATTTTAGCTTGTGCTCCTTCTAATTGTAGGGTATAAAATGAAGGTTCCGTAATTTTTCCTTTCATTTCAAATTTTCCATTTTCAACTTTTACAGTATCTTTTGGCAACATCATTCCTGTTGCATCTTGAGTTTCAAGAATAATTGTTTTACCATTTTCAATACCTGTTGCAGTCCCTGAAATGATATATTCATCTTTGCCAACTTTGCTACAAGAAATTAAAACAACAGCAGCAGAAAGTAATAAAATTATTTTTTTCATTATTAATTAGTTAATTAAGTTAAGGTTGCAAAAGTATTTAAAAATTATAAAATACAAATTATTTTACCACCTAAATTTTTGTTATAATTTTAAGAGTTAGTGAATGATTTCAAATATCTGTAATGTAATATGTCTAATGCAGTAAAGCATGTTAAAATATTATTGGAGTAAGACAAACTAGCTGTTAAGTAATTTTGGTTAACTTTTTTGATAACCTCAACTTTTGATGTCGATTCCTATTTTCATATTATAAATGACTAATTTGACTTATTGCAAAAGAAAAAAAACCTCCAAAATCAAATGACTTTGGAGGTTTGTAAATTATAGTGGGCCATACGGAACTGTTTACGAACCATTTCATGCAGGATTTAAAGAAGTTGTCAATAAAGTAGTTATTATTAAAGTGTAAAACTAAGATTTATCTGGTAATATTTAGATTGGAAAATAAATCACCGATGTTTTGGATTTTATCCCAGATTACTTTAAAATCAAAAGATATATTCGTTTCAGGTATACGTCCAAAAACTTAAATGAACCGAAAATAGTAATTGACCTGCTTCCAGAACGAATCATAGACAAAGGAATTCCATCTGAAGGACTCTTAAATAAATATTGTAGACCACCTACCGCTATATTATCAAAAGCGAAGCTTAGCCAGAGAAGTTATTGAAATCGTTTCTTCTACTATGTATTCCGGCGCAAAAATTGGAATTGGGTTGCCGATATAACTTTAGTTTGTAAGAGTAAATTAAAAAACAAAAGTTTAGACTATCAATACTATTTGCCAATTATAGTAAATAGTTGGAACATTTTTATTTAATGTCATGTCTTGTCGCTATGCGTCCATAGTATTGCATTTTAAAACAATTTCTATGGCTAATACAAATCAAAAAATCAGGAAAACTTATTCGAAAAATCGTTATATGTTTCGGTAGATAACTTTACGAATGGAGGCATGATGGTTATGCTTTACAGCATTATTGAACAAATTGAACTATCAGATTGAAGTGACTCACCCATTACCCATTTCCGATATTTTTAATTTTGATAGTAGTAATAATTATGAACCTAGACTGAAAAAAGCAGTTGGTTTCGGAAATTAAATAAATAAAAAAAAATGAATATAGACAAAGAACTCGAAAGAGGTTTCATCAGCGCCATTCAAAAACATTCTAATGAAAGAAATGAAAGTGAAAAAAAAGCAATATGTGATCGTAATGAACACGTAAATAGTCAATTCAAATGGTCAACAGAACTTGATGAAAAATTAGTGCTCCTAAACGATAAACTTCGAGAGCAAGAAAAAAAGGTATTCAATCAATATAGAAAAATTGAAAAACAATGCGAATTAATAGTTACCAATAAAGAAATTAAAGATTTTAATATTAAAGTTGAATCGGAATATTGGAATAACAAACATTATAAAAAATACGATCCGAAAATTTACGGCAATCCTTTCTATACAAATACATGGGATGGCTTTGTAGGTTTCCGTCAGTTGGAAGTAGAATATAATGAGTCTTGCTCAAATACGGTAGGCGGTATGAGTTTTATTCCTCTAGATTCACTCATCGCGAAAACAAATCATTGTTATTCTTTTCATCATTTGTACGATCATAGCGATTTAGCCTGGTTTGACATCTACAATATTGACGAAGTCTGGATGGGGATTAAGGTTGATTATCAGTTTTTTTCCAAAATAAAATAATTTCGATGCAATCATATAAAAATGGTAGGTTTCTTTTTTTGGATGACATTCGCCATCCACACGATGTTTATAGGTACACACAGCAAACTATGTTTTTACAAAAAAAATGGGAGATTGTAAAAAGCTATATTGAGTTTGTTCAATGGATTACCATAAATGGTTTGCCTGATTATATTTCTTTTGACCACGATTTGGCAGATATGGAAAACACATCACCTCCTCCATCTGTTGATAATGACCAATCAAAAGAATGGCAAGATGCACAGATACATAATGAAAAAACAGGTTATGAATGTGCTATATGGCTAGTTGATTATTGTTTAGACAACAATTTTGATTGTCCTAAATTCTATTGTCATTCTATGAATCCTGTAGGCAGGGATAAAATAAATGGTCTTTTGAATCAGTTCTCAACCTACCGTTAACGTTTTGGTAAGGATGAATGACCAAATTGGAGCTGACATTAAAATATTTACAAAAAAATTGCCGCACACTAAGAACCACGTCATCGATTGACGTTAACGCAGTGTACTTTTGTTTAGAATTTAAAAAACACGTTATGACATTATCCAAATTTACAACCCAATATAATATAAAAAACACAATTATCCTTTTGGAAGGAAAACGAAATGTTTTAGAATTGGATAAAGAAAAATTAATTCAATTAGGAAATCTTTTAGCAACGCATTTGCCGCTGGCTACTTTTAGAAGTGGTAATGCCGCTGGTGCCGATTTTTATTTCTCACAAGGCGTTTTACAGGTAGCACCCGAGCGATTGCAAGTAATCACGCCGTTTGACAATCATCGTGAGAAGCAAAACAATGCTTATGAAACCATTTCATTGGATAAAATTGATTTGGCAAACGAATCGGAAGTCGTTTATCAGTCGAAAAATAATAAAAAAACGAAATCGCTTATAGACAAATACGTTGGCGGTGCAAAAGATCGATTTGCTATTAAAGCAGCTTATATCATACGGGATACCGTTAAAGTGACTGGAACAAATTCAGGAATTCCGCCGACTACTTTCGCTTTCTTTTACGATGATTTAGACAACCCAAAAACGGGCGGAACGGGGCATACAATGTCCATATGTGACATAAATAATGTTCCGTATTTAACGCAAAACGAATGGTTAAACTGGCTTTAGAAACTACAAACTATGAAGAAAATTAGTATCGAGCTCTCGGATCAGCAATATGAAAAAATGAAAGCTCACCAAAAAAGAGGTGTGGAAATAAATGCCGAATCAGATAGTCTTTCAGGATGCAGCATTAAATTATGCTGTTGTGAACTTGGAGATTGGCTGGAAATTGAAATGAATGGTGTTTTGAATTTAGGTGATGTAAATTGGAAAATAGAATAAAATTATGGAAATCGATGCCATTAAAGTAGAAATAGAAAAACAGTATCAGCAGTGGAAACTAGTTCCTGGAGATATTGCCGATTTTACAACTGCCGAAATATATGAAAGTGCAGTCCGGTCAATAATTATTGACTACTGTGAAGCCAAAGGGTATGAGGTGGAGGGATTCCCTTTTCAGAAACGAATATTGGGAGAAACAGAGGATTACTATGATGAAGACTATTTTTGTTTTTGGAGGTATGTAAAATATCTGGATGTTCTTGCCACTACAAAGGAGGATGTTTTTGAGCTTTTATATTTTTATTCTTGCACTTTTTCGAAAGACTGGGAAATAACGAAACAAGAGTATAGAAAAACCATATTAGAGTATATCAGAGTGAATATTTACGACATTGAGTTTTAAAAACAAAAAAATAGTTTCTCATGAAATTCAAAAAAGAACCAAATAATTTTACAATATAAAAATGAAAAAAGCAATCACATTACTAGCACTATTATTAAGTATTTTAGGGTATTCACAACAAAAATCAATTAGTATTACTACTGAAGATGTAGTAATCAACAAGCTAACCAGCTCCCTTAAAATAATAGAAGAAAAGAACATAGATATTCCAGTTTACAAAGATACTTTAGTTGAAACTCAAGAATACAAAGAGGTATTCCGAGAGATGAATCGATATAGAAAAGATTATGATCAATGGTTAAAATTCAAAAAAAACAATGAAGAAATCAATGCTGATATCGCAACAATTATAAACAATCTGGAATCATATAGTAAGTCAAAAGAAAAATATGAAATAACTAAACCACTGATTGATGAAGCACAGAATTTAATCTTGAAAAATAAAATTTATTATCATGATAGTTATGGGAGAACGAATAATGAACTCATAATACTTTCTCCTAATGGTAAAAAACCGCAAAAAACAAGGTCTTTCTTAGACCAGTCAAATTACGAAACTACAATTGAAAGATGCTTGTGGTATTGCAAAGCAATAAATAAGTTAGAAGAACCAACAAAAGCATGGGAGGTTGATAGATATTTAGATTCTGAAAGAAAACTAGTAACTGTAGATCAGTTTAAAAAGAAAAGACTGCCTAGTAACAATGTAATAGTGAAGAAATGTTTACTATTGAATGGATCTACAATAGTACAAGATTCAGAACTTGTTGGTGATTTTGAGGTTTCGAATTCGAAATATACCGTTTTATACGATTCGGAAGGTTATGTGAATAACGAAGTTATTGAGGGAACATTATTAGACCAAAAAGTAAATAAACCAAAAACCTTAGGGTCTGAAATATTTACAAATGTTACTACGGGTAAAAAGTATTTTTCGGATAATCCAGAACTACTATCCAATATTGAATCTCAAAAGAAATTAATAGCAGAAAAACAACAATCAAGGAAAGAATTAAGTAAATACGGTACTGTATATTATGATAAAGAGCGGGAATCTGAAATGCTAAAAATAGAAACCGGAGCTATGAACCTTTCTCGTTACAATCCACAGGATATCCCTCAATTTGTTTCAATATACAATTCTTTATATACTAAATATGGAAGCATCATAAATCAAATGCCTGCGCATATAGCCATACTTAAAAAGTATTATACTTTACAGAGGATGCAAGGTAGAAACATGTCACAAGCTAATATAAATACCTGGATTAAGGCTGTTAAATCGGCAGCACCTATAAGAACATCAATACGAGGAATTATTATGAATGAACATTTCGGTGATTTAGGTTTTTATCCAAATTTGAAGTATGAAGAAAGGCATGAAGATTTTGATTTATACTACAATGCTTCGTTGAGTATATTGGGACTTTAAATGCTACGATTGTTAAAATTAATCAACATAATTGATAAAAAACTCATTTTAATTAATGTATTTTTATAAACTCACATTCAAAATTAGTCCAAATTGGTTTCGATGCGAGAATTGAAATCAATATAAATAAAATATAATTTTAAAAATGAATACTGAAAAGGCTAAAAATTTATTATCCCAAGTTAGTGGTTTATTAAAGAGCTATGAAAAGCTTGCAAAATCAACTGGTGAAAACTTCAATATTTTCTCAGTAATGGGAATGGAAAGTGACGAAGTAAAAACACATTCCCGAATTATAGCAGAATTACTAAACCCAAAAGGGTCTCATTCTCAAGGAAGTGTTTTTTTAAAATATTTTTTTGAAGAAATTGAAGAATTGAAAAGTATAGAAAATTTTGATTTTGACAATGCAAAAGTAATTGTTGAAGAACATATTGGGATAATAAATAGAGATTATACCGTAGGCGGATACATTGATATTGTGATTAAAGATGAAAGAAATAAGATAGAAGTTGTTATCGAAAATAAAATTTATGCAACTGATCAAAAAGGGCAATTATTGCGCTACAAAAATCATTATAAAAACTGTAAACTTATTTATTTGACTTTAGACGGAAAAAAACCATCTAAAGAAAGTTATTGTCATTTAGATGAACAAATCAATATTAATATCGAAGATATAATACTGATTTGTTATAAGGATAAAATTTTAAGTTGGATTGATAAATGTCATACAGAAGCTATTCAGCAGCCAATGCTTCGAGAAATGTTGAAACAATATAGTAATCTTTTGAAGAAATTAACACACCAAACAATAAACAATGAATTAAAGATGGAAATATCAGATCTAATAAAAAATAACTTTTTAGAAGCTTCACAAATTGCAAACAATTTTGAAAAAGTAAAAACACAAATCATTACTGAATTTTGGGAAAAAGTTAAAGTTTCGTGTAAAAACAATTTAGGCAATGAATGGCATATTGAAATTAAACCTGATTTGATAAATCGATTTAATCATATTTTGTTTCATCAATCTGGTAATGACAGAGCTTTTTTTTACTGTAGATATAACAAAAATAATGGAGAAGTAATTTATGGAATATTATTAAATTCCGAAATGCAAAATCAAATAAAATGTAAAGATATTTTTGATAATCTTGATAAAACGTTAATACTTCCTCGCTACAATTATGGTGACCAATCTGTAATTTGGTTTAAAGATCAAAACTTCAATTTTAGCGATTTGGATCTATTATCAAAAATAAACCTTAAAAAAGATGAATTAGCAGAAGAATTTGCTGGTAAAATCACATCGATCATAGAAACGAATAAGGAATTATACGCTAAAATTTTAGAACATATCAATCAACAAAATAAATAAACCAATGCCAGAAATCAAAGACAAAAAATACGGAAAAGTAGCATTCTATTTAGATGGAAATGAAATTAAAGATAAAAAACATGGTACAACTCTATTTTATATCGATGGGAATGAAGTGCGTGAAAAAAGTAGAAATGGACATGTGAAATTTTATTTTAATAATTCAGACATCACCAGAGATAGTAAACATGGGAAAATACATTATCATGTTGAAAACAATGAAGTGCGAGATAAAAAACACGGCACTTTAATCTATTACATTGATGGGAGCGAAATAAAAGACAAAAAATACGGCAGTGTAAAATATTATATTGATGGTAATTTAACAAAAGACCAATTGATGGGACTTCTTTCAATTATCTAAAAACAGAACGCAGTGAAAGAAATCAAATACCAGGAACTAGAACCCGAAGAACAACATGATTTGTTCAATAAAATTTGTGATGACATTATTGAAATCACAAAGGAATACAAAAAGGTGGCTAATGAAAGTCGTTATAAAGGAACTAAGGATTTAACTGACATTGGCGATTTTATCGGAAAAGCAATTAGACAAAACACTTGTAAAGACGAAAAAGATCTAAATATTTGGGCTTATGATAAAGAATCATTTGTAGCAGGATTTTATCATGGCTATTCCATTTATGACGGAACGCACTAATTTATAAATAAAATTACTATGAACATACTTTTCCTCCACGGACTTGAAAGTAAATTAAGTCCCGAAAAAAGAGTAATTCTCGAAAAATACGGTAATGTTATTGCGCCTGAATTAGATTATAAATCGAATCCCAATATGATACAGCATTTATATGATGCTTATCAAACGCAGGATATCAATGCCATAATAGGCAGCAGCATAGGCGGTTTTGCAGGCTATCATTTAGCCAATAGTTTAGGTGTTTGTGCATTGTTATACAATCCCGCATTACCTTATAGGAATACTATCGAACAAATAGTACCGGTAAGCATCCCAATAAATCAATCCTTACATATGCGAATTGTTTTAGGCGGTCAGGATACCATCATAAAAGCAAAAGACAATTTGGCTTTTTTTGCACAAAATGTTGCTGCTAAAACAGATTATGCGATTACGATAATAAGTGATTTAGCACATCAAATTCCGGTTGATGTTTTTGAAGAGGAAACAAAAGCATTTTTTAAAGCACTTTGTTATTAAATAGTTCTATTTTAAAAAATGAGTTTAAAAAATTTCAATTTCAAGAACAACATCCGATGCCATTCTGGTGGCGCGGAGGGTGCTGATACTTATTTTGAAAAAATTAGTACCCTCTATAACATTCAATCAATTGCTTACAGTTATCAAACAGCTTATCATACTAGTGTAAACAAATATGAACTAAGCGAAAAGGAATATCTTGAAGGTGTAGCTCACGTAAACACAGCCAACGAGACCTTAAAAAAATATCGATTAAAATCCTATTTAAAACTCTATGCCCGTTGCTGGTTTCAGGTAAAAAATGCAGAACAATTATTTGCAATAAGTACTTTTATCCAAATAGAAAACAAACGATTCGTTAAAGGAGGCACAGGAGTTACTGTCCAAATGGCGATAGATAACGATAAGGAAGTCTTTGTATTTGAACAGGAATTAAACGAATGGTTTTACTGGAATTATTTAGATAAAAAATTCAGTTTGTTGTCTGAAATCCCTAAAATAACAACTGTCGATTTTGCCGGTATAGGATCTCGAAGTATTAATGAAAAAGGGATCAAAGCCATTGAGCTTTTATTTAGAAAAACGTTTCAATAAGTCAAAATATCGAATCATGAAATCATCCGATTTCTTTTAAAATCACACCCAATGTCCAAAAAACAATTCATCAAACGACATCATTTAATTATCAATAAGTTACGATCCAATCCTTGCTCCTTTAAAGATTTACAAGATCATTTAGAAAAACATTCTTTAGATGAGGCTGAAAATTATATGATTTCAAAACGTACTTTTGAACGTGACGTAGAGGAGATTTGGGGAATTTATAAAATTATTATTAAATACCAACGTTCACAAAACGTGTATCAGATCATAGAAGATGCCGATGAGGTAAAGACCGATCGACTCATTGAATCCTTTCAGATATTCAATGCTTTAAGTATTTCGGATTCTGTTTTAAACCAAATTATTATTGAAAAAAGAAAACCACTCGGAGTCGAACTCATGCACAATTTATTACACGCTATAAAAAATAAATTTGAAGTACAATTTACCCACGAGAAATTTTGGAAAGCCAACAATGAAAAGAAAATACGTATTGTATATCCTTTAGCTTTAAAGGAAGCTAGGAATCGTTGGTATTTAATAGCTCAAGATTCTAAGGATGGAATCGTTAAAACATTTGGTTTAGACAGAATTTCAAATTTAAATATGACGAGTAAAAAATTTGAATATCCTAATGACTTTAATCCGGAAGAAAAATTTCAGTATTCTTTTGGTATCATCTCTGACGGTACAAAACCGGAGAAAATTAAGCTATGCCTATCACACGGCCAAGCCGATTACATAAAATCTCTGCCATTACATTCTTCTCAAAAAATAGTGTCTGAAAATGAAACAGAATGTGTCATCGAATTATTCATGAGTCCAACCTACGATTTTATTATGGAATTGCTCTCCATGGGTCAGGAAGTACAAGTCCTAGAACCAGAAAGTCTAAAAAATAAAATGATTGAAATACTGGAAGCAACATTAAAACGATATAAATAAAGTGATTTACAACAATGATGGAAACAAAATTTAGGCAAGGAAATGGAACTTATTACTCCAATAATAATTGATTGAGGTTTGTCCGTCATAGAATAGCGTAACTACTAGGTTCAGTTTTAAAAAGCCTTTTTATTTCAAAATATAATTTCAATGCAAAACCTCAAAATCAATCTTCACGGGGAAAGTTGGACACTAAAAAAATTCGAGTGCAGTGAGGATCTTTTAAACGAATGCTTAAAAGTAGCGGCTAGAATGAAAGTTCCATTAATTAAAGCCTTATTGGATCCATTTTTCTATTACAATCTTAAAATACCTTCCATTCCATCAGTTGAGCATTTACCAGGTAACAAAATTACTGGATTGCTTAACTCTTCTAAAAATCAAATCGAAATATTAGTAGATGGAAAAAAAATCAAAAAACTTCACATCAAAGATTTAGACCAAGAACTATTGCTTTTTCCATTATATAATATTCATAAAACTGAAAGTAGAAAAGATTATAGTCCCGGAATTTATGTAGAACAAAAAGCTATTGGGTTTGTCGCCAGTTATGAAATAAAACTGGATAGCTTTACTATTGATAATTTACAATTCAATTTGGTGCAATTCAACGATAAACAATTATTGCAACAACCTACTTATCAAAATAAAATCTTCCGCTTTAGAAAAAAGGAAACATTGCTTATTTACCAAAATAGTTTTGAAATCCTATAAACGGTAAATTCCTGCGATATCCTGCATTCTTAAAAATAAGAAAATCCTGTTTTAGACAACTATTTGGCTTTTTCATTTTTATCCTTAATTTTTGCTTCCCAAAGGGCTTTGTATTGATCCCGATTATATCTTACACCTTACGCAATGGAAACGTACTATTGTTAGTAATGTAAGGTGTTGGGAAATTTTATAAATTATCAGTCAATTTTTGAACAAAAAAAACCTCCAAAATCAAATGAATTTGGAGGTTTTTAAATTATTGTGGGCGATGAGGGGTTCGAACCCCCGACCCCCTCGGTGTAAACGAGGTGCTCTGAACCAGCTGAGCTAATCGCCCTAAACAATAAAGTGCTTTAAATACCGTATTGCGAGTGCAAATATAGAGCTAGAATTGGGATCTGCAAGCATAATCATAAAATAAATAAATAAAAAATCATCCCTTTTATCTTTTATACTCACTCATAAGGCTTTACCATAACAATCAAACACTCTTATTTTTTTGTAATGATTCGTTATAGTCTTACATTTGCGTAATAAACAAAAAATAATGGCCAGATTCAAAGAAAACGATTTACCAAAATCAAAAATTACTGCAACTTCACTCCAAAAAGCAACGGTTATATTTGAATATGCAGGAAACCACCGTTGGAAATTTTATGTAGGTTTAATTTTTTTACTCTTCACTGGTGCAACTGCTCTTGCTTTTCCTAAACTAATGGGAATGCTAATTGATTGCGTCAAAAATAAAGACAATACACAAGCCAATATGATTGCAGGAGGTTTAATCGTGATCTTATTTCTTCAATCGATTTTTTCTTTTTTTAGATTGTCTTTATTTGTCAATTTTACCGAAAATACCTTAGCCAATCTCAGAGTGTCTCTGTATAGCAATTTAGTAAAACTACCCATGTCATTCTTTTCGCAAAAACGAGTGGGTGAATTAAATAGCCGAATTAGTTCTGACATTACTCAAATTCAGGATACGCTTACCTCTACCATAGCCGAATTTTTACGACAATTTATTTTAATTATAGGTGGCGTTATTTTATTAGCAAACGAAAGTATAAAATTGACTTTATTGATGCTTTCCGTTGTGCCACTTGTGGCCGTTGCTGCCGTTGTTTTTGGGCGTTTTATAAGGAAATATTCAAAAAATGTTCAAGATAAAGTAGCAGAAAGCCAAGTAGTTGTAGAGGAAACAATGCAAGGTATTAGTATTGTTAAGGCTTTTGCCAATGAATGGTACGAAATTGCTCGATACAACGGAAAAATAAAAGAAGTAGTTACAATTGCTATTAAAGGTGGAAAATACCGTGGCTACTTTGCTTCATTTATAATTTTCTGCCTCTTTGGAGCTATTGTTGCTGTTGTTTGGTATGGTGTACAATTGAGTATTAGTGGCGAAATGAGTGTTGGACAATTGATCTCATTTGTTTTATATTCCACTTTTGTGGGAGCTTCATTCGGCGGAATCGCTGAGCTTTACGCCCAAATCCAGAAAGCGATTGGCGCAACAGAGAGAGTTTTTGAGCTGTTAGGTGAAACGCCCGAAAAAATTAATTCTAATCGAGATCTTGCGACCATAGAGAAAATTAAAGGTAACGTAACTTTCAATAATGTGGCGTTTAGTTATCCTTCTAGAAAAGAAATCAAAGTATTAAAAGACGTAAGCTTTACTGCCAGTTTTGGACAAAAAATAGCGATAGTAGGTCCAAGTGGAACTGGAAAATCAACTATTGCTTCCCTTCTACTGCGTTTTTATAACATTGATGAAGGAGAAATACTCGTGGATGGGAAAAATATTTATGATTTTGATTTAGAAAATCTTCGTGGGAACATGAGTATTGTGCCACAAGACGTCATTTTATTTGGTGGGACAATCAGAGAAAACATAGCATACGGAAAACCTAATGCTACTGAAGAAGAAATTCTAACCGCTTCAAAACAAGCTAATGCATACAATTTTATAGAAAGCTTTCCTGAAAAATTTGAAACTATTGTTGGTGAGAGAGGAATTAAATTGTCTGGTGGTCAGCGACAACGTATTGCTATAGCTAGAGCCTTACTAAAAAATCCAAGTATTTTGATTCTAGACGAAGCCACATCATCCTTAGATAGTGAAAGTGAAAAGTTAGTGCAAGAAGCTCTAGAAATTTTGATGCAAGGGAGAACAAGTATTATTATTGCACATCGTTTATCAACCATTCGTAGTGCTGATCAAATCCTAGTTTTAGACAATGGAAAAATTTCAGAACAAGGAACCCATCAAGAATTAATTACACTAGAAAATGGTATTTATAAAAATTTGAGCAATCTACAGTTTAGTAATTCGTAAATTTCATGGTTCATTTGAACTAAAAAAACTCCATTTAGTTTATTGAATGGAGTTTTTTTGGACATAAATGTTGCTGAATACTAAAAACTGAACAGAACTAATAACTACTTTCCTTTTCTACGGCTGCGCTCTGCTTTGATCATTGATAACTCGCGGCTCGTTTGACCTGCAACAGAAGTATTTTCTTCAGCACGTCGAATTAAGTAAGGCATCACATCCTTAACTGGTCCAAAAGGTAAATATTTCGAAACATTGTAGCCATGATCGGCCAGATTATAGCTAATATTATCACTCATACCATACAATTGACCAAACCATATTCGATCATCGCTATTCTTAATGCCTTTTTCCTGCATCAATTCCATCAACGTATACGTACTTAACTCATTATGTGTTCCTGCAAAAATAGACATCATATCTAAATGCTCGATCATGTAATGCACTGCTGCATCGTAATTTTCATCTGTTGCTTCTTTAGACGTACATATTGGTGATGGATAGCCTTTTTCCTCGGCACGAACATTCTCTTTTTCCATGTAAGCGCCACGAACTAATTTCATTCCAATGAAGAATCCCTCTTTTTTGGCTTGCTCGTGTAATTTTTTCAGGTAATCCAAACGATCCCAACGATACATCTGCAACGTATTGAAAACAATGGATTTTTCTTTATTGTATTTGCGCATCATTTCAGTAACTAAATCATCTGCAGCGTCTTGCATCCAGCTTTCCTCACCATCAATTAGCAAGGCTACATTTTTTGAATGCGCTTGTTTACAAACTAAATCAAATCGAACCACTACTCTATCCCATTCTGCTTGCTCATTAGGGGTTAAAATTTGTTTTTCTCCTAATTTTTCATACAACTCAAAACGACCAAAACCTGTTGGTTTAAAAACTGCAAAAGGAATAGCCATGCGCTCTTTGGCAAATTCAATAGTCTTTAAAGTCATCTCTAAGGCAGCATCAAATTGCTCTTCCTCTTCTTTTCCTTCTACAGAATAATCCAAAACTGAAGAAACACCTTTGGTATACATTTTATCTACAACTGACAGACAATCTAATTCATTTACACCACCACAAAAGTGATCAAAAACAGTTGCACGTATCAACCCTTCAACAGGAAGATTCGCTTTCAGAGCAAAATTAGTAACAGCAGTCCCAATTCGAACTAGCGGCTGATTGGCTATCATTTTGAAAAGAAAATAAGCTCGATCGAGTTCTGTATCACTTTTTAATGCAAAAGCAACTTGCGTATTATCAAATATTTTTTCCATTATTTGTTTAATTTTGTACAAATATAGAGAGAGTTTTGAATATTATTTAGCAAAAATTGCCTTATTTTGCGATTCAATTTAATCACTAATGATGCAATCAATTCAAGCCAATAACTACCCTATTTATTTCAATGAAAAAGCATACGAAGCATTAAATCTTCATTTGAAAGAAAATAAATATTCAAAAATATTCATTATAGTAGACAATAATACAAATGAATATTGCACAACACTATTTCTCCCTTTTTTAGAAACTGATCTTACGATTGAAATCATCGAATTTGATTCGGGAGAACAAAATAAAAATATTGAGACTTGCGTCCAAATTTGGAATGTCCTCACAGAACTTGGTGCCGATAGAAAGAGTTTAATCATCAATTTAGGGGGCGGTGTAGTTACTGATTTAGGTGGTTTTGTGGCTTCAACCTTCAAACGAGGAGTCGATTTTATTCACATTCCAACTACCCTATTATCGATGGTTGATGCCTCTGTAGGAGGTAAAAATGGTGTAGACTTAGGCAATCTAAAAAACCAAATAGGAGTTATAAATGTGCCTATTATGGTACTAATTGATACCCAATATTTAGAAACTGTCCCGCAAAATGAGATGCGATCTGGCCTTGCAGAAATGCTGAAACATGGCTTAATATACGACCAGGAATATTGGGAACAATTTTTAGACTTAAAGGCTATTGATTTTGCTGATTTTGATCAATTAATATATCGTTCTATTGTAATTAAGAACGAAATTGTAATGCAAGATCCCACCGAAAAAAATATTCGTAAAGCATTAAATTTTGGTCATACGCTTGGTCATGCAATTGAAAGTTACTTTCTCGAAAAGGATATTAAAACTACTTTATTGCACGGAGAAGCTATAGCGGTGGGAATGATATTAGAAAGTTTTATTTCACTTCATAAAAACCTAATCAATCAGGAAGAATATTTTCAAATAAAATCTACGATTAAATCAATCTATGGTACGATAGTTTTTGATGAAAATGATATTGAACCTATCCTTAAATTACTCATCCACGACAAAAAAAATGAATATGGAACCATACAGTTTGCTTTGTTAGACGGTATCGGAAAAATAAAGATCAATCAATCTGTTGAAAATGAATTAATTCTTGAGGCTTTTTTGGATTATAAATCTTAATTATTTTTTACAAAAAGGATTGCATTAGGTATATAATATTTTTTACATTTGCACCAATGAAAAAAAGCCAAAACAAACGCACTTACGATACGAGTAAAATCCGTAACAATATGTCTTTTCTTAGAATATTGAGACGTTTTAATTGCATTAAAGGTAACTTTGATTTTGATATTTTTCAATATTTGAAAGCAGACCACGAAAAGCTTCAGATCGTTTATGCAAATATTCGGGTTTGAATTATAGGTTACTTTACCGTACACTTTTTTAATCTATAATTATGACATCTAATGAATACAAAATATTCTGATTTAATCAATCAAACCTATTATTTTCCGCAGGAAGAATTTACCTTAAACAAAGATAATCTTCAATTTCACAATATCGATTTAATGAAACTGGTAGAGCAATATGGTACACCGTTAAAGTTTACTTATTTACCTCAAATTTCCAATAACATCAACAAAGCCAAAAGCTGGTTTCGTAAATCGATGGAGAAAAACAAGTATGAGGCAAAATATTACTATTGTTATTGCACAAAAAGCTCTCATTTTGAATACATAATGAATGAAGCTTTCAAGAACAACATTCATATTGAAACATCGTCTGCTTTTGATATTAATATTGTTGAAAATTTATTGGCAAATGGCAAGATCAACAAAAGCACTTATGTGATATGCAATGGTTTCAAAAGAGACCAATACATTGAGAATATTGCCCGTTTAATTAATACTGGACATAAAAACACCATACCAATTATTGATAATTTTGAAGAACTTGATCTTTTACAAGGTCAAATCAAGAATAAATTCAAAATAGGAATTCGTATTGCCGCTGAAGAGGAACCTAAGTTTGAATTTTATACGTCCAGATTGGGAATCGGCTATAAAAATATTGTTCCGTTTTATAAAAAAGAAATAAAGGAAAATAAGAAATTGGAACTGAAAATGTTGCACTTTTTTATCAATACGGGAATAAATGACAATGCTTATTATTGGAACGAATTAGTAAAATGTATCAAAGTGTACGTGGCATTAAAAAAAGAATGTCCTACTCTTGATGGATTAAATATTGGTGGTGGTTTTCCAATTAAAAATTCGTTGGCATTTGAATATGATTACCAATACATGATTGACGAAATCATCAATCAGATTAAAATTGCTTGTGATGAAGCTGAGGTCGATGTGCCTAACATTTTTACTGAATTTGGGTCTTTTACTGTAGGAGAAAGTGGAGGCGCTATATATCAGATTTTGTATCAAAAGCAACAAAATGATAGAGAGAAATGGAACATGATTGACTCTTCTTTCATTACCACTTTACCAGACACTTGGGCCATAAACAAACGCTTTATAATGTTAGCTATCAATCGCTGGAACGATACCTATGAGCGGGTTTTATTGGGCGGGATGACTTGTGATAGTGATGATTATTACAACTCTGAGCAAAACATGAATGCCATTTATTTACCTAAATATAATAAAGAAAAACCATTGTATATTGGCTTCTTCAATACCGGTGCCTACCAAGAAACCATTGGAGGATATGGTGGCTTACACCATTGTTTGATTCCACAACCCAAACACATATTAATTGACAGAGACGAAAACGGAATAATAGCAACTGAAGTTTTTTCAGAACAACAAACTTCCCAGGATGTCCTGAAAATATTAGGGTACGACAAAAAGAAATAAATTCACAATAAATCAATTAGTTAATTTAAAAATTCGTTAATTTTGAAAAACAACTTTAACCGCATGATTTTTAAGTATTTAAATTTTTAAAAAATGAGCAAAGGACCAATCAGTCAGTTTATTGAAAAGCATTACTTGCACTTTAATTCTGCATCTTTAGTTGACGCAGCTAAGGCATACGAACAACAATTAGCCAATGGTGCAAAAATGATGGTGAGCATGGCTGGTGCTATGAGTACTGCAGAGATTGGAAAAATATTTTCCGAGATCATTCGCCAAGATAAAGTACATATTATTTCATGTACAGGTGCCAATCTTGAAGAAGATATTATGAATTTAGTTGCTCATTCTCATTATGAAAGAGTTCCAAATTATCGTGATTTAACTCCTCAAGATGAATGGGATTTACTAGAAAGAGGTTTAAATCGTGTCACTGATACTTGTATACCAGAACATGAAGCATTTCGTCGTTTACAAAAGCATATTTATAAAATCTGGAAAGATGCAGATGACAAAGGAGAACGTTATTTTCCGCATGAATTCATGTATAAAATGTTACTTTCTGGTGTACTTGAGGAATATTATGAAATAGACTTAAAAGACAGCTGGATGTATGCAGCTGCTGAGAAAAATTTACCTATTATTGTACCAGGTTGGGAAGATAGTACAATGGGAAATATATTTGCATCGTATGTAATCAAAGGAGATTTAAAAGCTTCAACGGTGAAATCAGGCATTGAATATATGGTTTTCTTATCAGATTGGTATCCAAAAAACAGTTCAAACGGTATCGGTTTTTTCCAAATTGGCGGTGGAATAGCTGGAGATTTTCCAATATGCGTGGTGCCTATGTTGTACCAAGATATGGAAATGCACGACATTCCATTTTGGAGTTATTTCTGTCAGATTTCAGATTCAACAACTAGTTATGGCTCCTATTCTGGAGCAGTACCAAATGAAAAAATTACTTGGGGTAAATTAGATATAAAGACACCAAAATTTATTATTGAATCCGATGCTACCATTGTAGCGCCTTTAATTTTCGCTTATTTATTAGATCTATAGAATATTTTTTATGAAAAGAGTAATTGTTGATTACGCAAAACTTACCAACGCAATTTTAAATCTTTTGGTTGATAAATTTCCAGATGGTTATGATGATTCCAATATTATTAGTTTTAGAAACGCTAAAAATGAATTGATAGAGGCAGTTGAAGTTCGAACTGAAGACACTATTTATTTAGTAAAAGTGAGCACAAAACTTGCAGACAGAATCGAAAATTATGATGAGGATGATGAAATAATCATTGATGATGTTGTTGAGCCAATAAAAGGACTTGATTTAGACGATGATATTGATGACGATGACGAAGAGGATCATGACAAACCAGATTCAGATTTAGGGGATGATGAGGAGGAGGAATCTGACGAAAAGGATTATTCCGATGAGGATGATAATGATGAAGATGAGGATTAATTAAACTCAAAAAATAGCTAAAAAGGAACTCATTCACGAGTTCCTTTTTTTATTCCTTTAGAACTAAAAATATTTATCAAAATGACTCTAGAAATTTTACACGCCAAATTAAAAGAGAACTTCGGGTTTGAAAAATTCAGACCCAATCAAGAAGATATTATAAATTGCATTCTTTCAGGACAAGATACTTTAGCTATAATGCCAACGGGTGGTGGCAAATCAATTTGCTTTCAATTACCAGCATTACTATTTCCGGGAATTACAATCGTAATCTCGCCACTGATTGCCTTGATGAAAGATCAAGTTGACGGGCTAAAAGCGAATGGAATTGAAGCCTGTTTCATCAACAGCAGTCAAACTGAAGACGAACGTCAATTTTATATAGAAAGTTTAAAATCAAATGCTATTAAGCTCGTTTACATCGCTCCCGAAAGTCTATCTTTTCTGGATTCTATTTTTAATAATTTAAATATAAGTCTTATCGCAATTGATGAAGCGCATTGTATTTCATCGTGGGGACATGATTTTCGGCCAGCATACACAAATCTTGGATATCTAAAAAATCGCTTCCCTTCTACTCCAATTTTAGCTTTAACTGCCACTGCCGATAAAGCTACTCGTAAGGACATTAGCCAACAATTAAACTTAAAAAATCCGAAACTATTTGTCGCTTCTTTTGATCGTAAAAATTTAAGTTTAGAGGTGCGTCCCGCTTTAGACAGAGTTAGACAAATTACAGATTTCATTAAAGAGAAACCAAATGAATCAGGAATCATTTATTGTCTCAGCAGAAAAACAACGGAAGAACTTGCTGAAAAATTACAAAAAATAGGCATTAGCGCAAAAGCATATCACGCTGGTTTAGACAATAAGATTCGCTCTCAAACACAAGATGAATTCATCAACGATGATTGCAAAGTGGTTTGTGCTACCATAGCTTTTGGAATGGGAATTGACAAATCTAATGTTCGTTGGGTAATTCACTATAATTTGCCAAAAAACATAGAAGGTTATTATCAGGAAATTGGTCGTGCTGGACGGGATGGTTTACCCTCTAAAACCGTATTATTCGAAAGTTATGGCGATGTAATTCAATTGCAAAAATTTGCCTCCCAAGGTTTAAACGCCGAAGTGCAACTGGCCAAACTAGAACGAATGAAACAATATGCCGATGCGTTGAGTTGCCGCAGAAAGATATTACTCTCGTATTTTGGCGAACTCGTTACAGAGAATTGTGGAAATTGTGATATTTGTAAAAACCCACCGCTTTTCTTCGATGGAACCATACTTGCTCAAAAAGCATTATCGGCAATTATTAGATTACAAGAAACCGAACCACTGCCTGTAATTATAGACTTTTTACGCGGTTCTAAAAATGCTTATATTTATGAAAAAGAATACCAAAACCTAAAAACCTATGGTGTAGGTATTGATCTTTCATGGTACGATTGGAATCAATATTTGATACAATTGATAAATCTTGGCTACTGTGAGATTGCTTTTCATAAACAAAATAAAATTCGGCTTACTAGTTTGGCTAAAAAAGTATTATTTGAAGGTGAAAAAGTAGAACTGACAACGGTTCAGAAAATCAATATCGAGAAGCAAGAAATCAAAGAAACCAAAAACAAATCAGTAGCTAATTCACTTTTTGAAACCTTACGAAAATTACGTTATGAAATTTCCAAAGAAGAATCCGTTCCAGCTTATGTAATATTTAGTGATGCGGCTTTGCGCCAAATGGAAACGGAACGACCCATGAGCGATACCGAATTACTCGCAATTGATGGTGTTGGTAAAGCAAAACTGGAAAAATATGGCGAAGCTTTTATAAAAGTTATTCAAGATTTCCAGAAAGCTAAAGGTACTAAAAAGAAAAAAGTAGCCACAACCTACAAAGAAACATTGGAACTTTATAAAAATGGATTGACTGTTGCGGAAATTGCCCAAACAAGAAAATTAGGATTAAGTACAATTATGTCCCATTTAGCTAAACTGTATGTTGACGGAGCAGAAATAGATTTGGATTCGTTTATCTCAAAAGAAGAAGTTTCTCAAATTGCCGATGCTCAAATAAAACTGGAATCACCAAATGCTTTGAAACCCTATTTTGATTATTTTGAAGAAAAAATAGATTATGGGAAAATCCGATTGGCATTAGCGATATTAGAAAAAGAGAATGCTGTACATTAAAAATATGCTATGATTCAATCTTTTCGACCGTATGTTGATTCACAAACCGAAATTTTGATTTTGGGCACAATGCCAGGTATTGCTTCGCTCGAAAAACAGGAATATTATGCACATCAAAGAAATCATTTTTGGAGAATACTTTACACGATCTTGAATGCTATGCCAATATCTGAAATATTCGAAGAAAAAATACAACTACTCCAAGTAAATAAAATTGGACTTTGGGATGTTTTAGAGAATTGCGAGAGACAAGGAAGTTTAGACATTCATATCAAAAACCAAAAGGAAAATGATTTTGAATCTTTATTTGGACTGTTCCCCAATATCAAAACAATAGTTTTTAATGGAAAGGAAAGTCATAAATACTTTTTTAAAAAATTTGGACAAATAAAAGGCATCACCTATCATGTGATGCCTTCCACTAGTCCTGCTAATACAATGGGCTTTGGAAACAAGCTAAAATTGTGGTCAACTTGTTTTTAAAAATTATAAATATCTTTCTTGAAAAATATTTAGATGGTGTTTTTGATGCCCAATCATAATAAAGCCAATTGCTCGCACTGAAACAGCCACATTGGAGGCAATACCCATTCTTTTTAATTGATCCTCTGAAAAACTTTTAAAAAGAAACAAATTCGAATGACGTACCGCAGAAAATTCAGCTAATAAATCTTGAATACTTCTAGTTGTTGCTTCGGTATTATTTACATAGTAATTCTCATCAAAACCTGGCAATGGGGTTTGATCGTTTCTGGAAATTCGCAAGGCTCGATAACCAAAAATTCGTTCTGTATCTATCACATGCTGGATAATTTCTTTGATGTTCCACTTGTCTTCAGCATATCTATAATCAAATTTATCCATCGGGATATTTTGTACAAAACGAATGAAATCATGAAGCGAAATTTCTAATTCTTCAATCAAATTGACAGCTCCAAGTGCGTTTAAATAAGGCGCATAAAAGGGAGCATATTCTGAGGTAGGTAAATGTGTTAAATTCATAGTATCTGTTATTTAAGCTGAGTTTCTACTGGCATTTGTATTCCCAAAAAGCGAACGCGTTACTATTTTTTCGTACACTTTAATCAATGCGTCATCGGGGATTTCCGCTTTATTCAATTCATTAATTCGCAACAAAGCGTATTGTTGTATTGTTAACAATGGCAATACGATACGCTCTCTAACTTGTATGGATGCTTTACCATCCGGATAATTTTCCATTAATTCTTTGTGACCTGCAATTTTTAAAAGCAATCGTTTTGTTTCTAAAAATTCATCATAAATAATTTGCCAAAATTCTCCAAACTGCGGGTCTTTTTTCATGTAAGCCGTTAAAGGGAAAAATGATTTAGCCAATGACATCATACTATTTTCTAGCAAGGTTTTAAAGAACAAGGAATCATCATACAAATCTTGTACTTTTTTCCATTGATTGGTTTCCTCAAAATATTTTAGCGCTGTTCCTACTCCAAAAAACCCAGGAACATTTTGTTTTAGCTGACTCCACGAACCCACAAAAGGAATCGCACGTAAATCGGCAAAATCTAAATGCTCTGATTTACTCCTTTTAGAAGGTCGGCTTCCAATGTTAGTTTTCGCATAATACTTCAGCGTACTCATTTGCTCTAAATAAGGAATGAATTTAGGATGATTTTTAAAACTTAAGTACTTCTCATAGCCAATACCAGCTAATTGATCTAAAATATCTTTTTCATGCGCTGATAATTCATTTTGTCCTTTACTAAAAACTTGATTGGTCACACCTGCGCTCAACAAATTTTCTAAATTGTATCGACAAGAATCCAAAGTTCCAAAATTAGAACTAATAGTTTGCCCTTGCACCGTTACCTGAATTTCATTGTTTTCAATATTTGGACCTAACGAAGCATAGAATTTATGTGTTTTTCCTCCACCACGAGCTGGCGGTCCACCCCGACCATCAAAGAAAATGGCTTTAATGTCAAACTTTTTAGAAATAGCTGTCAGTGCCTCTTTAGCTTTATAAATACTCCAATTTGCCATCAAATAACCACCATCCTTTGTTCCATCAGAAAAGCCAAGCATAATAGTTTGTTTGTTATTTCGACGAACCAAATGTTCCGAATAAGCAGGATTAGAATATAACTTCTCCATAATTTCGTGTGCATTTTGCAAATCTTCAACGGATTCAAATAACGGAATAATATCCACAGTAGGTTTGTCCCAGTTACTTAAGCGAAATAAAGCAAACGTTTCCATTACATTCAGTGCACTTTCGTTATTACTGATTATATAGCGGTTTGCGCCAAATTCGCCATTATTAGCTTGGATTTCTTTAATGGTTTGAATAGATTCTAAAGTAGATCGTGTCATTTCATTATCAAAAACAGCCGGATCCAGATTGCCTTTAACTTTTGATAAAATCGCAAATTTATCAGTTTCAGAAAGCTCATAATAGTTCTTAGGGAAAACTAATGTATTGGAATTCGAATACAATCCCACAACATCTTTGAATACGATATCGATAATCTTACTATTTTGACGAATATCTAAAGAAGCAAAATAAAATCCGAATAGATTTACTTTTATCAATAGCGCATCTAGTTCATCTAAATACAAGGATTGGTGTTTTTCAATAATAATCTGCTTTATTTCATTTAACTGAGATTTAAAATCCTCAAGAGTAATGAAAATTTCTCCTTTAGAATAGAAAACCGATCGATAAAGCTTTTGTTCCAGTTCTGTTATTAAAGTATCTACCCCTGAGAAGGTTAGCTTTCTTTTTAAATTTCTAATTTCTATGTAATAACACTTCAAAATTGAAGTTCTTAAACGATCTGCAACTTTTAAAGTAATTTCTGTAGTCACAAATGGATTACCATCCCGATCACCACCAGGCCAAAAACCAAGTTTAATCAAGGGATTTTTGATTGAATTTCCGTTGAAAAGATTCTTTTGCAAATAATGAACCATCTCTCCAGAGGTTTGATAAAATACATTTTCAAGATACCAAATTAAACTAACTGCTTCATCATAAGGATTTGGCTTTTCATTTTTAATAAATGGTGTTTTTCCCAATTGAGCCAACAATTGTTTGATGTCTAGTAAATTATTTTTCCGAATTGCATTTGTTAAATCATTAATAATACCAAGAACCGCACCTGGATAAAACTGCGTAGGATGCGCCGTTAATACGGTCCTAACGTTAAAATCTTCTAGGAAATCAACAAGCTCCTCTTGTTTGTCTTTTGCATCTGCCTTTTCCTTAATATCGCGCAATGACCCCATACCTTCCATATTATTCACAACAGGAAAAGCAGCATCTTCGATAGCATCAAATAAAACAATTTGACGTTCTATATACTGAATAAATCGAAACATCAGATCTATTTTATCCGTTTCAGAAGCGTTTTGTAAATACCTTTTGGCAAAAAAATCGACAATCTCCTTTGGCGTTTCTTGCTTTTTAAAACCAATTTCACAAACATCTGTAAACAAAGGAAGTAAAACTCCCGTACTATCAATAGAATCAAAAGGTAACGTTATAAATACACTATTATAAATATGGTATTTTGAAAGAACATCTTGATTAAAACGTTCAATTTTTGGTAGTGTGTACATGGTTAGTTGTAGTTATTTTAGTTTACTGCTCATAAAAAAAACCCCAAGAATTAACTTGAGGTTCTATTTATAATATAGCGCATTCAAGATTAATTACATATTTTTGAAAATAGTATGCATCAAGCGCTTTTTATCATTAATGCTTTCCTCAAGTGAGATCATCGTTTCTGTTCTGTAAACACCTTCAATATCATCAATCATAAAGATAACATCTTTAGCATGCTTAGTATCCTTAGCTCTAATTTTACAAAAAATATTGAATTTCCCTGTGGTAACAGAAGCTACTGTAACGAATGGAATTTCATTAATTCGTTCTAAAACAAATTTTGTTTGAGAGGTATTATTTAGAAAAACACCTACATAAGCAATAAACGAATAACCTAATTTATCATAATCAAGAACTAATGAAGATCCCATGATAATGCCTGCATCTTCCATTTTTTTTACTCTGACATGAACAGTTCCAGCAGAAATCAGCAATTTTTTTGCAATATCTGTAAATGGAACTCTTGTATTGTCTATCAACATGTCCAAAATTTGGTGATCTACTTCATCTAAACGAAATTTACTCATAACTCTTTAATTATCATTATTATTTACTTTAACAAAGTATAAAAATATACATAAAAACAACAAAAAGACCTAAATATTAAATATTTATCATTCCGTTAACAATTTTTATGTTATTATCTAAATAAAAATCTGCTTTTTGATTTAATTTAGGAATGTTATTAAAATCATCTTTGTAACAGGCTTCCTTAGCATCGTACTCAAAATGACCGAAATAACTTTCCAAATTTCCTATTTGTGCGATGTAGGCATTAAAACAAATCTGATTATCAATTAACTCCTCTTTATACTGAACTGCAAAATTGGTGATTATTTCAATACCATCATAATTTATCTTGATGTTTTTATAGATAAAATCATAAAAAACGACTTTATTTTGAGGAATATTCAAATATTTATTAATTCCGTTGCTAACTATATCGTTTTCGCTCAGTACATTAAAACTAGAAATTAAAGCCATGAAAACATATTTTCGCGTTTCCTCTCTTTCATAATCGCAAGAAAAGTGACCTGCTTCAATAAGAATTGTGGGAACTCCTAAATACTGGAAAGTATCACCGATGCAATTAAGATTAAAGGAATCATCAAAACGTCCAATTTGATTGCGTAAATACTCCTGAAGTATTTCATTTACACCAGCAATTAGATGAATTGCTTTTAATCTAGTGTCATTAATTTCACGATTCTCATTGTATGAAGGTGCTAAAAAAGATAGCGTTGCAGGTTTACCAGTATCGCTTACGCCAAAAATAGTGCGCTGATCGTGAAGGTTAAAACAATAATCGGGTTTAAACTCTTCAAAAACAGCCCGTAAAAGCTTACTTTCTGGCTGAGTAAGTGTTTGTGAATCGCGATTCAAATCAACTTTATTAGCATTTTCTCTAGTATATAAAGCAGCTCCATCAGGATTTAGCATTGGAATGCAACAAAAGGTAAATTCATCAAGAAATTTTTGCTCGCTTTCTAAACCACTATGCAAGACATTCAAAAAATCAAACAAGGCTTTTGTAGTCGTGCCTTCATTACCGTGCATTTGTGACCAAAGAAATATTTTAGTTTTTCCTTTCCCAATTTGATAGGAATAAATGGATTTCCCTAAAACCGATTCTCCAATAACTTTAAGTTGATTTGCCGTGTTTAATTTTTCCAAAATTGGTTCGATAGACTCTAAAATAATGTATCGTCCGTGTATTGAATGTTCCTTATACTGATGAAATAATTCTTCTAAATTCATGTTATTTTATTTGATTTACAAAAGTAAACATCTTTATATTTACATTTGTAAACATTGAAAAAGGATATGATTTTATAAATGTAAACACTATTTAGTCTTTGTCAATAGGCGTCTGACTTTGTTCAGTAATCAATTATTACAATTTAAATTTTTATTAATTAATTTATACATTATCAAATACTTATACATTGTTATTTAATTAATAAGTTACATCTTTTTAAGGTCGGATTTCTATTTACAGTTGTGATTTTGGTATTTCAGTTCTTTTTAGTTACATTTGTAAATAGTATATTTTTAAAAACAATTTACAATGGTAAACACGGAGGATTTTATAAAAAGGTTGGAAATTATCCTAGATTATTATAGCCTGAATGCTTCTTCTTTTGCAGATAAAATTGGAGTACAACGCTCCAGTTTGTCGCACCTCCTTTCTGGACGCAACAAACCAAGCTTAGATTTTATTCTTAAAATACTGGAAGTTTTTCCAGATGTAGATTTGTATTGGATTTTGAATGGAAAAGGAAGCTTTCCAAAAAATACAGAACAGCCACACAATAATGAAAACAATGTCGAACAAGTTATAAAACAAAATATTCCTGCTCCACCTTCCGCTGAAATAATTCCTGATAATTTATTTTCTAAAATAACAATGACAACCTCTATGCCTCAATTAGAGAATTCTAAAATAGAAAATCAGAACAGCACCAAAAATCAAAATGATGATGGTATTGACAAAATCGTTATTTTTTATAAAAATGGAACTTTTAAAAGTTATGTTCCCGATTAAAAAAAAGAGCCCCATTTCTTAATTTCGAAATGGGGCTCTCATACATTATTTTCATTTTTCAATTATTTTTACAATAAATTGAATTTATTTTTGACGCTGTTATTTTTCAAACGAATACCCTCTTTCTGGGATTTTACCTTTTACACCTTTATAGTGTTTCTTCAAAATTGCCATATCACTTTCAATATCCCCAATTGGTAAAACTGGATTTCCTAAGTTCACTTCTTTTCTTCCAAAATCGAATGTTAATGGAATTATAGGAACATTTGCTTTTAAAGCGATATAATAAAATCCTGTTTTTAATTCGGTAACTTTTCCACGGGTTCCTTCTGGAGCAACAGCCAAACGAAAAATTTCTTTCCTTTGAAAAATAGCAGCGATAGAATCCACTTTATTCAAACCGCCAGAACGATCCAGTGGTTCGCCGCCCATGTATTTAAAATAAAAACCAAATGGAAAACGAAATAATTCTTTCTTCCCAACCCAGTTCATTTCTAATCCAGTTATTCCCCTCGTGAAAATTCCTAAGTAAAAATCATGGGCACTGGTGTGTGGCATTACCATCATAACACACTTTTTGATATTTGCATCTATTCCTCCAACTATTTTCCAACCCATAAGTCTGAAAAATATCCATTTGTAAAATTGTTTCTTCATTCTTTTTTATTTCGCACAAAATAAATAATTTAAATCTTATTTTTGAGTAAAACTGCCACCAATGATTAAAAAAATATTCAGCTATCTCATTCCAATAAAAATTTATGAAACAAATTCAGTATTGAGTAAATCGCTAGAAGTTACTTGGGCAAATGGAGAATTAGTTTTAGACTCGGAAAATGCTAATTATTCGTATGGCAGTTTACAACGCATTTTAAGATTAGGGTTACAAAATATTGGCTACGAAAAAATAGTTCCCATGAATCAAATTCTTGTTTTGGGTGTTGCCGGCGGAAGCGTTATCAAAACATTGGTTGACGAAATAAAATACAAAGGAAAAATTACCGGAGTTGAAATTGATCCCGAAATAATTACTATAGCCAATACCTATTTTAAATTAGACAAAATTGAAAATCTTGAAATTGTAATTGATGATGCTTTCGAATTTGTCCTAAAAACCAAAACCAAATATGATTTAATTATTATTGATATTTTTCAAGATACAACAATGCCAAATTTTCTGTTTGAAACTTTTTTTATACATAGAGTTTGCTCTCTTTTAAAAAGTCATGGTTTTATTCTTTTCAATACCATGTTATTGAATGAAAGTCAAAATTTAAGAAATAAAAAATACGTCTCAGAGTTTTACGAAAATGATTTTCACATTAAGACCATTCCCAGACTTGAAGTTCACAATGAGTTGATCGTAATCGAAAAATTAAAATAAATGTAAACTGTAAATGGTCTTCTTGAAAATTTACAATCCAATAGTCTTAAATCGATACAATTATTTTGCACACTTATACACTTATATAATTCTCTGTTGGAATGAAAAAAATTTTAAAAAAACTGCTTCTGGGAAAAACGTCAAAGGGCGTTCAACCTAAATATAATCCTATCCAAAAACGGATTCAGAATATTCAATCCATTTGGAATAACGATCATCAGGAAGACAATGGCATTGAAAAAATTGTCCGATTAATATTGGCTTCTTCCCAATTACTTTTTCCAGGGATTTACATTAAATATTGGGCCAGCAAGAAAGGAGTTGAATATCAAGATTTAGCTTTGGATTTCTATGTTGTACTAAAAGTGGTTTTTCCAATAGTGATTTTAGTAAATCATTGGCAAAGCCATCAATGGATTATTTGGATTCTTGTTTATCTATTTTTAGAAACTGTTTTTTATATTCCAACATTAATTTTCGCATCTGATTTATTTTCAAAACCACGTTCGTACAAAAGATCTATGTTGTTGCTTTTCTTTAATTATTTAGAGATTGCATTCGCGTATGCCGTATTTTATTCCATTGATCGTTACTTAAACAGACCATTCAGTCACTGGTTTGATGCTGTTTATTTTAGTGTCATAACTTCTTCCTCTATTGGTTATGGAGATTATTATCCCATAACCACAATCGGGAAACTACTGGTTACTACACAAGCGCTACTGTTTCTGTTTTTCATTGTACTTTTCTTAAATTTTTTCTCCACCAAAGTAAAAACCAGAGGCTATTTCGATCACGAAAATCTAGAGTAATTACAGCATTTTTCTCGCTTTTTCTAAATCTTCCGGAGTGTCAATTCCGATTCCAATATGTGTTGTTTCTATCATTTTAATTCGTTTTCCAAATTCCAGATAACGCAATTGTTCTAGTTTTTCGGATGCTTCCAAAGATTGCATTGGTAAACTGTAAAAATCTAATAAGGCTTGTTTTCTAAAAGCATAAATCCCGATGTGTTGCATGTACCGAACGCCCACGTTTTTTTCTCTTGGATACGGAATTACTGAACGCGAAAAGTATAATGCGAATCCATTTTGATCCACAACTACTTTTACATTATTCGGATTATTAATGTCTTCTTCATTAGTGATTTCGCGCATCAAGGAAGCCAAATCTACTTTTTTATCTAAATCATTTCTAAAAACTTCAATGACTTTTGCCAAAGGTTCCGCATCGATAAAAGGTTCGTCTCCTTGCACATTAATCACAATATCAAAGTCCAGATTTTCGACTGCTTCCGCGATTCGATCACTCCCTGATTCGTGTTCTTTGATGCTTTTAATGGCTTTTCCACCGTGAGAAACGATTTCGTCATAAATTAAATCCGAATCCGTTACCACGAACACATCATCAAACAATTGCGTGTTTATAGCTGCTTCATAGGTTCTTAAAATCACGGTTTTGCCTCCCAAATCCTGCATTAGTTTTGCGGGAAATCGTGTCGAAGCATAACGGGCGGGAATGACTGCTATTATTTTCATTACTTTTTTATATTTTTAATTTGCCACAAAGACTCTAAGTCGCAAAGGATTATTTTTCAATCTTTACTTTTAAATAATTAATAAATGCTGAGCAGGAAACTAACATAAATTTAGCATCTTCCATACTAACTTCTATATCGTCAGTCAATAATGAATGCCTAATTCCCCCAGCATCACTAGTATAGCCATATAAGGCTGTGAAACCGCTTCTCAAAGCACCATGAACTTTATATTTTTCCTCAATTATTTTTAATGCAGGAGCAAGTGTTGTATTATTATTCCCAACGATGATTTTACACAAAGATTCTACTGCTGAAATTGATTCCTTAATAGAATTTCTATAATCTGGATTTTTTCTACTAGAAAAATATTCAATTGCTGCACTCAAGTGAGTGTTTACTGGCTCCCATTTAGATGAATTTACAAGTGCATCTTCTATTTCGACTATTTCTTCCTCGGAAGTAATTTGTACAATATGACCATCAACTAGACGATAAGCTGACATTTCTTTTTTTAGAGAATTATTACACTTTACATCAAATTCTATACTTAAATAATTAATATCTATTTTAGAGAGGAACTCTAAAAAATCATATTTTTCAAACCAATTAGATTTAAAAAACCAATCTTTTATATAACCAACAAATTCTCGAGCAGATATATCTCTTTGCTGATTTTTAGGAATTTCATCTGCTCTATTTTCGAAAAATTCTTGCCAAATAGAATTAAACACAAATCCTATATCAGAATCGTTTTCAATTTTATGATGAAAATTAACACCAATCACGTCAAAAAAATTAATTTGAATAGTATTCCAAAGTCTATTTTCTAATTTTTCATCAATTGATTCTATTTGTATGAAATCTCTAACTGAAGTCTTACCTATTCTTTGTGAAAATCTCATTTTTTATATATTTATTTTTTCGTAAATTAAATTCAAAAATTATTCCACAAATATAAGATTTATTACACAAAACTATCCTACACAATCTTCACCGAAGTCATCCTCAAAGTACCCGCCAATAATTTATCATTAAACAAACTGACTTCTTCGGATTTTCCTTTTAGTCCTAAAGTATAAATTAAAGGTAAATAATGTTCTGGCGTGGGAATCGCTAATTGAAACGCTTTGTTTTGTTTTTCAAAATGAATCAATGGTTGTCAATTTCTTCAATCGCGTTCATCGGGCTGCCATGTCCTAAAAAAAGTACGGGCGTTTTTTCGGTATTAGAGAAAGAGCCTGATATTTTATGTAAGTCGTATAATGTGTTCATAACCAAAACATTTTAAAATTATTGAACCATATAAGTCATATAAGGTCATTTAAGTTTTTCTTTGATTTAACTTATATGACTTACATGTTTATGAAAATTACTCCACAAAATTCTCATCCTTAAACCCAATCAAATATAATTTATTTTTGGCTCGGGTCATTGCCGTGTATAGCCAACGAATGTAATCTCTATTGATGCCATCCGGCAAATAGGGTTGTTCGATAAAAACAGTATTCCACTGACCACCTTGTGATTTATGGCACGTAATTGCATAAGAGAATTTCACTTGCAAACCATTGAAATATTCGTTAGCTTTTACTTTTTGGAATTTCTGGAATTTGGTTTCACCTTCATAATCTTTCAAAACCTCTTGATACAATCTATTCGATTCTTCATAGGTCAACGATGGCGATTCACTTTTTATCGTATCTAATAATAAAACCGTTTCAAACGGAATCTGATTGGGATAATCTATCATTCGGATTTTTAC
Organism: Flavobacterium sp. DT2-2; assembly: GCA_051990185.1. Classification (GTDB taxonomy): domain Bacteria; phylum Bacteroidota; class Bacteroidia; order Flavobacteriales; family Flavobacteriaceae; genus Flavobacterium. The sequence goes on along the minus strand of JAFCUE010000013.1, from coordinate 14,457 downwards.
TTTGGCAAACTTAAATCCATACAATTCTTTGATATTGAAAATTTCTAGTATTTCGATAATATCACCATTGGCAATAAAACCAGCTTCATCCGAATCTTTCAACCAAAAATAATTGTTTTTCACCACCATCAGAAAATCGCCTGTGGAAAGTTCACTTTCTTTATCTAGGATTTTAGTTCTAATTTGCTCGTTATATTGATTCGCCCTTTTATTCGAACGAACAATAAAAGCGGTATCTTCTATACTATAATTACTGTAGGCAGAATTGATGGCGTCCTGAATATCGTACCCATCGGTCAACCGAACAATATCTTTGAATTTTTTGACATCAAATTTGAATTCATCGATAAAGGAATCTTTTAATAATTCCCGAAGTTCCGTTGCGTTATGCAAAATCCCTGAATTTTCTTCTTGACGCATGACTTCATCCAACTCAATATGTTCTACTTCCTTATCATAATTCATCCCCAAAGTTTGAATATCTAATGCAGGACTTATATCTAAATTTACTGGAGGCAACTGAGCCGTATCGCCTAATAAAATCATTTTGCAATTGGTTCCTGAATAAACATACGAAATCAAATCATCTAATAAGGAACCGTTTTCATACAACTTAGAATCAGAATTCGTGTCTGAAATCATTGAGGCTTCATCGACGATAAAAATCGTGTTTTTGTGTTTGTTTTGTTGTAACGTAAACGAAACGCCACCACCAGCGGATTTCTTGGGAAAGTAGATTTTTTTATGGATTGTAAAAGCCGGTTTGTTCGAATAATTGGCAATCACTTTTGCCGCACGACCGGTTGGTGCCAGCAAAACATATTTTTTATTGATGTCCAGTAAACTATTTACAATTGTAGAAATCACGGTTGTTTTTCCAGTTCCTGCGTATCCTTTTAAAACAAAAATGGTTCTATTATCAGTTTCGGTTAAAAAAATAGCTATTTTTTGAAAAAAAATATCCTGTTTATACGTGGGTTGAAAAGGGAATTTTTTTTGTAAAAGACTATAAAACAGGGAGGAATTCATGTAGCAAAATTTTAATACAAAGTAAGTGAAAAATATCAATTGCAATGGCAAAATTCAACCGCAATAGCAAAGTCTAATGAAAATAAAATGCTACACCACAATTAGAAATGAAAAGCAAAAAAGAATCCTTTTGCCATTTATGAGAAATTCTATAATTTAAATTGGGTTAATAAATCTACTTTAAATTGAACTTTGCTATTGTCATTGCAACTGAGTTTTGTAATTGATTTTTGCCATTGCAATTGAATTTTGATAATGAAATTGATTTTAAAATTTGTAAGTTTGCGTTGTTGAAAAAATCAAAAGTATGATAAACATAGCCGAAAAAAAATATAAAAAACTTTCCATTCAAGTTTCCTTGACAGGACTTTCTTTTTGTTGTTTTGACACGCTAAATCATACCGTAATTTCATTCAACGAAGTTCATTTTGATACCTTTCATAAAGCCACAAAAATTGAAGATTTGTTTGCCGATGCTTTCAGAGATCATCCAGAATTAAAGCATTCGTATGATGAAATTTTGGTAATTCACAATAACAACCTTTCGACTTTTGTTCCGGAACCGTTATTTGACGAAAACTTTTTAGGCAGTTATTTGCAATACAATACCAAGGTTTTTGAAACTGATTTTTTTGCTTTTGATGAAATTCCGAACTATAATATGAATGCGGTTTACATTCCGTATGTGAATATTAATAATTTTTTTATTGACCAATTTGGTACTTTCGATTACAAACATGCCAATAGTATTTTAGTTTCTAAACTTTTGGTGGCATCCAAAAATAAGGATGATAAAAAAATGTTTATACATATTAATACAGGTCATTTTGAAATCATTGTAGTTCAAAATCAAAAACTTATTCTTTTCAATTCTTTCGATTACAACACGCCAGAAGATTTCTTATACTATATTTTATTTACTGCCGAACAATTAAACTTAAATCCCGAAAACTTCCCATTAGAATTAATCGGAAATATTGATACCGAAAACGATTATTTCAAAATAGCTTACCAATACATTCGCAACGTTTCCCTCATCGATGTGGAAGATTTGCGGTGGAACAATTATTTTTCTGAGGCCGAAAACAGAAATCATTTTATACTTTTCAACTCATGAGAATCATTTCAGGAAAATACAAAGGAAGACGCATTTTTCCACCAAAAGGCTTACCCGTTCGTCCCACAACCGATATGTCTAAAGAAGCATTATTCAATGTTTTGAACAACCATTTCAGTTTTGAAGGACTTAAAATTTTAGATTTATTTGCAGGAACAGGAAATATCAGTTACGAATTTGCCTCCAGAGGAAGCACTCCAATCACTGCTGTTGATGGTGATTTTGGTTGTGTAAAATTCATCAAGCAAGTGGCAACCGAATATGATTTTAATATTGCCGCCACAAAAAGTGATGTTTTTACGTATTTAGAGAGATGTAAAACGTCTTATGATATTATTTTTGCGGATCCTCCTTATGCTTTGGACCAAAAAACTTTCGAAAAAATTGTGGTTTTAATTTTCGAAAAAGAATTACTAAATGAAGAAGGAATGATGGTCATTGAACATTCTAAATATACCAAACTGGATCACATGATTCACTTTTCGTTCCAAAAAAGTTATGGTGGTTCCATTTTTAGTTTTTTCGAAATTGGTTCTGGCGATAAAGAAGATTCTGAAAATATTACAGAACAAAACGAAGGAGAAGAAGAGTAATTTATAATTAAAAATTAGGATAATTTTTCTAGTATTTTTTGATAAACGGGAGTCTCAACTCCATATTTTAAACCTTCACTAACCACATATTTAGTTAGGGAATTCACTTCCATTTTGTGCCCAGCCAATAGATCTCTATGCATCGATGAAGTGGCGTCTTTTGGAGTTTTTTCGAGTTTGCTAACCGTTTGAGCAACAATATCATCTGGCAACGTTACCCCTTTTGCAACAGCGACAGCAGTAATTTCGTTTAACAGTGACCCATAAATTGCTTTATTTTCAGGATTATTTAAAATCCCTCCTATGTTTACATTTAAATAAGAGGTGGCAGAAGCTAACGCTGAAATAAAAATAAACTTTTCCCAAACCGTTTCTTCGATATTTTCCACAAGATAACTTTCGATAGAAGCCTTTTCGAAGATGGATTGCAATACATTTAATTTGGAAACCGAAGCACTTTTAGAACCAAAAAATAGTTTTTCATAAACACCAATTTTCTTGATAATACCTGGTGATTCAATCATGGCAACAATGTAAACACAACCTTGCAAAACAATATTTTTAGGAAATAACTTTTGGATGCGTTCCGTTGCATCGACACCATTATATAAAGGTAGGAGTATCGTGTTTGAAGTAATACAATTTTTTATAGTTTCAAAACTGGTTTCAATATCATAGGTTTTAGTGGCACAAATAAGGTAATCAAGTTTGCCTATTTCTTCTGGGTTGTTAGAAACTAAACTCGGAAAAGCACCTATTTCAGTAGCATCAGCAATAATTTTCAATCCATTTTTGGCGATAGCTTTTTGGGTTTCGCCACGTGCAATAAATACGATTTCGATTGCATCTGATTCAAAATAAGCTTTGGCCAATAATCCTCCAAAATAACCACCTACTCCACCCAATCCTAAAATCCCAATTCTTGTTTTCATACAACTAATTTAAAAACAAAACCATTAAGGAAATTAGAAAATTAAGCCTTGGGACTTAAGGAAACTAAATTTCTTAATGGTTCTACGTTAGATTTCACAATCTTTAATTTTATTAAACTTTAAAAAAAAATGCAGACCTATAAGCCGGATTCTGTCCCCGATAAATCGGAGCCTTATCATTTATCTAGATCACACATTACTGCGTGACTCAAGCTATCTACCCTTCAGCAACGAACGAGACGCCCTTAAATGCTGATATACTTGATATTTCACCGCATAGAGTTTACCTGGTTTCACTACAGCATTACCTGTACATACTTTCTGTTGCACTTGTCCTAATCACGTTCGTAAAAACGTAACCGACGGGTGTTACCCGCTATGCTTCCCTTTGGTGTCCGGACTTTCCTCTTTATTCCCAACTCGATTCGGAACCTGAAATCAGGTGTTGAAACAAGTTCAACATTAAGCGATAAGGCGGTCTGCGCAACAAATTTACACTATTTATTCCTTTTTTTTATTTACTAATACCTAATTTAACAAGCCTTTTACAATCAATTCATAATAAATTAGTTAACTTTAGCAAATAACTAAAAAATCTCTATTATGTCAAATATGTATCATTATGCCACCGTTTCTAAAGCCTTAGACGATTTGAATGAGATGGGATTTACCTATGATTTTAATATTCATGAGGAAGATATTGTAAAAAATCCAAGCCACTATGAAATTCAACATATTTATCGATACGAAGGCGATAGTAATCCAGATGATGAAGCAACTGTTTATGGCATCAAATCAACTTCTGGCAAAAAAGGAGTGTTTGTAGCGGGATATGCTGCAAATTCGGATAACGGTGCCGCAAGAGTTTTAATCGATCTCACCATAAAAGATAGAAATTCTTAATTTTTTACACCTCTTTAAAATATTGAAAATAAATATGTTAAACATCTCTTTTTATTAGGAGCTTAATCCAGCTATTCGTTACAATCTTATCCGCCATCCCGAGGTTCCGGGACCGGCGCATAAGGATTTTCACTACTATCTGGGCTAGAGAGTTTGGCGAACAAAAACCTTTCTGAAAATTATAATATCTTTCAATCCTTAAATTTTTGCATCTTTAAATTAAAACCTATATTTGCTTTCGAATAAAATTTCTATGGAACAATTTGTTGTATCGGCTCGTAAATACCGTCCTCAAACATTTAAAGATGTTGTGGGACAAAAAGCCATTACCAATACCTTATTGAATGCCATAGAAAGCAATCACTTAGCTTCTGCATTATTATTTACAGGACCACGTGGCGTAGGAAAAACAACTTGTGCCCGTATTTTGGCCCGAAAAATAAACCAGCCCGGATATGATGATCCCAATGAAGATTTTGCTTTTAATGTTTTCGAATTAGATGCCGCATCCAACAACTCCGTGGATGATATCCGTAATCTAATTGACCAAGTTCGAATCCCGCCGCAAACAGGACAATACAAAGTCTACATTATCGATGAGGTTCACATGTTGTCATCTGCAGCTTTCAATGCTTTTTTAAAAACACTGGAAGAACCGCCAAAACATGCCATTTTTATTTTGGCTACGACCGAAAAACATAAAATTATTCCAACGATACTTTCTCGTTGTCAAATATTTGATTTTAAAAGAATTACTGTAAAAGATGCTAAAGAACATCTTGCCGAAGTAGCCACAAGTCAAGGCGTAGTTTTTGAAGATGACGCTTTGCATATTATTGCTCAAAAAGCAGATGGAGCTATGCGTGATGCTTTGTCAATTTTTGACCGAGTAGTTTCTTTTTGTGGAAAAGATTTGACACGTCAGGCTGTAACTGAAAACTTGAATGTGCTGGATTACGAAACCTACATCAACATCACCGATTTAATCTTGGAAAACAAAATTCCAGATTTATTAATCGCTTTCAACGATATTCTGGCTAAAGGTTTTGATGCACACCATTTTGTATCCGGATTAGCTTCTCATTTTAGAGATCTATTAGTTTCTAAAACACCTGCAACTTTATCTTTATTAGAAGTAGGAGAACAAGCACAACAAATGTATGGCCTGCAAGCACAAAAATGCAGTCAAGATTTTCTTTTGAAAGGAATCGAAATGGCAAATGATTGTGATTTGAAATACAAAGTGAGCCAAAACCAACGACTTCTTGTTGAACTTTGCCTGATGCAACTAGCCTCTATCACTTTTGATGGAGAAAAAAAAAAGTTGACCAATTTATAATTCCTCCTACTTACTTTAGAAAGAACGATTACTCTATAGTTGAAAGCTCAAAAGGCAAGGTAGAAAGCATTATGACTACTCCACCTGTAGCAAAAACTCAAGAGCAAGAACCAGCAGTTATAGTTGTCACTCCTACAACTCCAGCTCCCACTCCCACAATTAAAATTGACATTCCACAATCTAATGAACCAAAGGTTTCTGCGTTTTCATTAGCTAGTATTCGTGCCAAAAAAGCATTGGAAGAAAGCAGCAGAGGAATTGTTAAAGAAGCGGCACACCTACCTACAGAATCTTTTACCGAAACAGAAATGTTATTGCATTGGAACAAATATGCGCAACGTTTAGGAGATAAAGGCTATAAAATTATGGAGTCGTTATTGCTAATTAACGATCCTAAATTAAACGGAACTTCCATCACAATAGAACTGCCAAATGAAGGTTCTAAACTAGATTTTGAAAAAGAATTGAATGGTCTTTTAGGCTATTTAAAAGGACATTTACACAATCATGACATTACAATTATTGTTATTGTGAATGAAAGTATTGCGAGTAAAAAGAGTTTTAACGACCAAGACCGCTACAACAGACTTCATGAAATAAACCCAAATATTGAACTCTTGCGATCAACATTTGGACTAGATTTAGATGCCTAATTTATCATTATATTTTACCATAATACATCGCTTTTACAATTCCATCAGAAAGTCCAATTTTAGGAACATAAATATTTCGTGCACCACTCCATTTCATTGCGTTCAGATAAATTCTGGTGGCAGGAATAATTACATCAGCTCGATCCGGGTTCAATCCTAATTCTGAAATTCTTTGTTCATACGAAAGTGAGTTTAAGAAAGCATATTGGGAATTCATGTAAATGTATGACAAGGGTTTTTCTTGAATTTTACCCGACATTTTGAATAGTTTATTAATATTTCCACCGGAACCAATTAAAATAACTTCTTCAAATTCCTCTGTATTAGTTTTAATCCATTTTTCAATTTCGTCCCATACTACATCACAAACCATGTCGTTTAATAAACGTACGGTTCCTGCTTTAAACGATCTTGAATTGATCAATTTACCATTTGAAAATAAAGTAAATTCAGTACTTCCACCGCCAACATCCACAAATAAATACGTCTGATCCGTTTTTAATAAGTGATGTAAATCTGTTGAAGCAATTATTGCCGCTTCTTTTTTTCCATCGATAATTTCTATTTTGATGTCGGCTTTTTTCTTTATCAACGCAACTACTTCTTTACCATTGTAGGCTTCTCGCATTGCCGAGGTCGCAAAGGCCATGTAACGTTCCACCTTATGAACCTTCATCAAAAGATTAAAAGCCTTCATGGCATCACACATTCTATCTAAATTTTCATCTGAAATTTCGCCGACTGTAAAAGCATCTTGACCCAAACGAATGGGAACACGCACCAACGAACTTTTATTAAACTGTGGTTCTTTTCCTTCTTGTTCTACAATATTGACAATCAATAAACGCATGGCATTAGAGCCAATATCGATTGCTGCATATTTTTTTATTTTAATCATTTTGAATTGAATTCGTTTCGTGTTATAGAGATTAAAAGGTCTATTTATTAACTCTAAAAACTAAAAATTAGTACTAGTATTTCCTTGGTTAAAGTACAAAAATTAGAGAATAACTTCTGTTTTTGCCTCAAATTCCACTTTACTTTGATAGTATTTGTAGGTTTCCAGTTGTGCTCTAAAAACGGGATTATGGTTCCTCGCTCTGTATTTATTGTCTAATTTATAAGAATGATAACGCGCCTTAACATTCCCTTTCCAACCAATATCAAAGTTGTCTATTAATTCATTTTTAATCTCTTGATCGTAAATTGGACACGTCACTTCGACACGTCCATCAAGATTTCTGGTCATAAAATCAGCAGATGAAATGTATACTTCGGTCTGACCTGCATTGCCAAAAATATAAACTCTAGAATGCTCTAAATAATTATCTACAATACTTATAGCTTCAATATTTTCACTCATCCCAGGAATTCCGGGTATCAAGGAACAAATACCTCGTACCTCAAGCTGAATTTTCACACCTGCGCTGCTGGCTTCGTATAATTTATCTATCATACCAAAATCTGACAAACTATTCATTTTTAGCTTAATATGCGTTTTCCTTCCCGCAAGTGCATGAGTAATTTCTCGGTCAATTAATTTTATAAATCGGGATCTGGTGTAATGTGGAGAAACGATCAGGTGTTTGTAACGATGTACTCTGTAATTGATATCAAAAAACTCAAAGATTCTCATAATGTCTTTCAGAATTTGCTGATGACTGGTAAATAAAGTAACATCCGTATAGACTTTAGCCGTAGATTCATTAAAATTTCCTGTCGAAATAAAACCGTAACGTCTTATTTTACCCTGTTCCATTCTTTCGATAACACATATTTTGCTGTGTACTTTTAGTCCTTTAATTCCAAAAATAAGTTCAATACCTTCTAATTGCATTTGCTCTGCATAGGAAATATTGGATGCTTCATCAAAACGTGCTTGCAATTCTATTTGAACTGTCACTTTCTTTCCGTTTTTGGCGGCATTGATGAGCGAACTTATAATCTGAGAATTTTTTGCTAATCGATATAATGTAATTTTTATAGAAGTTACTTTTGGGTCTAATGCTGCCTCGCGCAAGAACTTAGTCAAATAAGAAAAAGACTGATAAGGTGCATTGAGCAAATAATCTCGTTCACTGATTTTTTCTAACATACTTCCTTCAAGACTTAGTCCTGGAATTGGTAACGGGTCATTGGTTTGGTAGAATAAATCAGACCTACCTAAATTTGGAAAGTTCATGTAATCACGCCTATTGTGATATCTTCCGCCAGGAATAATACTGTCTGTAGAAACGATTTTCATTTTATCTAAAAAAAATTGCAGCGTATCTTCTTCTATTAATTGATCGTAAATAAAACGCACTGGCTCACCAATACGTCGATCTTTGACACTTAGCGATATTTTTTCGATCATACTTTTACTTAAATCACTATCAATGTCTAATTGAGCATCTCTAGTAATTTTTATCATGTGAGCAGAAACGCTTTGATAATCAAAAATATTGAAAATATTACTCAAATTGTGTCTAATGACATCATCTAGAAGTATGATATATTGCTTTTCATCATGGGATGGTAAAACCACAAAACGATTTATTGTTTTAGGTATTTCGATTACAGCATAACGCACTTCTTCATTTTTATTCATTACTAATTTGATAGCTAAATAACCCGAAGTATCTTTCAATACTGGAAATTCAGCCAAATCATTTAGGATAATGGTTACCAACTCGGGACTCACTTTTTGGATAAAAAAATCTTTTAAAAAGATTTCTTGTTCAACAGTAATATCAGTTTCGGTGATGATGAAAATATTTTTTGTTTCTAACTCACTTTCAATAATATTTAAAATTCGTAAACTTTCGGATTGTTGTTGAATTACAATTTCTGTGATATCCTTTACTAGTTGTTGAGCCGAAATCCCGCCAAGGTACTTTTCCCCTGATATTCCAGTTAAACTAAGACGTCTGATAGCTGCAAAGCGCACTCTAAAAAACTCGTCTAAATTATTCGAGAAAATACCTAAAAACCGTAATCTATCTAGCAGTGGAACTGAGGGATCGCCTGCCTCTTGCAGTACTCTTGCGTTAAAAGCCAACCAACTTTTCTCTCTATCAATGTATTTATACTCTAAAACTTTATTCATCGCAACTCTTTGGGAAATATTATTTTATTTATTTTACCTTTTTCAATTGTAGTCCAATCATTCGTATCAAATTCTAAAGAAACAAAACCACTTGTAGAAACATTGTCAATGAAAATATCTCCAAATTTATTAACAAAATTTGTAATGGCGCTATTATGACTAAAAACAATAACGTTTTCTAGAATATTGTTACACGATTTGATAATTTTTTCCAGTTTATTTTCATCAAAAGTATAAAGATCGTCATTGTAAACGATACTTTCTAAGGGATACCCAAAATTTTGAGCAAAAATTAACGCAGTGTTTGTCGCTCTTTTTGCAGTACTTGCCCAAATAGTGTAGGTTTTTGGAATATAATCTTTTGCAAGAAAAGAAACTAAATGTGCATCGGCAATACCTTGAGGCGTTAAAACACGATTTTTATCCTGCATAGGAACCTCCCAACTTGATTTGGCATGACGTACCAATATTAAATTTTTCATAAGCAGATAAATCAGAGGAATTAAACATTAATAAATAAAATAGAAAGATACAATTTATTACTATTTTTATATTAAATAAATAATCATTTTTTTTTAAAACCAACACTACTGTAAAAACGTAAATTAAATAAATTAACGTTTATTTTAAAATATTTAAAATGTTAACACTCAGCAAAATAAAAAAATAAATTTGCGAAATAAATAATAAATAAGAAATTTTCAGTAAAAAAGGCTTTTAGTCGTTTTTTTTCGTAGATTACAGATAATAATTTTTATTAGAACTAAAATTTTTACCTTTACTGTTAAAAATATTATAATATTTTCAATATCTAGTTTCCCCAAATTAGAATTTGATTTTCAAAATAAAGAAACCAAATTATGGATTTACCTACTAGATTTCTTCATAGTACAAAAAATATACTTTTTTTTGTATCATCACTATTTTCTTCAGCGCACAATGTTGGATGTAAGTCTATTTTTTATATAATCCATACCTATCTTTTTTTCATCAATACAATTGCAGTAATTCGACACCAGTATTTGCATTAATAATTAGCCACAATTATACGACTTACATTTAAGTCTGATTAAAACATAACAACTATTACAACATTTTATTGTTTCAAATATGCCAAATTTAATATGAAGAACTTTACCTCTGTAAAAAATTACGTTTTTATTACTTTCCTCTTTCTACTCTCTTTTGGGACAGTAACTGGGCAAACACCAGGACTAATTACTACACCAGCCTCTGCTCCAGGTAACAGCGTTTTGGATCCTAATGGTGATGGTTATACATCGGCAAATACTTCTGGATTCATCTCAGATGATCAAATCGAAAGTGAAATTCCATATCGCTCTTTGGTTTTTATCAAGGTCGAGCCTAATGGTGATTTGGCTGCGGGACCTAATTGTGGTTTTACTGATTTTGTTGATGAAGGTGATGAGGATCCTATTCAGCAATATATAGATGCAAACGGAAACTGGATGTTTAGAATGAGAATGGGTTCATCATCTCCAAATTCTAAAAGTTATAGCATATTAATTGATACCGACGGCCTGTTTGGAGGAAGCGGTCCCAATAGAGACCCTCAATTTTCCAGCTCGAATCCAGGTTTTGAGATCGAAATTGTTTTGGCAACCAATTTTGGTGTTTTTGTGTATGATGTCAATAATGCCAACTGCGGCGCAGCGGTTATTTCATATCCAGGTACTACTAATTACCAAAAGTCGAAAGCACTTACTAATAGTTGTGGCAATCCAGATTATTTTTATGATTTCTTTGTGAGAATGAGTGATTTAACCTCTTATTTCGCAACTGCAACAGCGGCGCCTGTAACAATAAATTCAAGTACTCCAGTTCGTATGGCAGTTGTTGATAATATGGCTGCTAATAAATCAACTATTTGTAACTTTTCATCGGCATCTGATATAGCTGGAGTAGATTCTACTTGTGGCAGTCTTAATAATTGTTTTACTGCTATTATTGATAATTATACGCCTTGTCCAGCAGGTCAAGTATGTCAGGATCGTACAACCTGTCCCACTATAACTGGGCCGATTTATATTACTAATACAACTATCACAGGAAGTTCTACGGAAGCTTCGGGAACCTCAATTACAGTTTCAGTTTATGCAAGTAACGGTACTACATTACTAGGTAGAGTAACTACAACCACTTCAGGTACAAGCTGGTCAATAAATGTATCTAATCTAAGTCCTTCTGTTACATTAGCAGCAGGACAAATTGTAAGAGCAACCGCAACCGCTACAGGTAAAGGAACATCAATTGACAATTGTAGCGAAAAAACAGTTTTAGGCGCTCCTTGTACAGTTGCTCAGCCTACTTCAGTAACCAGAACAAATGGTGATAAGGATATGATTGTAAACTATGCAACACTTACGGGAGTTGTAAAGATTGATGTTTACAACGCTGATGGCTCTTTATGGCAAACACTTACAACTGGTAATGTAACCAGTAATCAAGCTTTACTGACTTTAGGAACGCCTACGGCAAATGGATCGAAGGTTCCAGACGGAACATATTATGCCACAATAACATTCCAAAGTTGTACTTCACCAAGATTTGAAGTTTGTTTAGGCCCATATATATCAAATCCTCCAACAGTTAGTTCAGTATCGACAGTGGGTGCTGTAACAACAATTTCAGGTACAGGCCAAGTAAGTTTCAATATCATAGTATATGCTGATGGAGTACAAATTGCTATTCAAAATAACTTATCATCTACAAATTGGTCTGTAACAGTTCCTGCATTAACTGCCTGTCAAGTTATTACTGCGAGACAAAATGCTGTTTCGGATGTTAGGACGAATAATGGGTTTTGTAATTCCGCAGCTTCGAACTCAGTTACTGTTACCAGAATTGCAGCTACTCCAACCATAACTACGTTTAGTTGTGTTGCATCTCCATTTGCCGTACGTGGTACATCTTCAGAAAATGGTGCAACTATTACATTATATCAACCTAATTCAACTAGTGGTACCGCAGTAGGCACTGGCACTGTAAGCGGAGGAACTTGGTCGATTGTACCAACAGTTTTATCAGGAACTTTAGTTGCAAAAATAAATGGAACATCTTGTGTGTTAACTAGTGCAGATTCCTTACCCGTTACATATACAAGACAATCTAGTACTGCAGCTTACACTATAGGTATAACCGCACCTGTTGAGGGACAAAGTTTTGTTACTGGTACGATATCTAACGGATCTTATCCTGTTACAATAACACTGTATGAAGATGGATCGCCAGTTGTAAATACTTCTGCCGTTCCTTACACCGTTCTCGTGAATGGAGCAGGAAATTGGACAATTACTGGTTTATCTCCAACTGATTTATATGTAGGTGGTATCATTCAAATCTCTGTAACTGTTGGAGGTGGTTGCGAAAGCAGTTTAAGCACCATTCAAGCTACAGTTTTATGTAAAACACCAATTTTACAAACTTATACTGGAGGCAGTCAGTCCTATTGTTCAGGACGTCCGGGAAGTATCGTTTTAAATTCATCTGAATCTGGTGTAATTTATGAACTCGTTAATGGTGCGGGAACTGCGGTTGGTCCATCTGCTGTTGGAACGGGTGGCCCTATTACCTTATCTACTTTTGCATTATCTGCCAATTTATTGAATATTTATGTTAAAGCATATAAATCATCCGATAATAGTTGTGCAATAACTTCGACAGTACCAATTAATTTTGATACGCAGCGTCCTTCTCCGACAGTTACATTTAGTAGCACGTCGCTTTCAGTTCAACAGGGAATAACTTCACTTCCTTATAATTTTACAGCGAAATCAAGTTCACCTTCTGCAGATCGTTACACTATTGATTATTCCATAGCTGCCAATAATCAAGGATTTACTGATATTACCACTGCGCAATCTATTCCAGCTGCAGCAGGTGATATTGTTTTAGTGATACCAGCTTCGGCAGCTGTTGGAACGTACACAGCAACTATGACTGTAAGTAGCCTTGCTGCCAATTCTTGTGTATCCGTTTATAATTTTTCAATAACAATTTTTGGTGCGTCATCACCACCGGTAATAAGTGCACATCCAACAAATCAATCTATTTGTACTGGGTCAACAGCAACATTATCAGTTACTGCTTCAAGTGCATCAACAATGTCTTATCAGTGGCAGTCATCTACTTCTTTTAGTGGGCCTTACGGAAATGCAGTAGGTTTAGCAACAACTGTTACTTATACAACCCCAACACTTACAAGCACTACATACTATCGTGTTTTAGTTACAAATTCATCTAATACTACAACAAGTGATGTGGCTACCGTAACAGTGAATCCATTAACACCACAAACAATCTCAGGAACTAGTCCAATTTGTGCTGGTAGTTCTGCTACCTATACAAGTACCACTTCTGGTGGATCATGGTCAAGTGCAACACCAAGTGTTGCAACTGTAGATTCGTTAACTGGAGTTGTTACAGGAGTATCTGCAGGAAACTCAGTGATTAGTTATTCGGTAGTAATTGGCGGGTGTGTTAATACGGCAACTAGAACTGTAACTGTAAATGCTACACCAGCGGTTCCAACCATTGTTTCAACACCGGCAAGCTGTTCAGCTGCAGGCTCAACAAACATCAGCAATTACCTTGCGGGCAATACATATACGTTTACACCAGCAGGACCGACAGTGGGCGCGGCGGGATTAGTAAGCGGAATGGTAATCGGTACCTCTTATAGTGTTACTTCAGCAAATGCAAGTTGTACTTCGGTAGCATCAGCTTCGTTTAGCAATGCAGCGATGTTGGCTACACCAGCGGTTCCAACCATTGTTTCAACAC
>JAFCUE010000012.1:0-84615 GCA_051990185.1 Flavobacterium sp. DT2-2 | reverse complement strand
CTGTCCAAGAACTGGACTTGCATGAGAAAGAAGATCAAGATATTTTAAAAGACGAAATTATCGTTTTAACTAGCAATAAAGCAGTAGAGATAGGCATTAGCGAGCAGCAACTAAGATTAATTCGCGTATATAAAGAAGATGAAAACAAGGTTATTGAGATAATAACCAACAATTTAGAATGGTCAGCAAGGACGATTGCTGATTTATACAAAAAGAGATGGGATATAGAGTTGTTTTTCAAAGCAATGAAACAAAATCTACAAATAAAAACATTTTTAGGGACAAGTGAAAATGCGGTTAAATCGCAAATTTACATTGCTTTGATCAGTTATTTATTGGTTGAATTGATTAATAGAACAATAGCAAAGAAGAATAAATCGTTCTGTAATTTGGTTGAAAAAATCAGAATCTGTTTAGTTTATTATCTAAGTTTAGATTATATCTGCAATGAAATTGGAAATGGGGCTAAAAAAATAAGGTCAGAACCCAAATTAGAATTCAGTTCTGACTTATTTTCAGCATAATTTTTTAAAAACAACCTGTTTATAAGCTATACAGATTGATATTTGAGGTTTTGTTAAAACTTTCGGATAGCAATGAATACTTTTAATAGAATAATTAAAATTTGTAACGCCTTTTATTTACTACAAACTTTCTTCAAGCCATGCTTGCATCATCCAAATTGTTTTTTCTTGTTCTGCTATAAAATCACCCATCATCGAATTAGTACCTTCATCATGGATAGCTGCTGATTGCGCTAAAATAGTTCTTTCAATTTTTAATAAATGTGATAATGACGTAACTATTAAGTGTACTGCTTTTTCATCGTTTGATATATTCTTACCCACAATCAACTGATTATTATTTAAGTAATCTTCAAAAGTATGTAGTGGTGTTCCGCCAACAGTAAGAACTCTTTCGGCAATTAAATCAATTTTTAACTGGGCATCAGTGTATAACTCTTCGAATTTTACGTGCAAGTCAAAAAATCTTTTGCCTCTGATATTCCAATGAATACCTCTCAGATTTTGATAATACACTTGAAAATTCGACAACAAAACGTTTAATTCATTGCCAATCAATTCTGATTCCTTTACGGGTAATCCTAAAATATTAGTTTTCATAATTTTTATTTTAACAAAAATATACAATTAAACCACCGTTATACAGTACCTTAAATTGAATGTTTTTATATTTGCATTAGATATTACTATAAAAAATGACAATCACTCAACTAAAATATGTTTTGGCGGTAGCCGAACACAAAAATTTCACATTGGCTGCTGAGAAATGTTTTGTAACTCAACCAACTTTGAGTATGCAAATTCAAAAAATAGAAGAAGAATTAAGTATTCAAATATTTGACAGGACCAAAAAGCCAATTCAATTAACGGACATTGGTCAAAAAATTGTTAATCAGGCAAAAAACATCGTGATCGAAGCTGATCGAATTCAAGATATTGTAGAACAGCAAAAAGGATTTATCGGAGGTGAATTTCGTTTGGGTATAATTCCAACAATAATGCCTACACTATTACCCATGTTTTTGACTAATTTCATCAAAAAATATCCCAAAGTAAGACTCATTATCGAGGAATTGAATACCGATGAAATTATTGTAAAACTAAACAATGGCCATTTGGATGCTGCCATTGCTGCGACACCTTTGTTGGAAGATAAAATAAAGGAAATTGTTTTGTACTACGAACCTTTTGTAGCATACATTCCAGAAAGTCATCATCATTTTCAAAAAGAAGAAATCGATGTAACTGATCTCAACATAGATGAAATTTTGTTGTTACAAGACGGACATTGCTTTCGCGATGGAATCTTAAATCTGTGTAAAAATGTAAGTAAAAATGAAACAAGTCGCTTTCAGATTGAAAGCGGAAGTTTTGAAACACTAATAAAATTGGCAGACGAAGGTTTAGGAACTACACTGCTACCCTATTTACATACATTAGATTTAAAAGAGACGGACAAATTAAAACTGCGTCATTTTAAGGAACCAAAACCTGCAAGAGAAGTCAGTCTTATTTTTCCAAAAAGCGAATTAAAAATTCAAATTATTGATGCGCTACGAAGTACAATAACAGGAGTAGTAAAAGGTGCAATTGTATTTCAGAATGTTCAAATTATAAGCCCACTGCCTAAGAAATAAAAAAGGAACCGTCAGAGATGGTTCCTTTTTTTTATGAATTTAAGATTAATAAACATTGTTTTAATTCTGGTCTTTCAATTATGAAATTTAGTAACCACTCTTGCAACTGTTCCATTTCGTAGGGTAATAAAGTTTTGATTGCTTTTTCTAACTCTTTACAAAAAAGCAACGGATCAAAACTTACTCTTTCTAAAATTGATTTAGTATACTCATACATGGCTTTTGACATAATAAACATTGATTTTAGTTTAATTTTCATTCTTAGATAACGTAAAAATACATTATTTTTAAGTACTCCAATACTATTTAACTTAGTTTTAATTTTTTATTTGCATATTAAAAAAATAAACCTTAAGCATCTTATAAACAGCATATTAACACAGATAACTAACACTTTACAGCACGAAACATCTCTCTTTTTCCTGGTGGTCCAGCCAGTTTTTCAACTGTAAACCCTACTTCTATCATGCTTCTTTTTACTACGCCTCGTGCTGCATAAGTTACCAGTACACCATTAGGTTTCAAGGCTTGATACATTTTATTAAAAATAGCGGTGCTCCATAATTCGGGCTGAACTCTATATCCAAAAGCATCAAAATAAATCAAATCAAAAGCTTCAATGTCATTGATTTCTTCAAAAAATTGTTTTCTTTTAAGCAGGGAAAAATCAGTCGATAAACTTAATTTTTCTTCCCAGTTACTAGTGTGCATACTATCAAAAACAGTGCTTTCTTGCGTGGCATTCAATTCTGAAACATAGTTCATTGAAAGAACTTCATCGAATGAAATTGGATAGGCTTCTACTCCCACATAATCTATCGATTGTTGCATTTTTTTAGATTCTAAGAAAGTAATAAAGGCATTTAAACCAGTACCAAATCCTATTTCTAAAATAGCTACATTCTGATTTGGAAACAATGATAGTCCATTTTTAATAAATACGTGTTGTGCCTCCTGAATTGCACCATGCTTAGAATGGTAACATTCATTCCACTCTGTTATTTGAATGGTTGTTGAACCGTCAAGGGTTTGAATTATTTCTCTTTTCAAAATTGGAATTTGAGATTAAAAGGATTAAAAGCTATAATTAATATTCAAAATTAATGAAAATATAGTCGTTCTACTGTTTCTAAATCTAAATTGTTGTCAAGTCAATTAAAATAGATGTTTATCTTAAATTTGTTCATTTAGAAATAAATCATAGTTCAATCACATAAATAATATTCTTTTGACAAGACTTTTGTTGATTTTTATTTAATTTTGCAAAGATTAAACTTCAACTTATAGAAATCACGTTTTTTAAGCTCCAGTTTGTCAGTTAAAAAAAATTAAAAAACAATACATTACTATGAGTACTACTCAAGCTTACACAATTGAAACTATAAAAGCTTTTACTTCAAAAATAAACGAAGTTGATTTTTCTAACTTAAGCTTTGGCTCTGTTTTTACAGATCATTTATTTGAATGTGATTTTAAAAACGGGCAATGGCAAAAACCTGTTATAAAACCTTACGCTCCCTTTTTGTTAGATCCATCTACACGCGTTTTTCATTATGGTCAAGCGATTTTTGAAGGAATGAAAGCATACAAAGATGAAAATAATGATATTTGGCTTTTTAGACCTGATCAAAACTTCAACCGTTTTAATACATCTGCTGTTCGAATGGCTATGCCAGAAGTTCCAGAAGAATTATACATGAGTGGTTTGACCCAACTGTTGCAATTAGACAAAGAATGGATTAAAAAAGGAAAAGGAAATGCCATGTATATTAGGCCGTTTATGATTGCTACTGGTACTGGAGTAATTGCAAACCCATCTGATGAGTATAAATTCATGATTTTGTTATCTCCTGTAACTTCGTATTATTCTGGCGATGTCAAAGTACTTATTGCAGAACATTTTAGCAGAGCGGCAAACGGAGGAATAGGTGCAGCAAAAGCTGCAGGGAATTATGGTGCTCAATTTTATCCAACCAATTTAGCAAATAAAGAAGGGTTCCAACAAGTAATTTGGACAGATGACGCCACACATACCAAACTTGAGGAGGCGGGAACTATGAATGTGTTTTTTAGAATAAATGATACTTTACTTACTGCTCCTACCAGTGAAAGAATTCTTGATGGAGTAACTAGAAAAACCTTAATTGATTTAGCAAAAAGTGAAGGTATTGATGTAGAGATTCGTTCGGTTTTAGTAACTGAACTTGTTGAAGCATCTAAAAACGGAACCTTAAAAGAAATTTTTGGAGCAGGAACAGCTGCCGTAGTAAGTCCAATTTCTGGATTTTCCTACCAAGATGTTTATTATGAATTGCCAAAAAATGAAAATGCGATGGCTTTGCAACTAAAAACAAAGTTGGAAAACATTCAAAATAAACTAGAACAAGATATTTTTGGATGGACCGTTAAAGTGTAGTCCTAACGTTTAATAAATTTAAAAAAGCGATTTTCATTATGAAAATCGCTTTTTTTATGACCCATTTAAATTGAGCACAAAATACTATTCAGAAATTATTTTAGAAAAATCAGGTATAAAGTAATTAGGTCCTTTCATCACTTTGCCGTCTTCTCGATAAATTGGTTGACCATTTTCGCCTAATTTACTCATATTACTGCGTTGTATTTCATCAAAAACTTCCTCAATTTTATGCTGTAAACCATGCTCGATAATGGTTCCACACAAAATGTACATCATATCACCCAATGCGTCAGCAATTTCAATTAAATCATTGTTTTTAACTGCTTCAAGGTATTCTTCATTCTCCTCTTTCATTAAATTGTATCGCAAGGTATGTTTACTTTCTCCTAAATTAGCAATCGGGATTTCACTATGACCAATTTTAAAAGCAGTATGAAATTCTTTAACGGAGTTTATCTGTTTTTGCATCTTTTTATTTTGTTAAATGAAAAGGGAAATTAGCAACTATTTCTAAACAAATAACTAAATTTGTCTAAAATAATTTAAACTATGTTTAGTCAAGGTCAATTAGTGTTTGCAGGCTTATTTTTAGTAGCTTTTGTTATTGCTGCGATTTACTCCTATCGAAAAGATTTAAAAATTCATAAAACGTTTTACAAAGGAAACTACAAAATTTTAATAGGATTTGGAGTTTTTATTGGAATTTTATTTTTAATAAAAGTATTTTTTAAACGGTAAATTTTTATTCTGTACGCATCATGTCCGCTAATAAGTGGACTTTTTTATTGCTACTGATCAACTCTAAAAAAGTAATTTATAATCCCAATTATTTTGCGATAAAATTTATCCAAAAGATTAAAACGATGGTTTACTCGATTTAGTTTCTTGGATTTAAAATGCTATAAAACGAGACTATCAGTCATTTACTAGAAATAAACTATATTTATTTAACACTTTTGATGACTTGTAAATAAAATCTTTAACTTTACAAAATTAA
Source organism: Flavobacterium sp. DT2-2 (assembly GCA_051990185.1). Taxonomy (GTDB): domain Bacteria; phylum Bacteroidota; class Bacteroidia; order Flavobacteriales; family Flavobacteriaceae; genus Flavobacterium. The sequence goes on along the minus strand of JAFCUE010000012.1, from coordinate 79,038 downwards.
TAAACCTGTATATTATGAGGATTTTAAAATACTTATTTCTTTTACTACTGCTAACTTTTGTGGCTTTATCCATTTTTGTAGCTACTCAAAAAGGCGATTTTACCGTAGAAAGAAGTCAAATCATAAACACATCAAAATCAACAGTTTTTAATTTTATAAATGATTACCGAAACTGGGAAGATTTTAGTTCCTGGATTACTGAAGATCCCGAAATAAAAATCGTGTTTTCCAAAAAAACTATTGGTAACGGGGCTAGTTTTTCATGGGAAGGAAAGCAAGGGTCAGGAAATATATTAACAGTTTATGCAAAAGAAAATGATAGTATTTCTCAAAAAATGAATTTCAACGGAGCCACTTCTGCTGTCTTTTGGAGTTTTAAAGACACCATTGGAGGTACAAAAATAACTTGGAAAACAATCGGTAAAATGAGTTTCAGGATGAAAGTTTCTACTATTTTTGATGGCGGAATAAATAAAACCTTAGGCGAAACCTATGAAAAGAGTTTAGCCAATGTAGACAAAACACTAGATTTTGAATTAAACTCATTTGCAATAAAAGTAGACGGACTAGTAAAAAAACTCGGAACATTTTACTTAAGACAAACCTTTACTAGTGAAATTTCAAAAGTGATTAAAAATGCTTCGATTGTATTTCCTAAATTAATTACTTTTTGTGAACAAAACAATATCGAGTTAAACGGTAAACCTTTCATTATTTACCACACCTACAATGAAGCAAATGGACTAGCCAAATTATCGATTTGTTTACCCATAAAAAATCAAATTCTAACCAGTTCTGGAAGTGATATTTTAACTGGAAAATTAGAACCTTTTGATGCCTTAAAAACCACTTTGAATGGTGATTACTCGCATACAAAAACTGCTTTAGATAAAGCAAAAACTTATATTAATACCAACGGAATTGTCGTTGATGGTACATTTTCTCACTTAGAGAATTTTACCATTAGTAGAACCAATGTTAAAAACCCTTCTAAATGGGTAACAGAAATTTACATTCCATTAAAACCAAAAGTAATTCCTGTAACTACTGTTGTAACACCTACTCTTAAAAAAGAAGAGGCAGTAAAAGCACCAGTCCTTAATAAGGAAGAAGAGGAGTCTGAGTTTTAAAATTCAACAGATCAATTAAACCTTTTTAATAAATTCTATTCTAATCTTTAAATAATCGCTTTGCAAGAAGAACAGGAATTTATAAATCGCTTGTTAGACCCTAAAACGCAAAATCAAGCGTTTCAGCAGTTATTACGGGATTATCAAAAACCTTTGTACAATCATGTACGTAACATCGTTTTAAATCACGATGATGCGGATGATGTATTGCAAAATACTTTTATAAAAATTTTTAAAAATTTGAAGAATTTTAAAGGAGAAAGCAAACTTTTTTCATGGATGTATCGCATAGCAACTAATGAATCCCTGACTTTTTTGAAACAAAAATCAAAAAATAGCGGGATCACATCTGAAACTTTGCAAAATAAAACTATCGATAATTTAGAAGCCGATGTATATTTTGACGGAAATGAAATTCAAATAAAATTACAAAAAGCAATTGCGTTATTGCCTGAAAAACAACAATTGGTTTTTAAAATGAAATATTTTCAAGAACTAAAATACGAAGAAATCTCAGAAATATTGGGAACATCCGTTGGGGGATTAAAAGCATCGTATCATCTAGCCGTAAAAAAAATTGAAACTTTTGTGGCTGCAAATTAAACCTTGTAGCTGTTAAACTATCTAAGACTTACTATGAAAACATTTAAATTAGAGAACGAACCTAAAATTGAAACTGGATTTAAAACGCCAGAGCATTATTTTGAAAATTTTTCAATCAAAATGATGGAGCAATTGCCTAACAACAAGCCAAAAGTAATTTCTATTTTTCAAAAAAGAAAAAATATATTTGTGTTGATAGCTGCTGTTTTAGTGGTTGCTTTGATGATTCCAATTTTAAATCCTTCAACTGAAAACTCAAAAGATCTTGATGCTGTTGCATTAGAAAATTACATTACATACCAATCTAACGTTAATCAGTACGATTTGATAAGTGTATTAGAAAGCGAAGATATCAACACAATAAACTCTGGCACTGTTTTAGAAGATGATGCAATTGAAGATCATTTATCAACCAATTCAAACTTAGAAAATCTCATTTTAGAATAAAAATAACTGTAAAGCTTACTTAAAGCCGATAAAAAAACACATTAAAAATGAACATTAAAAAATTAGTACCAATATTATTCTTATTAGTCTCTTTTAATTTTTACGCTCAGGGCGAAAGTATGAAAGAAAAAAAAGAACAAATAAAAGCATTGAAAGTAGCTTTTTTCTCGACCGAATTAGACTTAACAACCACTGAAGCTGAGAGATTCTGGCCTATTTACAATTCGTATGATGATAAGCAGTTTGAACTGAGACATCAGAAAATGAAAACCTGTATGAGGAGAATGAGTGATGGATCACTTGATAAAATCACTGAAAAAGAAGCGAATACCTTTTTAGCCCAAATAGAAGACACTGAAGAAGAATTATTTTTAGTCCGCAAGAAGTTCATGCAAAACGTGAGAACCATTCTTCCCGCTGTAAAAATAGTTAAGCTCAAAAAAGCGGAGGAAGATTTCAACAGAAAACTACTTCAACAGTACCGTAATAAAGGTCAAAAAAAATAATCCAATTATTTTTATTAATTCAGATAACACTCTAATGCAAAATATAATGTACTAGAGTGTGTTTTTATTTAAAACGAATACGAATCATTTTATTTTGTCCCGCAGCAATTGCGGTGTGGTTATTTATAAACCTAATGGTATTAAGAGTAGAATCAGTGGCTAATTGTTTCCATGAATTTCCTCCATCAGGAGAGTAATACAATCCTGAAAAACCTACAGTTACTATCCCTTTACCATTACTTGCTGGAACATATTGCACACAAGAGGCATAACCAAAACCTTGGTTTTCTCCAATTAGATTCCATGTTTTTCCACCATCGGTAGTGGATGCTTTATTAGAAAAATTTTGATTACGAAGTTCATAATCGCCACCAGCAATAAATCCAATTTTGGCATCATAGAAATCTGCTGTAAAAATTCCCGTCATCGCTTTTTCTTGAACAATTGGCGTGTCATAAACTCTCCATGAATCTCCCTTGTCTGGCGAATAAAAAACTCTCGATTTTTTACCCCCCGAAACAATCCATGTATTATTCCCTTTAATTGAAATATTAGTATTGCTTGCCGCAAAAGCTGCTTCTCCCTCCATTACTTTTGGTAATTTATCCGATGACACTTTACTCCATGAATTACCACCATCACGAGTAATAATTATATTCAAACAATCAGCAATTGGATCACCCATGGCAATTCCTTCCTTATTGTTCCAAAATTGCATGCTATCAAAGAATACTTTCTCATGGTTTTCTTGGTAGACTAATTTTGCTGTTTTTTCGTCTTTTGAGATTTGATACAACAAAGCTGGATTTCCAACATTTAGTATGTAAATATGCTTTTTAGTTTGGGCATTACTTCTAAACTCCAACTTCAAAGAGTCTTTGCTAATGCTACTTTCAAATTTTTGATTATTATCCATATTATAAAAACCAAATCGACCTTTATCTGCTGCATACCAAATTTTATTTGCATCAATTATAATCGCTCTAATACTTATTTTATCCTGAAATAAAGTATCTATTGCCACGGAATTAAAGACAATCTTATTATCGTTTTTACCAATAAAATCAACTGTTTTACAAGATGTTAAAACATTTAAAAGAAAAAAGGTTAAAATAAAATTTTTCATTTTTTGTATTATTTAGGCCTAAATTACAACTAAAATTTGGAATCATAATAAGCACTTTAATTTATTGGCATAGTAATTGGTTGCTCAAAAAGAAGAATAAACTAAATTCAATTAATTATGAAAACGAAATTACTTCTTTTGAGTCTCTTGACTGTTGTTTTCGCAGCCCAAATACAGGCACAAAACAGAACATCAGTAAACGCAATGAATAGCGAAATCAGTGATAACTTAGATCTAAGAGCGGTTGCTTCCATTTTTGGAGATTCTAGAAATCTTCAAGATTTTGAACAACGTTTGAATGACCCTGAGTTGCAAATATCAAACTTAGATTTAAATAATGATAATGAAGTAGATTATTTAAGAGTGATTGAAACTGTAGAAAATCGAACTCACGTAATAATTATTCAATCTATTCTGGATAATGATGTGTATCAAGATGTCGCTACTATTGATGTTGAAAAGGACAGAAATAATCAAATCCACGTTCAAGTTGTAGGAGATGTTTTTATGTACGGTCAAAATTATATTTACGAACCTGTATATTATAGTACTCCTATAATTTATGCATCTTTCTGGACACCAAATTACCGTCCCTACTATCCAACTTGGAACTGGGGATATTATCCGTCTTATTATTATGCTTGGAATCCATTCCCAATATTCAGATATAGAAACAACATCAATATCTGTTTGAATGTTAACAACAATTACAATTACGTTAATTACAGAAGAAGTGAACGAGCATTAGTTCTTTACAGTTCAAGACGTTCTAATGGATATGAAAGACAAAACCCAAATTATTCTTTTTCAAGAAGAAATACTAACGTTACAAACCGTTATGAGTTAGATCAAAGAAGAGGTTCAAGAAACGAAATGGTAAATTCGAACGGAAGAGCAAACTCCCAAAGGGGTTATACTCAAAACAGAACTAATTCTACAAGAGAAGCAACTCCGCAGAGAGGAAGCTCTAACAGAGATTTTACTCAAAACAGAACGAGTTCTTCAAGAGAAGCAGCTCCACAAAGAGGAAGCTCTAACAGAGAATATACTGAAAATAGAACTTCTCCTTCAAGGGAAGCCGCACCCCAAAGAGGAAGCTCTAACAGAGATTATACTCAAAATAGAACCTCTCCATCAAGAGAAGCGGCTCCACAAAGAGGAAACTCTAACAGAGATTATACTCAAAATAGAACTTCTCCTTCAAGGGAAGCAGCACCCCAAAGAGGAAACTCTAACAGAGATTATACTGAAAATAAAACCTCTCCTTCAAGAGAAGTAGCTCCACAGAGAGGAAGTTCCAACAGAGATTATACTGAAAATAGAACCTCTCCTTCAAGAGAAGTAGCTCCACAGAGAGGAAGTTCCAACAGAGATTATACTGAAAATAGAACCTCTCCTTCAAGAGAAGCTGCTCCACAAAGATCAAATTCCAATAGAGATTATTCTCAAGACAGGTCCTCACCTTCAGGTCAAGCGGCTCCACAAAGAGCAGAAACGCAACCCAGAGGAAATTCTTCCAGAGAATCGGCTCCACAAAGAAACGACTCTAGGAAATCCTAAAATAGATTTTTTCAAAACATAAAACACGGCTATAAAAGCCGTGTTTTTTTTATGGCACAAACAAGCGCTACTATATTTTAAAAGTGTAAATTTGACCAGTTTTTTAAAAAAAAAATATGAGCACTGCACACAAAGACCTTCATACTAAATGGACATTAGGTGGATTATTGATTTCATTAGGAATAATTTTTGGTGACATTGGTACCTCTCCTTTGTATGTAATGAGAGCCATATTAAGCGATCATGTTATTAGCACTGATATTGTGTTAGGAGGAGTTTCAGCAGTGTTTTGGACACTTACTTTACTTACTACAATAAAATATGTAATTATCACTTTAAATGCTGATAATCACGGTGAAGGTGGAATTTTTGGCTTGTATGCATTAGTCAAAAAAACAAAAATTCAATGGCTCATAGTTCCCGCTATCATTGGAGGAAGTGCATTACTTGCAGATGGAATTATCACACCACCGATTTCTGTATCGTCGGCAGTAGAAGGTATTAGAACCTATTATCCTGAAATCAATACGATACCCATTGTTATTGGTATATTGTTTGTTTTATTCACCATTCAACAATTTGGAACTAAACTAGTTGGTAAATTCTTTGCGCCCATGATGCTAATTTGGTTTGGTATGTTAGCCATTTTAGGAATAGCTCAGATTTCTCAAAATCTTAGTGTATTTAAAGCAATCAATCCTTATTATGCGTATCGTTTGTTAAGTATTCATCCCGAAGGATTTTTTGTTTTAGGATTCGTTTTCCTGTGTACTACTGGGGCAGAAGCTTTGTATTCTGACATGGGGCATTGTGGACGTAAAAACATCAGAATTAGTTGGATATTTGTAAAATCAGCTTTAGTATTAAATTATTTCGGACAAGCTGCTTACCTTTTGCAACACGAAGGAGAAACGTTGCAGGGAATTGGTGGAGAAAACGGAAATCCTTTTTACCTAATAATGCCAGACTGGTTTCAACCTATCGGAATTGTAATCGCTACACTTGCTGCTGTAATTGCTTCGCAAGCATTAATTAGTGGATCTTTTACATTGATAAATGAGGCAATGCGATTGAATTTTTGGCCAAAAGTAAAAATCAAATATCCTACCGAATTAAAAGGCCAATTATACATTCCGTCAATCAACTGGTTGTTGTTTATCGGTTGTGTTGGAATAGTTTTGCACTTTGAAGAATCCAGTAATATGGAACATGCTTACGGTCTAGCCATCATCTTGTGTATGATTATGACCACTATTTTACTTAATTTTTATTTGATATTGAAAAGAGTAAAATTATATTTTATTATACCATTGATAACTATTTATTTAATAATCGAATTTAGTTTTCTGGTAGCCAATATTACTAAGTTCACTGAAGGTGGATATGTAACGCTTTTAATAGCAATCGCTTTAATTAGTATAATGACCATTTGGTATTTAGCTAAACAAATTAATAAAAGCTACACTAAAATTGTTAAAATTGAGGATTACAAAAAAGTACTTGGTGAATTAAGTACTGATTTATCGATACCTAAATATGCAACACATTTGGTTTACATGACCAATGCAGGAAGAGTAGATGAGATAGAAGAAAAAGTAATGTATTCCATTTTACAAAAAAGACCAAAAAGAGCTGATATTTATTGGTTTGTTCATGTTAATATATTAACGGAACCTTACAAAACCGAATATAAAGTAACGGAAATAGTTAAAGATGATTTGTACCGCGTAGACTTCAATTTAGGCTTTAGAGAACCTACTAAAATCAACCTTATGTTTAAGGAAGTTATTAAGGATATGGTCCAAAAAGGAGAAGTTGATATTACCAGTCGTTACGAATCTTTGAACAAAAATAACATCATTGGTGATTTCAAATTTGTATTATCTGAAAAGTTTCTTTCTAATGACAGTGATTTGAGATGGCATGAAAAAATAATTATGAACTCTTATTTCTTAATTAAAAAATTAAGTTTATCCGAAGAAAGAGCCTTTGGTTTAGACAGCAGTTCTGTTAAAATTGAAAAGTTCCCATTGGTGCTTCACGCTCCTGAAAAGATAGTATTGACAAGGGTGAAATAAACCTTTTTCATTTCAAAATTTAGAAAAACACTGTTTTAAAAGCAGTGTTTTTTTATGGAAAAAAATTTAAAAACAACATTCATTATTTAAAATATAGCATTCAAATCAATTAATAGTACCTTTGCACCTCAATTATTTAAAATGAGATTACACAGAAATTTAGTTTACACCACAATAGACGCATTAAATGCCATTTTTAACGAAGGTGAATATGCAGATAAAGTCGTTGCCAGATCCTTAAAAAAAGACAAACGCTGGGGAAGCTCAGACAGAAAGTTTGTTGCCGAAACCATCTACGAAATTGTTCGTTGGAAAAGATTATACGCAGAAATAGCCGAAGTAAAAGAACCTTTTGACAGAGATAATCTTTGGAGAATGTTTTCTGTTTGGGCAGTACTAAGAGGGTACCCAATTCCTGATTGGCGCCAGTTAGAAGGAACGCCGGAACGAAAAATAAAAGGTCGTTTTGATGAACTTTCTAAAGTAAGAGCTTTAAAAGAATCTATTCCAGACTGGATGGATGAATTAGGAGTTAAAGAATTAGGAGAAAAAATTTGGGCAACTGAAATAGCAGCTCAAAACCAACCAGCACGCGTAATTCTGAGAGTAAATACACTCAAGACAACTAGAGAAGCGTTACGTGCTATATTGATGGACCTAAATATCGAAACCGAAACGTTGAAAAACCAGCCGGATGCTCTAGTTTTAAAAGAAAGAGCTAATGTTTTCTTGACTGATGCTTTTAAGCAAGGTTTCTTTGAAGTTCAAGATGCAAATTCGCAACTAGTTGCCGCTTTCCTTGATGTTAAACCCGGTATGCGTGTTGTAGATACCTGTGCGGGTGCGGGAGGAAAAACCTTGCATATTGCTTCATTAATGGAAAATAAAGGCCAATTGATTGCTATGGATTTATACGAAAGTAAATTAAAGCAATTAAAAATAAGAGCTAAAAGAGACGGCGCTTTCAACATTGAATACCGCATTATAGACTCAACAAAAGTGATTAAGAAACTTCATGAAAGAGCCGATAGAGTTTTGATTGATGCACCTTGTAGTGGCTTGGGAGTTCTAAAAAGAAATCCTGATGCTAAGTGGAAATTGAAACCAGAATTCATTGACAACATTCGTAAAGTACAATCGGAAGTTTTAGAAAGTTATTCTAAAATTGTAAAACCAGGTGGGAAATTAGTCTACGCCACTTGTTCTATATTACCATCCGAAAATCAAGAACAAATAAAGCGCTTTTTAACAACTGAAATTGGCCAACAATTCAATTTTATTAAAGATCAAAAAATCTTGGCTTCGGAAAGTGGTTTTGATGGATTTTATATGGCTTTGCTAGAGCGAAAAGAATAGTTAAAAAAATCAAGATCAAAACTCAATTATAAAAAACAATTGCAATTGCAAAACACAAAAAAACTCCAATTTTCATATTGAAAATTGGAGTTTTTTTTATTCTATTAACCAAATTAAAAAATTGATTTTTGGAATTGAAACTTTGTTAATCATTCATAGAAATCAAGAACTCCTCATTAGTTCTCGTTTGTTTGAAACGATCATTTATTAATGTCATCGCTTCTACAGGATTCATATCCGAAAGCATTTTACGCATAATCCACATGCGTTGCAATGTTTTTTGATCCAATAACATATCATCACGTCTGGTACTTGAAGAAGTCAAATCAATCGCAGGAAAAATACGTTTGTTAGCAATTTTTCTGTCTAATTGCAATTCCATATTACCAGTACCTTTGAATTCCTCAAAAATTACTTCATCCATTTTGGATCCTGTTTCGGTCAATGCAGTGGCAATAATACTTAACGAACCGCCATTTTCTACATTACGAGCTGCTCCAAAGAAACGTTTGGGTTTTTGCAAGGCATTGGCATCCACACCACCACTCAATACTTTTCCAGAAGCTGGCTGAACGGTGTTGTACGCTCTGGCCAAACGTGTGATCGAATCGAGTAAGATTACCACATCGTGTCCGCATTCAACCAATCGTTTCGCTTTTTCAAGAACGATATTCGCAATTTTTACATGCTCTTGCGGTTCTCTGTCAAAAGTGGAAGCGATTACTTCGCCACGCACACTGCGTTGCATATCAGTAACTTCCTCTGGACGTTCATCAATCAATAAAACAATTAAATACACTTCGGGATGATTGGCAGCAATTGCATTAGCAATTTCCTTCAACAACATCGTTTTACCCGTTTTTGGTTGTGCCACAATCATTCCGCGTTGTCCTTTTCCTATTGGTGAAAACAAATCGATGATTCGGGTGGAAATAGTACTTTGTTTTTCGGCTAATTTAAATTTTTCAGAAGGAAAAACAGGCGTCAAATGTTCGAATGAAACCCTATCACGAACCACTTGAGGATCGTGTCCGTTTATTTTTAAAACTCTAACTAATGGAAAAAATTTCTCTCCTTCTTTTGGTGGACGAACCACGCCTTTTACGGTGTCTCCGGTTTTAAGACCAAATAATCTAATTTGAGAAGTCGATAAGTAAATATCATCTGGCGATGCCAAATAATTATAATCCGAAGACCGCAAGAAACCATAACCATCAGGCATCATTTCAAGAACACCTTCACTTTCTATAATACCGTCAAATTCAAAATCTGAAGCTGCAAAATTACTTTTTTTATTTTTAAAATTTGGATTTTGATTCCCGTTACCATTTCCGTTTTGATTTGGGTTTTGGTTCGGATTCTGATTTGGATTTTGCTTATGTAATTGGTTTGGATTTATCTTTTTTACTGGAGCAACAGAAGCTTCTGTTTTTTCTTCAGTTGCGATGTCTGCAACAATCTCATTCTCTGTGTTTGCCTCATTTACTTCTTCATTATCCTTTTTTAAAGCAATTTTCTTCTCGTAAGCTGATTTATTAAACTTAATAACTTTGCCTACTTTCTTTTCATTTCCATTCGATTCCGCTTTTGGAACGGCTTCCATTTCTTCATTTGTAATAAGCTCAACCACAGCATTATTTTCAACTAATTCAGTTGTTTCAACTTCATCTTTTTCAAAAAGAGTATTTGTTGTTTTTTTCTGAATCAATGCTTTTTTGACGGGAACTATTCTAACTCTTTTGGGTTTGTCATCTTCAGGACTCTCGTCCTTTTTTGTATTTAATTCAGGATCAACGGCAAACACTTGATGCTCTAAAATTTGACTGATTAAAGTCTCTTTTTTTACACCATTAAATTTTATGGTTTTAGCCGACTTAGCTATTTCTTGAAGCTCAGAAAGCTTCATTTCTTTTAATGCAGAAATATCAAACATGAATGTTCTTTGAGTTTAATTAATTTTTGGAAAATAATGAAAAGATGGGTAGTGAACTTTATCTTGAATCAACCGCAGTATGAAGTGCTTACGGTATTATGATGCAATAATACGAATAAAATTCAATCAGACAATAGTATTTATTAAAAAGAAAATATATTTTTGTAAAAGATATTTAACAAATGATACAGCGAATTCAGACACTATATTTACTACTTGCTTTTGTGACAACTAGCATTTTACTTTTTTTTATTCCGCTTTGGATTTTAAAAGATGGTAAGGAATTTTATTTCATGCAAAGCCAAGTGTATACTATAATATTGGGTCTAAGTACTGCATTGACCTTGTTAAGTGTTGTTTCCTATAAAAAAAGACAAAATCAATTTGTTATTGGCAGATTGAATATCATATTAAATTTGATTTTATTAGGATTGTTTGTATATCGTTCACTAAATCTATCTGGAGAAACACCTGCTGTTTCGGAGAAAGGTATTGGGATGTTTCTACCTGTACTTGCTATCGTATTTTTAGTTTTGGCTAATAAGGCGATCAAAAAGGATGAAGATCTTGTAAAATCTGTGGACAGATTGAGGTAAACCTATAAATTTTAGTTTATTAGTGCGAAGGAAACCCGAATGTAAAAATTCGGGTTTTTTTGTTTTTAATTTTTTTATTTGTTTAAAAAAGAATAAAAATCTTATAAAATGTTATTGTTCGATTTTTTTTATAACTTTGAATGAAGAACAACAATATGCTACAAAAAACTAGAATTCACCTTGCCGATGATCATCAAATACTTATTGATGGCATTCGTACACTTCTAAACACCGTAACCGATTTTGAAGTAGTGGGTCACTCCCTCAACGGAAGTACTGTTTTTCAAGAAGTGACTGAAAACAAATCGGATATACTGATTTTGGATATAAACATGCCAGAAAAAGATGGTATTGAAGTGATCAAGGAATTTGTAGCAAAAGGATTTCCTTGTAAAGTGCTTATTTTATCCAGTCATGACGATTTAAGAATCATAAAGGAAGTCATGAAATTAGGTTGCAGTGGCTATTTGACAAAAAAATGTGCTGGTGAAAACATCGTTGAAGCCATTCATGCCGTTTCTAGAGGTGAAGAATATTTTTGTAATGCGGTTCGAGAAAAAATATTTAATACCGTTACAAAAGACAATTCAAAATTAATTAAAAATAATCCTGCAGTACACTCGAATTTAACAGATCGAGAGCTGGAAATTATCACTCTAATAGCACTTGAATACAGCGGCAAAGAAATAAGTGACCAACTGTTTATAAGTATGAATACCGTAGAAACGCACCGTAAAAATATAATGAAAAAGCTTGACGCAAAAAACTCAATCAGCTTGGTTAAATACGCGCTGAAAAACAAATTAATAAAATCATAAACATAATTTTATGGAATGCTTTTAAACGCTAACCTTAAAAGAAATAACTAGCAAAAAATTACAGTATTTATGCCGTACAAACCCATTTTTTTAGTATTAATTTTACTGCTTAATTTTTCTGGAATTATAGTTCTAAAACCTGAACAACTGCCTAAAAAAACTGAAGTTGTTCTACTTGCCCAACAAGCCAATGAGCTAATGAAAATAGGTGAGTATGAAAAATCACTAATTAAATCAAGACTCGCACTAAAGCACGCTATCGCTTTAAAAGATGATGATTTAATTGCCGGAACTTACAATACGATTGCAGCTAATTTTGACCAACTAGCTGAATGTGACAAAGCCTATTTTTATTATTTAAAAGCATTAACCTATTGCAACAAAGCCAACAACAATGTTTTAAAAAATTGGATTAATAATAATTTGGGAAACATCTATTGTTTTGATAAAAAACTATATGAAAAAGGCATTTACCATTACAAAAAATCACTGGAATACAGTACAAAAAATCATGATTCGGTACAAATAGTTTTTACAAAACTAAACATAACTTGGGCTTACTTTGATATTGGTCGCTACGATAAAGGGTATCCGTATTTACAGTACATTAATAAATACCATAAAAAATACGGAGATAAATCTACCATTGTTGCACTAAACATGCTAAATGGTATGTATCACAATCACAAAAATAACATACAAAAAGCATCATTTTTTTTCAAAAATGCAATCAAACTAGGGAAAGAAGGAGATGAAAAATCAGACTTATCATATTCCTACCATGAATATTCAAAATTTTTACTAAAAAATAAAGACTATGAACATGCGTATCAAAATCTTACACTTTTCAACGAGTTAACCACTGCTTTAAACATCGAGGAAAAGTTAAATAAGGCAAACGTAGCAGGAATAAATCTTGAAATAGATGAATATAAAAGAGAAATAGATAAAATAGGAAACGAATACAAAACCAAAGAATCCTTACTATTTCAGGAGCAATCAAAAAATAAAAAAATTTTAATACTATTAATTCTTATTTTATTCTTTTTCTTTTTCCTTTTTTATATTTTTTCAGAGAACTTAAAGCTTAAACAAAAAAATAAGATGAAAAATATACAAAATCAGTTGCAGCAAAATACGATTAATGCCTCCATCAACGGACAAGAATTAGAACGAAAAAAAATTGCATCATTTTTACATGACAACATAAGTGCATTACTTTCCTCGGCAGGACTGCACCTAAATGCGTTTACCTCTACTCATAAAACTAATGCTGAGGAAATCACAAAAACTAAATCTATTTTACAAGAAGCTCACGATCAAATTAGAGATTTATCACATGAATTAATGCCAACGCTTTTATCCCGATTTGGTTTATTTTACGCTTTAGAAGATTTATGCGAAAAAAATTCCAATTCTGTACTTCAATTTAAATGTACCTTAGTAGTACCTGCAACAACGCGTTACAATGAAGATTTTGAGATGAAAATGTATTTTATTACTATGGAACTTATCAATAACGTCATAAAACACAGTGGTGCAACTCAAGGATATCTAACGATTGAAGAAAATAATAAAATACTCCAAATCACTATTGAGGATAATGGAAAAGGGTTCGACACTGCTACGTTTTATATTTTAGAAGGTTTTGGAATTAACCAAATTAAAGCCCGCATCAAAACATTAAAAGGGACTATTAAAATCAATTCCCAAATCAATTTAGGAACAACAGTAGTACTTAACGTTCCAATCACTTATCAGCAAAAAAGAACTACGCCCGTTTTTCCATCTCAATAATTTCCATATCCTTTATTTTATCGCCATCAATTACAAATCGAAGCATCGTACGCACTTGGTGAAAACCACTTTTACCTGCCGCTCCCGGATTCATATGTAACAAATTATGCTTTTTATCAAACATCACTTTCAAGATGTGCGAATGCCCGCAAATAAATAACTTGGGAGGATTTGTCTCCATCTCTATCCTAATATTTGGATTGTATTTCCCGGGATAACCACCAATATGAGTAATCCAAACATCGACTCCTTCACACATAAAACGATTGTGCAACGGAAATTCCATCCGAGCCATAGCATCATCAATGTTCCCGTATACGCAACGCAACGGTTTTAGCTTTTTTATCGCATCGGTCACGGCCAAATTGCCAATATCACCTGCATGCCAGACCTCGTCAGCCTGAGATGCATATTTCAAAATCGTTTCGTCAATATGACTATGAGTGTCTGAAAGGAGGAGTATTTTTTTCAAAGTAGTTTTTTTGGGAGCTATTTCCAGCTATCCGTTTCAATCTGTATTGTTTTTAAAGTAAAAACAATACAGGATTTTCACTGCTATCTGGGCTAGGGTTTTGCGGTAAAAATAAACATTCGAATTCCAAATAAAAAATGAAATCGAAACTTAACAAAGTTTGCACCTGCGCGACTTCGTAGCAAAAAAATTAATAAGTATCTTTGTAACTTCAAAAAAAGGCAGTTGAGATATTTTATAAAATTAGCATACAACGGAACCCGTTATCACGGCTGGCAATACCAACCAAATGCTGCTTCTGTTCAGGAAACGATGAACAAAGCGTTTTCGGTGCTATTGAATACAACTATCAACCTTATGGGAGCTGGAAGAACCGATACCGGCGTACATGCAAAGGAAATGTATGCCCATTTTGATTTTGAAACGCCTATTGATGTTTCAAGTTTAGTACATAAACTAAATTCTTATCTTCCAAAAGACATTGTAATTTACACTATCATTCCAGTTCATGACCAAGCACACTCCCGTTTTGATGCAACAAAAAGAACATACGAATATCACGTTAATACTTTTAAGGATGCTTTTGCACAGGAACACAGCTGGTATTTCCATCAACCATTAGATATGAATTTGATGAATGAAGCGGCCCAAGTACTATTTAAACACACTGATTTTCAGTGTTTCTCAAAAGTAAATACCGATGTTAATACTTTTGACTGTACTATTTTTGAAGCATACTGGAAAAACGAAAATGACACTTTGATATTCATCATTTCGGCCAATCGTTTTTTGCGCAATATGGTGCGTGCCATTGTGGGAACACTTGTAAATGTTGGATTACACAAAATCACATTAGAAGATTTTTCGGCTATTATAGAAAGTAAAAACCGAGACAAAGCTGGTTTTTCGGTTCCGGCACATGGTTTATATTTAACCAAAATAGAATACGATTACATTACGCAATAGCCCTGATAGAAGTGGAAATCCTTTTATGTTTTTTTTTTAAACATAAAAGATTGAAGCGAATAGCAGGAATAGCTCTAAAAAATATGAAAGCAAAAGCATTTGATACGCGATTATTCAAACGAATTTTAAAATTCACAAAACCTTATAAATGGCGTTTTAATGGTGTGATTATTTTCGCCATTTCATTGTCAATATTTGCAGCCTTGCGTCCTTATTTATTGAAACAAACTGTAGATGGATACATTGCAACCGAAGACAAACAAGGATTATTACTGTACGTAATTTTGATGGGAATCGTACTTTTATTCGAAGTATTTTCTCAATTTTACTTTGTGTTTTGGGCAAACTGGCTTGGTCAGGATATCGTAAAAGACATACGAACGAAACTGTTTCAGCACATTTTGAGTTTCCGAATGAAATATTTTGATCACGTTCCTGTGGGTCAACTTGTAACACGATCTGTTTCAGATATTGAATCCATCGCTCGAATTTTCAGTCAAGGTTTATTCATGATTATTAGTGATTTGATGAAAATGGTTGTGGTGCTTGCATTCATGTTTTATATGAACTGGACCTTAACCTGGATTGTGATTGTGGCTATGCCTATCTTGGTATTTTTTACCCGAATCTTTCAAAAGAAAATGCAAGTTGCTTTTGAGGAAGTGCGCACGCAAATTGCCAACATGAATTCCTTTGTGCAGGAACGAGTAACTGGAATGAAGATTGTACAGCTCTTTAATCGTGAAAAGATTGAATACGAAAAGTTCAAACAAATCAACAACAAACACAAAACTGCTTGGATTAAAACGATTCTTTATAACTCCATCTTTTTTCCTATTGCTGATATTATTTCGTCTTTAACACTTGGTTTTATTGTGCTTTATGGCGGAATAAAAATATTGAATGGAGATACTTTTACCACTTTTGGAGATTTATTTTCGTACACCATGTTCATAGGAATGTTGTTCAACCCTTTGCGCCAAATTGCAGATAAATTCAACGAGATGCAACTGGGCATGATTGCAGCAAACCGAGTTTTTGATATTTTAGACACCGAAGATCAAATTCAAGATACCGGAATTATTGAAGCACCTATCTTTAAAGGAGATATCAGGTTTGAAAAAGTCCGTTTTGGATATATTCCTGATGAAGAAGTGATAAAGGGAATTGATTTAGAGGTAAATGCTGGTCAAACTATTGCCATTGTGGGTTCGACAGGTGCTGGTAAATCAACAATTATCAACTTATTAAACCGTTTTTATGAAATTAACAGTGGGTCCATTTTTATTGACAATCAAAATATTGAGAATTATACATTAAGTTCCTTGCGTAAACAAATTGCAGTTGTCCTACAAGATGTTTTCCTTTTTGCAGACACCATTTTTAACAATATTACTTTAAATAATGCTGAAATTAGTAGAGAACAAGTCTTGGCTGCAGCCAAAAAAATAGGCGTGCACGCTTTCATCATGAGCTTACCCGATAATTATGATTTTGATGTAAAAGAACGCGGGGTTATGCTCTCATCTGGGCAACGCCAATTGATCGCTTTTTTGAGAGCGTATGTAAGCAATCCAAGTATTTTGATTTTAGACGAAGCCACTTCATCAATTGATACCTATTCTGAAGAATTAATTCAACGAGCGACGGAAACAATTACTAAAGGCAGAACATCTATTGTAATTGCGCATCGATTGGCAACTATTGTGAATGCTGATAAAATTGTGGTAATGGATAAAGGATTAGTCGTAGAACAAGGAACGCATCAAGAATTGATAAACCGTGAAAATGGGTATTATAAAAATTTATATGATTCTCAGTTTTCGGTGGCGAACTAAAAATAAATTGAAAGACCCTATTTACCGTCAAATTAACTTTTCCATTTATGAAAAAAATTTGTTTTTGTTTATTAATTCTTATGGCTTATTCTTGTATTCCGGTAAAAATTGCACCAAATATTAAAGGAGAAAAAATATCAAATGCAAAAAAATTTAAAAAGGACCTTCCAAATTGTTATGGATTCATTTTTGAAGACACAAAAAATGCAGCTGAGTTCTATAATTTTATGAATTCAAAATATGATTTGAATCATACAAATGTTGAGTCAAATATTCCAATTACTATCAATAATAAAATCTACTATTTATCTTTTTTTGAACGTGAGCGAACTACAAAAACAGTA
The DNA here is from genome assembly GCA_051990185.1 of Flavobacterium sp. DT2-2. Taxonomy (GTDB): domain Bacteria; phylum Bacteroidota; class Bacteroidia; order Flavobacteriales; family Flavobacteriaceae; genus Flavobacterium. The sequence continues at coordinate 61,468 of JAFCUE010000012.1, read as the reverse complement.
AATCTAATACCCTTTGCAGTTGACGCAGCTTTAAGTGCCAAAGGCAATAATCCTATACTTGATGGCCTTTATACCTCGAGAAATGGCTATTGGTACATCATTATGAGCGTTAGAGACGCCGAGCTTAAAGATTGTTTAGATCCTAATTATCCAATGCAACAAGATGTATTTCTTCATTTAAAAAAATTAAAAGAGGAGTATTTCTCAACCAGCAATTACATCGAAGCTTACTTTAAAATGAAATAATACTTCCGCACAACTTGTGCTTTCTAATAAACTCGACAATCGGCATTTTTTTTAAAATAAATCCTTAATTTTGCTACTGAAAAGCTAAAAAAACAAACTGTAAAATGATAACTATTTAATTAATTGCATTTTACTAAAAATAAAAAATAAATAAAATTAAAAAATGAAATACGACATTATAGTTTTAGGAAGTGGTCCAGGCGGATATGTTACGGCGATTAGAGCATCACAATTAGGCTTTAAAGTAGCCGTAATAGAGAAAGAAAGCTTAGGAGGCGTATGCTTAAATTGGGGGTGTATCCCAACGAAAGCGTTACTAAAATCAGCTCAGGTTTTTGATTATTTAAAACACGCTTCTGATTACGGGTTGACTGTTTCATCATTTGACAAAGATTTCTCTGCTGTAGTACAACGCAGTCGTTCTGTTGCCGATGGAATGAGCAAAGGAGTTCAATTTTTAATGAAAAAAAATAAAATTGACGTAATTGAGGGCTTTGGCAAACTAAAACCAGGAAAAAAAATTGATGTTACTGCCAAAGACAATACCGTTACAGAATACAGTGCAGACCATATTATAATTGCTACTGGCGCTCGTTCTCGTGAATTACCAAATTTGCCTCAAGATGATGTAAAAGTGATTGGTTACAGAAAAGCAATGACACTGGCAACCCAACCAAAATCGATGATTATTGTAGGATCTGGCGCTATTGGAGTTGAGTTTGCACACTTCTACAACGCTATGGGAACTGAAGTAACCATCGTAGAATTTATGCCAAATATAGTTCCCGTTGAAGACGAGGATATTTCGAAACAAATGGAACGTTCTTTGAAAAAAGCAGGTATCAAAATCATGACAAACTCGTCTGTTGAGAGAATTGATACTACTGGAGCAGGTGTTAAAGCATTTGTGAAAACGGCAAAAGGAGAAGAAGTTCTGGAAGCAGAAATCGTACTTTCGGCTGTTGGAATCAAAACCAACATTGAAAACATTGGATTAGAAGAAGTAGGAATCGCTACTGATAAAGATAAAATTTTGGTAAATGCCTACAACCAAACAAACATTCCAGGATATTACGCTATTGGTGATGTGACGCCAGGACAAGCGCTAGCGCACGTAGCATCGGCAGAAGGAATTAATTGTGTAGAGAAAATCGCAGGACTTCATGTAGAGCCTATTGACTACGGAAACGTACCCGGATGTACTTATGCAACTCCAGAAATTGCCTCAGTTGGTTTGACTGAAAAACAAGCTAAAGAAAAAGGATACGAATTAAAGATTGGTAAATTCCCGTTCTCGGCATCTGGAAAAGCAAAAGCCTCAGGAACACCTGATGGTTTTGTAAAAGTAATTTTTGATGCTAAATATGGTGAATGGTTGGGTTGTCATATGATTGGAGCGGGAGTTACAGACATGATTGCTGAAGCAGTTTTAGCGCGTAAACTGGAAACTACTGGACATGAAATCCTAAAATCAATTCACCCACACCCTACCATGAGCGAAGCAGTTATGGAAGCGGTTGCTGATGCGTATGGCGAAGTTATACATTTATAGATTTCAACTTTTGGATTACTTGGCCAATTCTATCTTTTAGGCTCAGTAACGATTTTTGATTTCAGATTTATTAATCCGATTGGTGTACACCAATCGGATTTTTTTATGGCATTTAAATAAGGAATACAGTATTTATTCTTTTCAAAACCAATATGGCGAAGTATCAATACTTAGTATATTATTAAGCTTAATTCTCAATTTAAGTATTGGTTTTCAAACTGTTAATCTAAAAATTATGAAACTTTTTTACAGAATTACATAACAACATAAGTCCTTATAATTCAGTAATTTGACTAAATGAAAATTGCAAATCAAACACAGAAAAATTTCTTTATCTAACTATTTAAATAAAAGTCTATGAAAAATATTTATTTGAATGCTGAAACAATTAGCGATGTTTTTAACGGACTTGAAAATTCATTTAGTGCTATTTTAAATTCAACTGATAACGATTTTAAACTAAACTTAAATACTGATTTAATAAAAGGACAAATTCAAGGAATTACTTTTATAAATGGCATTACTGCTGTTCAGGTTGAGATGACATTTTTTGATGATGTAATGCTAAGCATGGAATCTTTAGGGACTTCATCAATCGTATTTGCTTACTGTGATGGCGATCATTTCAAACACAGTTTTGGTAGTACAGGTAAGCACATAAGCATTAGAAAACACCATTCTGCGGTCATCAATAGCAATCGAAGTATCAATACGGTCTTGCATTTTCATAAAAATTCAACTGTTCAGTTCTCGTTAATTAAAGTTGAAACTGTTAACACGGGGAAAGCAGTCAATGATTCATTACTTTTTAATTTAAAAAAAACCTTTTTAAGTAAGCAACCTAATAATTGCTACGAAGGGCTGCAAAACATTAAAATTGCAGAAAAATTAAAGCATTTCAAAACTATAACAGAATCTGGAATGGTAGGACATATTCTAAAAAAGGACTGTATTCAATCGATTTTGGAAATGGAAATAAATGACAACACTGCTGCGTTGCAAAAGTTATCTGTTTCCATCAATCGTTCGGCTGTAAAACAAATCAATGAATTAAAAAAAATGTGTAATTTTATCAAACCCTATACCATTGGTTCTGTATATCAAAAAGTTATGCATTCTAAAAATAAAATTTTGATCAAATCCTTTTTAGAAGAAAATTAGCTAGTTGGTTCGCCTTTTGTCAATAAAAAAAATCTAATTTTAATATTTTATTTCTCAACTTGTGTTGATTTGTTTCTCATCACGCTATGTAAATAAAATTTATTTTGAACACAAAGAACTCATTTTGTGGGAATTTAACATATTAACATTTATTTACAAATCAGGGTTTTGAACGTATTCAATTCTAATCTATCTTTGTTTTTTAAGTGATTTTACTAGTTTAATTCTGAATTTATTTTACCATCAATGAATATTGAATCCACCCGTTTTTCGAATATACTGCATAAAAACCAAAATGAAAATTGGGTAAGAGCGATTGACTCTTCAAAAATTATCAATTGGATTGATGATTTGTTCAAAATATTATTTCCCGAGAAAGCTTTAGAAACTATCCAAATCGAATTATTATTGGATCAAAATAAAGCCAACTTTATTGCAATTCTTTCAGAAATTGTAAAAGACAAAACGGTTAATGAAATTTTAGATGATGCCGAAGCTTTTTACACAAGGTTACCCAGTTTGTATAATGCTATGCAAAAAGATGCGCAAGCGATTCTAGATACTGATCCAGCGGCCGATTGTATTCAGGAAATAATCAACTCCTATCCTGGTTTTTTTGCTATAGAAGTATATCGTATTGCCAATGCTATTGCATCGCGTACAACATGCCTGCTACCGCGAATACTTACGGAATACGCACATAGCAAAACTGGAATTGACATTCACCCTAGTGCGACCATTGATGTTCCTTTCATGATAGATCATGGTACCGGAATTGTTATTGGTGAAACCACAATTATTGGAAAGTATGTGAGCATATATCAAGGTGTTACGTTAGGAGCTTTGCAAGTAGAAAAGAGCATGCAGGAGAAAAAACGCCATCCTACAGTAGAGGATCATGTTATTATTTATGCCAATGCTACGATTTTAGGCGGAAGTACTATTATAGGCAATCACAGTATTGTGGGCGGAAACACGTTTATTACCAAGAGTGTAAATCCGTACTCCTTTGTTATGCAATCCAATAAAAATACGGTTTTGAACCAACAGGAAATAAAAGATATTAATTATTTTTCAATATAAATATTATGAAATACAACAACATACTCGAAACAATTGGCAATACGCCACATGTAAAAATTAATCGCTTGTTTGGGGTCAACCATAATGTGTGGATTAAGCTCGAACGTGCTAATCCTGGCGCTAGTATCAAGGACAGAATTGCTCTTGCCATGATCGAAGATGCCGAAGAAAAAGGGCTACTAAAAAAAGGTGGAACCATCATTGAGGCTACATCAGGGAATACAGGAATTGGACTTGCAATGGTAGCGGCAGTAAAAGGATATACTTTAATATTGGTAATGCCAGAATCGATGTCTATTGAACGTCGCCGACTCATGAGTTTGTACGGTGCTGAATTTGTTTTGACACCGCGAGAAAAAGGAATGAAAGGTGCTTTAGAAAAAGCGAAAGAATTAGTTAGCGAGATGCCTTATGCTTGGTCTCCATTACAATTTGAAAATCCTGCAAATATCGAAATTCATAAAAAAACAACCGCATTAGAAATTATAAATGCATTCCCAGACGGTTTAGATTATATGATTACTGGCGTAGGAACTGGAGGTCACATTACGGGTTGTGCTGCAATTTTGAAACAACATTACCCCAACTTAAAAGTATTTGCAGTAGAACCTGAAGCTTCACCAGTTATTAGTGGTGGTGATCCTGCTCCTCACCCTATACAGGGAATTGGCGCTGGATTTATACCCGTAAACCTGCACACAGATTTACTTGATGGAACCATACAAGTAAGCAAAGATGAAGCATTTGCCTATACCCAAAGAGCCGCCAAAGAAGAAGGAATGCTCATTGGAATCTCTTCTGGAGCATCACTGGCGGCAGTAGCCAAAAAGCTTCTCGAAATTCCCGAAAACGCAACAGTGCTAACTTTTTGTTACGACACCGGCGAACATTATTTAAGTATTGAAGGCTTGTTTGTTTAAACGAAGAATTCATTAGACACCATTACCTAGCTTGTAATTTAATTCATCTCGCTAAATGCTACTAAATTACCCTAATTAAAAACTATTTTATGTGAACCTAACGGATTTAAAATCCTATAAATTCAAATTATTAAAAATCACAATATTATTATTTGTTTAATTTATTGTTAAAAAAATTAAACAAATTAAATTTATGTATATATTTGATAATCTTAATTTAAACAAAAATAATATTATGAAATTAGTAAAAACAATTAGCGCATTTGTACTATTAGGAGCAATCGCAACTTCTTGTGGAGAAAAGAAACAAGCTGAATCAACAGAAATGGCAGACACTACTGCGGTTGCAGTAGACACAACAGTTGTTGAACAAACTCCAAACATCGTAGGTGTAGCAGCTGGAAATGCTGATTTTTCAACACTTGTGGCAGCAGTTAAAGCAGCTGGATTGGTAGAAACTTTAAGTAGCGAAGGACCTTTCACAGTATTTGCACCGAATAATGCAGCATTCGACAAATTACCTGCTGGAACTGTAGATGGTTTATTGAAACCAGAGAGTCTTGAAAAACTAAAAGCAGTTTTAACGTATCACGTAGTATCTGGTAAATTTGACGCTGCAACTGTAATTGATGCTATCAACAAAAACAACGGAAAATATACCGTTACTACTGTACAAGGCGGTAAAATTGTTTTAAGTTTGATGGATGGAAAAGTAATGCTAACGGATGCTAATGGTGGATCTGCAATGGTAGTACTTGCTGATGTAGCTGCGTCAAACGGAGTAATACATGCTATTGATACAGTGGTTATGCCTAAATAATTTATTGTTTACTCGAAAAACGCCGTTGCTATCAAGCAACGGCGTTTTTTTTTACTGTTAAATAAGCTCCAAATTCAAAATAAAAGTCATTTCAGAATGAAAATTTTTTAACAGAAATTCTATCGTGATTCTGTATCACTATTTTATAATACCATTTAAATAATAAGAATTGACATAAAATGAAAAACATCTTTGAAGCAATTCTTTTAAATACTTTTTAACGCCTCTATCAGCAAATCAATATCTTCTTTTGTGTTGAAATGACTAAACGATATGCGTAAACTTGGCTTTTTTAAATCATCTTCAGAAAGCATTTCGGCTAGAACATGTGATGGTTTTATGCTCCCAGACTGACAAGCGCTTCCGCGAGAAACTGAAATTCCTTTCATGTCTAAATGAAACAATAGCATTGCTGTTTTTTCTGGAGCAAAAGGTAATAAAACATTCAAAACTGTATAAAATCCTTCGGGAGTTCCATTGATTTTAAAATCAGGAAATTCAGTTTTGAGTTGGATGATCAAATAATTTTTTAACTCTGTAATATGATTTTTTTCTATTTCTAAATTAGCATAGGAAAGTTCCAGAGCTTTTGCCATACCCGCAATTTGGTGCAAGGCTTCGGTTCCAGCACGCATTCCTTTTTCTTGCTCCCCACCAAAAAACAGCGGTTGCAAACCTGAATTTTTTCGAATAAAAGCAAAACCAACTCCTTTTGGTCCATGAAATTTATGGGCGCTCGCCACAATAAAATCAACGGAAATCGATTGTAAATCAATATTCATTTTGCCAATAGATTGAACGGTATCTGAATGAAACAAAACCTTATGCTCTTGACAAATACGACCTATTCGCTCTAAATCTAAAATAGTTCCAGTTTCATTATTAACGTGCATCAGACTAACAAGGGTTTTTATATCCTTTGAAAGCAACTCAACTAAATGCGTAATATCTATTTCGCCATTGGGTTTGACATTGACATAATCAATCTGGATCCCAAACTCTTTCTCTAAAACTAAAGCCGTGTATAAAACCGCATGATGCTCTATTTTACTGATAATAATTCGTTTTACTTGTAAATCTTTTACAACAGAACGAAGAATCCAATTGTTGGCTTCTGTGCCACATGATGTAAAAATAATCTCCTGAGCAGTTGCATTTAGATTCTTTGCTATCGATTTTCTGGAAAGCTCCAATATGTTTTTGGCAGCACGACCTAAACTATGTGTCGAGGACGGATTACCATATTCAAGTGTCATAACTTTGCTCATTTCTTGGATCACTTCGGCACGAATAGCGGTTGTTGAAGCGTTATCGAGATATACTTTTTTCATACTTTTAAAATTAAAAAATTACTTTGAGACCTCTATTTCTGATTGGTTGAACTAAGAGACTTCCTGTGAAAAATAAACTTCTCATTAAAGATAATTATCGAAATGATTATCAGCCCATAGGAAAACAACTGAAGTGAAGTTACATCTTCATGATAATAAAATAGCGCTAATAGAAATCCAATAATGGGGTTAATATAAATCATAATACCAACTGCAGACGAATTAATTCCTTTTAATGCGTACAAATTCAAAAACAATGGAATAATTGTAAAAAAAACTACAATTACTAATAAACAGCCATAAAATAATGGTTCTACAGGTAAAAAGCCACTGTACTTGGGATAAAATGGAAGCAAAATCACTGCAGTAAAAACCAATTGAATCGTTAGAACAAGAAATTTATCCAACTCCGTATTTTTTCGTTGGCTCACTAAATAAAGTGCATAAGTAGCAGCCGTAATCAAGCTGTAAAATAGATCTCCGAAATGATTAATAGACAATAAAATACAGCTGAAAAAGCTAATCAATACCGCAAACCATTGCCATTTACTTAATTTTTCTTTCAAAATGACAAAAGCAAATATCGTTGTCAAAATTGGACAAATCATGTAAGCCAGTGAAGCTGCTTTCACACTTATGTGATTCATTACATAAATAAAAACAAACCAGTTTGAAGAAAGAAGTACCCCACCACCAAGCGTTAAAAAGACAACACTTTGTTTTTGTTTGACAGTCAAACCCTTGAAATGATTCCAATTTTGCAGCATTACATTACTCCTAAAAACTCCATTGATGAATATCATTAGTGCAACACTAAGAAAAACACGGTAAAATAAAATATCCAACGAAGCGAAATTATGTAACGGTTTTAAGGCTAAACTAAAAAAACCCCAGATAAAAAAAGCAGAAAAGGCAGCAAGATAATATTTGTTTATTCTCATTTAATAATAAATTTGAGCAAAGATAATGATTTATACTCGCTTTGAATTCGACCAATCGCTACAAAACAAGTACACTAGCGCTATTTTTTTAACATTTTAAAAAAAATTAAAAACCCAAAATCCTGTTAAAAAATCTAATTTTAAAGCAGAATTCAATTGGAACAAATTAAAAATTCTATTTTTGTTACAAATAGTATAAAAATGAAAAGAGTTGTAAGTATATTAATTTTCGCCATGTTTCTAAATGGTTGTGATGATGGAGATTTAATTCAAGAAGACATAAATTTTGAAAATGCAACCGCACAAAAATGCTCCGCCAATAACATAATTTATAAACTTAAAGATAGTGAAGCCCTTATTCTTGATGCCACAGGAATTATTTTTCCCGCAGAGACTACAATTCAAGAATTAGACATTAGTGCTACCAACCGCGTGATCTATCGTTTTTATAACGGAACAGTTACGGCAGCTACGCTCTGCGAATCAATCCCGCCGGCAACTCCAGTTGTTAGCAATCAATGGACAGCTGTTAGCGGAAAAATAGTAATCACAACCACAGCTGTGAAAACCACAAACCAAACCGATAACAGTACTAAAATTACCGGTTACAATCACAATATCACCTTCAAAAACATCACGTTTGATAAAGGAAATGGTATCCAAGTGCATAAGACATTTGTTTTTGGCGACTACGCAACGAGTACTAATTCATTGCCATTTGCTTTCACTAAAGTGCTAAAGCAATGTGCTGTTTCCAAACAATTGTATGACAAAAACAGTAGCGAAGCGCTTATTCTTGACATGGAACCAAACCTAATTGTAAATGAAGCAACACCACTAAATAATCCAAGAACAGGATTAATAGGCGAAACTAAAAACAAACTTACCTACCGATTATTTTCCGGATTATTGACTGATGATTATTTTTGCAAGACTACTTATCCAGCAACTCCAGCAATAGCAGAAGAATGGATTGGAGTTACGGGTGTGGCAAATACTAGCGGTATAATTGAAGTTACAACTACTACTTTCGGAACAGGATTTAAGCATACCGTTGTGCTTAAAAAAGTAAAAATGAAGAAAGGAAACAGCAATTTTATTTTAGGAGACAACTACATTTATGGCGAATTATTGACCACAAATTAACCCAGAAAATAAAGCCGAACTTTTAGTTCAAAACCAATTGATTTTCATGCTAAAAAAGGTCTTATTTTTAAGTGATTTAATCCATAGAATCACTTAAAAATAAGACCTTTTTTTTGTGTTATAAAGAAGTGAAATTCGATTTACATCGCACTTTGCTTGATGAAAACTTCTGTTGCACCTTGACCATATTTTTGATAATTTCCTTCTTGAAAAGCGATATTATCATAACGACCCAATAAAAAATCCAACTCTGCTTTCAGAATTCCTTCCCCCACACCGTGTATAAAAACAATCTTCGGAATGCGATTGCGAATGGCAAATTCTATATGTCGTTTTGCTGTATCCGTTTGCAACGTTAGAATATCATAATTCGACATTCCGCGTTTGTTGGGCACTAACTTTTCGATATGTAAATCAAACTCTGGGGCTGCAATTTCGTGCTTTAATTTTTTTTCTTTGACAAAATTACGTGGTTTTGGAATCTCTTTTTCTTTAGCAATTTCATCTACATTGATTCTTCTAATAGAATCTAATAAGTTACTGGAATCGTTTATTTTAATCAATTCATTGACAAGAAATGTCATCATAAATCCATCTTCCGTTTCTACGGTAACATCCTTTTCACTGACTGACAATACTATTCCATTTATTGCTTCGTCAAGCACAGATACTTTATCTCCTTTATTAAACATTTTCGTCTTCTTTATCTTGATTTTTACTCGGTGTTTTAGCACTCAATTGCATCATTCCCATCATGAAAACAACAATAGCGATTACCATAATGAACACATTTTTCTTGGCACTTACCTGCTCATATAAAGCAATTGTAATCGCCACAACCATTATTGGAATTATAAACTTTCTCATCTTTTTACTTATCAGTTTTCAAAAGTAATGAATTTAAAATTGCATCAATTAGTATAGCAACCGTTTCTTATTTTTTTTGTAAAATTGTAAAAAGAAAAACCATTGAATTTAGATAAATACATGTTGCCCTGTTTAAGCAAAACGCTCTTCGGAATAGAGTGTTTGGGTTGTGGTTTTCAAAGAAGTTTTTTGCTCCTCATACAAGGAGATTTTGAAGGCGCTTTCAAGATGTATCCTGCCATTTTTACCACGCTTTTTTTTCTAGGAATTTTGGCTTTGAATTGGATTGATTCAAACCGAAATTATAAAAAATTGATTATAGGTTCAGCACTACTAAATGGTGTTATAATGATTGTGGGGTATTATTTTAAACACTATTAATTCTAACTTTTTTTACCTTTTTTTAACGAACGTAATTATTTGATTCGTGATAAAATATCATTCATCTTTTCGATTTGTACTTTTTGAATTTCTATTAATTCTTCTTGTTGGCGCATAATTAAATGATCCAGTTTTTCATGAAGCATTCTGATTTCAAGTTCTGATTTTAAATTAATCATATAATCTTTTTTGGCTCTTTCCCTATCTTTTTCTTCCTGACGATTTTGACTCATCATAATCACCGGAGCTTGCAATGCAGCAAGACATGATAATATCAAATTCAATAAAATAAAAGGATATGGATCAAAACCTTTATTCAACAGCAAATAAATGTTGGCTAAAATCCACAAAAAGATAAAAACACCAAAAAGGATTATGAATTTCCAGCTTCCGCCAAAAGCAGCTACCTGATCTGCTACTTTTTGACCTACAGTTCGAACTCCAATTTCATCTTCAACTGTATTTACTAGTGACTTGTCCTCGTTTAGCGAACCAATTACTTTGGCTTCAAAATTAGACAACTCCCCTATTTCGACAATAAGATAATTCGAAATATACTTTTCACGAAACATATTCAATTCTGAGATGGATAAAAACTTGCTTTCATCAAAATCAGGATACTCATTTTGAATTAGTGTCAAAATTGGGTTTCGTATCGCTTTAGCAGCAATTCTATCCATTAAAGGAAATTCTTTTTTTGAAATGTCGCTGATAAAGGAAGTTTTGGATTTCATAAGGTGCTATTTATTGGCTAAAGTAAAAAATCAGTTTCATCCTAACTAATTATCGGTTCCTACATATTGAAAATAAAACAGATACAATTTTGCTTTCAAACTTCAAACTTGTAAAAACTGTAATTCGGACCTTATTTCTCGTTCCTTTATTTAACAAAAATGTCAAAAAATATACAGTAGCTTTTGGTAGAAGATCGAAATAATTAGAAATACTTCAATACCTTTGTGTATCGTTTTAAAACCATGAAAATGTTACTTTATTTCAAAAATATTCACTGCTACTATTGTTGTTGCTACTTACAAAATACGCGCTTTATAAAAACAATTTTTAACCTTGAATTTCAATTGTAAACCTACAACCTGAGGTTTGCATCTTAAGATACTACAACGCATGAAATCACAAAAATTATTAGACCTAATTGGCAATACGCCCTTAGTAGAAGCCACAAGTTTGGTACAAAACAAAAATGTAAAACTATTATTAAAACTCGAAGGCAACAACCCAGGTGGTAGTGTAAAAGATCGTGCCGCATACAACATGATTGTTGCTGCAATAGAGCGAGGGGATATCAAAAAAGGAGACAAGCTAATTGAAGCCACAAGTGGCAATACCGGAATTGCTTTGGCAATGATTGCAAAGTTGTTTCATATCGAAATTGAATTGGTTCTACCAGAAGATTCCACCAAAGAACGTACGCAAACGATGCGTGCGTATGGCGCTACTGTGATTTTAACTCCCGCGTCAACTGGAATTATTGGATCACGAGATTATGCCGACAAAAAAGTAGCCGAAGGAGGTTACATTATGCTTAATCAGTTTGCAAATGAAGATAACTGGAAAGCGCATTACAAAACAACCGGACCAGAAATCTGGAAAGATACCGACGGAACTGTCACGCATTTTATCGCTGCTATGGGAACCACGGGCACCATAATGGGTACTTCAAGTTATTTAAAAGAAAAGAATCCAGCAATTCAGATAATAGGCGCTCAACCCAGCGATGGATCTCAAATACCAGGAATTAGAAAATGGCCACAGGAATATTTACCAAAAATATTTGATGCCAATAAAGTTGATCGAATCATTGAAGTTTCAGAAGAAGAAGCCAGATCCATGACCAAACGTTTGGCGCTAGAGGAAGGAATTTTTGCTGGAATGAGTAGCGGTGGTTCAATTGCAACTGCGGTTAAAATTGCCGAAGAATTAGATTCTGGTGTAATTGTAGCTATTATTTGTGACCGTGGCGATCGGTATTTATCATCGGATTTATTCGATTAGTGTTAATATGATTGAACAAACAACTTTATCTTTCTTTCAATTTTAGAAAAAGTGTCTTGACTCAGGAAGAAAATTCTTTATGTTGATTACTATGGGAAGACAATTAGCTCAAGATTGGCCGAATTTAAAAAAATACCAAAACGAAAATACGGCACTGCAAAAAACAACTTCTAGCAAAGAAAGAATAGTTTTTATGGGTGATTCGATAACCGAATTTTGGAGTATTTCGGATCCTCATTTTTTTAGTAAAGATCTTTATATCAATCGCGGAATTAGTGGTCAAACAACACCTCAAATGCTCATCCGTTTTAGAGCTGATGTCATTGCATTACAACCCGCAGTTGTTCATATTCTGGCAGGTATCAATGACATTGCCGGTAATACCGGTCCTGCAACATTAGATATGATTTCAAATAATATCTTCTCGATGGCTGAGTTGGCAAAAGCAAACCAAATTAAAGTGATTTTATGTTCTGTATTGCCAGCGTATGATTTCCCTTGGAATGCCAATCAAAATCCAGCTGAAAAAGTAGTGGCTTTAAATAAAATGCTAAAAAATTACGCTGACGCAAATGGCATTCTCTATCTTGATTACTTTTCGGCTATGAAAGAGGAGCGTAACGGATTGAAAACTGCTTATTCCGAAGACGGCGTACATCCGAACAAACTAGGTTATCAGATTATGGCTCGACTTCTTGAAAAAGCAATCACGGAAGTTTTAGCAAATAAATGATCTGCTATACATAAACCAAAAGGCTCGATTTAAATTAAATCGAGCCTTTTGGTTTGGTGAATTTTTGTTTATGCTAAAGTAGCTGTACTTGAAATCGCTGCATTCAATACTTTAGAAACAGGACAATTTTTCTCTGCTTTGGTAACCAATTGCTGAAAAGCATCTTCTGTTATTTCTTTCACTTTGGCCTCAACTGTCAAGTGCGAGGTAATAATTGTTCCATCTACAAAATCAATGTCGCATTTGGTTTCGATACTTTCAATTTCAAAACCTTCTTCGCTTATATATGCCGAAAGCTGCATGGTAAAACAGCCCGCATGCGCTGCTGCAATCAATTCCTCTGGATTAGTTCCCACGCCTTCTTCGAAACGAGCTTTAAAGGAATATTGGGTGTCTTTTAGCGTTGTACTTTGTGTGGTTAATTTTCCGGCTCCTTCTTTCAAGGAACCATTCCAAACTGCGGTTGCGTTTCTTTTCATAGTATATATTTTTTATGTACTCAAATTTAAGCTTTTTATAAAGAAACCTTTTCAAGAGCTTGATATTTAACGAAAATTTAAAAATTGATTAAACGAAATTGCATCAATAGCAGGCGGATTCAGTCTATTGACTCTACAAATTTTTAAAGGTGTCCATGTAAATTATTATCCTTTCGGTAGAATCTATTACAAATAAATATTCGTATCATAGTTGGTGGATTTTATAAAATTATGGCGTTATACTTCAGCATTAAGTGAATAAATATGCGGTGCAAAAGAATAATACAAAAGCATTTGGTTTGGCATAAAAAAATAAAAAATCGATATAAATTAAACCACTGTTAGGTCAATTTACACCGATTTAATACTCAAATCAACACTATGTTATCTATTTTTTAGTTACTGCTTTTACCTCTCAATAGAGCAACTATAATAATTATGAAAACGGCAGCACCTACAACTAAAAGCCATGGTTCTGCATACCAATCATTTCCTCCATCGTTTAAATTCAAATTTACATCCACTTTTTTATCTTGCGCCTGTGCCATACCTTGGAATAAGAAAAGTGAAGCTATTGCTAAATTTTTTTTAAAATTTGTGCTGATGTTTTGTATTTGTTTCATGTTAATTGTTTTTAAATTAATGACAAAAATTATGTTAATAATGATATTAAAACAAATTTATTAATACAATCAAATGGAATTGTTATTCAATTAAATCAAAATATTACATAATTTACATAATTTAATTAAGAACCTACACCGCTAAATATTGATAAAATTTTGAAGAATATCCAAAGGTCTTCGCAAATTTGGTTTATAAAAAAATGAACCATAGCTGAATCTATAATTTGTATTGTCTGTCAAAATTTGTAGTGAAAAACAACAGAAAAAGTAGCGCCTTGATTGATTCCATTAATCACACTCTGCCCCTGATTGTAGTGAAAATCCCGAAGTTGCAGGAGCGTAAAAAACCGTGCGAGAAAAGAGCGACCGCAGCAAGCTCCTTTTACCGCCGGTTTTGAGCTCCTGAAACGAGGATTTGTAACGAAAAGCAGGAAAAGGCACAAATAAAACTGGGTGATTTTAAAAAAAATTCCCAATTTGAATTTATAAAACCATTCAAACGCTTATTTTTGCGCTATGGCTAAGAAAAATACAGACAAGGTTGTCTTTCATCAAATAAAAGTCCTTGATGCTGGTGCAAAAGGCGTATCGGTAGCAAAGGCGCCGGATGGTAAAGTAATTTTTATACCAAATGTCGTTCCTGGCGATGTGGTTGATGTGCAAACGTTCAAGAAACGCAAGGCGTACTACGAAGGAAAAGCAGTTCACTTTCATGAATTTTCTGAACATAGAATTGAACCAATTTGCGAGCATTTTGGTGTTTGTGGTGGTTGTAAATGGCAGAATATGAAGTACAGCCAACAGTTGTATTACAAGCAAAATGAGGTGCTGAATCATTTACAACGCATTGGAAAAGTGGAGCTTCCAGAATTTGAATTGATTCTAGGTTCGGAAAAACAGTTTTTTTACAGAAACAAAATGGAATTTTCGTTTTCGAACAGTCGCTGGTTGACCGAAAAGGAAATTGGCAGTACTGAAGATTTAGGAAACAGAAACGCACTTGGTTTCCATATACCGAAAATGTGGGATAAAATTCTAAACATCAACAAATGTCATTTACAAGAAGATCCATCAAATGCGATTAGAAACGAAGTAAGGGATTTTGCAAATGAAAACGGATTGACGTTTTTTAACCCGAGAGAACATTCAGGATTATTGCGAACGCTGATGTTGCGAACATCCTCAACAGGAGAAATTATGGTTTTGATTCAGTTTTTTGAAAACGACAAAGCAAATAGAGAATTAATCTTGGACCATCTTTACGAAAAATTCCCTCATATAACTTCCTTGCAATACGTTATCAATAATAAAGCAAACGATACTTTATATGATACGGATATTAAATTATACAAAGGAAGAGATTATATTTTGGAGGAAATGGAAGGTTTAAAATTTAGCATTAATGCCAAATCTTTTTACCAAACTAATTCTGATCAAGCGTATGAATTGTATAAAATTACCAGAGATTTTGCAGGCTTAACCGGAAATGAAATTGTGTATGATTTATACACCGGAACGGGTACTATTGCACAGTTTGTTTCGAAAAAAGCAAAAAAAGTAATTGGTGTAGAAAGTGTTCCCGATGCGATAAAAGATGCTAAAGCAAATGCAGTACGCAACGAAATCACAAATTGTAAATTTTTTGTAGGAGATATGAAAGTGGTGTTTAATGATGCATTTATTGCGCAACACGGTCATCCTGATGTGATTATCACGGATCCACCAAGAGATGGAATGCACAAAGATGTAATTGAACAAATCATGAAAATTGCTCCTTCAAAGGTGGTTTATGTAAGCTGTAATTCGGCTACACAAGCACGTGATTTAGCCTTAATGGACGAGAAATATAAAGTAACCCGAGTGCGTCCTGTAGATATGTTTCCGCAAACACATCACGTGGAAAATGTTGTACTTTTAGAAAGAAGATAATTGATTTTTGATTGATGATTAACGATTTTTGATTGTAGATTTTAAAAATTGCTTTTGAAATTGATTTTAACATTCAAAATTCTTCTTATGCATACTAATTACGAATCGATTCGCACAAAAAAAATGTAAATGAAAAAAATAATTTTACTGGTATTTGCACTAACACTATCCTTCTCAAGCTGTGAGAAAGATGATATTTGCGATGCAAACACACAGACAACACCGCGAATTGTGATTGGTTTTTACGATTTTTCGAATTCTTCGGTTTTAAAAAACGTAATAAATCTAAAAGTAGTAGGAGAAGGCTTGACGGATGGAATAGTTTTTAATGGTAGTCCAACCACAAGTGGCAATACCATTTCGATTCCGTTAAAAACAGTAGGCACCAGCACTAGTTATAGTTTAACTTTAAATTCCGGCAATACAAATACTGCTTTAGTAAACGTAGATAAGATAAAATTTGATTATGCAACTCAGGAACTTTTTGTTTCCAGAGCTTGTGGTTACAAAACTACTTTTACACTAGATGCTACCAATCCCTACACGCATACAGATGGACCAGCAGCAGATCAAAAATGGATCAAATTTATCTCGGTTGAAAAAAATATTATAGAAAACGAAAATGAAACACACATCAAGATCTTTTTTTAGTTTTTGTCTTCTATTGTGGCTGACTCTCGCACAATCGCAAGAAACAACTCCTACTAAAAGTGCTCCAAAAAGTACTTTGGATAATCAAAGGATTCCGGAAGCGCCTTTACCACTTGTAAAAATTAGTCCTGAAATCAAAAAGAACGATTCGATTCCTGTAAAAACCGATCGCTACGGCGTACGTGTAGGAATAGATTTGTATAAACTTACTCGTGCTATCTATGACAAAGAGTATAAAGGAATTGAGTTTGTGGGAGATTACAGATTGACCAAGAAATATTTTTTGGCAGCCGAGATTGGAAATGAAAATAAAACTACCGATGACGACCGCCTTAATTTTACTACTAAAGGTTCTTATCTTAAAGCAGGTTTTGATTACAATGCGTATGAAAACTGGCTGGACATGGAAAATATTATTTCTATAGGAATGCGTTATGGCTTCAGTACTTTTAACCAGCAATTAAATAGTTATCGGATCTACAATGCCAATCCTTATTTTGGTGAAGTACCTGTTATTGCATCTGGTCAAAAATACGATGGGTTAACGGCCAGTTGGATAGAAGTTGTAGCTGGAGTAAAAGCGAAAGTATTTAATAATGTCTTTTTGGGCTTTAGTCTTCGACTGAATAGATTGGTAACCAATAAAGAACCTGAGAATTTTTCCAATTTATACATTCCTGGATTTAATAGAACCTACGATGGGAGTTTTGGCGTAGGTTTTAACTACACAGTTACGTATTTTGTTCCCATTTACAAGAAGAAAATTACTCCAAAAAAAGTTGAAAAAAAATAACCGTCAATTTGCTGATTTTTTTGTGAAAATTAGCAAATTAGCGGTCAATATTTTAAAAATAGAACATCTCCAGATAGCTAAACTATCCTAACTCCTTAATTCCTTTCATGAAAATCCATTTCATAAATAATTTTTCTCCGTCTTTGGTTTTAACAGCTTGGAATTTAGGAGCTATAATTGTTCCAATGATAAAGGCGGTCAATGGAATCCAGAAACTAGTTAAATTAGTATAATGCGCCACGATGTAGCGAACAGAGATAAACAATATGGCAAAGCATCCCAATTGATAAAGAAAAGCCCGTATTTGTAATTTGGTCATTTTTTTAGTCTTAAAGTTGTAAAGTCAAAAGGTCGAAAGTAAAAATTTGAATAATGACTATTCAACAATATCAGTTGCTACCTGAAACTTTGTTCTCTTGCTTCCTTCGTACATTTCATATTTTACCAATCGAGCTTCTAAACCAGCATTAAAAAGTTTGATTTTTCTCGAAGGTTTTAGTCCCACATATTTCAATGCTTCTAGATTTGCTGTAATCATCCAGGCATTAGTACCAGGATAATTTTTCTTTAAAGTATCCCCAATATTTTTGTAGAATTCTTCCATATGAATGTCCAATCGCTCATCATACGGCGGATTGAAAACGATATGTAACTTCCCTTCCGAAGTTTTTTCGGTATCAAAAAAGTTTTGTTCTTCGATAGAAATATACTCGTCAAGATTAGCATTTTTGATGTTGTCCTTAGCTTTTTGAACCGCACTAGGTGCTTTATCATAGCCTTTTATGGTGTAATGAAATTCGCGAACACGTTTCAATAAACTATCTGAAATTGAATCGAACAAATCATTGTCCCAATCGTTCCATTTCTCAAAAGCAAATTCTTTACGGTTAATATTTGCTGGAATATTGCAGGCAATCATGGCTGCTTCGGCTAAGAATGTTCCCGAACCACACATTGGATCTAAAAAATCCGTTTGGCCATCCCAACCCGAAAGCAGTAAAATTCCGGCTGCCAATACTTCGTTTATAGGAGCAATATTAGTAGCCGTTCTATACCCACGCTGGTTCAAGGCATTTCCAGAAGTATCAAGAGCTACCGATACTTGGTCTTTATCGATATGGACGTTAATTCTTAAATCTGGATGCACTTTATCAATACTCGGACGTTGCCCAGTTCTTTCTCTGAACTGATCAACAATCGCATCTTTACATTTTTGAGATACAAATTCAGAGTGATTAAAAAATTCTGAATGCACAGTGGTGTCTATTACAAATGTTTGATTGGCATCAATCAATTTTGACCAATTTACACCAGAAATCCCTTTATACAAAGCCTGTTCGTTATTGGCTTTAAAAAAATAGATCGGTTTTAAAATTTTCAACGCGGTACGTAACGACAAATTTGCTTTGTACATAAACCCTTTGTCACCCTTAAAACTAACCATTCTCACTCCTTGCTCCACGTTTTGAGCGCCCAGCATTTGCAATTCTTTTGCTAATATTTCTTCAAAACCAAAAAAGGTTTTGGCAACCATTTTATAATTATTTTCCATTGTAAAATCAAGTATTCATTGCAAAAATACACTAAATTTGCCTGAATCGAATTAATTGAAAAAGAATAAATGTCTGCAGCGCAAAATCCTCCTATTGAAAATCAACAGAAATCAACCGAAAACTGGTATACCTCTTGGTTTGACAGCCCGTATTATCATATCCTTTACAAAGATAGAAATTATAGAGAAGCTCAGGTTTTCATGGATAATCTTACCCATTATCTCAATCTTCCAGAAAAGGCTAACGTGCTGGATTTAGCCTGTGGCAAAGGTCGTCATTCTATTTACTTAAATCAATTGGGTTTTACGGTTCTAGGAGCAGATTTATCAGAGAACAGCATTCTTGAAGCTGCTAAAAACACGAATGATAGTCTTCACTTCAAAGTGCATGATATGCGAGAACCATTCGAAGAAAAGTTCGATGCTATTTTTAATTTGTTTACCAGCTTTGGTTATTTTGAAAACGATGAAGACAATCTTACTACGCTAAAATCTATAAAAGAAAGCTTATCTGAATATGGATTTGCAGTTATTGATTTTATGAATGTTGCTCAAGTGCTCGAAACATTAGTTCCAGAGGAGACCAAAACAGTCGAAGGAATTGATTTTTACATCAAACGTTATTTAAAAGACAGTCATATTTACAAAGAAATTGATTTTGAAGACAAAGGACAAAAATTTCATTTTACCGAAAAAGTAAAAGCCCTGACCTTAAAAGATTTTGAAGAGTTAATGGAGGAAGCTGGAATTTACTTATTAGACATTTTTGGCGATTACAAACTGAAAAAATTCCATAAAACAGATAGTGAACGCCTAATCATGATTTTTAAATAATTGTTAGGGAAGTCGTTTAATCGGTTATAGGGTTAATCGAAAAAACAAATAAACTATGAAGCAAATTTAACGATTACACGAATAAACAAACAAACGGTTAAGCAAGAAACATGAATTACCTTTTACCATTACTTTCCGTAATCATAGGTTATATTGTAGCATTGATTATACGGCCAAAGAATAAGACCAACCTCAAATTGCTATTAGCTTTTAGTGGCTCTTTCCTTCTTTCCTTGACTGTCATGCACTTATTACCTGAAATTTACGAAAGCAAAAATTCACATATTGGGCTCTTTATTATGTTGGGCATTTTGTTTCAAATCATCTTGGAATTTTTCTCCAAAGGTGCAGAACACGGCCATGTGCACGGACACGAAAAAATGACCCAAATTCCATGGTTGCTTTTTGTTAGCCTTTGTATTCACGCGTTTCTGGAAGGATTTCCTGTAAGCCATCACAAGGATTTAGCCATAGGAATAGCCATCCATCATTTGCCTATTGCTATTATTTTGACTACTTTTTTTATCAATGCCAGTCTGGATAAAAAAGCAATTTTTTTCTTCATGATCACCTTTGCAGTGATGACGCCGCTGGGAACCATCTTATCTGATTATCTGCCAATTTTAAACGTATATTACACTGAAATCACAGCCATAGTAATAGGAATATTATTTCATATTTCATCCACCATTATTTTCGAAAGTAGCGAAGGACATAAGTTCAATATTGCTAAAGTTTCGATGATTGTGATAGGAATTGCGTTGGCGTATTTTATGTAATTGTATAAACTAAGAAACAGAAATAAAGAGATTTCTGTTTCCCAGCTTTCAATTTTCTAATTACCTCCAGTTCTTTTATTCTCCTCCTTATTTCCAAAATCACGCTGTTGTACATTGATCTTTTTGTTTCCAAAATTATAAACCACAGATAAACGTACAAATCTATTACTTTCTTTCTGGTCATATACCTGTTTTACACCGTTTATAACTGAAGTAAAATCTTTTAAATAAGAGGTGTTAAAAATATCATTTGCCAAAAATGCAATCTGCATGCTTTTATTAAACAAATCCTGTTTGAAACCAATATCAAAACTCGAGGCATATCCTACTTCATATAGACCTCCTTTAAAAGGCGTTGTATATGTAAAATCGATTTGCAATTTTGTCGTTTTACCTAATAAAAAAGTATTATTTGTCGAAAAATCAATTTGTAAACTGTTTGATGGTGTGGCATTGATATCTTTAATAAATTCTGTTTTTGCTCCCAAAAAGTACAATGAATTTTCACAAGACCACCAATCTGCAAAACTTGCCGAGTAACTTTCCCCTATTCCATAATTTAAGTTTTTAAAATAATTCTCACGGGTTACAATCTGTGTATTGGTTTCCGGGTTTGAGGTAAACAGAACTCCATAACCGTTTGTAATTGCATTGACAAAAACACTTGTTCTCAAAATTTCTTTATAAGAATGTGCCAACTCAAAATTATTACTAGATGAAGGTCTTAAAAACGGATTTCCTTCGGAATAAGTATTGCTGTTGATGTAAATTCTAAACGGATTCATTAAGCCAAAACTCGGTCTACTGATTCTTTTTCCGTAATTTAAACTAAAATTATTGTTTTCGTTTTTCTTGTAAGAAGCATAAAACGTTGGGAATAATTTCAAATAATTATTTTCTGTTTCCTGATTTAAAGTTTCAGAAAATCCATTTGTTTGAGTGTTCTCCAATCTTAATCCCATTTGGAAATTCCATTTTTCATTGAGTTTTTTATCCGCATTTACATAAACCGCCTGATTGTTTTCAGTGTATTTAAATCGGTTGGATTGGTTCGAATCTAATTCCGGAGTTCCTGTAATTGTATTGAAATAAAGTACATCACTTACACTATTTGTAAAACTCATTTTTGCACCGTAAGACAAATTCAATGCTCGAAGTGGATGTTCCATATCTGCCTTAAAACTCCAATTGTCAATATCTTGATTCGAAATGTTTCTTCCCGACTGATTTACGTCTACAAATGTCATATCTGGCGTAAAATTATTAGCGACAAAATTTCTATCGAATTTTGAACTGTAATTAAAATAGTCCATATCAAAAGATAACTTCCTTTTTAAAGAATCTAGTTTGGTAATCAAATGTGCATTATACGTTTGATTTCTTGATCCTTTATCAGTGAAGCTATTGTTCAGTGTAACATTATCCAATTCATTTTGAGTATTGTAATTCTCAATTCTAATATCCGATTTAAAATCAGGGTTACCTCTATCGTTTAAATATTGAAATCCAATAGTAGTACGTTCTGAAAGATCATAATCTAAAGCCAATTTACCGGAGAGATTTTCTGTTTTTACCTTTGTTACACTATTCATTTTTGAAAGTCCATTAGGAAAATACATTTTTAAATCTTCTGTAGCATTCAAATAACCTGTTTTTGCATTAATGCTGGCAGAAAATCTGAACTTATTTTTATTGTAAAAAAAGTTATCTCTTAAAGTATAAATACCATATTTATTTTGATCGTAAGAAAGTGTGGTCGAATTTTTCCAGGAATCACGGACTCCTTTTTTCATAATAATATTTATCAATCCACCCGTTCCTTCCGCCTCATATTTTGCTGGCGGATTGCTGATAATTTCAATATTTTTAATATCACTAGCCGAAATTGATTTCAAAAAATTATTTAGTTCCTCACTTACTAATTCAATCATTCGTCCATCTATCATAACGCGGGATGTTCCTTTTCCTAATATATTAATTGTATTATTCTGAACGACAACTCCGGGAGCCGTATTAATAGCGCTTAAAGCGTCTCCTCCTACTGTTGTAACATTATTTTCGAGATTATAAACCAAACGATCTGTTTTCTGCTCGATGGTTTTCTTTTTAGATTGAATAACCACTTCTCCTAAATTGGTTGCAGTTTCTTTCAAAATAATACTTCTTAAATCAGTATCATTTTCTATTGTAATCTCTTTTTCATAATTTGTAAAACCCAAAAGACTAATTCCTATTTTATAAGAACCTTTTTTAAGGTTAATTTCAAAAGAGCCATCCTGTTTAGATATTGTTCCGTCAATAATTTTTCCTTCTGAATTGGATATGGAAACATCTGCCCATTCTAATGGAATTATTTCGTTTGCTATTTTTCCTTTTAATTTAAATGATGCTTGTGCTAAACAAAATAAAGGCAATACTAAAAAGATAAGGAGATTTGCTTTTTTCATGATTTCTAAGTTTAAACTTGTTCGATTAATTTGAAGCAAAGTTGCCTTAGAAAATTTCAGAATTCGACCGACAAAAAAAAGTCGAACCAATTTCTATTCAGAAAATCAGTTCGACTTTATCAGGTTTGAAGTACGACTTTTTACAAACCACTTATTATAAGGTGTTTCTATAAGCTGTAGGCGTCAAATTAGCGTGTTTTTTAAAAGAAGTATTAAAAGACGATTTGGAATTAAAACCTACTTCATATAAAATTTCCAAAACCGTAAGCTGACTTTTGGATTGATCTTTCAAAATATGCATCGCTTTTTGAATCCGATATTCATTCACAAAATCAAAAAAATGTTGATTTATATGATGATTAATCAAAACAGATAAATCCCGAACCGGAATATCAATTTGGTTGGCGAGTTCCTGAATTGTAAGTGACGGATCAAGAAAAGGTTCTTTTTCAGCCATATATTGTTTCAATGTCGAAATTTGAATGGAAATAGCATCGTCTTGAACATCTTTAGATTCAGTTTTTTCTTCTACTGCAGGCAAAATGTCTTTTGTCAATTGTAATTTAGAATTAACGCCTCTAAAAAGTTCGGGATGATTGAGCGCTTTCATGATAAACCAACATGTTATCAGCAAAGCAATAGCCCCTACAAGTACATTTGTCCAAAGAAATATCTCTCTGAAACCGCTATAACGCAATACATTTTTTAATGCCACAATAGAATGTGCGATAAGAAAAACACAGGTTATTTGAAAAAGCCATTTATAAGTCGCAGTACTCGAATCAGCGTAATTTTCTAAATAGATTTCTCTATACTTTTTCAAAATCAAAAATACGCTGACGATATAAAGCACATATTGAAATTCAATTAGAATCTGGATTAAGTATATTTCAGGCATTTGATTAAGCGTTGCAGCAAAAATATCTTTATCTATGTTTGTGCTAAGATAAATCCTTGGAATAAAAACCAAATTAATCAATAAAAAAGGAAGCAAATGCACTAAGTGCTTCCACTTTAATCTAAAATCAGAATAACAGACTGCCAGTACAAAAAGATAAAATAAAGGCATTCCAAGCAAACAGGCTGTAGATCTAAAAATCTCTAAATTTAACTCAGTACGATTACCCACGTCAATAAAAAATCCGCTAAGATCGATAGCAGAGAAAATAAAAAACCAGGCAAATAAACGATTTGCTAATTTATTTTCGGTTTTAACCGTTAATAAAAAAAACGCAAGCAATAAAGAAACAAAAACTGAGATGCTGCCAATTCCCTGCAGTAAGCTTAATCTATCCATTTATCTTTTAATATTTAACAAATATAGTATTTTAGTTCACGCGACAACAATTTCAAATCCTTTCGCTGGATAAGAAATTAAAACTGAAAAAATTACTCCAGCTTTATAAAACTAACGAAACCTGAAACTTCTAAAACCTGAAACTAAAAATATAAAATTTAGAGATTGTGATAAAAAAGGTTAATTTTGGGGCTGTCCAATTATACGAAAAATGACATTCATAAAAACTACCGAACAGTCCTCAAAACACGAACATTTAGAAAAAATGTCGGTTCAAGAATTGTTGTCTAATATCAATCAGGAAGACAAAACAGTGCCATTTGCAGTCGAAAAAGCTTTGCCAGAAATAGAAAATTTAGTAACTGAAATTGTTGCTAAAATGAAACTCGGCGGACGATTATTCTACATTGGCGCAGGTACATCAGGACGTTTGGGAATTCTTGATGCTTCGGAATGTCCGCCAACCTTTGGCGTTCCTTTCGATTTAGTAGTTGGGATCATTGCCGGTGGCGATACCGCTATTCGTAAAGCAGTAGAAAATGCCGAAGACAACGCCACACAAGCCTGGATTGACATGAAAGCTTTCGATGTAAATGAAAATGATATTGTTGTTGGAATTGCCGCTTCGGGAACTACGCCTTATGTTATTGGTGGCTTGCAAGCTTGTAACGAAAATAATATAACTACAGGAAGCATTTCTTGCAATGCAGGCAGCCCGCTTTCTAAAACTTCAAAATTCCCCGTAGAAGTAATTGTAGGACCAGAATTTGTGACTGGTAGTTCCCGCATGAAAGCAGGAACGGCACAAAAACTAGTCCTCAACATGATTAGCACTGCCACGATGATTCAACTAGGTAAAGTAAAAGGCAACAAAATGGTCGATATGCAACTCAGTAACAGCAAACTGGTAGATCGTGGGGTAAAAATGATAATGGAAGAAATTCAAGTGTCTTATGATGAAGCTAGTGAACTGTTACAAAAATACGGCAGCGTAAGAAAAGCTGTTGATTTTTTCCAATCTAAATAATGGTATTCCTTTTTTATTTTGGACTGGCATTGCTACCCATTCTATGGATCATTACAATCTATTTATTAAGAAAATGGAAATACGTAAAGATTTTTTGCTGCGTAAATACGTTAGTAGTAGCAATCAATTTTGTTTTAATTTTTCACTCTACTTTTCACTTTTTTAAAACGGATCCTTTAGGCTTAAAAACCATTTTTTTATTCTTATATTTAATGATTTTTCAAACAGTTATGAATTTTATTTTCTCACTTTATTATAAATACAAACATAAATAAATGGCCACGAACAAAGAATTATTATCAAAAGGAATAAAATATCTTGCAGGCTCTTTACCATTATTATTCTTGGGACCCGCGGTAATTTATAATGCCTTTATGAATAAAGAAAACAACTGGCATTATCTCGTTTTAGCAATTGGTATTATTTCCTGTGGTGCTGCCATGTATTTCATGTATGCCGGTTTAAAATTTATTATGAAAAGTTTATTTAACGACTGATGGAAGATCTCATTCACATTCAAAAAACATTTGATAAAGTTATCTGGGTTGGAAAAAGAATTAACAATCGTGAATTTGAAGATTGTGTATTCCAGAATTGCGATTTCTCGAGCAGTAATTTTTCGAACAATACTTTTATGGATTGCGAGTTTATCGATTGCAATTTATCCATGACTGATTTAACGGGAACTAGCCTAAAAACCGTTAGTTTCAAAAACTGTAAATTACTTGGAATCCATTTCAATACGTGTACTGATTTCTTGTTCGCGGTAGATTTTCAGCAATGTGTTTTAGATTTCGCTTCGTTTGCGGATAAAAAAATACAGAAAACAAAGTTCAATTCCTGTTCATTGAAAGAAGTTACTTTTAGCGGTGCTAATCTTACGAATTCAGTGTTTGAAGATTGTAATTTAGATAACGCTATTTTCAACGAAAGCCAATTGGCAGGAGTTGATTTTACATCCGCGTACAATTACAAAATTGATCCGGAATTTAATCCTATGAAAAAAGCGAAGTTTTCGACGGCAGGAATTGTTGGTCTTTTAGACAAGTATGATATTAAAATAGTCTAATCATAGAAACAAAAAAACAATATCTTGAATGTATAAAAAAGCAATTTCAATACCAAATATAAATTAGCCCTGATAGCAGTGGAAATCCTTTTTTGAGGCTTTTTAGCCGATGAAAAGATTGCAACGAATAGCAGGAAATAGCTCCAAAAAAAATGAAAAAAATAATTTTACTTCCCGCACTACTGCTCTTACTATCGTGTTACGATGCAGAACGCAACTGCAAAGACTTTAAAACTGGGAAATTCAAGTTCGAATATGAGGTAGATGGAATTAAGAAAACTACTCTTTTTGAGCGCAACGACAGCATTGAAATTGAAACTTTTGAAGGAAAAACAGATACCGCTTCCATACGATGGGTCAACGATTGTGAATATATTTTAATCAAATTGCACCCAAAAAATAGGGCCGAAGAAAAAGCAATTGGAATGAAAATCTTGACAACTACAAAAAATTCCTATACCTTTGAATTTGGAATGGTTGGCTCAGATGCAAAACAAAGAGGCACCGTTACCAAAATAACAGATTAAATTGTATCATCTATAACGCTCAAAAATGGAAGTATTTTTAAATCCTGATGCTTGGATAGCCCTTTTAACATTGACATTTCTTGAAATTATATTGGGAATAGACAACATCATTTTCATATCAATTGCAACAGGAAAATTACCTGAAGAGCAACGAAAAAGAGCTACAAAAATAGGAATGTTCCTAGCTATGTTTATGAGAATAGCGCTTTTGTTTGGTATTAATTTATTGATACAAATGAAAGAGCCTTGGTTTCATATTAATTTGAGTTGGTTTTCTGCTGGAATAACAGGACAAAGTCTCATTTTATTAAGTGGTGGATTATTTTTAATTTACAAGAGCACCAATGAGATTCGGGAAAAAGTAGATGAAAAAGGACTCGAAGAAAAAGAATTAGGAAAAGCGGCAAAAAAATCGTTTCAAAATGTAATTTTTCAAATTATCTTGATTGATTTGGTTTTTTCTTTCGATAGTATTTTGACAGCAGTTGGAATGACAAATGGCGTTGAGGGTGCTCTGTATATTATGATCACTGCTGTGGTTATTTCGGTTTTAATCATGATGCAGTTTGCAGTACCTGTTGGGAATTTCGTCAACAAACATCCTTCTATTCAAATTCTGGGTTTATCTTTTTTGATATTAATAGGTATGATGTTGCTAACAGAAAGTGCTCATTTATCGAATGCATTAATCTTTGGAAGCCACGTAACACCTGTTCCCAAAGGATATTTATATTTTGCTATTTCATTCTCTTTACTAGTTGAGGTTTTAAATATGAAAATGACTAAAAATAAAAAAGTAAAGTAATTAACTTTGTAATTCATAAAAAAAGCTTCCACGTTTGGAAGCTTTTTTTATTCTAAAGATAAAGTTATTTGACCATCATCGTCTAAGTGAATCGATGAATCATCCGCATTTGTCTCTCCTCTCACCTCTAAATCCTCTGCAATAACTTCTACAGGAATATCATAAGGCAAAGGGTCTAGTAAGTTTACTTGCTTCAACTTATCGGTCGTCAGTTGATTCCCCATAGCTTTGAATCCTTTTACCGCAATAAACGATTCTATATCTACCGTCATGGTCTCTTTTTGAACTCCTTTTATTTTTGGAAAAATCAGTTCTGCGACAGGACGATAATCCGTGGAAACAATTTCTAATTGTGAATTTGGATGTTCTGTGATAAAACTCTCCTCTTTATTTTCGGTTTCCACCAAAAAACGTTTGATATAATAACGCGCTTTTTCTCCATCATAATAAATGGCTGAAATTGGTTTTTTAGGTATCCATTTTTCTAAAATCACCATATCTTCATCAAAATGTGTCGATAATTCAGGTGTAATTGCTTTTAATTTTCCAGTTTGCGAAATAATTAAAATTTTGTCGTTTGGTCTAAATTCTCCAAGTAATTCTCCTCGCCCATCCACGTTTAATCGTTGAACAGTCTCGTCAAACCAAACTTTTCTTGGTAATAAAGTAGAAATTCCCTTCTCCTTCAATTCTATTTTTTTGATAGGATATTTGGTTACTAAATTCCCCTTAGAAGCACGTCCTTTTATAGCCAAATTAGCAAAATCAATATCGAATTTTAGTTTTTTAACAGTTCCCACTTGGCGCAATAAAATAGTAATTACTTCTGCTTCACCATTTGGATTACACGAAAAATATACGACTTGCGAACCCGCGGCTTCATTAGTTAAGTCATACGCTTTATCTCGCGTAACTCCAGAAACATTGAAACGTTTGATGTAGGACGGGCCTGATTTCCCGTCACGATAAATCATGTTGTAAATGGTACGTTTATCGCTTTTATCAAAAATAGCAATATGAATAATATCTTTACCCACAAAGGTTTTTGCATCGACTTTGGTAATCATCATTTTTCCATCACGCAGAAAAACGATTACATCATCAATATCACTACAATCCGTAACGTATTCGTCTTTTTTTAAGCTGGTCCCTACAAAACCTTCCTCTTTATTGACGTATAATTTAGTATTTCTTAAAACCACTTTGGTTGCTTCGATATCATCAAAAATACGAAGCTCTGTTTGTCGTTCGCGTCCTTTTCCGTACTTCTCTTTTAATTTGGTAAAATAGGCAATCGCAAAATCAATCAGATGTTCTAGATTGTGTTTTACTTGTTCTATATCCCCTTCCAGCGATTCTATTTTGTCTTGTGCTTTATTACTGTCGAATTTGGAAATACGCATAATTCGAATATCCAATAAACGCAGAATATCGTCTTCGGTAACGGCACGTTTTAAGTATTTTGTATGTGGTTTTAAACCATCATCAACGGCTTTGAGTACGCCTTCTCTCGTCGTTTGCTCTTCAATGTCACGATAGATTTTATTTTCTATAAAAATACGTTCCAAAGAAAGGAAATGCCATTGCTCCTCTAGTTCACTCAATTGAATTTCGAGTTCACTTTTCAACAATTCAACGGTTCTGTTGGTAGATATTTTCAACATATCCGAAACCCCAATAAACAGCGGCTTATTATCTTCAATCACACAACCTAATGGCGCTACCGAAGTTTCACAAGCCGTAAAAGCAAACAAGGCATCAATGGTTTTATCTGGAGACACACCCGGAAAAAGGTGAATTAATATCTCTACCTCAGCCGCAGTATTATCTTCAATTTTCTTGATTTTGATTTTACCTTTTTCATTCGCTTTCAAAATACTGTCAATCAAAGTTGTCGTATTTGTCGAAAACGGAATTTGGGTAATCACCAACGTATTTTTGTCAAGCTGACCAATTTTGGCACGAACCCGAATACGTCCACCACGCAGTCCATCATTGTAATTAGACACATCAGCAATACCTTGTGTCATAAAATCCGGATACAATGTAAAAGGCTTTCCCTTTAATATTTTTATCGAAGAATCGATTAATTCATTGAAATTATGAGGTAACACTTTCGTGGAAAGACCAACAGCAATACCTTCAGCTCCAGAAGCCAATAATAATGGAAATTTTACAGGCAGATTGTTTGGTTCTGCACGACGCCCATCATAGGAAACGCCCCAATCGGTGATTTTCGGACTATAAATAACCTCCAAAGCAAATTTAGACAAACGCGCTTCAATATAACGGGAAGCTGCAGCACCATCACCTGTTAAAATATTACCCCAGTTTCCCTGACAGTCAATCAGCAATTCTTTTTGACCAATTTGCACCATGGCATCACCAATACTCTGGTCTCCGTGAGGATGATACTGCATGGTGTGCCCAACAACATTGGCAACTTTATTATAACGACCATCATCTAATTCCTTTAAAGAATGCATGATACGACGTTGCACTGGTTTAAAACCGTCTTCAATCGCCGGAACGGCACGCTCCAAAATTACATACGATGCATAATCCAGAAACCAGTCTTTATACATTCCCGTGACTTTGGTAATGGTATCATTTCCGTCTTCCTGATTATCGTAAAAATGTTGCCCTCCTGTAGAAATTATATCTTCAAAAGCATCTTCTCCAACTGTATTTTCTTCTTCTTGACCTTCTGGTACTATGTTATCGTCTTCTTCGTCTTTCATTATCTTGATTCCGAAATTAATTGTATTAAATCTTCTCTGCTTGGCAGAATTGTTTTGTATTTACTAGCAAAAATTTGCTCATTATTTTCTGGTAAAGTGTATTCTACAACTAAATCGCTTTTATTTTGACAGAGTACAATTCCTATTGTTTTATTTTCGTCTTCCAAACGCATTTCTCTGTCGTAATAATTGACATACATTTGCATCTGTCCTAAATCTTGGTGTTTTAATTCGCCTATTTTTAAGTCAATGAGCACAAAACATTTAAGAATTCTATTGTAAAAAACCAAATCGATTCGAAAATGTTTATCGTCAAAAGTAATTCTGTTTTGTCTTGCGACGAATGTAAATCCGTGACCTAATTCTAATAAAAAATGTTCTAGTTTACTGATAATTTCCTCCTCTAATTCCGATTCCGAATACTGATGTAATTCTGGTAAACCTAAAAATTCTAAAATATAAGGATCTTTGATTAGGTCTTTTGGTTTCTCTATAATCTGTCCTTGTTCCGAAAGTTTCAAAACTCCTGCTGCGTCTCGACTTAAAGCCAATCGTGTATAAAGAGCTGAATCATATTGTCGTTTTAATTCCCGAACGCTCCAGTTGTATTTCTCAGATTCTATTTCGTAGAAACGTCTTTCTTTTTCATCGTCAATTCGCATTAAAAAAACATAATGTGTCCAAGTTAGTTTGAAAAACGAAATCAGCGACTGCGCTTTTTGATTTTCAGAAACCCCAGTCAGTGACTGAGATATCCTAGTATTCAATTCCCCAGTCGGTGACTGGGATTTTTGAATTTGTAAAATCCGAGTCAGTGACTCGGAAATTGAGTAAGCTAAATAAAACTTCCTCATATTTTCTAAATTATCAATCGAAAACCCTTTTCCAAACTCAATTGTCAACTGTTCCGAAAGTCCTTTCAATAATTGCTTTCCGTATTGAGCTCGTTCTTTTCCGCATTGCTCTTCTTCTACAATCATTCTTCCTATTTCAAAATAGGTATACACCATTGTTGAATTTACAGTACGTAAAACCTGTTGACGAGCATTTTGTAATAGCGCGACCACTTGAGAAAATAAAATTTTATTTTGAGAATTATTTGAAACTGTATTTCCTTCGTCTTTCATTACATATATTCTATTGAATAGTAATCAATTCTAATTTTACGCTGAAAACGCTAAAAAGAATATTTTTCTCTACAAACATGCTCTTCCTTTGTAACCTCAATTCCATTTTTATCCAATTCTTTCTTTATAACTATATCACATTCTTTATGATCATTACTCCTTATGATGAAAAAGGTTGTTGAAAAACTAATGACAAATAGTAAAGCGATAAAAATTAGTGTTTTTTTTGTAGGCATCTTAATAACTATTTAAACTTTCTCAATTACATCTAACTCCACTTTCAAATTCTTGATGATAAATTCCTGTCTGTCTGGCGTATTTTTGCCCATATAGAAAGACAGTAATTGCTCAATCGACGTATTTTTGTCCATCATAATCGGATCTAAACGAATGGTTTCTCCAATAAAATTCTTGAACTCATCCGGAGAAATTTCCCCTAATCCTTTAAATCGGGTGATTTCTGGTTTTGGTTTTAGTTTTTCTATGGCATCTTTCCGCTCTTGATCCGAATAACAATAAATGGTTTCTTTCTTGTTTCGAACTCTGAAAAGTGGCGTTTGCAAAATATACAAATGTCCTTCTTTTATCAATTCAGGAAAAAATTGTAAAAAGAAAGTAATCAATAACAGTCGAATGTGCATTCCATCGACATCGGCATCTGTAGCGATTACAATGTTGTTGTAACGCAACTTCTCGAGACCGTCCTCTATATCTAAAGCGGCTTGTAATAAATTGAATTCTTCATTTTCATACACAATTTTCTTGCTCATTCCATACGAATTCAAAGGCTTACCACGCAAACTAAAAACCGCTTGTGTATTTACATCGCGCGACTTGGTAATGGACCCCGAAGCCGAATCTCCCTCTGTGATAAAAAGCGTACTTTCTAAATTCCTAGGGTTTTTGGTATCGGGTAAATGCGCACGACAATCTCTTAATTTCTTGTTGTGCAAATTCGCTTTTTTAGCGCGATCTGTTGCTAATTTTCGAATACCAGAAAGCTCTTTACGTTCTCTTTCGGCTTGAATAATTTTTCGCAATAGCGCCTCTGCTGTTGGAGGATTCTTGTGCAAATAATTATCTAATTTCGTTTTCACAAAATCATTTACAAAAGTACGTACCGAAGGCATTCCGGGCTCTGAACCTATATCTGTCGAACCTAATTTGGTTTTGGTTTGCGATTCAAAAACGGGTTCCATTACTTTGATACTAATGGCCGTAACAATCGATTTTCGGACATCAGATGCTTCGAAACTTTTATTGTAAAACTCCCGAATGGTTTTTACAATCGCTTCTCTGTATGCAGCTAAATGCGTTCCACCTTGAGTGGTATTTTGTCCGTTTACAAAGGAGTGATACTCTTCGGAATATTGGGTTTTGCTGTGTGTTAAGGCAATCTCAATATCGCCTTCTTTTAAGTGAATGATAGGATATTCTAAATCCTCAACATTTATCGTGGCTTCTAATAAATCTTTAAGTCCGTTTTCAGAATAGTATTTTTCGCCATTAAAAATAATGGTTAAACCATTGTTTAAATAACAATAATTTTGAATCATCTTCACTACATATTCCATGCGGAATTTGTAATTCTTAAAAATGGTTTCGTCAGGAATAAAAATAACTTTGGTACCTTTTCGTTTGGTAGTGTCTATAATGTCTTCTTCGAGAACCAAATTTCCTGCGGAGAATTCGGCTGCTTTTTGTTTTTCATCTCGAACAGACTCTACTCTGAAATAATTAGACAGCGCATTTACTGCTTTAGTACCTACTCCGTTTAGACCAACTGATTTCTGGAAAGCTTTTGAATCATATTTCCCGCCAGTATTCATTTTTGACACTACATCAACTACTTTCCCCAGCGGAATACCACGACCGTAATCCCGAACAGTAACTGTTTTATCCTTAATTGTCACCTCAATAGTTTTTCCGGCGCCCATTGCAAATTCATCGATACAGTTATCGAGAACTTCTTTTACCAAAATATAAATACCATCATCTGCCGAAGAACCATCCCCCAGTTTTCCGATGTACATTCCAGGACGCATGCGAATGTGTTCTTTCCAGTCGAGTGACCGAATGTTGTCTTCGGTATATTGATTTTGTTCGGACATTGTAGAATTTGTGGATTTTGTGCTAATGTAATGTAATTCGATAAAATTTAAAATAGGAAGCCATCAAAGTTATCAAGAATGATATTGACAAGTGATTTAGGATTTATGATTAACGATTTTAGATTACAGATTTAAAAATTCTTAACAAGCTCTTTTAACTGATTGTCCAATTCAGCATTCGAAATTACACCTTTTTCTGTATCAAAATTGGCCTCGAAACTAACTAATGAAAAAGTAGCTTTTACATTCCCTCCATAAAAAGGAAAAGCTTTTTTAGCAATTTCTAAAACACTGGCACCACCTCTTGCTCCCGGTGAAGTAGCCATTAATAACATGGGTTTTTCCTGAAAAACTTTACCTGTAATTCTGGAACACCAGTCAAAAACATTCTTGAAAGCTGCTGAATAATTTGCGTTATTTTCAGCAAGGGAAACCACTAAAATGTCTGCATTGGCAATTTTGGCCAAAAATGCTTTTGCTAACTCGTGTTGCCCAATTTCTTTTTCTATATCGACGGTATACAGAGGCATTTCGAAATCATTTAAATCCAACACCTCTACATCGGCATTTTCAAATAAATTAGCTGCGTAAGTTGCAAATTTTTTATTGATGGAGTTTTTGCTGGGGCTTGCGCCAAAAGCTATAATTTTCATAACGATTAGTTTTTTTAAAAGTACTAAAAATCGGCTCTACTACAAAATAATTAGTCGCAGACTAAACGGTTTTTAAATTTATAAAAAAACTACGAAACTTCATTTTTATCTAAATCGATTTTTACCCCAGATTGTAACGGAAAGCATTTTTACTATCAATCCTATTTTTTCTTGATGAAAAAGAGCGACCAATGGAAGCTCCTTTTTTGTCTTAGAAAAAAGAGATTGATGGGGAAAATCTTAAAGTGGAAAGCTGGAAGTAGGTATATAAAAAAGTCGAAAGCTATTGCTAACTTTCGACTTTATGACTTTCGCCTTTATGACTTTTTTTTAAACGTTAAATCTAAAGTGCATTACATCACCATCCTTAACGATATATTCTTTTCCTTCTACTTTAAATTTTCCTGCTTCCTTGCATTTGGCTTCAGAACCGTACTGAACGAAATCCTCATACGCAATAACTTCGGCGCGAATGAATCCTTTTTCGAAATCAGTATGAATTACTCCTGCAGCTTGTGGTGCAGTAGATCCAATATTGATCGTCCAAGCTCTAACTTCTTTGACACCAGCGGTAAAATAAGTTTGTTGTTTCAATAATTTATAGGCTGCACGTATCAAAACAGAAGCACCCGGCTCGGTCAGTCCCATATCTTCAAGGAAAACCTGACGCTCTTCATAGCTTTCTAATTCTGTTATATCAGCCTCAGCACCTACTGAAAGTACAATCACCTCAGCATCCTCATCTTTTACTAATTCGCGAACTTGATCTACATATTTATTTCCGTTTACTGCTGAATTTTCATCTACGTTACAAACGTACAATACTGGTTTTGCTGTAATCAACTGAAAACCTTCCATCAAAACTTCTTCGTCAGTATTTTGAGGCGTAATTGTTCGAACCGATTTTGCTTGCAATAATGTTTCTCTGATTCTGTTCAACAATGTTTCTTCTACTATTGCTTCTTTATTTCCAGTTTTGGCTGCACGCTTTACTTTTTCTAAACGTTTGTCAACGTTTTCTAAATCTTTCAACTGCAACTCGATATCGATGGTTTCTTTATCACGAATAGGATTTACATTTCCGTCAACGTGAACTATATTATCATTATCAAAACAACGTAAAACGTGAATAATCGCATTACATTCTCTAATATTTCCAAGAAACTGATTTCCTAAACCTTCCCCTTTACTAGCTCCTTTTACCAATCCTGCAATATCTACAATATCAACAGTAGCCATTTGTACACGATCTGGTTTTACTAATTCTTCCAGTTTTTCTATTCTGGAATCTGGAACATTTACCACACCTATATTAGGTTCAATAGTACAAAAAGGAAAATTGGCACTTTGCGCTTTGGCATTAGATAAACAATTGAATAATGTTGATTTTCCAACATTAGGTAATCCTACAATTCCTGCTTTCATATGTAGTTGCTATTTATTTTGATGAAATAATGTCTCCTAAACTCCATGTTTTAATCATAAAGAATTAAGAATATATAAATTTTTGTTCTAGTATAGGCTACTAAAAAACAACTTTGTATTTGTTCTAAAAATTTGCAAATATACCATTTAAATACTGTTTTAAAATGTAAAAATTACATTTTAAAACAGACTGAAATGTTTTTTATAAAAAATTATGCTATGTGCTAATATTGTGTTAAAAAACAATTATATTGCAATCAATTACAAAACAAACAAAAAACCAAATTCAACTTATTATGAAGAAAATTGCATTATTATTAATTTTATTAAACGCTTCGTTTCTTTTTGCACAAAAAGATGTCTCGGGTGTTGTAAAAGACAATACCGGTATCCCTTTACCAGGTGTAAACATTATTGAAAAAGGAACTCAAAACGGAGTTTCTACAGATTCAGATGGATCATATAAGATTAAAGTGAAGGATGGCGCTACTTTAGTCTTCAGTTATGTAGGATTTTATAAGCTAGAAAAAGCTGTTACCGCTGCAGTGATGAATGTTAGTTTATCAGAAGAAGGTGGACAAGCACTAAATGAAATTGTTATCGTTGGTTCTAGAACTGCTCCTAGAAGTAATACCACTTCGGCATTACCAATTGACGTATTGTCGGCTAAAGATTTAGCTTCGACAGGACAGGCTACATTTGATAAAGCATTACAGTACAAGATTCCGTCATTTAACACGGTGCAGACACCAGTAAATGATGCGACTTCTTTGCTAGATCCTTATGAAATTAGAAACATGGGACCAAGTAGAACCTTGATCTTGATTAACGGTAAACGTAAAAACATGAGTTCTCTTGTGTACACGCAAACGTCTCCTGGACGTGGTGAAACAGGTGCAGACATCTCTGCTATTCCTACTGATGCAATTGAAAGAGTAGAGATTTTACGTGATGGTGCTTCTGCACAATACGGTTCTGATGCGATTGCAGGGGTAATGAACATAATCTTGAAAAAGAATACTAACGGAGGATCTGTAACTTTACGTACTGGAATAACTGGAAAAGGTGACGGAGAAATGTATGGTGTAAGCGTAAATAATGGAACAACCGTAGGTGAGAAAGGATTTTTGAACTACACAGTAGATTTCTCAAAAACAGCTTTAGCCAACAGACCGGGTATTTTGAGTGCTGAAGACGAAGCTAGTTACTGGGGCGTGCCTTTAGCAACTACGCAAGCATTCTTAAAGTTAAAACCAGATGGTGGAAACGTTAATGGTGCACCAGAAACTGCTGCAGCTAAGTTCGAAATCAACGGTGGAACACAATTAAGTGATAATACTGAAATGTACTATAACGCCGCTTATATTTTCAAAAAAGTAAATTCTTTTGCAAATTACAGAGCACCTTATTGGAGAAAAGCAGCTGATTTCCCATATTTACCATCATTATTTGGTAATGGAACTGAGGCTTCATATATTGGATATGTTCCTACATTTATTGGGGATTTAAATGACTATAACGCAACTTTAGGATTCAAATCAAGTAAAAATGGTTGGACCTCAGATGCATCTGTTACTATTGGTGGTAACTCACAAATCTATACAGTAACAAATTCTCACAATAGATCTAAATTTAAAGATTTGAATCCTGAGCAATTAGCTGCTGTTGGTGGACTGGGAAGCCATTCACCTAACGATTTCGTGTACACCGATGCAAGTCAAAAAAGATACACAGGACAAAATAATTTTAAACCAGGAGGGACTAGCTTCAATCATATAGTAGGAAATTTAGATATAACAAAAGAAGTTTCTGATAATGTCTCTGTTGGTTTTGGTTCAGAAATCAGAACTGAAAACTTTGAAATCTTAGCGGGAGATTTCCAATCATATGCTGGTGTAGGAGCAGATTCATTTCAAGGAAACACACCTGGAAATTCTGGAAAATTTAATAGATACAACATTGGTTTCTATGGAGATATTAGTGCTAACATCGTTAAAGGATGGTTAGTAAACGCAACAGCAAGACACGAGAATTATAGTGATTTTGGTGCCGCAAATGTATGGAAATTGAGCTCTAGTGTTAAAGCTATTGAAGATGATAAATTAACTTTTAGAGGATCTGTTTCAACAGGATTTAGAGCACCTTCTTTACACCAAATTTATACTGAAAAATCTCAATCAACATTTCAAGGTGGAGCAATTGCTATAACTGGAATTGTAAATAATGTATCTACTACCGCAAGAGAATATGGTGTGCCAAAATTAACACCTGAAAAATCAACAAACGTATCTTTTGGTTTTGGAGCGAAACCAATTAAAAACTTAAACCTGACAATAGATTATTATAATATTAAAGTAAAAGACAGAATCGTTTTAGGTAATCTAGTGGATTTTGGTACTGGTGGAAATGCATTTTTCGTGAACGGTATTAACTCAATTACTTCTGGTATTGACTATGTAATCGAATATAGAAATCTAATGATTGGAGAAGGTAAATTAGGATTTAATTTGTCTGGTAATTATACAATCCAAAACAAAATAGATGGAGCAGTTAATAACCCTGCAAGTGTTAAAGCCTTAACAGGACCATTAGCAGGACAGACAGTATTTAATGCAACACAAGACGCGTTAATGTTTACTTCTAGACCTAAATTTAAAAATATTATTGGAGTTAACTATGAAATAAATAATTTTGGTATTTCTTTGAACAATACTACTTTTGGTAAAACTAAATTTAAACAAGCAGATTTCAGTAATCCAGGATTGTTTACAACATTTAAAACAGCTCAAGTTACTGATTTAGGAGTTACTTGGACCGCTTCAAAAGAAATAACAATCTCTTTTAACATGAACAACATTTTTAATGTAGTTCCTAAGTTCACTATTAAATCTGATGGTTCTGCATCAGCAAATGCGATAGTTAACAACCCAGCGTCATTAAAGAACGAATATAACAACATTACGTTCAATGGTCGTTATCCAATAACTAGTTATGATGGATCTCAATTTAGCCAATTAGGAAGACTTTTCAGTTTATCGATGAATTATAAATTCTAATAGTATTATTGAATGAATTTAAAAGGACTGTTTCACGACAGTCCTTTTTTTTGGATAATTTTTATTATTTTTAGGTACTAATACACCATTATTATGGCAAATCTTTATGACGAAAAAATGGCACCAATTTTTGATGCTATGTACCAAACCTTTATTAATTATGATGAAGAATACCAATTCTACAACTACCTGATTACAGACCTTAATTGTAAAACTGTACTTGAAATTGGTAGTGGCACTGGAAATCTCGCCAAAAGATTCCTTGATAATAATCATGCGTATATCGGCTTGGATTTTAGTCCAAACATGATTGCTCTTGCGCAAAAGAGAAATAAAAACGGAATTTTCATGCGGGGCGACATGAGAGAATTTAAACTAGATACTAAAGTGGATTGCACCCTCATTACGGGACGCTCCACCAGTTATTTAATCACTAATGAAGATGTACGGGCTACTTTTCAATCCATTTCTAAAAACCTAAACAAAGGAGGAATACTCATTTTTGATTTTATTGATGCCAATAGATTTATTCCTTTCACCAAAGAAAACGAAATCATAATTCAAGAAGCAGAGTATGAAAAGGTTAAATATTTTCGAAATAGTAACTGGAAAACTACCTCAGCAGAGAACTTTATGTTGGAATGGACCGCACAATATTATACATTGAAAAACAATAAAAAAGAAATCATTGCAGATGATTTTTCTACAGTGCGCGTTTTTACTCTAAATGAAATCCAATTATTTTTATTTTTAAATGGTTTCGAAATCATCCAGACCATTGAGCGAAAAACCTATGCCTACGACACCTATGTTATTGTAGCCAAACAAATATAGAAACATAGTACTACTTCTCTTTGTGGTAATTATATAATTTTATATCATAATTCCATAACAAGCTAAGGCTAACGAAGGTGTACATTTGAAATATATTAATCTTATAATTATCAATTATGAAAACTATAATTCTCGGAATGGTTGCTTTTTTATTTTCAATAAATAGTCAAGCTCAAATTAAAAATGTAAAGTCTGAAGTAAAAACAACAGTTACGACTGTGAAAAATTCTGACGGACAAAAAAAATCAATAAAAACACAAGA
This sequence comes from Flavobacterium sp. DT2-2, assembly GCA_051990185.1. Classification (GTDB taxonomy): domain Bacteria; phylum Bacteroidota; class Bacteroidia; order Flavobacteriales; family Flavobacteriaceae; genus Flavobacterium. The sequence goes on along the minus strand of JAFCUE010000012.1, from coordinate 21,250 downwards.
AATAAAAGAAGTTCAAAAAATTGAATTAAAAGATGCTGGATCGAATGCTTTAAACAAAGAAATTAAGGCAACACCAGTTGAAGTTACTGCAATTACTAGTGTTACCACTAATGGAGTTACAAATATTGTAGATGTGGATAGATCTGCATATTATGATTTTAATGGTGTAAAATACCAAGTAAAAACAGCTGAGAGTGGTTATAATTTTTACCTACCTAACGCCGAAAAGGCTGCTGTTTTAAGAAAAACATCCAACAACAACTATATTTATAATTCTAATACAAAAACCTCATACGGTTATTTTGATGGCAATGGTAATTTAATTCTCGAATCTTATGATGCAAAAACAGATACAATAACAATAGAGACTTTTAATATCATCAAAAAATAAATAGATTCATATTAAAAAAATCCTGTTCAACTACTTTATAGCTGAACAGGATTTTTTGTTTTAAAATTAAATCTTGCTATTATTCGTTGTGTAAAAAAGCCTGTCTATTTAGTAATGTTTCTTCACTTTCCACGTGATTGTCATCTGGAATACAACAGTCTACAGGACATACAGCCGCACATTGTGGCTCATCATGAAAACCTTTACACTCAGTACATTTTCCTGGTACGATGTAATACACTTCGTCAGAAATTGGAGTTTGAGCATCATCAGAGTCTACTTCAGTACCATCGGGCAAAATCACTTTTCCTTTCAGTTTGGTTCCATCTTTGTATCTCCAATCATCGGCTCCTTCATATATAGCTGTATTTGGGCACTCTGGTTCACAAGCACCACAATTAATACATTCATCTGTTATTATTATTGCCATTTTGTTGTAGTATTTGATATTGAAACTAAAAAAAACCGAACTCAGTAACTTTTGACTTTAAGACTTTTGACTTTCGGCTTATTAAAGCTTATTTTTGTACAAAATTACAATCAAAACTATTGATAAGCAAACATTATGACATTAGAAACAAAAAAAAGTGTTTTTGTTGAATTAGGTAGATTCTTAAGTCAATTTTCAGAAGATAAAACCATCAAAAACCCAAGTGTTTTGCATAATGAGGCGTTTTTTGATGATTTTGCTGACTTGATCCAATTATCCCAATCGCATAATGGTTGGTATACTCCTGAAAACGTCTATTTCTCTATACATTCTTGGGCAGAAGCTTTAACAGAAGAAAATTTAAATCAATGGCTTTCAGGCTATACAATTACAATTCAAAAACCTAAAAATATAGCTTTGATTCTTGCTGGAAATATTCCGTTGGTGGGTTTTCATGACTTCCTTTCGGTTTTGATCACTGGAAATAATGTATTAGTAAAAACATCATCAAATGATCAGCATTTATTACCTTTTTTAGCAAAGTACCTTATTGCTATTGAACCTGAATTAGTCAACAACATCACTTTTGTAGCTGGAAAATTAGAAAATTTTGATGCAGTCATAGCCACTGGAAGTACTAATACAGCGCGTTATTTTGAATATTATTTTAAAAATAAGCCTGCTATCATTCGAAAAAGTAGAAACTCTATTGCTGTTTTAAATGGAAACGAAACTACCGAGCAATTGACTGCTTTGGGCGAAGATATATTTCGCTATTTTGGACTGGGCTGTCGTAATGTTTCGAAAATTTTTGTTCCAAAAGGATATTCTTTCACTGCCTTTTTTGAAGCGATATTTATATACCAAGATATTATACATTACGAAAAATACGCTAACAATTACGATTACAATAAAGCTGTTTTCCTGATGAGTAATTTTAAATTATTAGATAATGGTTTTTTAACTATTAAAGAAGATCAAAGCCATGCTTCCCCTATTTCAAGTGTTTTCTACGAATTTTATGAAGATATAGATATTTTAAAAATAAGATTAGAAGCTGAACACGAGCATATTCAATGCATTGTGAGCAATAATTTAATAAAGGACAGTATTAATTTTGGAGAAACCCAAAAACCTAAATTATGGAATTACGCTGATAATGTGGATACCATTTCTTTTTTGTTAACAATTTAGTGTAAAAAACTACAATTATTTCGAATTAATTAACGCCTTTTAAATTCCTATTCCCGAAATTTGTTTTTTAATTTTTGGATTCAAACTACACCATGAAAAAACACAACTACAGCGCAGGACCTTGTATTTTACCACAAGAAGTTTTTGAAAAATCAGCACAAGCAATTTTAAATTTTAACGACTCTGGCTTATCACTTTTAGAAATGTCGCACCGCAGCAAGGACTTTGTTGCCGTAATGGAAGAAGCACGAACAATTGTTCTTGAACTTCTAGGACTGGAAGGGAAAGGTTATCAGGCCTTATTCCTATCAGGAGGAGCAAGTTTAGAATTTATTATGGCACCTTACAACCTAATGAAAGAAGGCGGTAAAGCTGCCTATCTAGATACAGGAACTTGGGCAGCCGCGGCAATAAAAGAAGCAAAACTTTTTGGAGAAACCATTGTCGTTGCTTCTTCAGCAGCTGAAAACTACAATCATATTCCAAAAGGATATGCAATACCTACAGATGCTGATTATTTTCACTGCACGAGTAATAATACCATTTTTGGAACTCAAATGAAAGAGTTTCCTGCAACTAGCATACCTGTTGTGTGCGATATGAGTTCTGATATATTTTCGAGAGTTTTGGATTTTTCAAAATTTGATTTGATATATGCTGGAGCTCAAAAAAATATGGGACCAGCAGGAACTACCCTTATTGTTGTAAAAGAAGAAATTCTGGGTAAAACCGGTAGAATGATCCCAAGTATGTTGGATTACACTAAACATATTAAGGCCGAAAGTATGTACAACACACCTCCTGTTTTTCCGGTTTACGCTTCCTTATTGACCTTGCAGTGGTTGAAAAATCTAGGTGGAATTGCCGCCATTGAAAAAATAAACAACGCAAAAGCAGAACTACTTTATACCGAAATAGATAGAAATCCTTTATTTAAAGGCGCTGCAGCTGTTGAAGACCGTTCTAATATGAACGCCACTTTTTTATTATATGACGAATCACATGCTGCAACATTTGATGCGATGTGGAAAGCCGTAGGAATATCTGGACTACCAGGTCACCGCTCTGTAGGCGGTTATAGAGCGTCTATGTACAATGCATTACCGCTAGAAAGTGTTCAAGTTTTAGTAGATGTGATGAAAGAACTAGAACGTACCGTTTAGTTGTGAATGTATTGTTTAAAAAAAATAACTCCAGAATGCTGAATCGCTAGCCCCGATTGAAATGAAAATCCTTTTATGTTTTTTCTTTAAAAACATAAAAGATTGTAATGGAAAGCGGGAAATAGCTCCCAAAAAAAATAAAAATAATAGGAGGATCTTTTAATTTCCTCAAAATGATATAAAAAAATGAAAGTATTAGCCAACGATGGAATTTCAAAAAGTGGAATTCTAGCTTTAGAAAAAGGTGGATTTGAAGTGATCACTACAAAAGTTGCTCAGGAACAAGTTGCTAATTTTGTAAATGAAAACAACGTTTCTGTAGTTTTAGTTCGTAGTGCAACTAAAGTTCGCCAAGATATTATTGATGCTTGCCCGGGATTAAAAATTATTGGTCGTGGCGGTGTAGGTATGGATAATATTGATGTTGATTATGCCAAAAGCAAAGGCGTTCATGTAATTAATACGCCTGCTTCATCCTCAGAATCTGTGGCCGAATTAGTTTTTGCTCATTTATTCTCCGGTGTTCGTTTCTTGCATGATTCTAACAGAAACATGCCTCTTGAAGGAGATATGAATTTTGAAGGCCTGAAAAAGGCCTATGCAAATGGGATAGAGTTAAGAGGAAAAACCCTTGGTATAGTGGGAATTGGTCGTATTGGTCAAGCCACTGCTAAGATGGCTTTGGGACTTGGAATGAAAGTAATTACTGCAGATAGTTTTATACCACAAGTTGATGTAACAGTTGTGTTTTTTGACGGGCAGTCTATTACAACTACTATCGTTTCTCAATCTCTTGAATCTGTATTTAAAGAGGCTGATTTCATCACCTTACATGTACCTGCACAAGACGGTTACATTATTGGAGAAAAAGAATTAGCCATTATGAAAGACGGAGTAGGTATTGTAAACTGTGCTCGTGGCGGTGTTATTGACGAAGTAGCATTAGTAAAAGCACTAGATAGTGGAAAAGTATTATTTGCAGGATTGGATGTTTTCGAAAACGAACCAGCTCCTGAAATGGCTATTTTAATGCATCATAAAATCTCATTAACACCGCATATTGGTGCCGCAACTGGAGAAGCTCAAGATAGAATTGGCACTGAATTAGCTTCGCAAATTATTAGCATATTAGGTTAATTTTTCCTTCTTAAATATTTAATGAGAGGCTGTTTGCTAAAAACAGCCTCTTTTTTTACTTAATAGTCTGCCAATCAATGATTTGTTTTATGTAACTTTATAATCAAATTTATGATTATGAAAAATAGCCTTTATCTCTTAACTAGTATCGTTGTTGTTACTTTTTTCAGTTGTAATACGCCAAAATCTACTGTTTCAAGTATGGATAAACCTATCGCAACGAAAGGTGATACGGTACGAATTGCAAACGATGCACTAGAATATGAGGTAATTATTATTGATGCTGGATTTAATTCTTGGCTTGCTTCAAGAGCTTTTCCTAGAAATTATCATTCTCAATCTTTTCTAGAAAATAAAAATAGATTTTATATCACCGAATGGAATAATCGCGTTCTGCAACCGCAACGTTTTGATTCTAATTTATATGAAATGACAATCAATTTTGACCCAAGTGTAAATTATGGATATGAAGTAAATTACTTAATTTACAACTATATGATTTACTTTCAAAACACATTTGAACAAAAACTTTTTGGTTTTGTCCCCATCAGATAATGTTACTATATTTGTAATCATTATAAATAAAAATGAACAAACTAAAACAGCGTTGGGGCATTGAAACTAATTTTCAACTCACTATCATCTTTATCGTTTTTGCGCTTACCGGCTCGGCGTCGGCATGGTTGTCAAAACCGTTTTGTATGTGGCTCGGCATTACCAAAGGGGATCTAGGCTACTGGTTTACACCCGTTCGATTACTTCTAATTTTCCCAATTTACCAACTGCTTTTGGTACTTATAGGTTTTCTATTTGGGCAATTTAAATTCTTTTGGGCTTTTGAAAAAAAAATCTTGAAACGATTCGGATTTGGATTTCTTTTCAAACCATAAAAAAAACCTCTATCAAGAGGCGTTTTTGTTTTTTATGACGTAGTTGTAAATCCACGTTAGAGTAAAAGTTGGAATAAAATCTGAAAAGGGTAAAATCTCTTCTAGAAAAGTTACTACTCCGCCTACTTTTCCCACTGTTCCTTTATACATCCAAGTCATCAAATAACCGGCTAAAGGAGCCCAAATAATATCTGAAAATTCGCCCACCAATGGAAAGGTAAATGAAAGCATTCCTATTAAATCAAACAGAATACCCAAAAAAAGGTTTCTTGACTTGTTATTTACTTCACCAACGGATATTTGTTCTGCCATAGTATTTAGAATATTAGTTCAAATCTACAAGCAAATCTAATGCCAATTATTTCTTGAGTTTATCCTGATATATTTTTTTAAGTTTGTCAATTTTTGGTGTTATGACATAACTGCAATACCCTTGTGATTTGTTCTGATTGTAATAGTTTTGATGGTATTCTTCGGCTGTATAAAATATACTTGCTGCCGAAATCTTCGTTACAATGGGTTTGCCAAAAGTGTTCTCATTAGTCATCAGAGTAATATAATCATCAGAGATTTGTTTCTGAACGGCATTATGATAGAAAATTTCACTTCTATACTGCGTACCAACATCAGCTCCTTGACGGTTTAAAGTAGTTGGATCGTGTGTGGCAAAAAATACCTCTAACAGTTCTCCAAAAGTGATTTTTTTTGGATCAAAAGTAATTTCTATAGCTTCGGCATGACCCGTATCTCCGTTGCAAATTTCTTTGTAGGTTGGATTTACTGTTTTTCCTCCAATATACCCTGAAACAACTTTAGTAACCCCATCCAATTCTAAAAAGACTGCTTCTGTACACCAAAAACATCCCCCTGCAAAGGTGGCAACTTCCAATTCATTTTGTATTTCCATATTTATTATTTCTTTACTTTTTGGCAAAATACCATGATTTGCCTTTGCAAAAAATGAGAACGGCAATAGTGCCAAAAAAACTCCAATTATTTTTTTCATACCTATTAATTAAAGTCAAATTTATTCAATAAAGTAATGAGACAAGATCCTCTTAACTAAAGTTTATAATTTGTCAAGGCAAAATAATAGGACTTCCATTTTATAATCATTAAAATCTTTGTTTCTTTGTGAAAATAGTCCCAAATGATACAGGCCAAAAACTTACATAAATATTACGATCAACTTCATGTTTTAAAAGGAGTTGATTTACACATTCAAAAAGGAGAAATTGTCTCTATCGTGGGGGCCTCCGGAGCAGGTAAAACTACGCTATTGCAAATTTTAGGAACTTTAGACAAACCCACTGTTGAAAGCGGAATTGAGTTGCGCATCAACAATGAGGATATTTTGACTATGAATGACAAAACCTTGTCTAAATTTAGAAATCTAAATTTGGGTTTTATATTTCAATTTCATCAGTTGCTACCCGAATTTACCGCTCTTGAAAACGTGTGTATCCCTGCTTTTATTGCAAACAAATCTAAGGAAGAAACAGAATTGGAAGCAAAGAAATTATTAACGTATCTTGGTCTTTCGCACCGATTGAATCACAAACCCAATGAACTTTCTGGTGGTGAGCAACAGCGCGTAGCAGTGGCACGAGCACTGATTAACAAACCAGCCATCATTTTTGCAGATGAACCATCAGGAAATCTGGACACTGCATCGGCAGAAAATTTGCATCAACTCTTTTTCAAATTACGAGATGAGCTAGGCCAAACTTTTGTAATTGTAACCCACAACGAGGAACTAGCTAATATGGCCGATCGAAAGCTGGTCATGGTAGATGGTTTAATTAGTAATTAGGAGCTATTTCCAGCTATCCACTCTATCTTTTTATTTTTGAAAATAAAAATAAAAAGGATGCCGTTACTATCTGGGCTACAACCTAAATAAACAAAAAAATCGTTTTAAACTACATAGGTATTAAAGTCCTTTCCTGTATGAATCCATCAGACCTTAAAGATTTTCTTGACGAAAAAGTCCTGCAATACAACACACTCGATTTCATAGAAAGTGATCCCGTACAAATTCCGCATTTATTTACCCAAAAAGAAGATATTGAAATTGCTGGTTTTCTGAGTGCAACTATTGCCTGGGGAAATCGCAAAATGATTATCAAAAACTCTCATAAAATGATGGATTTAATGGGAAATGCACCGTATGATTTTGTTATGTCGCATTCTGATGCGGATCTGCAACGATTGGACACTTTTGTTCACCGTACTTTTAACGGAATCGATTTTGCTGTTTTTATCAGGAGCTTAAAAAATATTTACGAAAACCATCATGGCTTAGAATCTGTATTTGCCCAAAATAAAGAATCAGCAACCATGCAAAAGAGTATTAACGAATTTAAAAAGATATTCTTTGAAATTCCCCATGAATATCGGACTCAAAAACACGTTTCAGACCCTTTGAACAATTCAGCAGCCAAACGAATCAATATGTATTTAAGATGGATGGTTCGTCAAGATACAACTGGTGTCGATTTAGGAATTTGGAAAAGCATCTCCCCCGCTGCTTTATCCTGCCCTTTGGATGTGCATTCCGGAAACGTAGCTCGGAAATTAGGATTGCTGACAAGAAAACAAAATGATGGTAAAGCATTAACCGAATTGGACTTAAAACTTCGCCAGTTTGAACCTTCGGATCCTGTAAAATATGATTTTGCGTTATTTGGATTAGGTGTTTTTGAAGGCTTTTAAAAACTAATTCAGATGCAAAAATAAGAAGTGCCGTTGTAATAAGTTAACTCCGATTATACCCTGTTTTTTAATCTTTCAATCTAATTAAAATAAGCATTTCCTCATTAAATACAATAGCTCAGACTCTTTCTAAAACAACAATCCCAGCAACGAATGCAAGTATCCTCATAAAAAACGTATCTTTGCACAAAATTTAAGCAAATGAGTACTTTCGAACAATTCAATCTTCCTAAATCCGTCCAAAAAGCAATTGAAGATTTAGGATTTACTTCCCCAACTCCTATCCAAGAAAAAACTTTTTCTGTGATAATGTCAGGAAGGGATATGATGGGAATTGCTCAAACTGGAACCGGAAAAACATTTGCCTACCTTTTGCCTTTATTAAAATTATACAAATTTACTCCGGGACACACGCCTAAAATAGTAGTTCTAGTTCCTACACGGGAACTTGTAGTGCAAGTTGTGGAGGAAGTAGAAAAATTGACAAAATACATGTCGGTTCGAACTATTGGAATTTTTGGTGGCGTTAATATCAACACGCAAAAAACTACTGTTTATCAAGGATGTGACATACTGGTGGGAACTCCGGGAAGAATCATGGATTTAACATTAGACAATGTGATTCGTTTTGAGGACATGCAAAAGTTAGTAATTGATGAGTTCGATGAAATGCTAAATTTAGGGTTTCGAACCCAATTGACCGCTATCCTGGCTATGATGCCAAAAAAGCGTCAAAACATTCTTTTTTCAGCAACAATGACAGATGAAGTAGATGCTATTTTGAATGATTATTTTGATTATCCCGAAGAAGTTACCCTTTCGGCATCTGGAACACCATTAGAAAACATCAAACAAATCACCTATAATGTTCCCAATTTCAATACCAAAGTTAATCTATTAAAATACCTATTAGAATCGAACGAAGACATGAGTCGCGTTTTGGTTTTCGTTAATAACAAGAAGATTTCAGATATGCTTCACGAGCGTATTGAAGAGGATTTTGATGGTCAATTTGGTGTCATTCACTCCAACAAATCACAAAATTATCGTTTGAGTACGATGGCATCATTCCAAGAAGGAAATCTTCGTGGTTTGATTACTACAGATATTATGGCAAGAGGTTTGGATATTTCTAACATCACCCATGTGGTCAATTTTGAAATGCCAGAAATGCCAGAATTATACATGCACCGTATCGGTAGAACGGGTCGTGCAGATGCAACTGGAACCGCAATAAGTCTTATCGCTCCTCGTGAAGAAGAGTTCAAAGTAGAAGTGGAAGTGCTGATGAATATGGAATTAGCGATTGAGTCCTTTCCAGAAACAGTTGAAGTTTCATCAAAACTAATCGAACCTGAAAAAGACAGACAACCTATTAAGTTTTTGATGAAAAAACAAAAACTAGAGGGAGATGGTGCTTTTCAAGAAAAAAGTAAAAAGAATAAAAAAATCAATTTGGGCGGACCCGGAGTTACTAAGAAAAAAACACATGGCTCCGTAAATCGAAATATGCTTAAAACTCGGGACAAAAAGAGAAAAGACAAAAATAAATAAGACTTTCAAAACTTGAAAATCTCAAATAACAAAAGGGCTAAAATGATATTCATTTTAGCCCTTTTTCTCAAATTTTGAAACAATTACTTTTTTTGTAATACCATTCATTATTATAAATAGTCCAATTGTCAGTTCGAGCGCAGTCGAGAACCGTTTTGACGTACAAGCGCTCGATGTGGCAAAAAACTGGATTATAATGTCCTAAATAATGGTGTAAAAACCAAACAAACAGGCGCACACAAAGCAATTTTTTTTCCTGTATAAGTAAGTCCTCCAGTAATTTTATTTCTTTTAAAAATAACTACTTCATTCGTGTATTGATGCGCCACTAAAAGAAAATTTCCAGTTGGGTCAATCGCAAAATTTCTAGGTCCTTTTCCTAAAGTGCTGGTTTGCCCCTGCAGGTATAATTTCCCGTTATTTAAAATTTTAAAAATCGTAATGTTATTTGCTTCGCCTCTATTGGTAACATATAAAAATTTACCGTCAGGCGAAATGTGAATATCTGCAGCACTAAAAGTTCCTTTGAAATCTTTTGTTAGAATAGTTGTTTCCTCTATTTTTTTCAACGATCCGTTTGTATTTCTAAATACAGTTAACGCTCCGTCTAGTTCATGCAATAGATAAATAAATTTTCCGTCTTTGCTAAACGTTAAATGCCTCGGTCCACTCCCTGATTTTAATGAAATACTATCTTTTAATTTTAAAACAGTACTTGCTTCATCAGGAAAATACGCATACACATACATTTTATCATTCCCTAAATCAGTAGCCAAAACAAACTTTTTATCAGGAGAAAAATGCACCATGTGAACATGCGGACTTTTTTGTCTTTGGGTATTACTTCCTTTACCATAATGCTGTAAAACTTGCTTTGACTCAGCTAAGCTTCCATCCTTATTTTTTGAAAAAACTGAAATGTTTCCCCCAGAGTAATTTGCGACTATGACATTTTTATCGTCATTGATTATGTAACATGGATCAGCACCTTTTGAATTTTGCTTGTTAATTAAATCTAATTTTCCGGTAGTTGAATTGAAACCAAAAGAACTAACGGTACTTGCTGCTCCAAACTCATTTACAGAATATACAAAAGTATTGTCTTCAGAGACTGTCAAAAAGCTTGGATTCACCACATTTTCAGTAGAATTTTTAAAACTAAAATCTCCCGTTTTAGTATTAAAATTATAAGTGTAAATTCCTTTATTTTCACATTTTTGCGTGTAAGTACCAATGAGTAAATTGTAGTTACTTTTTTGTGCACAAACATTCGAAAAAATGAAAATTAATAAAACTATTGCAAAGAGATTTTTCATGTTTATAAATAGTATTTACAGCTAAAATAGACATAATATCGATTGTACCTGAAAATTGTTCATTCCTTATAAAAATTATAACAACATCACTTAAAACTGTCAACAAATTTGTATTTTTGACTGTAAAATTTCAATGAACTTCATTGAAAAAATAATTTAGTGAAGTAAACTCAACCTCAGAATGCATTTTAAACATCCCGAAATTTTATACTTTCTGTTCTTATTGATTGTTCCAATTTTGGTTCACCTATTTCAATTACGCCGTTTCAAAAAAGAATACTTTACCAATGTTCGTTTTTTAAAAGCGCTTTCTATTCAAACCAGAAAGAGCTCAAAAATTAAGAAATGGTTGCTCCTCGCCTGCCGATTACTCCTATTATTGGTTATCATTTTAGCCTTTGCACAGCCCTTTTTTGAGTCCAAAGACAGTAAAAATGCCAATAACGAATTGTATATTGTATTAGACAATTCCTTTAGTATGCAGGCAAAAGGAAAAAAAGGCGAATTGCTAAAAAGAGCCGTTCAAGAATTATTGGAAGAAACACCAGAGAATTTAAATTTTTCATTGTTGACCAATTCAGAAAATTACTGGAACACCGATATAAAATCAGTTCGCTCTGCTTTACAAAATTTAAAATACAGCGCCACTCCTTTCCAATTAGATAATATAATCGCCAAAATAAAAGCTCATAAATCGGCTTTTAAGAAAGATATAGTTGTTATTACTGATGCTGTTGGTCTTAATCAAAAACAACTAAAAAATAGTGATGCAATTACTGCTCCTTTATTTGTTATTCCTAAAGCAGAGCAAAAGAACAATGTATCAATCGATAGTGTTTATATCAATAAAACAATAGAGGATTTTTATGAAATTACTGTTCAAATATCTGGTTACGGTGATGATTTTAAACCGATTCCTATTTCATTATTCAATGAAAATAAACTTATTGCCAAAACAATAGCAACTTTAGACACCAAGAAGAAAAACCTCAATTTTACAATTCCGAAACAATCCTTTCATGGTTATTTTTCGATAGTTGATACTGGTTTGATTTATGACAACACCTTGTATTTTAGTATTTCAAAAACTAAGAAAACCAATATTATAAGTATTGGAGAACCTTCGAAAAGCAATTTCCTTTCCCGAATTTACACCAGTGAGGAGTTCAATTTTACTAACTATAATTTAAGTGCTTTAGATTATAATAAATTAGAAGAGCAGGATGTGATTGTTGTAAATGAATTGGATGAAATTCCGCAAGCTTTGGCAACCACTTTAAAATCATTTGTAGAAAAAGGTGGAGATTTAATTGTTATTCCGTCAGAAAAGAGTTCTGTCACAAACTTGAACACGTTCTTGTTCAATTTTGGAAATATCACCTTCAATACCTTAGAAAACAGAGAAAAACTAATTACCAAAATCAACTTTAATCACCCCATATTCGATAATGTGTTTGAAAATAAAGTAACTAATTTTCAATATCCAAAAACAAATAAATCCTTCACAGTATCTAGCTCCAGCCCTGCTGCATTATCGTATCAAGACCAAAGTGTTTTTTTGACTGCAATTGTGAATTCAGTTGCTACAGTTTCCGTTTTTGCAGCGCCTGTTAATAGCGAAAATTCAAATTTCCAGCAATCACCGCTTATTGTGCCTACTTTTTATAAAATGGCAACAAACAATCAAAATACGGGAATAAATGCCCTAAAAATAGGAGACAACAGCCCGCATATAGCCGAAGCTTCATTAAATAAAGATGCAATTTTAACGATTAAAGGTGCAGACGAACAGTTTATACCCATCCAACAAATTTTGAATAACAAAGTCAAAATGAACTTTCAAGACAACCCAATACAAGCCGGGAATTTTAGAGTTTATAACAAGAAAGAATGGATTGAAAACATCAGTTTTAATTACGATAGAACCGAAAGTGATTTGGCTGCAGCCAATGAAAATGTAGTGTCAAATTACAAAACAATTGAATCAATTGCTTCACTCTTTGATACTTTACAAACTGACCGGACGGACAATCAAATTTGGAAATGGTTTGTTATCTTTGCACTGTCATTTTTACTAATCGAAATGGCAATTATACGGTTTGTCAAGTAACTAATGAAGACTCCATAATTAAAAAATCAACATGAACTTAATCATCAGAAACGCCAAAATTATCGATTCGAAAAGTCCTTTTCACAATAAGACTGTAGATATTTTAATTGATGATGGGTTTATAAAGAAAATCGGACCTTCTCTTGAAGGTTTAGAACATACAGACGAGATACAATTGGATAATTTACACGTATCACAGGGCTGGTTTGACAGCAGCGTTTCGCTGGGAGAACCAGGTTTTGAAGATAGAGAGACTATTGCAAACGGACTTCAGGTTGCTGCTAAAAGTGGTTTTACAGCTATCGCGTTACAGCCTAATTCGTACCCAGTAATTGACAATCAATCTCAAGTAAATTTTGTTTTAAATAAAGCACTTGGATTTGCAACCCAACTCTACCCTATTGGTGCATTAACTAAGGACAGTGCTGGAAAAGATATGGCAGAGTTGTTTGATATGAAAAAAGCAGGGGCAATAGCTTTTGGAGATTATAATAAAAGTTTGGACAATGCAAATTTGCTAAAAATTGCTTTACAATACGTTCAAGATTTTGATGGATTAATACTCGCTTTTTCACAAGACGAAAATATAAAAGGAAACGGGGTGGTAAATGAAGGAATCGTTTCAACTAGATTAGGATTGAAGGGGATACCAAATCTTGCCGAAGAATTACAAATTGCAAGAAATTTATTTCTGTTAGAATATACCGGAGGAAAATTACACTTTCCTACCATTTCAACCAAAAAATCAGTACAGCTAATAAAAGAGGCTAAAGCCAATGGCCTGCAAGTTTCATGCAGTGTTGCCGTACATCATTTGGTTTTGACAGATGAAAAACTAGAAGGTTTTGACAGTCGTTATAAAATTTCGCCTCCATTAAGAGCTGAAATAGACAGAAAAGAATTGTTGAAGGGAATAGAAGATGGCACCATTGACATGATTACATCCGACCATAATCCTATAGATATTGAACACAAAAAAATGGAATTTGATGGTGCTAAAAATGGAACAATTGGTATGGAGAGTGCCTTTGGTGCTTTAATGACCGCTTTACCATTAGAAACTGTAATAGATAAATTGACTGCAGGAAAAACAACATTCGGTATTGCAATAGAACCGATTAATGAAGGCTCAAAAGCAAATATTACACTATTTAATCCAGAACCAAAAAGTACTTTTACAAAAACATCTATTTTATCCAAATCAAAAAACTCCGCATTCTTGGAAACAGAAATGAAAGGAAAAGTATATGGCATTATCAATCAAGGAAAATTAATTTTAGCATAGAAAATGAATAATAATAATAATAATAATAATAATAGTAATAGTTCTGAGTCGGGAAAAACTGCAGCTATTAGCAGCTATATTTTAGGAATTGGAGTGTTTATAGCGATGTCCATAAACTCAGAGGACAAAAATGCGTTTGCGTCGTTTCATATTCGCCAAGGGCTTGGTCTTACACTAACCTTTATTTCCTTGGGATTAATTATCAGCAATTTTGACAGCTTAATGATTTCGGCTCCCATGTGGATTTTCGTTTTTGTTTTATGGTCTTATGGCATTACTAGCGCAATAAAAGGCGAAACAAAACCAGTTCCTTTATTGGGTTCCTATTACCAAAAATGGCTTTCAAACATATCATAATTAATAGAAGATAGTTACGTAAAGATTTTTAATTGCAAAATTATGAAACCAAAACTGACACTTTTTTTTTGAATGCAATAATTTTTTAAAATGGAAAACTGCTACTGAAAACTTATTACTAAGAACTGATTACACAAACTATGAATTTATCTTTAGAATACAAAATACAAGAACCTAAAATTAAATTAGATAAAAACCCACTCCTACTATTATTACACGGTTACGGTAGTAATGAAGCTGATCTATTTTCATTTGCAACAGAACTTCCAGAAGAATACTTCATAATATCAGCTCGTGCTCCTTACGATATGCAATACGGAAGTTATGCTTGGTACGCCATCAACTTTGATGCAGATGAAAATAAATTTTCAGATCATGAACAAGCTAAAGTTTCTAGAGATTTGATTTCTGGATTTATTGATGAGTTGATTGAAACATATCCTATAGATGCAAATCAAGTTTCACTTATTGGCTTTAGCCAAGGCGCAATACTAAGTTACGCAGTAGCACTATCTTATCCTGAAAAGGTTCAGAAAGTGGTAGCGATGAGCGGGTATTTAAATCTAGAAATCATAGCCGATGATTACCTAAAAAACGACTTTACTAAACTGAAAATATTTGCTTCACACGGTACCGTAGATCAAGTTATTCCTGTTGATTGGGCTAGAAAGACTCCAGCAATTGTAGAAAAGTTAGGAATACAGCTTACTTACAAAGAATATCCTATTGGACATGGAGTTGCACCACAGAACTTTTATGATTTTAAAAACTGGCTTCAGGAAAAATAGTTTTCAGTAATTAGTCACAGTTTTCAAGAGACAATTTCTGAAAACTGCGACTGATTATTTATTTTTGATGCAACAAGGATTGATTTACTTCAAATGAGATAGTTTCATCAGTATTGACAAAATATTTCAATAAAACTTCCCCCCAAATTTCGCCGTCACTAAAATCTGCAATTATCCATCTGTGGTTTAAGATTCGTACTTTATTTATAATGAATTTATTCATTCCTATTTGGTCTTGACCAGTGAAGGGATTCCCTTTTGGATTGGAATTGAAATCCAATAATTTTTCAGTTACAACTGGAATTAATTTTTCGTATTGAATTATTTTATCTGAAATTCCAGAATCAAAATAATTTTGTGCATTTTCATTTTTTGCCAAAGAAAAATAATTGGCATCTACTAACTGATTGGATACTAAAGCGATGCTATCTCTTAATTTTTTTGTTGTTTTTGCATACCTATTTTGCTCAAAATCAACTTGCTTGCTCAAAAACATGTACGTAAAAATAGAAGAAAGAACGGCTAAAATAGTGATGTAAAGTAAAAAAGATTGTTTCATTTTAAATAGAATTATAATTTGATTTCTAAATTATCATACGCTAGAAAAACATTTTCTGGAAGTTCTTTTTGAACCTCTTCATGGTATCCTAAAATATGACTAATATGTGTTAGATATGTTTTTTTGGGTTTGACCAAAGTTACAAAATCTAGTGCTTCTTTCAAATTGAAATGCGTATCGTGGGGTTCTTCACGTAAGGCATTTATAACCAATACGTCTAGGTTTTTAAGCTTATTTATTTCGGTTTTTTTAATAGTTTTAACATCAGTCAAATAAGCAAAATCATCAATTCTATATCCAAAAACTTGAAGATTACCGTGCATGGCATTTACAGGAATTATTTTTTTACCACCAAAAGAAAAGGATTCATTATTCACCACTTCATAAGTAGTTACAGAAGGAGCGCCTGGATACTTGTTTACATTTTCAAAAACGTATTCAAAGCGCTTTTTCAAGTTATCAATCACTCTTTGATGGGCGTAAATAGGAATTTCACCTTGTTTAAAGTTAAACGGTCGAATATCATCGATTCCAGCGGTATGATCAGCATGTTCGTGTGTAAACAAAATCGCATCCACTTTTTGGCAATTTGAAGCAAGCATTTGCTGTCTAAAATCAGGTCCACAATCAATGATTAAAGAATGATTCTCCCATGAAATCCAAACAGATACTCGTAATCTTTTATCTTTAGAATTACGACTCAAACATACGGGATGGTTACTCCCAATAACTGGAATCCCTTGTGATGTGCCAGTTCCTAAAAAATATACCTTCAATGTTATCGTTTTTATTTACAAAAATAGGGTTAATTATCTTTCATTAGAAACGTATTTCATTAACTTTACCAATTATTAGCCATATTAAAAGAAAATGGATACAGAAATAAAATTAAAAGGTGACAAAGTCATCGAACAAATCCCTTCGATTAAAGACAAAGCACTGCGTATCAATTTAAATGAAAATATTTACGGGACTTTTGCAGAAATTGGAGCTGGTCAAGAAACTGTAAGACATTTTTTTAGGTCTGGTGGCTCCTCCGGAACTATAGCAAAAGCAATGTCAGCGTATGATAAAGACTTTAGTGATGCTGTTTATGGAGTTGAAGAAGACGGACGTTATGTAACAGAAAGCCGACTTAAAAAGATGCTCTCTCATGAAGTAAATTTGATTGAGAAAAGATTGAGTCGAGAAAAACATCCCAATAAAATGTTTTTTAGTTATGCCAATACAGTTGCAACTATCGATTTTGCCAAACAATTTAAGGGTCACGGTTGGGTTGGAATTAGTTACCAAATTGAGCCTGATGAAGATTATAATGAAATTATTATTCACATCCGATTTAAGGAAACAGATGTCCGCTTGCAACAAGAAACACTTGGTATTCTTGGTGTAAATTTAATTTACGGAGCCTATTACAAATACAATGATCCCAAACGATTGTTGCGTTATTTATACGACCATTTAGACAAAGATCAATTAGAAATAGATACTATAAATTTTTCAGGACCACGTTTTGCTGATGTAGATAATCGTTTGATGAGTTTACAATTAGTAAAAAACGGAATGACTGATGCGGTAATGTTTAATCCCGATGGAAAAAACATTCTTCCTGCAGCAATTTTGTACAAAAAAAACATCCTTGCTTTTAGAGGAAGTTTTCGTCCCGTTACAAAAGTGAACATGGACATGTATGAGAAATCTTTAAAAATGTTCTTGAACGAGAACAAAGTTGAAAAAGAAAATACCTTAGTTGTATTCGAAATTACGCTGTCTAATCTTCGTTCTGATGGAGAAATTGATGAGCGCGATTTTATGGATCGGGCTGAATTATTGTGCTCTCTAGGACAAACGGTAATGATTTCAAATTTCCAAGAATATTACAAAGTAGTAGAATATTTTTCTAATTATACTAAGGCCAGAATGGGATTAGCGATGGGTGTAAATAACCTTGTCGATATTTTTGATGAGAAATATTACCGCCATTTAAGCGGTGGAATTTTAGAAGCTTTTGGTAAATTATTTTACCGCGATATGAAAGTTTTCTTATATCCTATGATTGGGGAAAATGGAGAAATCATCAATTCTGATAATTTAAAAGTACATCCTAGAATGAAAGAATTGTATAAGTTCTTTAAATTCAACGGAAAAGTGGTTGACATAAATGACTACGACCCTTCTATTTTAGAGGTATTTTCTCGTGAAGTCCTTAATATGATCAACCACGGAAAACCAGGTTGGGAAATCATGCTTCCTTCTGGAATTGCAGAAATTATAAAGGAGCACCAACTTTTTGGCTACGATCCCAATAAGGTTTTGAAAGAAATTAACTAAATCGTTTCCTAAATATTTGCATACTAAATCCTTGATTGAACAAACAATCAAGGATTTTTTTATCTTTAAACATATTCAATTTTCTTAAATACAACAACTGAAAGAAAATTTTGCCTGCTAGAAAGTAACCTAGAGGACTTCGAGAATTACAATGGATTCCTTTATCAATGATTCATTTGCAATAATATTATGAATAAATGCCGATAGTAAACATATCTTAAAGCTACATTACCAACAAGTGAAATAATTGGTACGATTGGCGTAAGTGGAAGTTCAGTAGAAAATGATCATACAGTTGAAGAAGCTAAAGCTTTAGCCGTATAAAAATATTTCCTAATCAAAAAGCCATGTTTAAAGTAATTTAAAACATAGCTTTTTAGATTAAAGGAGAATTTTACTTTAAAATTTGCGCAGTATGCGCCTTTGTTTTAACATCTGAAATGACTTCTTCAATAATTCCGTTTTCATCAATTACAAATGTGGTTCTGTGAATGCCATCATATTCTTTTCCCATAAATTTTTTAGGTCCCCAAACGCCAAAAGCTTGTATTACAGACTTATCTTCATCAGCGAGTAGCGGAAAAGGAAATTCGTATTTATCTTTGAACTTGGCTTGAGCCTTTGCTGGATCTGCACTTACTCCTAAAAGTTCATAATTATTGGCCTGAAAACGATCAAAATTATCTCTTAAATCACACGCTTCGGCAGTACATCCCGGCGTATTCGCTTTTGGATAAAAGAAAACCACTAATTTTTTACCGGCGTAATCTGCTAATTGATGTAATTTTCCATCTTGATCTAATGCTGAAAAAGCAGGAGCTTTATCTCCTTTTTTTAATGTTGTCATAGTTTTTTATTAAAATGTTTTACAAGATATTTGTCTGTTTTTATGAAACGCTTTGCCCCAGATGGAAATGAAAAGCCCGGACTGAAAAAGCTTTTTTTTCTTGATTATAAAGAGCGACCAGCAGGAAGCTCCTTTATAAACTTAGAAAAAAAGGCATTTGAAGGAGGACTTGTAATGCACAGCTGGATTAGGCGTAAACTAAAATTTGTACTATTTTTACAATCATAAAATTACAAAAATGAATAAGCAAGAGCGTGTAACGTTTGTTATAAATACGTTAAAAGAGTTTTATCCATCAATTCCTGTTCCGCTAGATCACAAGGATCCTTATACTTTGTTGATTGCCGTTTTACTTTCGGCCCAATGTACGGATCTTCGTGTGAACCAAATTACGCCGCTACTTTTTGCTAAAGCTGACAATCCGTATGATATGATAAAAATGTCGGTGGAAGAAATTAAGGCAATTATACGGCCTTGTGGCTTGTCGCCAATGAAGTCTAAAGGAATTCATGGTTTGTCCCATATTTTGATTGACAAACATGATGGAAAAGTTCCTCAAAGTTTTGAATTGCTGGAAGAATTACCGGCTGTGGGACATAAAACTGCCAGTGTGGTGATGTCGCAAGCCTTTGGAGTTCCAGCTTTTCCCGTGGATACGCATATTCATAGATTAATGTATCGCTGGAATTTGACCAATGGAAAAAATGTGGTACAAACAGAGAAAGATGCCAAACGCATTTTTCCAGAAGAACTGTGGAATGACTTACACTTGCAAATTATTTGGTACGGAAGACAATATTCACCAGCTCGTAGTTGGGATTTAGACCAAGATATTATTACCAAAACAATTGGCCGAAAAACAGTTATCAACAACTATTTGAAGAAAAAGATGCACAAATAAAAAACTCCCGAAAAAATGGGAGTTTAATATACTAGTTAGAAATTATCTCGAAACTTTTGTTATCTATTTTTATGATGCTCAGCGCTTTGGAATAGCTTAATAAGAAAGAAATTGTTTCTTTTGTAGGTTTCCTATCTTTAGAAACCAATGTTTTTTTAGAGTAAATTTTTGCCATAGAGTTATAAATTTTCTTTTTTATAACAACGCAGCAAGTTTAAACATATTGTTAATTGGTCAAAACAATTTGATGTTTGTCAATTACTTTTCTCAAATTCATCAAAGCATAACGCATTCTACCTAAAGCAGTGTTGATGCTAACTCCTGTAGATTCTGAAATTTCCTTAAAACTCATATCTTGATACATTCGCATCACCAAAACTTCTTTTTGATCTGCAGGAAGACCTTCGATTAGCTTTTTTAAATCCATTTCTACTTGTTCCGAAATTATTTTATTTTCGATTGTTTGACTATCATCTGACATTATGGAAAAAATAGAAAACTCTTCGGTTTCCCTAAACATGGGCATTTTTTTTGTTTTCCTGAAATGATCGATAACTAGATTGTGCGAGATTCGCATGACCCATGGCAGAAACTTACCTTCTTCGTTATAGGAATTGGATTTTAAAGTTTTGATTACTTTAATGAATGTGTCTTGGAAAATATCGTTGGTAATATCCCTGTCTGGAATTTTAGAGTAAATAAAACCATAAATTTTTGATTCGTGCCTTTTGATTAATTTAGCTAAGGCATCCTCGTTACCTCCAACATAATCTTTCACCAATGACGCATCTGGGAGTTGTATATTAACCATAATTAAACTTTTTAGTTTTAAAAATAAATAAGAGATGTCTCTAAAAAGTAATTTTAAATTATAGGCTAATTTTTTTAAGTTTGGTAGGATTCAAATTTAACTAATTATTGTTTGATTACACAAGTAATATTAGTAAAAATTAACATAAGAATACTTAAATATGTTAAAAATTTTCTTCTTTATTTACAATTATAGTCCAAATACTATGCCGATGCATAAAATAGAACAATTCATTATGAATTATTCAGTACCATCCGAAAGTCTAAAATAAAAAGTGCCTGAGATTCCCTTATTTTTGTTTTGCGAAAAATAAAATAATTTTATGGGACTTTTCAGGCGAAACAAAAATATAAAAAAACCAGTTATTCGACAAATTATTGACTTAGTTCCTCGATGGATAATTGAATCTTGTAGCAAAAAGCACAATTCAGACAAGGGATGCAGTAGATACAAGACCTACGATCAATTTGT
>JAFCUE010000011.1:0-94071 GCA_051990185.1 Flavobacterium sp. DT2-2 | reverse complement strand
AACTGGTTTTTTAATATTTTTGTTTCGCCTGAAGAGTCCCATAAAATTATTTTATTTTTCGCAAAACAAAAATAAGGGAATCTCAGGCACTTTTTATTTTAGACTTTCGGATGGTAGTGATTCTTTAAAAGAATATGAAGAAGAATATCCTGTATTGCTAGATAGCTATTTTTTAGAATATAAAGAAATTGAAGAAATTGATTTCATCAATAGCGAAATTGAAAATTACGATATTTGTTTACAAATAGTAAATTTACCAATTGAACAAGTATTTAATAGATGGTTTAGGATAGAAACAGGAACAAATTTAAAAGTATTTAGCATTTCTGAAAAAACTTTTAATATTATTTTCGAAAATGAAAATGAAAAATATTACTATAAAATGTACAGTGATTTTGAAAAAACAACCGGCGAAACTGAAAAAAAAGTCAAACAATCAAGAATCAGTTTTGCTAAAATTCTAAACTTTTTAGATCATAAAAAACTGCTACTTGAAACGGAATTAAAAACAAAAACGTCCAGACACGAACATATTTTTTGCAATAATGGGTTTGAATTGTTTCAAGATATTTTGTCTGAATATGTTAAGCCGATAGGGAAAAAAGGTCGTTTCAGCGATATTCATTACTATTATTGGAAAATGTATGAGGATAATTATATACATCAAAGACCAGAAAGATTTAAAACTTGGTTTTTCGAAACATACGAAAAAGAAGATTTAGGAAAAATAAAAACATTACAACAAGTAGTAAATCCTGATAGGGATATTCATTACGCAACAGCATTAGACTGGTTCAAACAGCAACATCGTTAACGTACCGTAAAAAGTACAATTTCGGACTTACCGCAGTACGAACTTATTTAAACATTTGCATTATTATTTTAAAACAAAAGATAAATGCAAACTATTCCATTCTTACAAAAAACACAGCAACAACTACAAAGCGAAATTAACGCAGGGGTAAAAATCATTTTAGAATATTTTCTAAAAAAAATAAATTCCAAAAAGCGTAAAAGAAAACTTTCAAGAAGAGAAGTAGAAAATTTGGTAAAAGTTATTTTATCAGTTTTGAGAATAGTAATTCTCTTAATACATTTTATAGAACCTACATTAATACAAAATAATCACTCAATAATAATCTCCCTATTATTTCAAATAATAATAGTTCTCATAAAAATAAATAGAAAATAAAAACCATCTCAAACCAAAAAAACCGCTTCTTTCGAAGCGGTTTTTGTACCCGGAGCCGGAGTCGAACCGGCACGGTTTCCCACAGGTGTTTGAGACCAGCGCGTCTACCAATTCCGCCATCCGGGCTTAGCAGACATGAAATAATATCAGTTATCTCAACGCAATAAAAGAGGTGATTGTGTTTAAATCAACCATCAATTCCTTTAACACGGTGCAAATGTAAAAAATAATATTAAATGTGCTACTAAAAATACTTAATTTTTTCCTTTCAGAGTTGAATAAATTTTATAAATTTGCACCTCGTTAAAACATAACACACAACTAACTATATTCGAGGCTAATACATAAAGCAGGCCAATGCAAAAGCACAAAACCTTCTTGTTTGTAAAAAATCGGAATAAAACAACATACTAAATGTCACACCTAGAACCAGAAGCTAAAATTTTTGCTTGTTCGCAAAGTGTTTATCTTGCTGAGAAAATAGCAAAGGAATACGGAATCCCATTAGGGAAAATCACCATGTCAAAATACAGTGACGGTGAGTTTCAACCTTCGTACGAAGAATCTATTAGAGGCTTGCGCGTTTTTATTGTTTGTTCTACATTTCCAACAGCTGATAATTTGATGGAAATGTTATTGATGATTGATGCAGCAAAACGTGCTTCAGCCCGACACATAACAGCAGTAATTCCATACTTTGGTTGGGCGAGACAAGATAGAAAAGACAAGCCAAGGGTTCCAATAGGAGCTAAACTAGTAGCTAACTTGTTAGATGCTGCAGGCGCAACACGAGTAATGACAATGGATTTGCATGCTGATCAAATTCAAGGATTCTTTGAAAAACCGGTAGATCATCTTTTTGCATCAACTATCTTTTTACCTTACGTAAAAAGTTTAGGTTTAGACAATCTGACTATCGCTTCTCCAGACATGGGAGGTTCTAAAAGAGCCTATGCGTATTCTAAATTCTTAGAATCGGATGTGGTAATTTGTTACAAACAAAGAAAAGAAGCCAACGTTATTGATACAATGGAACTGATTGGTGAGGTTAAAGGTCGAAATGTAATCCTAGTAGATGACATGATAGATACTGGAGGCACTTTGGCGAAAGCTGCAGATTTAATGATCGAAAAAGGAGCCTTAAGCGTTAGAGCAATATGTACACATGCCATTTTATCTGGTGATGCTTACGAAAAAATAGAAAAATCGCAACTAAGCGAATTGATAGTGACCGATTCTATTCCGTTAAAGAAGGAATCAAACAAAATAAGAGTGCTGAGTTGTGCACCTCTTTTTGCCGAAGTAATGCACATGGTGCATCACAACAACTCGATTAGCGGGAAATTTATAATGTAAAACATTAGCCGTAAAGTCAAATGTCTTAAAGTTATAAAGTCATGCCGATAGCCAAAAGCCAGAGGCCAAACAAGTAATATTATTTAATAACTATATTTTTTTTACAATGAAATCGATTACAATTAAAGGATCAGAAAGAGAAAGCGTGGGCAAAGTAGCAACTAAAGCCCTACGTAATGCTGGATTGGTTCCTTGCGTATTATACGGAGGAAATCAGGCAGTTCATTTCTCAGCAGAAGTTATGGCTTTCAAAAACTTGGTTTACACTCCAAACGCTCACACAGTTGAGATCGATCTTGGAAAAGGAAAATCATTTAACGCTATTTTACAAGACATTCAAGTTCACCCCGTGTCTGACAAGATTTTACACATTGACTTCTTTCAAATCTTTGATGACAAAGAAATCACTATGGAAGTTCCAGTGAAAATCATTGGTAACTCTAAAGGAGTTATGGCAGGTGGAGATTTACGTTTAAACAACCGTAAATTAAAAGTGAGATCTTTACCAAAAGATCTTCCAGATTTTGTTGAAGCTGACATTACATCACTTGATATGGGTAACAAATTATACGTTACTAAAGTGCCTACACCAAACTTCAAAATCATGCACCCAGACAACACAGTAATTGCTCAAGTTAAGATTTCTCGTGCCGCTATGAAAGCAGCTCAAGAAGCAGCAAAAGCAGCAAAAGCTCCTGTAAAAGGAAAGAAAAAATAATATTTTTTCCATCATTCAAGAAAGCGCCAGTTCTACAACTGGCGCTTTTTTTATGCGCATAATTTATTGTAATGGTAAGGAACAAAGCAAACTTATTATCCCATTTTTTAGTATTAGGAGCACAAATATCTCAATATAAAACACGGCTCCTCCTGCTGTCCGTTGTATCTTTTTCTATTTACCCTGTTCGGGTAAATAAAAAAAGGATGCCACTTCCATCAGGGCTATCCAAAAATAGTATGTTCTCAATCACGATTTTCTGAAAATCTAATAGTCCAACTATTCTAATTAAGTTTACTTTTGCAGCATGATAAAATGGATAAACAAACTTTTTTCAAATGTAAAAACAGAAGATAATATACCCTGTATGAAGAAATTTTTAATCGTGGGACTAGGCAACATAGGAGCTGAATACGCAAACACAAGACACAACATAGGTTTTAAAATACTTGATTTTTTAGCAAAAAAAGAAAGCGTAAGCTTTGAAACCGTTAAACTAGGCACTCTAGCTAAATTCACGTTCAAAGGGAAAGCTTTTTTACTATTAAAACCCAATACGTATATGAATTTAAGTGGCAAAGCCGTTCAATACTGGATGGATAAAGAAAATATACCGTTAGAAAATATTTTTATCATTACCGATGATTTAAACCTTTCTTTTGGAACAGTTCGCATCAAACCAAAAGGAAGTGACGGCGGACATAACGGATTAAAAAATATTAATCTTGTTTTAAATACACAAAACTATACTCGATTTCGCTTTGGAATCAGTGATGAATTCAAAAAAGGAAAACAAGTGGACTATGTTCTCGGCGAATGGGATGACGCTGAAAAACAAGGACTACCAGAACGATTAGAAATGGCTTCAGAGATCATAAAATCATTTGGAACCGCTGGTTTAGAAAACACAATGACAGCTTTTAACGGAAAATAAAACCATTACTTTTCTGGATACCAGCAAAATGGACTTTGAATTAATTTGTATTAGACCGTAATAATAATTAATTTTAGAGCATAATTCTAAATTTTTAGGAAAACAGCACTTTACGCCCCAAATTGTAAAAGCAATTAAAAACGATACCATGAAAAAAATTACATTCATACTTCTACTTTCACTTTTTTTTTCAGCTCATAATTCGTTTGCGCAAGTAAAAAACAATACCGAAGTTTCCCTTTTTGGCAAGAACAAAGTTATTAAAACAGGAGCTGTCATTCGTTGCGCTAGCACGGAATATGAAGAATACTTGAAGTCTAAAAATCCAAATAGATTATCAACTTCCGAATTTGAACAATGGATCACTCCGAAAATTGCCATTGAAAAAGAAAGAAGGAAAAATGCACCTAAAGGTTCAAAAATTAATGCCGTAATTACAATTCCTGTTGTAGTACATGTTATTCATAACGGAGATCTATTAGGAACTGATGAAAATATATTTGACGAGCAAGTAATTTCGCAAATACAAGTCTTAAACGAGGATTTCAGAAAAAAATTAGGAACACCAGGTTATAACACAAATCCTGCAGGGGGTGATGTAGAGATAGAGTTTGTATTAGCTAAAAGAGATCCTTATGGAGTTTTAACAAACGGAATAGATCGCGTAGATCTTGGTCGAGCCAGTTGGTCAACCGATGAAGTTGACACAACAGTTAAACCACTTACTTTCTGGAATCCCGATAAATACTTCAATTTTTGGGTAGTAAAATTCGTCACAAGCACGCTTTTGGGCTATGCACAATTTCCAAGTAATTCTACTTTATCCGGCATCAATGCAAATGCAGGTCCTGCAAATACTGATGGCGTTGTCATAGGCTATAAGTTTTTTGGCTCATCGAGCTATTTTCCAGCTGGAACTTATGCAGCGCCATATGATAAAGGTAGAACAGCCTCGCACGAAATAGGACATTGGCTTGGTTTACGTCATATATGGGGTGACGGAGACTGCTCAGCAGATGATTTTTGTCTAGATACTCCAAATGCAGGTCAAGAACACTATGGTTGCCCTACTGGTATAGATTCCTGCCCAGCAGCAGCAGGACTTGATATGGTAGAAAATTACATGGATTACACGAATGATGGTTGTATGAACATTTTTACTGCTGATCAGAAAAACAGAATGATCACTGTTATGAACAATTCTATTAGAAGAGTTTCTCTAAAAACATCTGATGCGCTAACGCCTGGAATAAGTTATACCAATGATGCCTCATTAATGATTGTTAATCTAAACATCAATTGTAGTAAAACATTTGCTCCCCGATTAAAAATTACAAATAAAGGAACAGCCGTTTTGACACAAGCAACTATACAGTATAGTATTGACAATCAAAATGTGCAAACGTACAACTGGACTGGAGCACTTGCCACTAATCAGTCACAGGATATTACCTTAAATAGCTTATCAACAACCACCGGAAACCATAATTTTAGTTGTACTATAACAGTTGTGAATGGCACAACTGACCAAAACTCTTCTAATAACACCGGTACTGTCAATTTTGATATTATCAACAATCAAAATTTTGTTACTAACACTATTAACTTTTCGCTACAACAAGATTACTATGGTGCAGAAACCACATGGAGATTAACCAATACTGCAGGAACCATATTGTATCAAGGTGGACCTTACACTGATAACGCCACCGAGTCTGGACCACTTCCTGCATTGATAACTGCTACGTTTGACGTTCCAAGTAATGACTGTTATACTTTTACAATAATAGATAGTCAAAATGACGGTATCTGCTGTAAATTTGGTATCGGGTCTTATTCATTGAAAACACCATCAGGAGCAACTATTGTGTCCGGAGGTGCTTTTGGTGCTATAGAGGCAACGAAATTCAGCAATAATTCACTTGCAACAAATGAATTCGAAAGTAAAAGTTCCGTTTATTTGTATCCTAACCCTACCGCTAATCTATTACAAATTGCTGTTGAAAATAAATTAGAAATGCCTGAAAACTATACCATCATCAATACTTTAGGCCAAATTATAAAAGCTAAAAAAATAGACTCTGAGGATGACCTTAGCATCAATGTTTCCAATCTAACACAAGGTATTTATTTTTTAAAACTATCAAAAAATCAATCCGAAACAAAAACAATTCGGTTTATTAAAAAATAAATAATCTAAAATGAACTAAAAAAGGATTGAAGTTTTCAATCCTTTTTTAGTTTTATCAAATGGATACCTTAAATTTGTACTATTATAAAACACTTGCTTTGAAGATTTTCCACTCTATAAACGATTTCAACTCCACAAAAAAAACAATATTAACCTTAGGCACTTTTGATGGAGTACATATTGGACATAAAAAAATCCTAAAAAAATTAACCAAAAATACGGAAAATCAAAAATACGAAAGTTTGGTTCTTACTTTTTTTCCGCATCCTAGGATGGTACTTCAAGAACACTCTGATATTAAGTTGCTCAATACAATTAATGAAAAAATAGATTTGTTAAAAAAAATTGGTATAGAAAATCTAGTCATACATCCGTTTGACGAAGCGTTTTCGAAATTAACTGCTGAAGAATTTGTACGTAGCATTCTAGTAGACCGCTTTCACATCCAGAAAATTATTATTGGTCACGATCACAGATTTGGACGAAATAGAACAGCAAATATTGATGATCTTATTGCCTATGGCAAAGAATATGATTTTGAAGTAGAACAAATATCCGTTCAAGAAATAAATGATATTTCTGTGAGTTCTACAAAAATCAGAAATGCTTTGGTTGCCGGCGATATGGATTTGGCAAATGATTATTTGGGTTATAATTATTTTCTAACGGGAAATATTATTCAAGGCAAACAGTTGGGAAGAACCATAGGTTTTCCAACTGCCAACTTAAAGATTGCAGAAGACTACAAATTAATACCACAAAATGGCGTTTATATTGTAAAAAGCACTATTGATGAGCAAATCGTTTTTGGGATGATGAACATCGGGTTTAACCCAACAGTAAAGGGCGAAACTCAAACTATAGAAATTCATTATTTTGACTTTAATGCTGATTTATACAATCAAAAAATTAGTGTTTCCGTTTTGCATCGATTGCGTTTAGAACAAAAATTTGACTCGTTAGAGCTTTTAAAAGAACAACTCCAAAAAGACAAAAAAGCGGCATTTAGCTACTTAAACAAATTTTAATTAAGTTAAAAATCTTTCTTAATTTTCATAAAACATTACTTTTTTTTCTTTAAATTTGAAAATAATAGATTTTTTTATTCTAAAAATATTGTTTTTCAACTTTTAAAAATGCTTGTTATGAAACTTCCCAAAGAACTAATAAACGGACTCATTATAATACTAGGAATTGGAATCTATTTCTTAATCATGGAGCTTTTGGGCTTAGCTGACATTTATATTCTTCGTGTTTTTAACGTGCTTTTTATTTTTTATGGTACGAATAGAACCCTTAAATCTAATTTTGCAGAAGGAAAAACTAGCTTAGCGAGTAATTCTGTATCTGCATTAGCAACTTCGTTGATTGGTGTTATTTTGAGCATTGCCGCCTTAGTTGCGTATAGTTTTGCAAAAGGTGGAGAAAAATATATTGGATCATTATCTAAAACGTTCTTGTTTGGTGGTGAACCATCTGTCATGACGTATTCAATCTCATTATTATTTGAAGGGATTAGCTCAGCAATGATAGTAACCTTTATGCTACTTTTATATTGGGACACTCGGTATTCCTCTGACAAACATGGAAGAAAATCGTAAAATAAATTAGTGTTAGCAAATAATCTTTTTAGCGCTTCGGTCACAATAAATCATCACATACCGTTCAGTTGATAAATACTAAACTGTGAATAACAGAAGAAGAACATTAGAAATCAAAAATAATGTATCGACTAATACTGTGATTTTTATTATGCGACACCTCAACTAAAATAGTACTTAAATTCCTTTTCAATGGTATTGCATTGCTTCTTTAGAACAATTTAACTACTTTTGGGTCACTAAAAAAGTGCATCGATGAGTATTACAAAACACAATTGGACAAAGGACGAAATTATCTCCATTTACAATAAACCCATGATGGATTTGCTTTTTGAAGCAGCTTCAATACATAGAGAACACCACGATCCGAACGTGGTTCAAGTTTCGACATTGTTATCCATAAAAACTGGCGGATGTCCTGAAGACTGCGGTTATTGTCCGCAAGCAGCGCGTTACCATACTGAAATTGAAGGCAATGATTTAATGTCTGTTAGTCAAGTAAAAGCACAAGCTCTGCGAGCAAAATCCAGTGGTTCGTCACGTGTATGTATGGGAGCAGCGTGGAGAAACGTAAAAGACGGCCCAGAATTTGACCAAGTGCTTGAAATGGTACGAACTATCAACAAACTTGACATGGAAGTTTGCTGTACCTTAGGAATGATAACTGAAAATCAAGCACACCGATTAGCAGAAGCAGGATTGTACGCCTATAACCACAATTTAGACACCTCAGAAGAGTATTATAAAGAAGTGATTTCAACACGCGGATTTGAAGACCGTTTGCAAACCATAGAAAATGTTCGTAAAACCAATGTAACTGTATGCAGCGGAGGAATAATTGGTATGGGTGAAAGTATCGAAGATAGAGCCGGAATGCTGGTAGCACTTTCTACTTTGAACCCACAACCTGAATCAGTACCAATTAATGCTTTGGTTGCCGTGGAGGGTACTCCTATGGAAGAGGAAAAACCAGTGGAAATTTGGGAAATGATACGAATGGTAGCTACCACGAGAATCATCATGCCAGAAACTCAAGTGCGTTTATCCGCCGGTAGAATGAACATGAGTCGTGAAGGGCAAGCCATGTGCTTTTTTGCTGGTGCAAATTCTATTTTTGCAGGAGATAAATTATTGACTACGCCAAATCCTGATGTAAATGAAGATATGAAAATGTTTGAAATCTTAGGTTTGAATCCACAAAAACCTTTCACAAAAGTTTCTCAACCACAAACAGTTGAAGCTGAAGACTCTCAATTTGCCCCGTTAGGTGAAAAACCAAAATGGTCAAGACCAGGACATACTATTGAACGAAATCTTGAAGCATCTGGGAAAGAAAAATAAATTTCGACTCCATTTATCATACAAACCATCTGTTCAAAACAGGTGGTTTTTTTATGAAGTCAAATCAAAAAATTACCTTTCGAACCATTGACAGACCATTTTGCAGAACTACTGTTACCAAAACTACTTGATTTTTAGCTCTTACGGTAAGAACCGAAAAATCCATTTCTTTTATATTGTTTCTAGTGTACATTTTTCGTCCGGACAAGTCATGTATTACAATTGAACTAATATTTTCTTTTTTAGAATGTATGATCAACTGCTCGTTTTTACGAAACACCACAACTGATTCATTATCTTTTACGATCTCATTCAATGCCAAAGTCTTATCCATAAAACGCAACACAAAACGTTCATTGAAAACTCCTAAGGTTGTAGTAAAAGTGAAATTTTCGTTTTTTAAATTAACAATAGTATTATTAAATTTATCTTCAATAAAAACATTTTGACCCAAAAACAATGCATCAGTCTGGTCTATTTTGATTGTAAATGAACCCGCTATTGTTGTGGAATATCCTAATTTTATTTCATCTGTTGCAGCAAAAGGCAAAGCCCTACCTTGAATTGCTAAATGTTTATCCTCAACAATGCTGTAAAAATCTAAATATTGGTTACCGTTAAAACTTTCTCCATCAAATGAGGTATCTAAACCATTTATTGCACCATTTGCGTAACCCAGTAATATTTGCTTAAAGGTGCCTTGATTATTAAATAAATTCAACCAAATTCGATGCTTTTCGGCCTCATTTTGTTTTGCTTTCTTATCCCCGTTAAATCTAAAAAAACTAAAATTCTGTCCAATTAGCCGCATGGAATTATTAAACTTTAGGACACCAGCACTATTTATACTTGTAACAAAAAAAGATTGGCCAGAAGCTATATTCCCGTCCGGTTTTAAACTACTCACACCTGAACTTAATGCAGCATTCGTACCAACACCTCCCAGCAGATTATATGTTGCATAATCATCTGAAGTATACAAATTATTAGTAATGGCAGTATTATGCGTCCACAGATATATAGTTCCATCTACATTTGTACTATTTTGAATTAAAAATAAATTGGCATCAAGAGCTGAGGGATAGGGATTTCCAACCAAATTTGAAGTGCCTGAAGCGCCAATGGGTAAAGTCACCAGTCCGTTATTAGGTACTCCCGTAAATACAGCTTCATGAATGGCAGTACTTGAATCCGAAAAAGATTCTGGGCCGCGTATAATATATCCTTTTCCTATTGTCATTGCGGCATTTGTATCCTCATTTGACCAAGAATCTAATCCCGGATTAAATGAATAAAACTTATCTGAACGTGTATTGGGTGAAACATCAATCAATTTTTGATTTATAACAGGAGTAGACCAATAGGTATAATCCGTTTTCACGATTGGTGTCGTTTTTCGCTTTAGCAGAATGATTCCCGTGTTGTTAACTTGATCTTCTGATTGATAAAGTGTCGCATTGTTTTCTAAAATCAAAGTACCCGCACCCGAATAATCAAAAACTAAACCCAAAGTATTTCCGTTTGCTACAGTCACTGTATTTCCTGAACTAATAGAACATGAACATGCATTTATGGTGGAAATAGGTGTGTAACTACCATTAAAAATAAGCGTTCTTTCTATTGATGGTAATCCATTACCCCAAGCTATCCCGTTCCATATAGAACTATTGGTACACAATTTAATTCGGGCAACCCGATGCTTTGTTATGCCAGAAACAGAGTTGAAACTTCCCCCAATAATTACTTTATGATTTACCGTAAAACAAGCACTAAACAGCGAGCCGTTTAAATTCACTAAAAAGGTTGGATCATAAACTCCCGATGAGAGTAATCTTAGCATTCGTTTTACAGCAATACCATTATAAGTTCCAGAGAAAGTACCTCCCACTAACATCCGATCATCGGGCTGAACCAAAATACATCTAACTTCACCATTACTAAGACTAGCGCCAGAATTGAAAGTTACATCTAAACTTCCGTCGTTATTTAGTCTCAAGATTCTCTTTGCAGCGACCCCTTTATACGTTAAAAATGTACCTCCAACAATCAATTTATTATCAGACTGGAAAGCTAAAGCATATACATTTTTATCAAAACCACTGCCTACCGAAAAACTAGAATCAATACTTCCATCAGTATTTAAGCGAACTATTCGATTAAACGAATAGGAATTAAAGGATGTAAAGCGACCACCCAAAACTATTTTTCCGTCTGACTGAAGCACTACAGCTTCGACAATAGCATCAGCACCTAGACCTGTGTTAAAAGTAAGATCAATACTTCCATCGGGTAATAATCGGGCAATTCTATTCACTACTATTCCATTGTAGCTTGTAAAATTTCCTGCTATGATTATTTTACCATCAGGTTGTAATGCAAGTGCATAAATAACACTATTAGCCCCAACACCTGTTATAAAGCTTGGATCTAATATGCCAGTAGAGAAAACCCTTGCTATTCTATTGGCAAGCAATCCGTTGTAAGTTGTGAAAGTTCCAGCGATAACAACTTTATTGTCTGCTTGCAAAAAGGCACTCCGAACAGTATTATTTGCGCCAGTACCAGCAATATTAAATGAAAAATCGATTGAACCATCCTCAGCCAATCGTGCTATTCTGCTACAAAAGGCACCGTTAAATTTAGTAAAATTTCCAAATGCCATCGTTTTGTTATCGGATAATGCCAGCACCTTCAAAACCGAATTATCAAAACCTACTCCAGCAGTAAGAAATCCAATATCTAACGCTCCTAATGGATCAACTTTAGCTAAACGACCTTGATTTTGCGAATCGAAAACAGAGAAAGAACCAGCTACATACCAAGAACTATCTACTGCGACTGCGAGATCCAAAACTGATGCAGAAAATGGACCAGCTCCAATATCAAATAAGGGATCCAGGAGTCCTATCGAATTTAAAACCATCATTCTATTTACATCTACTCCATTATAAGTACCAGTAAACGAACCTCCAACTGCAATAAATCCATTTGCATTTAATTTAATAACCTCAACAACACCAGCACTAAATCCTTGACCAGAAACAAAAGTTCCATCAATTGAACCGTCCATATTTAGACGAATAATTTTATTGGCAGTACTTCCATTGTAACTTATAAAATCTCCACCTACAATAATTTTCCCATCTGATTGTATAGCAAGAGCTGATACTGTAGCATTGAAACCCGCACCTGTTGTAAATGACATATCTGGACTACCATCGGCATTTAGTCTAATAATTTTACTATTACTTATTCCGTTAAAAAAATCAAAGGACCCTGAAAGAACGATTTTGCCATCTGGTTGTATCTGGACTTCTTCTACTACACCATTAGCACCTACTCCTATAACAAAATCAGTATCTACAGCACCGTTAGGTAATAACCTAATAACACGATTAGCAGTAACACCATTATATTTTATAAAACTCCCTGCGACAATAACACTCCCGTTTGATTGCAAAGCTAAACTATATACTATCCCACTGCTGGCGGCTATAATAGTATTGAAAGAGACATCAATTGATCCGTCATTATTGAGTCTAATTAATCGGTTTGCCGTTATTCCATTAAAGTTAGTAAATGCACCTCCTAAAAGTATTTTCCCGTCTGGCTGTAGTAAAGAACAATACACTTTACCATTAAAACTAGTCCCTAAATTAAAGGAGGTATCCTTAGAGCCATCTTGAAACAATCGACATAAATAAGGAGTTGCAGTTCCGTTATGATTTAGATAATCGCCACCTACAATCAATTTACTATCGGATTGTACCGAAACTGTTCGAACGGCATTATCAAAACCATCCCCTTGAAGACCGTCATCATAAACATTAAATGTGGCGTCAAATTTTCCTTGCTGAGAATACGTCTTATTTTGAATCAAAAGACTAAATACTACAATAATATACACTAAAACTATTTTCAAATTCATACGGACTTTATGCCTTTATTCTGGGACTTCTTTGCCCATAAAATTTCAGCTTTGATTTATAAAAGTCCTAAATTAGAAACAATAAAATTATTGTGCAATACCCACATTTAGTGATATTTACAAAAAAAACCCAACTTGAATAAAATCAAGTTGGGTTTTTATAACTATTCTACTAATGATCGAAGTAAGTTTTTACATAATTTTTTTAGAAATAACATTTCCATTTTCTAAAACTACTTTTACAATCAGTATTTGTTGTGTAATATTATTATTTACGATACGAAATTCGGTACTGTTAATACTTTGTTTATCGAAAATTTTTCTTCCAAGTATATCAAAAACTGTGATTCGTTCTATAGTTTCAGTTTCTGATTTTATTTTTAATTCATTTTTATATTTTGTTATAAAAATACCGTTTTCAAGCGGCGATACGCTATCAACCCCTAATGTCTTTTGGGTAAAACGCAATACAAAACGATCATTAAAAGTACCTGCCTGAGTGGTAAAGGCATAAGGTGCTGTTTTTAAATCATGAACAATATTTAGTAATTTATCCTCAACAA
Organism: Flavobacterium sp. DT2-2; assembly: GCA_051990185.1. Classification (GTDB taxonomy): domain Bacteria; phylum Bacteroidota; class Bacteroidia; order Flavobacteriales; family Flavobacteriaceae; genus Flavobacterium. The sequence goes on along the minus strand of JAFCUE010000011.1, from coordinate 80,247 downwards.
ATATATTTTGTGTTTTTAATATTCCATCGATTTGATCGATTCCGATGTTAAAGTTTCCTACTGCTGAAGATCTGAAACCTAACTGCACTTCATCATTTTCATCAAAAGGCAATGCTCGACCTTGAATTACAAGATTTACGTTTTGATTAACACTGTAAAAGTCTACAAATTCATTTGCGTCAAACGTTTCTCCATCAAATCCATTATCATAGTTATTTGTTGCTCCACTAACATAACCAACTAGAGCCTGTTTAAAAGCACCTTCATTGTTAAACAAATTAAGCCAAACTCTATTTTGTTCAACAACTGATGCTGTTTTGGAATTTTTAGCTGTTCTAAAAAATTGAGAATTCGTACCTGAAATTGCTGCCACTCCTACCCTCATACTATTGTCAAACAAGATAGAACTTCCGGTGATTGAAACTTTACTACTAGCAAAAAAGGATTGTCCTGATGCGATTTTACCAGTTGGGATATACGGATTAGCAGCTGATTTATCAGCATCACTCGGTGCAACGGCAGTTGCTGTCCCTCCTGTAAGATTGTACGACGCATAGTCATCGCCAGAATAAGCAAAAACTCCTGAACCCGGACTAGATACTCCTACACCAATAGATGTATTGTGCGTCCAAAAATAAAGAGTTCCATCTAAAACTCCTGCATTGTCAGTCAAAAATTTATTTGCATCCAATGCTGATGGATAAGGATTTCCTATCAGATAGGATTTATCAGGAAAAATTCCTAGTAGCGAATAGTTTCCATTATTTGGAATACCATTAAAAGTAGCAGGATATTGACCTACAGGCCATGGTACCGTTCCATTTGTTGTTTCTGGTCCTCTGACAATGTATCCTTTTCCTACTGACATAATGGTTGCGGATGATTCTTGTTTCCAGTCTTCTGATCCTACTAAAACTTCGTAAGAATAAAATTTACCATTTAAGGTTCTGGGTGAAACACCACCTAATGTAAATCCTAAAACAGGTGAAGACCAATACGTATAATCTGTATTTCGTATTGGTGTTGTAAGCCTTTGATACTTGATATTCCCAACATTAACAACATCATTTACTTGCACTAAACTAGCGTTATTCTCAAAAGTAAGAGTACCATTTACGGTAAGCTTATCTTGAAGTTTAAGTGTAACTCCTGATGCAACTGCTGCAACAATACCAGTATTAACCGTACAACTACAAAGCTCCACATTAGTAGCTATAGCTGTATTAGAGTTTATAATACCAATCATATCAATAGTAGGCGTCACTGACCAAGTAGTTCCCGTATATGTTGAAGTAATCACGGGATTTATTACTACATTTCCTGTAGTCGTAGAGGTGCAACTCCCACTTGTTATAGCAAAGGCATAGGTTCCAGGTGCTAGACCAGTAATTGTAGTTTCTAATCCTGTACCTGTAATTGATGCGCTTGACGAGCCACTTCTTACTAATGTCCAAGAACCAAGACTCGGTAAACCAATTAATCGTACACTTCCTGATGTTGTAACGCAATTTGGCTGAACTGTTGTTGCTACAATAGGTTTTTCTAGAGGCACGAAAGATGACGAAAACCGAACTCTTGCCTGACCTGCAGCTTCAAAATACTCTAAGACAAAATTGGTATTGCCAGCAAGGTACGCCACATACGTTTGCTCTTGATAGGAATGCGTAGTCCAATTATTTACAACAAATGTTGCTCCACCATCTAAACTTAAACGATACCCATCATCAGCACCTACGGTAAAAGTATAGCATCCTGCTGGTAAATTCCTATTCATTTTAAAACGGACAGCATAATTATCCGCATAAGAACCACATATCCCAGTTCCAGAAATAGGGGCGTTATCAAGATTTAAATCAAATGTTTCTACTTGAGAAATGCTACCCACAAAATTAGTGATAAAGTCACTATTTTGTGGATTTGGCCCTGCATAAACATACCCAATCCAAGAATTAGTGCCATATGACACCTGATCCCCTGTTGCTGCTCCCACTGTTACAGTTGCACTACCAGATAAGTTTGTTGAGCAATTTGGAGAACTCGGATTTGACACGTTAACAAGGTTATAAATAAAAGTTCCTGTTGTTGAAGTTGAAACAGTGAAGTTGACTGATGCATTTGCTACTACGAGAACCACGACATTCGTTCCTCCATTGATATTGTATGTCACATTCACATTATATGCCTGTGGATTTGAAATTGTAACTGCTGGAGCTGCTGCCCCAACGCATACCGAAGCAGTTCCTGATATTGTAGCGCTTGTAGGTAAATCTCGCACTTGAATAGGATATAGGAAATTTACACTTGTACCACACCCATTAGTAGCTGAAACCTGCAAATCTCCGGATGTTGCTGCTGAATTAAATGACACCGTAGCGGTGAGACCATTGCTAGATGGAGTAATCGTCCAACCTGTTGCAGCTGTACTCCAGTTATAACTCACAGCATTTGTTACTGGCGTAACGCTAAAAGTCCCTAATGAAGTTTTACATTGATTTTGATTTCCTGATACTGCGGATGGAGCGGATGGAACAGCACCACTTGTTGTTACAGTTACCACATTCGAAAAAAATTCGCATGCACCATCGGTTAATGTAGATGGTTTAAAAACCCTCCTGAAATAACGTAAATTGTTTGCCGCTCCAGCTGCTATGGTGAGTCCCGGCACAGTATAATTTTGTGCATTTGCTCCGCTAATATTTGTAAAAGTAATGTTATCTGATGATGATTGCCATTGGTAAACAGTATTTGTATTAACATTACAGCTGATAATATTTGATGCTGTTATTGTAGATGCTATATTTGAGCAAACCCTCACATCTGTTGAACTCGATATCGTATTCGTTGATCCATCAAAAGGTGTCAAACTAAAACCAACAACATTTCCTCCTTGATGTTCATAGTAATCTAATATAATCTCACTGTTCCCAGTTAAATTAATTAAATTATTACAGTATGATGTATTTCCTTGTTGCAACCATCTACTAAATACTAGTACACCGTTAACATAAACTCGCACACCATCATCACCATTTACATTCATAATATAACAGCCAGCGGCTCTTGTGGATCTCATTCGGTATCTTACACTGAATAGTTCTGTATAAATATTAGTTCTAATAGTTCCGTTAGATACTACCGGAAAACAAGCAGTATTACCACCAAAACCCTCATCAATAGTTTCTGTTGGTATATTATAGTATCCAACATAATTGGCACTTAAAAAAGGTGATGTAGTTGTTGAAGGTGAGGCAGGTGAAGTTGTACCTCCAGGAGGCGGACCATCTGTATGGTTGTAAACATGTCCCACCCACTGATTGGTTCCAGAAGTTGTTTGACTGTCAAAGGTATTACCAACGGCTAAAAGTGTTAATGTTAATGGTCCCCCTGCTGTATTATCGTTACTGCATGAACCACTAGACAACAAAACCTTAACTTGTCCAGAAATAGTTGAAGTCCAATTTACTATTGAAGCACCACTACCACCAGAATCAAAACTACCAGTACCTAAAGAAAGATTATCTGCCGCGTTTAATATTGTTAAGTTCTCCTGTCCAGAAAATACATTTCCAACAGTGAAACTATACCTGAAACCTTGCACAACATTTACTATTGCAAACTGACCCGATGCGACAGTGGGAGTTGTAAGTGTGTTACCACTGTCAATACAAAATGTGAAAGTGCCCACAGATGTCAGCGGTGTTCCCGTATAAGTACATTGTGCTTGAGATAAATAAAAATTGAAAAACAGAATTAGTAGGATGAGTAATTTTTTATTCATTGGGGCGAATTTTTTTATATTTTGATGTTACATACACTTAAACAAATTTCATTTTATAAGCAGAAACAATCAAAATATAAGTAATTACGCAAGATAGTTTAACGTTTTAAATTAAATAAAATCTATCCGATAAAAAGCATTAAAAGTCGTTGAAATACTTAATTTATAGAATTGATCTGTTTAACATTAATCTTTCTAACTACCCAATATTAAATCATGTAACATTTAAGAATAAAACGACAGAATGAAACTTACAATAATTTCCTTTCAAATTTTTTCTTTACTTTGTTTACAAATCAATCCCAAACATGAAAGAAGTATTTTCGATAAAAGAAGCAATCCATAAAATAGAACATTATTGCGCTTATCAGGAACGTTGTCATGAGGAAGTAGTTCAAAAATTACGCAGTATGAAAATGGATGCAGATGAAATTGATGTTATTTTAGTCAAATTGATACGTGATAATTTTCTAAATGAAGAGCGTTATGCCTGCAGTTTTGCCAGAGGTAAACACCGCATAAAACAATGGGGAAGAATCAGAATTGTTAACGAACTTAAATTAAAGAAAATAAACCAAAGACTTATAACTACCGCATTGAAAGAAATCACCGCAGAGGAATATTTAACCACCTTTCAAACCCTGGCGGAGCGCAACTGGGACTCCATTAGGGAATCTAACGCACTGAAAAAAAGAAAGAAATTTTGTGATTACCTTTTACGAAAAGGTTTCGAAAGTAATTTGGTTTACGAAAAAGTAAAGGAATTAGAAACAGTTTAAATTTTAAAGAGATAGCAATATACTCACCGCATTCCCTCCAAAACCTACGGCATTAATCAATACTTTTTTAATGGGTTTTGTTTGGATTTGCGCTTTCGCAAAAGGAACGCTGATAAAAGTGTTGTTTTGCATCATCATAATAGCCAGTTCCATATTTAATATTCCCGAGGCACCAAAAGTATGTCCGATTTTCCATTTATTACTAGTCAACAACGGAAGGTTATCGCCAAAAACTTTCTGGATCGCTTTAAACTCGGTCAAATCGCCTTTTACCGTTCCCGGTGCGTGCATTACTACTGCATCAACATCGGATAAATTAGTGTTTTGCAAAGCCATTTTCATCGATTTTTGGAAGCAGGTTGCCTCCGCAGAAATCGAAATATTATGTTCTAATATTTCAGTTGCATAACCTACACCCTCGATAAAGGCAAGAGCATTTTCTTTTTTTCCAATCTCTAGACAACAAACACCCGCTCCTTCTCCCAAGATCATCGTACTTTGATTTTTGTTTAAATCTAAAGCACGATTAGGATATGCTTCTTTGCTTCGAGAATAAATCTTGAGTGCACGCATTTGAGCAATTGTAAAATCAGTAAGTGGTGCTTCGCTCCCGCCTACTAAAAATTTATCGGCCATTCCTGCTCGGAGCCACGCCACGCCATTTAGAACTGCGTGTAAAGCTGTACTACACGTAATAGAATGTGATATTTCCGGGCCCGAACTTTGCAAATCATGAGCAACCCACGAAGAAATGTTTCCCAAAGTCGTCGTTGGAGAAGCCAAAGTTTGTGCATTTCCAGTTTCTAAATATTCTTTATGGTGTTTTTCAAATAATTCAGTTGCTCCACGAGAGGAACCTATGTTGATTCCAAAAACGTCATCCGCTTTCCAACCTGCAATTTGAACTGCTTTGCGAGAAGCTGCCATGGCATACAAAACCGATTTATCAAGTGATTTGTACTTTTGATCTGAATGACGCAAAGCAGCGACGACCTGTTTTGAATCACTATCTAACTTAGCAACAAAAGTGTTTTGATGGTCTAGAACATGTTCAGAAAAACAGTGTTTGTTATTTAAATACTTTTGCCAAATTATTGCTGGTGAATTACCTAAAGGTGAAATAGAAGCGATGGCAGTTATGGAGATTGTTATTGACACTTAAATATTTTTTTTGGCACAAATGGCACGAATTATCAACAATCCAGATTTCTAGAATTAATAAGGGAGCTATAATTAGTAAAGCTTTACTATTTAAAATTTAAACTTTTTCTAATGCATCTTCAACTACATTATATATTTTCTGCAATTGTTCATTAGTGATGATGTAAGGAGGTAAAATATAAACAATATTTCCCACGGGCCGCAGAATTACGCCATTGGCAATAAAAAAATTATAAAGTTTATTGCGCAATGTTCCGTAATAACTCTCGTTACTCTCGGTTTTTATTTCTAATGCAAAAATAACTCCCAACACTCTTGTCGTTGTAACTCGTGGATGATTTTCAACCCTTTTTTGGAAATCTAAATGTTTTTGGTTCACTCGAACAAGGTTGTTTTGCATTTCGTTCGTTTGCAATAATTCTAAACTCGCTAATGCTGCAGCGCAACCCGTAGGATTAGCAGTAAAAGTGTGTCCGTGAAACAATGCTTTATTAATATCATCATCATAAAAAGCATCAAATAAATCCTGTGTAAACGTGGTGATTGCCATAGGAATTGTTCCGCCAGTTAATGCTTTTGACAAGCACATCATGTCTGGTTTTTCTACTAAATAGTCCGTTGCAAACGTTTTTCCTGTTTTGCCAAATCCTGTCATCACTTCGTCTGCAATGGTAAGAACACCATTCTCCTTAGAAATCCGCATTAAAATATCCAAAGCTTCTGGCTCATACATCACCATTCCTGCAGCTCCTTGTACTAAAGGCTCGTATATGAACGCAGCACAATTGTTGCTTTTTATTACAGCTTGTAACGCATCATAACTTTCTTGCTCTTGGCCTTTTAGAGGAACTGGAATTCGAACTACATCTATAAACATTCCCTCAAAAGCTTGTGTATAAAATGAAATTCCGCTTGCTGCCATTGCGGCAAATGTATCGCCATGAAACGCATTTTCAAAAGCGATAATCGTTGTTCTTTTCTCCCCTTTATTGAAAAAATACTGCAGGGCAACTTTAATAGCCACTTCAACAGCCGTTGATCCATTATCGGAAAAGAATATTTTTTGCTGGTTTCTTGGTAGAATCTCCATCAGCTTTTCGGCCAAAACTATCGCCGGTTCATGCGTAAATCCACCAAATAGCACATGTTCTAAGGTGGTCAATTGTTTATAAATCGCATCAGCAATAAATACATTAGAGTGTCCAAAAGGATTTACCCACCAAGAAGCAATTGCATCAATGTATTCAGTATCATTTTCATCCCAAAGTAATGCTCCTTTCCCTTTTTTGATGGCAATGGGCAACGCTGCTGTTTTGTGTTGGGTATATGGATGCCAAAGATAGTGGCGGTCTCTTTCAGTTAAAGTCATTTTAAATAATATATTTCACAAAGATACAAAGAGCAAGCACAGAGTTTCACAAAGATTTTATAAACTCAATAGCTGTTCCCGAACCACATCCGCATATTCGGAGATTACATTTTGATCAAAGTAAGGCTCATCTTCAATTCGACCAATGCATTTTAGGTTTGATTTAGATAGAATAATCGACTCCGTTGCTTTGTTTTCATTTCCATTAAAAATAATTCCGGCAATTTTTATATTTCTGTTTTGCAATGCTTCAATAGTTAATAAAGTATGGTTGATACTTCCCAGATAATGACGCGAAACCACAATTACTTTATAATCAGGCTGAATCAAATCAATCACACAATCCGTATTGTTTATTGGTACAAAAACACCTCCTGCGCCTTCAACAACCAAATGGTTTTGTGTCACTGGTTCAACGATCTTTTTTAAGTCAAGAATAATGTTGTCTACTGCTGCTGCATAATGCGGACTTGCCGGCGTATTTAACGCATAACTATTCTCAAAAAATATTGATTTATTGTTGGACACATAGCGTTTGACTTTATGAGTATCCGAGTTATCCAGATCACCTGCTTGTATGGGTTTCCAATAATCAGCTTCTAAAGCTTCCGTTATAATGGCTGATGCAATGGTTTTGCCTACATCGGTTCCAATTCCAGTAACAAATATTTTCATAGTAATTAGATTTGACACAAAAGTAAAAAACCCATCGGTAAGATGGGTCATTTATTATTCTTCTTTCAACTCGTCAATCACTTTCTTAATTTGCTTAGCATATTTTCCATAGAAAAAATAAACCCACCATTCCGCCATTAATCCCACAAACAAAATAGTAAGAGAAATTACCACGAATGTAGCAATCAAAAAAGTATTACTTAAATCTGATATTTGCATTCCCGGTTTTGTAGAAACTAGATAAACAGTAAATCCCACAAAAAAAAGAACTATAAACGGACTAAGAGCAAACGTAAATGTTTTGTATAATTCCATGTTTAATCTCACATCAAAATACGTTTCATACAAACTGTCTTTTGTTCTTAAGGTGATATTATTAAGTCTTTTATAAAACAAATACAACTTCACCAAATAGTAGAGGCAAACTGCAAAAAACATACTATACAATAAGTAAAAAGGAGCGAACCATTTTTCAGGAAAATGATATATGATAGGTGCAAATCCACAAAGAATAACAGTTAGCGATTGATAAATGAGTTCTTTTTTAAGATTTTTTTTAATCTTATCTAAGGGCGTATTTGCCGTTTGAATTTTTTCTAAATTATTAGGGAGAACAACATTCTCATTGTTATCATTATCCCATGCTGATTGTATATCGTTAAAATCCATATCCCTGATTTTTAATTATTTCTTTTAATTTTTCTTTTGCTCTATTTAATTTCACTCTGGCATTCCCTTCTGAAATACCTAAATTGTCTCCTATTTCCTTATGCGAAAAACCCTCTAGTTGATAAAAAATGATAGCCTTGTCTATTTTTTCTAATTTCTGAACTGCTTTGTAAAAATGTTCAATTTGGCTTTCCTTAATTTCTGAATCGTCAGTTTCTTCTTTAATGTTTTCAGATGCTATTTCATATTTATCAACTTTCCTTTTTTCTTTCTTTAGAAAAACGATAGCTGTATTAATGGCCACCCGATACATCCATGTCGAAAACTGGCTTTCGTTTCTAAACGAATCATACGATTTCCATAGCTGGCAGATAATCTCCTGAAACAAATCCTGTTGATCATCATGATTGTCCATATACATCTTAGAAACTTTATATAAAATCCCTTTGTGTTTTTCAATCCGGTTTAAAAATTCTGGTTCTTTCTCTTTCAAAATGATATTAGTTCAGAATAGGTTTAACGACATACCCTTTTTTTCTCAATAAATTTATCACTCCTTGTTCCCCCAATAAATGACCCGCTCCTACAGCAAAAAAAGTACTTTTATCTTTCATCATATCTGGCATTTTAACAGCCCAGTTTTGATTTCTCACTTCTAACAACCATTTTCTGGCTTTTTCATTCATCACTTTAGGAGTCGTAATGTCTTTATATAATTCCGGAAGGTTTTCTTGAATATAATTTTGAACCATCTTTTTTCTAGTATCGTCATTTAACTCCTTTAACATTGTAATCATCTCCGCATCAGAATAAGCTTTGCTTAAGAAATCCATTTGTGATTGAAGTGTTTCAAATCCAGTAACACTTTTATCAGATTCTTTAGCCATTGCAATAAATTCCATTTCATAACTTTTAATATCAACACACCCAAAAGATTTCATAGTAATCAAACTCATTACTGTTATTAAACTAAACTTGTCAACTTGTTTGACTGTCATTCCTGTTCGCTTTTGTAATAAAGCATCAAGGTCATTCAATTGTTCTGGGCTCAATGTTTTACTTAATGGATCTTTTCCATATGCCAATTGTTGGACAGCGCTCAATTCCTTTGGGTCTGATAAATTAACCTCTAAGACTAAATTATCAGAAGCAGTAAAAGCTTTCTTGGCTTTATCAGATAGAAAATAATCATTCCCACAAATCATATGAATCGTGCCATATAAATAAGAAGGTTTTGACAATCCGTTTCCTGAAATTTCCCATAAAAGAGATTTATCATTTGAGTTTACTGATGTAGCTTTTTTTGCTTGCGCAAAAACACCGTTGGAAATTAACAAAACTGCTACTACTGCTACTATTTTAAATAATTTTTTCATAATAATTTGATTTTTGATTGATTTTTGATTTGATGATTAATTTTTGATTTGATGATTGAAACTACTCTATATTATTTTCTATTTTCTCTTATTATCGGAATAATGTTTTTGCAGAAAATCACTAAACTGATTAAAAAAAGCGGAATCACTGAATGCGTCTCCGTCATAATAAACCTTACTGAAGAATAGCCTACTCCTAATGTTGAAAAAAATAGTATTGGGTAGTTTGCTTGGTTTGTAATAGTCGAATTGGTTTTCATATTTTTTGTTTTTATTTGATTACCACTCGTAAGTAATTGAAACGTCAAAACGTTACAAAATTTTTAAATATATTTTTTCAACCCAACAAAAACAGGGATGAACACGATAATTTTATTTGAAAAGGAATGTAAAAACAAGATTATTGAAAGAGAAACTTGCTCAACAAAGCTAGAACTTCGGTAATTTCTTCTTTCGAATTAAAATTATGCAAACAAAAACGCAGTCGTTCCTGACCTTCTGGTACAGTAGGCGAAAGTATCGCTTTGACATCAAATCCTTTTTCCTGCAGCTGGTTGGCGATTGTTTTTACTTTTTCATTTCCAGGAATAATAGCAGATTGTATGGCTGATTTGCTGCGGACAAAAAGTGGTTTTAAACTTAGTAGATTTTTCTGCTGATTGAAAAAAACAATGTTTTCTCTTAATTTTGAAATTGAAGCCGAATCCATTTCTAAATGCTGATATGCAATCAGAATCGTGGCAACAGTATGTGGTGAAAGTCCTGTGGTATAAATAAAACTTCTGGCAAAGTTTATTAAATATTCTCGTAATTCATTAGACCCTAGCACTGCTGCTCCATGGCAACCCAATCCTTTCCCAAAAGTCATTATGCGAGCAAAAACCTGGTCTTGCAAACCCGCCATTTGAACTAATCCTTCTCCTTTCGAGCCAAAAACACCCAAAGCATGCGCTTCATCAACAACCAGATAACAATTGTGTTTAGTTGAAACCGAAACCAATTCTTCTAGATTTGGACAATCTCCATCCATTGAAAATACTGATTCAGTAACGATATAAATAATAGTATTGGGATTCCGTAAAATCAACTTTTCTAAATCATCAAAATCATTATGATTAAACTTATACGCTTTTGCATTTGACATTATAATCCCATCGCGAATGGAAGCGTGACACAATTCATCGTATAAAATCAAATCTCCCTTTTGTGGAACCGAGCCAAAGAATCCAAGATTCGCATCGTAACCCGAATTAAAAATCAACGCAGTTTCTGATTGATGAAAACTAGCAATAAAATCCTCTGTTTCTTGATACAATTTATGGTTACCAGATAATAAACGGGAACCAGTTGCTCCGTTTTGAATGATTTTATTATTAATTAAAAACTCGTGCGTTTCATTAAAAATAATTTGGGACTGAGAAAACCCTAGGTAATCATTAGAAGAAAAATCAATCTTTTTACTTGACAATGGCAATGGCAATTGTCGTAAAGCATTATTTTGCTTTCGGTTCTCCAATTTGGCGTCTAGATTTTTGGGGGGATTCATATGTGCAAAGTTATTGATTTAATGTTTAAAAAATAGCACACGGATGACACAGATTAAAATAATTTTTAAATAATAATTATTGTTTTCTAGTGTTTTATTATTGTTTATCAATAATTTTTATATATTTGTGATGAACTTTTATATTTAAATCTTATGAGAAAATTATATTTATTGAAAGCAATTATTGATTTTGTTTGGCTTATGGCTTTAATCTCCGTTCCGTTCTTGTTGATTTTTGTCGGGTATTTATTGATTTCAAATGAACCGTTTGATGTTCCAATAAAGATGAATGGTATCAAAATTACTGTTTTGGACCTCAATGCTAAAATTGCTTTATTTTTTGCAACTTTGTCTTATCTCGTGCTCTTTTATGGTTTATATCTAATAAAAAAACTACTCCGATTGTTTGAGTTAAAAATTATTTTTGATAATAAAATAATCTTTTACTTCAATCGAATTGGAAACCTACTTATACTTTCCGGATTTGTATCGGGAATTCCTGCTTTCTTTTATAATGTAGCACAAGGTGAAATAAAAATAGAAATTGGAGCAAATCCTTTCCTGTATCTTATTTCTCTTGGATTGTTTTTTACGGTTTTAGCCGAAGTTTTTAAAATGGGGAAACAATTGAAAGAAGAAAACGAACTAACCATATAATTATGCCAATCATTGTAAACCTTGACGTAATGCTTGCCAAACGCAAGATGCGTTCGAATGAATTAGCGGATCGAATGGGAATTACAACAGCCAATCTGTCAATTTTAAAAACCGGAAAAGCAAAGGCAATTCGGTTTTCGACTTTAGAGCTGATTTGTGAAATTTTGGAATGTCAACCGGGAGAGATTTTGGAGTTTGTAAAGGATAAATAATCTCTTGTTCTCGACTTTTTAGCCCAGATGGAAACGGCATCCTTTTACAAAGCTTCCAGCCTTTTGAAGGCTGGAAGCTTTGTAAAAGATATAGTGGAGAGCTGGAAATAGCTCCAAAAAAAGCCTCGCAAATTGCGATGCTTTAATTTATATATCGCCTTTATTTTAGTCAACGAGAACAATTACTATATTGTCTTTCATTTCAATTGTTCCAGACTGGATAGCAAGTGTATAATTTTGGGCATCTACTTTGGTGAATTTAATCGCCACTTCTTTTGCGAAAGCAAAGTTGGAAGCGGTAATTTTCACGACACCTTTTTCTAATATAGAAACAATTGCCGCTTGGCTATTCAAAATCTGAAAGCTTCCATCCACTCCTGGCAATGTAACCGAAGTCACTTCTCCTGAAAATAATTTTGCTTCTGGTAATACTATTTCTAATCACATAATTTAAGTTAGAAGTTTCTGAAAACTGCCAACTAAAAACTGCTGCCTAATTTTTTAAATTTCCATTTAAGGAATGCTTTCAAATGATTTCCGACATAAACGAATTTATCATAGGTGTTGTCTTTGATTTCTAACCCTATGAGTTTTTTGATTCTGGCTCGGTACTGTTTGTAGTAGGAAAAGACAAGTTCACTTTCCTCAAGTTCTTTGCCTAAGTACTTATCGCGAATATCCTCAACAGAGAAAAGATTTTCCTGTAATCGTAAAATCGTGTATATGCTACTGGCCTTTGATTTACTTGTGTCAAGTTGAGCGTTGCATAGCATTTCAGAAGTATGGGTTTTTAGAACTTCTTGGTTTTTGGTGTCCTGATGCTCAGTTTCAATATGAACACCTGTGCTGAGTTATTTTCTATTTCCATTTAGGATTAATCTGCAATACCATCGAGATTGATTCTTCTTGTACGTTCTGTTCTTTCCTTAAACAAATAGGATTTTAAAATTGTTGTCATAACTTTGAGTTTAAGTTCGACATACAATTAGTTACGATAAAAAAATATTGCCTTTTAAAAAAAGATGTTGTCTACTATACTGCCTTTTTTTTGCAAAATAAGTTAGCAAGTTGGCAGAAATCAAAAATTATCTCTCCTCTGCTGAATCACCGTGAAGCAATGTTTTCGCTATTGCTTTAAGATAAAAAAGACCTTACATTGCTGTAAAGTCTTTTTAAAACGGTTAGGATTTTTTTGACAAAAAGGAATTTTAAATAAAACATCATCATTGATGAGTAAAACCATTTTACATTAAAAATTATTCTACTAACTCAAAATTGGTATCTGTATTAAAATAAAGATATGCTTTAAAGGGAGTTCCAACAACTTCGGCTGTATTAGTACCGCCAATAAGTTTAATTGCGTTTAATTGTTCTCCATCTCTTACAAAGGACATAATATGAGGCACACCGTTCAAAGTATACTCTACTTTTGTAGATTTAAAGACGCCGGTCCCTGCGGCATTCGTTTTTATTAATACCGCATAATTGGTATTAGGGTTAATACACTCATTCAATTGTAAAGCCGAGCCGTCCGCATGCACAAAAGCAATACTTGTTGGAGCTATTGTTTTAAATTCATCCTCTTTTGAACAACTTGAGAGAACTATTATAAAGGCGATTAAAACGCTGTATAGTTTCTGTTTCATATCTGTGAAATTTAACTTGTTATTGGTGAAATATGGTATCGACTTTTTATTTGTGGGTGTTTGTTTTCGACAAACTGCTGCTATAATTGGCGATTTCATAACTACTTTTTTAAATTAATTTTGATTTCCTTAAAACTTCCACCAACACTAACTCTATAAGTACCTTCAGCTAAATTAGTAAAAATTACCTGGCCATTATTAACTATTTGAGTCGCTGAAGTAACCCCTCCTAAAGTTAAAACAACCGCTTCTTTTTCTACAGAAAATAATACTTTAATAGCTCCACCTTCATAACAAACGGCGTCTTTTTTATAATAGCTACTAATTCCAGTCGCAGTTTTAACAACAATTGTCCATTGTTTAATTGTGGATTGATCTTCCGAAAGTACATTAAAGAGTATTGGATTAGTAAAATTTAATGCATTGGCCCCTGAAATTTGTTTTTCGGTTCCGATGTAAACTGAAGCCCCCGGACTCAAAACAAAATTGGCGTTTAAGGCTGTTACGTCTTGACCTTTATTAAGATATACCGTGATTTGAGAACCTTCAATTACTGTATTGTTTTTAACAATACCTGTAAAGCCAACATCTAACATTTCTACACCTAATTTTAAGGCTGGACTTGCAAAAGGATAAGCCTGAAACAGATTTCCATAATGCTCATTCGTTTTAAAAGCTATCGTTTTATCTATGTTTTTAACCAGGTTTTTTGCCGAATCATAAATTTTAAAACTAACGGTTTCATTATTTATATTCGAAAACACGGTCAAATAAGCACAATATCGCTTTTGACTTGCCACATAAATCACATTGGCAACTCCACGACACTCCCCATTTACAAAGGCAGCAACTTTGTCATTCGGATTAATTAACCCATTTCCGTCACTATTCAAAAACCCTACAAAGGTCATGGTATATTGATAATTATTTTCGTTTAAGGTCCAATTAGGGGACTGTCCAAAAATGGAGTTGCTTATTAAAAACAGTGCGATAACACTAAATATATAATTTTTCATTTTTTGAAATTTAATGCATTAAAGCTCCTAAAGTGCTTTTTTAAAAGTGTTTTAGGAGCTGAATATTTTGAACCTTACTTTTTCATCACTTTTTTTATAATCTTTTCTCCATTAATTTCAATTTGAAGTAAGTATGTTCCGGTTGCAACCCTTGGTTGGATTTTTAATACGTTTTCACCGCTTACAACATTTTGTTTTTTATCAAGTACAATTTGACCTGTTACTGAATACAGTTGTATTGACACAATTTGATCCTTAACCGCATTCACTTTTATGGTTATTTCATTGTCAAATGGATTAGGATAGATAGTGACATCATCTGTAAAATCCTCAATGATTATTGGCTTTTTAATTGTCCCAAGAACATCGTTGCCTTTGAAACTAAAACTTTTGGAGGTTCTTTTCTTGTTGATTCCATCTCCAATGTAAAACACCAATGTTTCGGGAATTCCGCCATAAACGGTTATAAAACTTAGTGCTTCATTATTTACATATTGATTTACTGTAGCTCCTTTTAAAACTCCATTAACATCATAGGCATACAATTCGTTGTACCCCTTTGGTAATAAAACCACCGCGTTCATGTTGTCAGAATACTTCGTGAATTCAGGTCTAATTGTTTCTTGGGCTAATTCTGATAAACTGTTGTTTGTTTTTCCAGTAGTAACTTTAGCAAATTGCGACAAATAGCTTGGGTACTTGAATGTTTGATCCTTAGTGGATTTTATCATGTATCCTTTACCCGATTCTAAGTAATTCAGTGTTCCATTCCACCCGATAATTGGATCATAAATCGCAAATAAATTTTGTGATTTAATAACATCGCCATCAACTGCATCAAAATAAGCTAATGCTTCATTGGTGAGTTGGTTTCCTGCTAAAGAATAAGGAAGCCAGTTCCAATTAGTTTTAATTGGAAAACTCCACTTTGAAGCATCTACAAGAGTTCCTTTTATTATTAATGGTTGCTGATATGTTGTAAACACTTTATACATTTTAGTATTTGTAAGTCCTCCATTGGCACTAATTCCCCCTGACCAACTACTTCTTGAAGGTGTTGACCCATCTTTATAATAGGTTTCTAAATGGGCAGGCGAATGACTTAAAACACGATCATCTGTTACTAAGTTCATACCGCTAGTCAATTTATTAAGGTCTGAAAAATTGGCATCAGCCACATTCGCCGATATCCAAGTCCAGCCATTATTAAAAGCAATTTTTTGTTCCACTGTGTTAGAGTTTTCAAAAATCGCCGGGAGACTTAGTCTGCCTAGTACTCCATTTTCTTCAAAAGAAATGGATGATTTAGCATTTATATTTGCCACTAAAACTTTGCCTTGTGAGGCATCCCAAATTTTAAATTCGATATTTTCACTCAATTCAGAATTGCTGTAAACTGTCAGGAAGGCAAAATATTCCTGATATGAATTGTTGTAAACTAAATTTACCGAACCTCTAACTACACCATTAGAGAAGGCTGCAATTTTATCATAGGAATCTTCAGAGAAGGCTGCATCCACTTTTATTCTACCTACAATGTTCATGCTGTACTTATACAAAGTGGGGTTAACTGCCCAATCTGGCTCCGGAGCTAATACTCTTACTTTGATTTGTAATTTTTCATCGTAACCAAAGTCAGTTTGTAAATACAAATTCTCCAAATATTCACCTGCAGTTAACTCTTTATCAATTGTTGCCGTAATTATAATCTTACTATTTGGGGCTAATGTGCCCGTCGATTTACTTAATTGCAACCACTTTGGAATATTAGTGATGGTAAAAGGCTGACCTTTCCCTCCTTTATTTAATAAAGTAATATCAAATGATTTGCTTTCGCCCGCTTTTTTAACGATATCAACAATTTCATTATATCCATCTGCAAACCAGCTTACTTCGTTTCGTTTTACATAAGCAGTCCAAGTAATAGGTGATTGTTGCTCGTTATTAGCACTATCAAACATTCTATGTACTGTAATGTCAATTACCTGGCCTTCTAATGATGCCCAATTAGTCACCACTGGCGCCATTATCATTGCATCCTTATTTATAACGTGATTCACTAGAAACTTGATTAAAGATCGTTGTGGTTTAATTGCAGGACCATCAACAGAATAGTTCACAAGTCCTGAACTTGGGATAGCAATATCTGAAATTACAGATTGATTTGAATAAGCATGATAATATCTGGGTCCATTCCCTGTTGCTGGGTCGGGAGCATTCATTCTTGCATAGAGTAATAAACCAATACTTTCAACATCAACCTCATTAAAACGGTCTCTGCTAATTTGCTCTACATTCCGTAAAGTATTCCATAACTGAAATTCATCTATTTTACCTGTAAAAGGTCTATCAACCATCTCAACATTTGCTAAATTCTTGGAACCTCTAGCGCCCAACCATATTTTGTTTCCTGAGAAACCACGAATATCTGCCATCAAGTTAGAGGAAACAGGAGCGGCATCTACATAAGTTTTCAACGATCCTAATCTATTAAACAATAAAGTAACATGATGCCAAGTATTATCGGCCATGTTTTGACTGGTTAAGACATATGATTTCCCTTCGGTTTCAAGGCTTAAGTTACCCGTAATATTCATATTTATAGCCCACTTGTTAGCGGCACCATTGGTTTGAATGATATCCGTTCCATCTCCTTTTCCGTTAGAAAACAAGGTAGATTCTTGAGTAACATTTGTTTTCATCCAGAAAGAAATTGTCGCATCCATTTCTTTAGTCAATTGAACATAGCCTACTTGATCCAGTGCTAAATTTTGCGCATTGCTAAACTCATAAGAGGTTCCCTTTGGCTTAATATCCCACGCAGCTTTTACGATTGCATGTTTAAACCTTGCCTTATCATAGGCAATAGTCCCTCTTCCTTCATCCATTGGCCAATAGCCAATAAGATTCGCTTCATTGCCTACTAATTTTGCGTACATTTTAGCATAAGCATCGTTTAAACTTATTGTTTTATTCCACAATCGAAGGTCATGCATATTTCCAATAAATAAATTTCCTCCAACTACCAGGGCGTTATTATTCGAAAATTGAACATTCGCATTTCCTGTTTTGGCACCAATTTCCTTGTCATCTTCATAAATACGAAGTTCCCCAGTAGTGTTTTTATGGGTAAATGTATAATGATGGAATAGGTTGTCTTTAGCAAATCCTTTGGCTGTAATTCCTCCTAGAGTGAATGAAAATTCACCATTATTCAAACCAATATTCAAACCACCATCTTGAGCAATAACAGAAGCAGTTTTTTGTTGTGTACTATTGTTCATCCAAAACTCTAAAGTTAAATCTCCGGATGTGATTCGTGGATTATTGATGACGGCCGTGTTAGCTGCCCCTTCAAAATGTAAGGACACATTATGATCTATAGGCAATTGATTTGTTTGTCCTTTTATTTCTATTACACTAACTGCCGAATTATAAAAAATGGGCTCATTAAAGCTCACTTTTAAATCCTCGCCAGAACCTAATATTCCGTTAATAGGCAAGGGTGTGCCGAAGCGTTGTGGTGCATTTAAGTCTACTCTCCCTTTAATAACATCCGATATGTATTCAGTATTATTAGTACAGGTACTTCGCACTCTAATTTCATAATTGCCATCGCCTAGATTTAAACCCGCCATGTCGAAAGGGAAGGATAAGGTCGCTAATGAACCAATACTTGAAATTTGAGACTCGTTATTTGCTACAGCAGCATCATAGAATGCTGTGGTACCATAATAGGTTTGTAAGCGACTCCAGTTTGGCGATGTGGCCAATCTATATTCTAAATCAATTTTTTTGAAACTTTTAAATCCGGTATTGTACCCCATCAAATTGATTAATACTGGTTTTGTGGAACCGTCAGAGTTATAAGCCGTCTCCATATTGCACACCCAGTTGCTTAGCGGAGCACTAACAATTACTTGAGAACATGAGGGAACAAAATGCGCCGACACTAAAACAGAAGAACTTACATCATCACCATCGCAAAGCGATTGGAGTGATACCCTAATGTCTTTATATTCATAAACATCGGAAATTGATTTTCCCAAAGTCATTTTATAAATAACCGTTTTCCCGTAAGGCACGTGAACAATTGTTCCGTTCGGCTCAATATTAATTAGGGCATTATCCGGATTTGTAGTGTTGTCAATCACTAATTTAAAATTAGCATCAGCACCTGCGGCACTGTTATTCTCTAATTTCAATTCAAATTCGGCATTTTTACTTTCTGTAATATTGCTCATACTTGCACCAGTAACTCGCAATACCGGAACTTCTACTCTTTGTGTTGCAAAGCTTAATTGAGCTTTTGGAAGCAATTTTAAACTCGGGTTCTCAAAATCACGTTCAAAAGCAAAATCGAGTTCATCTATACGAGTTTGCTGTCCCGCCGTTTTAAATTGATTTTTTGAATACCAATAATTTTTAAAACTATCTTCGGGATAAAGTTTTGAAAGTGATTTATTTTCATATGGACAAGAGGTTCTTCCTCCCAAGGTTAAAAATATAGGGCCGTTACCGTCAAACGAATTAACGACATCAACACTCAAAAAGTTAGCAGGATCGTTATCTTTTAAAGTATAACTTATTTTTGTAGTTTTTGCCTCTTCATCTGAATTAGCTGAAGTATTATTTTGTTGGAAATTTATGGAACTTTCCGTTTGAAAACCAAGTCCACCAAGCTGAACACCAAGCTGAACTCTAACGGATTCATCGATTACTACTGAATATGATTTATAACCTGTAGTAATAATACTTGTCTCCACACTTCCTGTATAGTCTCCTACACCAGAATCAAAAGAAAGATTCTTTTTAAACTCTGAAGCTAATAAACCATTTAGGGTACTTGACACAAGCGGCGGATATAAAATAATGTCCTTCGAAATCATACTTTTGAATAAGTCAATATTATTTTTGGCTAAATATTTACTTTTCTCATTGTCTAAAATTACTTTCTTCCATAGCCGTATCTGTTCTTTATCTTTTGTTCTTTGAAGAACATTCGCAGCTGAATTTGGGTCCATGCCTGTTAATGAACTACTGATGCTCAATTCTACCTCAGGAATCAAGGTTTCTAAAATATGTCTTTGAGAGTAAACAAAACTTGTACTGCTAGGCTCCGTTCTTATACTGAGTGCTTTTCTCTTACTGATATAAATTGGATTGCTAGTTCCTACAATAACATATTCGCTTGCATTTAATGGAATTTCTTGTCCATCTTTATAGGTTTTAGGTATTGATTTAGAAGAGGTAATTTCATCATAAGTTCCATAAAAAATATTGGTGGCAGCTCCAATATATAAATCACCATCAGCACCTACATAATCTGGTTCAGCACTTGTAGAAATGGTTTTATTAAAGGTGTAGTTAGTCTGAAGACTTTTACCATCTGTAGAACTGTTATTTCTCCCTACTCCAAATGACAAATTATTTACCGCATTAAATTCAATTAGAGGAATTGGAGCTATTCCACCACTCGGTGTAAACGTATTTCCCGACATTACGGTTATATCAAAATGACCACCAACATCACTTACCAGAGACGTTTCGTTGGTCATAGAAATACTTTCTCCTTTTTCAATGGATGCAAAGCTATTAGAACCTGGTGGATCTCTTAAAATAATATCAGCCTGATCTGGGGCTGCTGTAACAAAAGTACGGCTCCCATCTGATTTTCCGCCTAAAATAATTCCTGCAGCTTTAAAGTTTTCTACTGGATAATCTACATCGTTAATTCGGTATTTTAAAGAACTTGTAAGTAAAAAAGGAGGGGTAATAGAAGGTGTACCGGCATCGAAAGTATAGGTTAACTTACTTCCTGTTTCTGTAACATTTTCTGAATTATCTAAAGCTAAATTATTATTTTCGATTAATTCACCATCCGTTACAGGTACTTTTAGCTCACTTGTAGGCGAATTGTCATTATTGGTGTAACGTTCAAATCGATCCATTACAATTTTATAATGATTAAACTGAGTATACACCGGATTTACAAAATCTGTAGTTGGCATATCCACACCAGCCACCTTAATCACGTTATCAGATGTTTGCTCGCTTACCTTTAATATTGGAGTAGATCGATACGTAAAACTCTTTTCATAATGATAGGGTATACCTATTATTTTCTTATCAATTGTACCATCTCTATAACTAAACTCAGGCGTTGTTTGAACCACAATTTTAGAAAAATCAAGCGTTTCAGTAGTTCCCGTTTTGATTAATGAAATAGTGGATGCTGTTGGAATTGTTAAATTTTCAGCTTTCAATTCATATTGCAAAGGCAAGAGCGAGAATCTGTATTCTCCAGAAGTTGGATTGGTACTAAAGCTAGATTTAGTATAGTTTGTAACAGCAGCTCCGGCTGGAGCATAACCCAAAGTAAATTGAGCTTTGCCAATATTATTTTTAGCACTTATTTCAAGATTGATCGTATTTCCAGCGGCATCTTTAACCGCCTTTATCACTAATCCATTCTCTCCAAAACCAATTTTTTTGGCAGCTTCTACTGAACCTCCCACGACTTTGCCCACTGCGGTAACTCTGGTTTTATCTATAAAAACCACAGGCTCATTTGAATCTTCGAAAAATTCTTTTAAGGAATTTTCAGGAAATCGTCCATTATAACTAAAAACATGTCCGTCTTTTTTTATCGTAATATAATGATTTCCAATAGGAACACTTACATCAAATAGTCCTTTATCATCCGTAACCACTGGCATATTGTTAGCATCTAAAACTATATTTCCGTCGACAAAAACATTAGCTCCTTGAGTATAAATTCGAGCATATATATCTAAGTAATCATCTGATTTATCCAAAGGAGTTCCCATATTGTTGAGCCAATATGTTCCTTTTGAAAATTTCTCGATATTATTTTCATAATAATTATAGCCAAGATCCTGAATACCAATACCACTAATCCAAGAAGTGTTTTGAGTATCCGGTCTTTTCCCGTTAACATCAACATAAGAAGGAAAAACACCTCGGCTATCAAACTGTACTACTCCTTTAAAACTAAAGGATGATTTGTCAATAAAATTGATTCTATTTACTACTTCAGATCCCAGTCCAAGGAATACCAACTGCTGGTTGGGTTCAAATTTATGTTGTCCATACATGGGAGTTATTGTAAAAGATTCCCCAGTACCAGAGTACGGAATAGCTGTTATTTCGTAGTTCCCATTCACATCTGTAACCCCTAAAATACCCAATTGATCTGCAGATGGAAAGTTTCCGGATCCATTTGCCCAAGAAACAATTGGAGTTCCGTTATTTTTAAATGTTCCGTTATTTTTATTGTAATTGAATCCATTTCGAGATAAATCGTAGGCATACAGCCCTACTTTTTCATTGGCTCTTAAATACGATATTAATCTGGGATCATTCCCGCTGATGTATCGAGAGTAATCCGTTCGAATCGTATTAGCCTGTATTCCAGCATTCCAAATCCGTATTTCATCAATAGAGGAATCATTTCCACCACCTACATTAATGGTAGTCCATAGTGTATTCCTTCCGCCTACCTTAAGAATATTGGTTTGAGTTGGAATAGTGACATCAAAATAGGGGCTGGTATAATTGGCGTCTAAACCAATTAGATTTTTATTTACCCCTTCTTTGTAAACTGCGGTAATGGGTCTTCCATTTATAAATAGTGATGGAACCATTGCATCATTCATCACTACAGAGAAATGCACAAAACTGGTATTGAAATCAGTGACAGGAACCATAATGTCGTTCCCTTTTGAATTCAATTTTCCTGAAGGAAAATAATTTTTTAATTCGAATATGCTGTTGCCAATGTTTACGGATATTTTTTTGGAAGCCGCTAATAAATTAACAGACACGTCGATGGTTTCATTATCTATACTTAATAGCCTGAAAAGACTTAGAGGAGTTCCGCTATCATTTGTATATGCATTTTTTGGTCTTGCCCAAGCTTGATAAGTTATGGATGTTGTTATGGGCGTGTTTTTATTTACAATTTGTACACTGCTCGTTGCTGGTATATACAATGCACTTCCTGGATTTGTACTATTGCCAGCAGTACTGGCCATTACAACAACATCTTTTACAGGATTTCCGCCTGTATAACTTATATTTCCGGTAACTATGGCAGTGGGATTTCTAAATCCAAAACCGGTAATGTACGTAGTATATAAACTTTCTGTTGTACTTACTCCGTCCGCCACGACTTTGTATTGGTATAAAACCCCACCCTCTGCGTATTTGTCTTCATATTGGGTGGCACTCGCCGCAACACTCCCCACAAATATATATGGAGCTGTTCCTGCTACATCATAAACCCTTTTATATATTTTAATAGATTTAATTAAATCTACATTTGCTCTTACATCCCAACTAATTAGTATTTTGTCGCCAAAATAGCCTTTTGAAACATCAAAAGATTCTTCGGCAAAGCTAGAATACAAATACAATACATCCCAAGGGAAACGGATGTCTGCGGGACTCGTTTTACGGGTACCGTTGTTTTGACCTAAGAAAGGAAGACCTACTTGTATGGTAAAGCCATTTTTTTGAATGGCTTGCGAAACGGGGACAATTTTTGCGCCTCCCACATTTTGCGCCCACAGACCGGTTCCTACTAGCCAGAAGACTAGAGTTATAAATATATTTTTCATAATTATAACGTTACAATTTAATGATATAATTTACTCCGTAATTTACGGGGCGTGTTTCTGTTCCACCATTATTGTTAATGGTTAGACCCGTCCTTGCAGCAGCAGAGGTTCTAGAGATTTCAAATCCTTTATTATCGAAATCGCTGCCACTAGATCCGAAGTTACTTGGTACGGGTATTGTACCACCAGACTCTGAATAATAAATATCATTATAATTGTGATTGTGTGAATTTTCTGTAGTCGCATGATTATGAGAATTAAATTCATCTCCTTGCGTCGCTTTTAATGCAGGACCAGGTTGATTATTCACTGGGCTAGTTCCTGTTCCTCTTAAAAACATTCCTTGTAAATTAGGTGCTGTCGTGGTACCTATTAAAGCTATTAGAGCCGCTGATCCAGAGATAGTGCTCAAGCTACGCCCATCACATAAAACCCAACCTTCAGGCACAGTAGTTCCTAGATAAGGCATAATAGAACCTGTAGGGACACCATTAGCGGCAGCAATAGCATAAGGAACTTGTCTAAGTACTTCGTCTGAAATAATTGTCCCACCTTCTGATATTCTTAAAAAAGCCTGATTATTAGTCATCAAGATATTGTTTGTTGCACCAGGCTCCAAAACCACCGAAAAAACACCAAAGGCATCTGTAGTAACAGTTTTCGCTATCTCATAGATTAGAATGTTCGCACCATGATAAATACGGAAATTCAAAGTAATAACCTCACTGATTCTAGCTGTATTATTATTGTTTCTGGCAATACCTTGAACGGCAATTCCTGCTTGGCTGGCTGAAGATTGTGCATAATTTGTTGTTACACTAAGCAACATTAAAAACGATAGTAAAAGTAATTTAGATTTCATAGTTGTTGGATTTAGATTGTTTTCTTTAATTGATGGAAACAGTGTTTGCTATTCCCTTTTTATTTTTAAACTAATTAATATCATAACGATCCCTGCTCTAAATCAAATTAATTTAAAAAAGAAATCTCAGTTCTTGTAATTCCTTATAGAAAATTAAATATATTTTTGTCAGAAGTTTTTTATATCGGCAAAAGAAGACATTAAAACCATCAAAAAATATGTAATGGCATTGAAATACTTTTCATATTTAAATATGCAAAGTATTTAAAAGTTAAAAAAATTAATTACCTGTAGTTCAATATCTTATTATTAACTTAATTTGATTAATGACCATTCGTTCCATAATTGTAGGGACATAAGCGAGTAGTAAGAAAGAGATACTTCTGGCTATCAGGAATGTGATTTTAACTTTAGGCACTGTGATTTTAGTTAAGAGATTTTATATAATAGTTGGGAGGGTTTCCGGTTACTTTCTTGAAAGCTCTTATAAACGTGCTTTGTGAAGCAAAACCACATTTTAAAGAAAGTGCCTGCAAAGTTACGGTCTTTGTTGCACCTTGAAGAATCTTCTCCTTTGCATATTCGATACGAAGACCATTACGCCAATCCGAAAAAGAAACCTTTTTTATCTCATTAAAAAAATAGGTTAAATGATGTGCCGGGATGTCTAATTCCGCAGAGATCAGGGTAAGCTTGCAGTCTATATTTAAAAATATTTGTCTGTCCTTACAGCTTTGCAGGGAAGCTTCAATACGGCCCATGTATGCTGTAGTAAACAATTGTAAATTAATTTTCATAGTACTATATTCATCATGGCTTACTAAAGTGGTTTCTTTAATTAAAGCATGATTGGACGCGGATTTTTTTATTAATTCCGAACTACTTGGTTGCACCACTAAATCTAATGACAATCCGTACATAATATGCGGAAAAAACATCACAATCATAATCATCGTAATATAAATTAACGACGTAAAAACTAAAGGTACGCGAGAAATATCCAAGAATACAGATTTTACATGATAGAACCACAAATTACCCATCGCTACCGTATAGGTTATGGTAATTGCAGTAAAGAGCGAGGCAAAAATAATCACCCACTTTTGAATTAGTTTGTCTTGTATCGAATTAATAGTAGATCTATTAAAATCTTTTCTATAATACCATATTAAAAACCAAATACCGCATACATAAAAATAGGCGCCCAGCAGATTAAAAGCCTGGTCTAGTTTATGCGGTACTAATTTGTTCAGATGAAATTGAGACATATTCCAATTATCACTCATAATATTTTGGGCAATTAAAATTTTGTAATCCCAACTCGTGAAAAAATAAGGAATATAGCCTATGAAGGAAATGACAAAAAGTGCAAAATGCAAATAGTCCGCTTTACTCAGTTTGCTGCTGCCTCTCAAAAGACTTCTAACATAAAAAAAGGCAAAGGGACATATTAAATAATAGAAAGAATGAATAGTAGTGGCAATAGCTATATTTGGAAGTGAATTACTGTAAAAGAAAATAAAATCTTCGCATACATAAAGAGAAGCAAAAAGCAAAAAAAAAGACAAATAAAGGTTTGCCGTACGATATCCTTTATTAGTAAATAAGATTACTAAAGGCAAAACCACACCTAATAAACAGGAAATAGAAATTATAGGATGCAAATTATAAAACTTAGAGGTTACAAATATTGTTTATTGGTCAGTCAATAATAAATTTCATTTGCCTCTAAGTATGTATTGTTTTGAAAAAATCTATGATTTTAAAATTTCAAATTATGTCGACTTGTTATGCTAATTTTTTATTTAGGGGCATTATATTGATAACAAACATAGGCTACACATACCAATTATACTTTTATTTATCGTCGCAAAACATTAATATCAGGTTAAATACATCATTAGACAATTTCAAATGATAAAACGATAAAGGAAGAAAGCACAACTAAACCATATCGCGAAGTCAGTAATTCTAAATTTTGATTTGATGCTAGCCATAAAAATTGTGCGTCACAATGAAGGGGGCTGCACGAATTGGCATTACTACAGCTCATTGTTCTATTTCTAAAAACAAGGAAATCAAAAACGATTCCGTTTTCGACTTTAGAGATGATTTGTGAAATTCTAGAATGCCAGCCTTGAGATAGTATAGAGTTTGTATGGGACGAATAATTCCTTGTTTCTGGATTTTAGCCCAGATAGTTGCGGCATCCTTTTGCAAAGCTTCCAGCCTTTTAAAGGCTGGAAGCTTTGCAAAAGATATAGCGGATAGCTGGATTAGCTCCAAAAAAAAAGCCTCACAAATTGCGAGGCTTTCATTTATATAATCGAAATTGTTCTAGTCAACGAGAACAATTACTTTATTATTTTTCATTTCAATTGTTCCTGCATTGATAGCAAGTGTATAATTTTGAGCATCCAGTTTGGTGAATTTACCAGCCACTTCTTTTGCAAAAGTGAAGTTTGAAGCCGTAATTTTCACAACTCCTTTTCCCAAAATAGATACAATTGGAGCGTGATTATTCAAAATCTGAAAGCTCCCATCAACTCCTGGTAGTGTAACCGAAGTCACTTCTGCCGAAAATAATTTTGCTTCTGGTGATACTATTTCTAATAACATACTTTTTAGTTTACAGTCCCAGTTTACAGTCACAGTACTGAATACTGATACTGAACACTGAACACTAATTTAAGCTTCCGCTAACATTTTTTCTCCCGCTTCGATAGCTTCTTCGATAGTACCTTTAAGGTTAAAAGCTGATTCTGGCAAATGATCTAATTCACCGTCAATAATCATATTAAATCCTTTGATAGTATCTTTGATATCTACTAAAACTCCTTTTAATCCTGTAAATTGCTCTGCAACGTGGAAAGGTTGTGATAAGAAACGTTGTACGCGACGTGCTCTTGAAACAGCTAATTTATCTTCTTCCGATAATTCTTCCATACCAAGAATCGCAATGATATCTTGTAATTGTTTGTATTTTTGCAAAATTTCTTTTACTCTTTGTGCGCAGTCATAATGCTCATCACCTAAGATTTGTGGAGTAAGGATTCTTGAAGTTGAATCCAATGGATCCACTGCAGGATAAATACCTAACTCAGCAATTTTACGAGACAATACCGTAGTAGCATCAAGGTGAGCAAAAGTTGTCGCAGGGGCTGGATCTGTTAAATCATCCGCAGGTACGTAAACCGCTTGTACAGATGTAATAGATCCTTTGTTTGTAGAAGTGATACGCTCTTGCATCGCACCCATTTCAGTAGCCAATGTTGGTTGATACCCTACCGCAGATGGCATACGACCTAAAAGTGCAGAAACCTCAGAACCTGCTTGTGTAAAACGGAAGATGTTATCCACGAAGAACAATACATCTTTCCCTTGATCAGTTCCTGCTCCATCACGGAAATATTCCGCAATAGACAATCCAGAAAGTGCTACACGAGCACGAGCTCCTGGAGGCTCATTCATTTGACCGAAAACGAAAGTAGCTTTAGACTCTCTCATTCCTGGCATATCCACTTTAGATAAATCCCACCCTCCATTTTCCATAGAGTGCATGAATTCATCCCCGTATTTTATAATTCCTGACTCTAACATCTCACGAAGTAAATCATTCCCTTCACGTGTTCTTTCTCCTACTCCTGCGAATACTGACAGTCCACCGTGACCTTTTGCAATATTGTTGATCAACTCTTGAATCAATACTGTTTTACCAACACCTGCACCACCGAACAATCCAATTTTACCCCCTTTTGAGTAAGGCTCAATTAAATCGATTACTTTAATACCTGTGAATAAAACTTCTGATGAAGTAGATAGATCTTCGAATTTTGGTGCTTGTCTGTGAATAGACATTCCGTTTTCTCCTGTTTTTGGTAAATTACCTAAACCGTCAATTGCATCTCCAATTACATTGAATAAACGACCGTAAACATCGGCACCAATTGGCATTTGGATAGGATTTCCTGTTCCAACTACTTCATAACCTCTACTCAAACCATCTGTTGAGTCCATCGAAATGGTACGAACCGTGTTTTCACCAATGTGAGATTGTACTTCAAGCACTAATAAAGTACCATCTTTTTTTGTGATTTCTAACGAATCATAAATTTTTGGAAGTTCAACATCCTTACCGTTGAAAACGACATCAACTACTGGTCCAATGATCTGGGCAACTTTTCCTATTACTTTTGACATTACTTATGTGTTTATTAAATAGCTATTTAGGTTTATGAAATTATACCAATCGAAACGTATCGATTAAATGCTTTTTTCAGAGCGCAAAGATAATTTTTTAAAATATAAAATCAATTATTTTTTTACAAAAAAAGGATTTTTTTAGTAAATAACTATTGAACAACTAAAAAAAATAAAAAAGTTCACATTATTCTCAATAAAAAGAAAGACCACTTACAAAGCGTAAGTGGTCTTTAAAATATGATTACTAATTATAATCTATAATACTTTTGGAAATAATATTCGATAATTACTTAAATCAACCCCTTTGAAATTTGAACCGTATTTAAGATTAATTGCTTCCAAAAATTTATTGGCTATTAAGGCATATCCCCTTGGTGACGGATGAACTCCATCTAATGAAAACCCACCACCAGTTACATAAGCCGCAGTTACATTAAATCCATTAGCTGTAATACCTCCATTTGCAATTTGATTCAGAATTGCATTAGTATCCACAAATGCCAAACCTTTTGATTCTGCAAGTGATTTAATAGTTGCATTATAAGCGTCTGTAGCAGTTTTTAATTCAGCAACTTCTTTTTTAGACAGCACAAATCTATCAGCTAAAGCGACAGCAGAACCATTTCCAGCAAGAAAAAAAGCTTTATTTAATGAATCTGCCTTAGATTTCAAAACCAAATAATCATCCTTAGTTGCTTGTCTAAAATTCGGTAATATTAGACCACCACCTAAATTAATAGTCGTTAAATATTCATCAACAATCACCACTGAATTACTAAAAGGTTTCTCATCAGCACCATTAACTTTAAAAACGATAGTTCTAGCAGCTTTTTCTTCAGCAGTTATTAAACCATTTGCTAGAGCAACAGCAAGACCTCCATTATATCGAGCATAAGCCCCATTTAAAGCATCAACAGAAGGCTGAGCCAAAACCAATGGATTAAACGGAACCGTTGTAAAAAAAGGGATTGAATTCACATAAGGAATATTTGCTACTACCCCTTTTGCACCAGCAGAAGTCAATGTATTTACTAGTGCAGTGTATGTACCATCAAAACCAACACCTGGCGCACCAGTTACAGGAGTAATAGGGTTTGAACCATCACCTCCTGAAGTAGCGTATCCTAAAACATCGTTATTTCCAATCCATAAAGAGAAGAAAGTAGGTGTTTGACTCATTGCATAAGCTAACACAGATGTAGACCCGTTAGGAGCAAAGCGTACATAGTATGGATTTGCTGTACCAGTGGATAACCCAGCAGCACTACCATAAGTAGGAGATAATAAATGAAAACTTTTTGCACCAGGAACCCCTGTATTATTGTACGGACCAGCAGCAACAATTGCAGGATTAAAAACCTCAGTTGTTGGAGTTCCTTCTACCGCAGCTGGAGCATCTCCATTAAAAAACAATCTTGGTCCAAAGTCAGAATTCATTTGCCCCCCAAATAACAATCCACCAATATTATCATTAGTATATGGAATTTTGAAATCACCACCACCAACGAGTTTAAATTGCTGAGCCATAATATTAGTATAAGCTCCTTCTTGTCCTTTAATAAAAAGTGCACCATCACTAAAGCCGGCGGTTAAAGAGTTTCCTAAAGCAACGTATTTTGAGAAATTTGCTGTACCTGCCGTTAATGGCTTTCCATCAGATGAATTAGCGTCTACTGCTACCTCTTCCTTACTATCACAGGCTACAAATGCTAAAGAAGCAAATAATAACCATTTGAAATTTTTTATCATCGTTTTATAATTTAGTATTTATGAATGATTACGGGTTGATTGTCCAAGACGCAAAATATTGTTGACCAATAAGACCTGCTCCCAATACTTGACCGTATTCTTTTCCTCCAATGTTTGAAGCTCCAACTTTTAAAGTTGATTTCAATGATGGAAGGTTATAATTTAACTGGGCATCTATAACCGTTGCTGATGCTATTGTACCATCTGCAAAAGAAGATTGCCATAAGTATTCGCTATTCCATCTTCCGCTAACATTAAATCCAAAATTTGGAAATAACTTTTCGTTCCCGAATGAGGCTTTAACACGGTGTTTTGGAGTATTGAAACCCGCTTCAAAACTAGGATCTTTAGATTGATCAAAAGCAAACTCTGCATAATTATAATTAGCACCAATTTCAAAACCTCTATACACTTTTCTTGATAATCCAAGACCAAAACCTAATGATTTAATCTCTAGAGGTGTATTAGTGTACAATTGGAATGTTCTTGTATTTCCATTATCTAAAGCATGAACCGATTGAGATCCTAAATCAGCACTTACACCAACTGCACGAACAGGAGCATCCTGAGCAATTCCATACAAAGGAGTAATAACATTTAAGTTTCCTATGAAATTATTGTAAATATTATAATAACCATTAATGTCAATTGAAGTCCTGTTAATAAAAGATCGGTATCCTAATTCAATCGCTTTTACCTCCTCTGGTTTAACAAGACCTGCATTTGTTTTTTTCAACAGTGCAGTATTACCCGAAGCAACTGAAGCCTGAACAGATGACGCAGTATACGAATTTTCATAGGCTCTTGTTCCGTTTATGGTAACCGAATTACCCTGTGCATAACCTTGCCCAATAGTAGTTCCAATTGGTAAAGTTTCTACATAACGAATTAGGTTGTCCGGTGCAGAACCTAATAAAATGGCACTTCCAACATTAAAACCAATATACTGATCTTGTGTAGATGGGTTCCTGAAACCGGTTTGAAACGATCCTCTAAAGTTATGATTTTTGTTCTGACCACCAGAATACACTACTGAAAGTCTTGGAGAATAATTACCTTCAAAATTTTGTGCTTTATCGTAACGAATAGATCCTGTAAATTTCAAGCGATCATCCATCATTTTTTTCATTACTTGTGTATACGCTCCGTATTCATTATATCTGATAGGCCCATTCCCATCTGTATAAATACGTCCAAATGAATTCAATTCATATTGTCTATATGATCCACCCACTTGAATTTCAGCAAATTTGATCAAATCTTTAAAATTGTAATTGGCATCAGAATGGTAAATTCTTGAGTTATCTACTAACTTAGAACCTGTTAAAACACTTGGGTCATTAATAACTTGATTAAAAGCATTTTTAAATGCATCTGTTCCTGGTATCAATCTACCTGTATCTGCAGTAGCTCTAGCACGTGCATGAGATTGTTCTGGAGTAAATCCTCCCAAAGCTGATTGTACATAGGCCCCAGCGTATTGACCAAACCAAGTTCTATCATCTTTCCATTTTCTATTTACATTAATACCTGTAAACAACATGTCATACGATTGACCTCCGTCTTCGGTTGTAGTGTATCCTCTCAAAAAGAAATTTTTCCCTTTGAATTCAATTTTATGCTGTTGCATAAAAAAGTTATTCAAATAATAACGATTAGCTCCTTGGTATACTGTATTTCCATAACCAAATTTACTTTGAACAATTACTTCAAGCCTTTCATCTCCAAACGGGCGAACATGCAACGATAAATCAATTTTTGTATTAGAAACTCTGTTGTCTGTCAAATCAACCTCATTATATCCTGTTCTGCTAACATTAGTGCTAGGAAGTAAATTTACTGCCGACGCAGGAATCAAATTTTGAGCTGCTAAAGCTTGACCTACTCCTTTAATATTTGTAGCAACTTCATCACCATAAACATTTATACCGTCATAATTAATAGTATTTCTATCAATTCCTTGACGTGTTTTATCATCATAATTTACTGCATGCCACTCTGTCCCTCTCATGTAAGTGAAATTCACTTTACCTGCAACATATTTATTAAATGCTTTGGCCATACGCACCCCATAATCAAGGTAATCATTTGTACCAGCTGCTTTTTGGGAAGTTTGTCCAAATTTTGCATATCCCGTAATACCTTGGCTTGTAAATGGACTTCTACTTGTCATAAACAATATCCCGTTGAAAGCATTGGCACCGTATAAAGCTGAAGATGCTCCAGGAAGCAATTCGACACTTTGAACATCAACTTCAGATAAACCTATTAAGTTTCCTAAAACAAAGTTCAATAAAGGTGAGGAATTATCCATTCCATCTACTAACTGCATAAAACGAGTATTGGCAACAGATGCAAATCCACGTGTATTAATTGATTTAAATGACATACTTGACGTATTCATTTGTACTTCTTTCATGTTTTCTAATCCATCATAGAAAGAAGGTGAAGCCGTTTTCTTAATTTCGGCAATACCCATTCTTTCAATAGTTACTGGAGACTCTAAAACTCTTTCAGGAGTTCTTGACGCAGAAACTACAATTTCGTCTAATTTATTCTCTTCATCTACCAGTTTTACTGTGATTTTTTGATTAGGAGAAGAAACAGATACTCTCTGAGATGCAAAACCTACACTTGTAACCTCAATAGTGTATGGTGGCTTTCTAGAAGATTTCAAAATAAAAGAACCGTCTACATCAGTAGTAGTGCCAGCGGAATCTCCAATGATTTTAATGTTGGCTCCAGTAATAGGTTGGTTGTTACTGTCTGTAACAATACCTGAAATTGAGTTTTGAGCAAATGTTAGGCTACAAAAAAACAATGTCAAAAAAAGTAAATACACTCTCATTGGTTTATAATTTGTTGGTTTATGAGACCAAAGTACAAATATTTTTGATATTAATAAAAAAGGACCTTTAAAAATTCATATTTAGCAGTTAATTTGAGCCATTTAAACTTATTCGCTATTGATTTTTTGTAATTAAATGTTAAAAATTATGTAATAACAATAGAATAACATTATGCACGCATACAAAAAATACACATATCACAAAAAAATTATTAATTTTTAGATATTTGATAAAAATGACCAATAAGATAAATATGAAACTTTTTCGCAGACTTTTCGAGCATTTAAAAGAAACTCTGCAAAAAAAATAACAAAAAACAGCCTTGAAAAAATATCTTTCAAGGCTGTTTTTATGTAAATGGAATTAAAAATTTATTCTACAGTAACTGATTTGGCCAAATTACGAGGTTGATCTACGTTACAACCACGCATTACAGCAATATGATACGACAATAGTTGTAATGGAATTGTTGTAATCAGCGGTGATAAAGCATCAGAGGTTTCTGGAATTTCAATCACATAATCGGCTAACTCACGTACTTGTGTATCTCCTTTAGTAACTACAGCAATTATTTTCCCACTTCTGGATTTTATTTCTTGAATATTACTTACAATTTTGTCATAATGACCTTGTTTTGGTGCAATTACAACTACTGGCATACTTTCGTCGATTAAAGCAATCGGGCCGTGTTTCATTTCAGCTGCAGGATATCCTTCAGCATGAATATAAGATATCTCTTTTAGCTTTAAAGCACCTTCTAAGGCAACAGGAAAATTGTATCCTCTTCCTAGATACAAACAATTTGGGGCATCCTTGAATATTAAAGCGATCTCTTTTGCTTTTTCATTGGTTTCCAAGGCTTCTTTAACTTTTTCAGGAATAATTTCTAATTCCTGTAAATACATATGAAAATCACTATTAGATAAAGTGCCCTTTGCTTTTGCCAAACGCAAAGCTATCATAGTTAATACTGTAATTTGAGTCGTAAACGCTTTAGTAGACGCAACCCCTATTTCGGGACCCGCGTGGGTATAAGCCCCTGCGTGAGTTTCTCTAGAAATCGAAGAACCTACAACATTACAAACACCAAATACAAATGCTCCATGTTCTTTGGCTAATTTTATTGCTGCCATGGTATCCGCTGTTTCTCCAGACTGAGAAATAGCAATAACGATATCTTTACTGTTTATAATTGGGTTTCTATATCTAAACTCCGAAGCATATTCTACTTCAACAGGAATACGAGCGAACTCTTCAAAAACATACTCGGCAACTAATCCGGCATGCCATGATGTTCCACATGCTACTATTATAATTCGATCTGCATTTAGAAATTTTTCTAAATTATCCTCTACACCTGCCATTTGAATAATACCTTCATTAGCGTGCAATCTGCCACGATAAGTATCTTTTATAACACTTGGCTGCTCGTAGATTTCTTTTAACATAAAGTGATCATATCCCCCTTTTTCAATTTGCTCTAAGTTCATCTGAAGCTCCTGAATAGTAGGATTGACTAATGAGTCATCTTTAATCTTGCGAACTTTCATTTGTTTGTGTAATCTTATATTTGCCATTTCTCCATCTTCAAGATAGATCGCATTTGACGTATACTCTATAAAAGGAGATGCATCTGAGGCTATAAAAAATTCACCATCACCTACTCCAATTGCTAGTGGACTTCCTAATCTTGCTGCAACAATTTCATTTGGATTTTTTTTATCAAATACTGCAATTGCATAAGCACCTACTACTTGATTTAAAGCAACTTGAACTGCTTTTCCCAATTTTAATCCGTCTCTTTTTTGTACTTCTTCTATTAAGTTAATTAGAACTTCAGTATCTGTGTCTGAATGAAAAACATAGCCTCTTTTTGACAATTCCGCTTTCAAAGGAGCATAATTTTCAATAATTCCGTTGTGCACGATGGCTAAATCCCCAGAATTTGAAATATGCGGATGAGAATTCACATCGTTAGGCACACCATGTGTTGCCCAACGTGTATGACCAATGCCAATATTTCCATTTATTGTGATCTCCTTTGAAGCTTTAGCTTCTAAATCCACTACTTTTCCTTTAGTTTTCGAAACCTTTAAATTCTCACCGTCATACAGCATCACACCGGCACTATCGTAACCTCTATATTCAAGCCTCTTCAATCCTTTTATTACTATAGGATAAGCTTCTCTAAATCCGATATATCCAACGATTCCACACATATTTGTATTTTAATTAGGTTTTGTATAATAAATCTCAAATTTCAATTTTTTATCATAATTAGAACTACCTACAGGGATGTTATTCCCAAACAATATAGTACCTAATGGATTCATAACTGACGCTTTTGGCGCAGCCGTAATAAAAGCATTGGGTGTTTTTACCTTATGCGAAATAATATTTTCAATATTTTCTGTTATGACTAGACCTAGCTTAACATTAGTGGAGTCTTTGTATTTAACAAGGTCTCGGATATGGTTCGTTATTCTAAACCTGTAAGAAATTCCTCTTTTTGTAGTAACGCTCGTGCTGATGTTACCATCATAGATTATTTTATCTTTTTTGGGATTGAGACTATTGGTAGTTCCATCTAAAAAATAATCAACAATTGGCCGATTATTTTTAAAATCATAAATATACACTCTCTGAGGTTCAACGTTACCAGCCATTGTAGCAGCATCAATATGAAAAACTAAACTCGCTTCATTGATTAAAAGCCTATTACCTTTAACTTCATTTCTAAGGTCATCTAATTCATCTGAAACACCATTAGGACCTGTAAGAACTCCATTTGTATCATAACCCTTTAAATCTTTTTTATCAAAAAGTTCTAAAACCCCTACTGATCCTTCTCCTCCTTTGAGGTACAACTTGTCATCTCCCGCTACACTATTTCCAGTATTTGGCAAAGCATTATAAGCAAGTCCGCTACTGGAATAATTAGTATTTTGCAAGCTCACTGAATTTCCAGACAGATCTAAAACAATCGTTTTTGGGACACGTGTAACGGTAGTCACAGTACCTACTGTTGTAGAAAGATCTTCGTTGTATTTTATAGTGATTTTACCTGCTTTAAAATTCAACATTGCTGCGTTTCCAGGGCTGCTTCCTGATTTTTCCATTTTAAAATAAAGACCTCTAAAATATTCTTTGAATACTGAATTTGATGCCAATTTACCTGAAGCCACGGCATCAAGAATCTTAGTTTTAAAAAAGCTTTTGTTTAAATTCAATCGCATTGCTGGGGGAGTTCCTGTTGTAGTGACAACTTTTGTAACTGTATCAGTTGAAGTAACAACGTACTCTGATGAGTCAAAGAAAAATTTATCGTTTTGGGCTGCATTAGAATCGTCATTAAGGCGATTTGGATTTTTAACATTATCAAAATCTGAATTTTGATCTGTAAAATATTTCTGTGGCTGGACAAATCCGCCCACCGGATCGGTATCTCTCATGAAATATCCCGACTCGTAAACACTTAATTTCATTTCCGCTTTATCTGGACCATAAATGGAGTCGAGCGTATACTCACGACGTCCATCCGTTTTCGTTACTGTTTTGGAGGCATCAATATAATATGGAATTGTTAAAACAACACTTGCAATGTAAGGTCTTGTGCCAATACTTGCAGGTGGATCCGTTATGGTTAATTGAGTTGCAAAATTTGCAGTAGTTTCACCAAAATTGGGATTATTATAAATTCCTAACGGATTTACATCAAGATTGTTGGACTGTATTGGACCCGTCTTTTGCCCGTAAGCATAAACACTGTAAGTTTGTTTTTCTAGGCCAAAATTATTTTCACCAATTAAATCACCACCAATTTCATTATAATCCTTGTCGCAAGAATATAAAAAAACAACACTTGCAACTACCAGAATTTTCTTAAAAAAAGAATTATTGTACATATTAAATAGAAAAGTTTAATTTAAAGAACCTCGTTTGTATAGAAATTAGTATACTGCTCTGCGAAAGCATCTTTCGGTGCGAAAGGTAAAAAAGGTTTTCCTGAAGATTCTATAAATTTTGTTAAACTTGGAGACAGGTTTTCTGAGGCAATAATCACTGCATCGGAATGCTTAATAGAAGCTTTAATGATATTTTCATAGCTTGGTATTTCCAAATCAGCTATTGCTTCATCAGGAACACCGTCAAACTTTACTTTATTAATCATCTCAACATCGAGAGTCCCATCAAAAGACTGACTGTATACTGAAGTAACAATCTTAGTTTCTGAAAACAAAGCCTCATTTTTATAAAAATGCTTCATGTATATAGGTAACATAGCAGCCATCCAGCCATGAACATGAATAATATCTGGAACCCAATTCAGTTTTTTTACGGTTTCAACAACTCCTTTTGCGAAGAAAATAGCTCGTTCATCATTATCAGGATACATCACTCCTTCTTCATCAGCAAATGTGGCTTTCCGCTTGAAATACTCATCATTGTCAATAAAATAAACCTGTATTCGCTCTTTTGGTATCGAAGCTACTTTTATAATCAAAGGCATATCCAAGTCGTTCACTACCAAATTCATCCCCGAAAGTCTAATTACTTCGTGCAATTGATGTCTTCTCTCGTTAATATTTCCATACCTCGGCATAAAAATTCTTATTTGTCCTCCTTGATCATTGATCATTTTGGGCACGTCATAAGACATTAAAGAGACCTCATTTTCAGCGAGATAAGGCACCACTTCAGATGATACATATAATATCCTCTTATCTTTCATATTGTAATTTACTTAATTTATTGGCAATAAAAACCATGCAAAATTACAAAAATTTATGCAGTTATTAACTAAAATAGTAAGTTTGCATTTAATTTTAATAAAACAGCCATGCCTATTTTCTACGGAAAAGCACCTTTGATCGACTATATGAAATCGATAAAAACCGTAAATTCTACAGTTGGATTTGTTCCTACGATGGGAGCTTTACACCAAGGTCATTTGGCATTAATGCAGCAATCACTTCTTGCGAATGAAAATACTGTTGTAAGTATTTTTGTTAATCCAACACAATTTAACAACCCAGAGGACTTAGCAAAATACCCCCGAACATTTGATGCAGATGTACAAAAATTAACTAATCTGGATCCAAAAATTATTTTGTACGCACCAACTGTTGAAGATATTTATGAAGGAAAACCTACTTCACAGTCTTTTGATTTTGATGGTCTTGAAAACCAAATGGAAGGCAAATTCAGACCCGGTCATTTTGACGGAGTTGGCACTATTGTAAAGCGCCTTTTTGAAATAGTAGCGCCTACAAACGCATATTTTGGCGAAAAGGACTTTCAGCAATTGCAAGTTGTAAAAAAAATGGTTGCCAAAAATAACTTATCCGTAAACGTAATTGGTTGTCCAATTCACCGTGAAAGCAACAATCTGGCAATGAGTTCGAGAAACGAACGTTTAACTCCAGAAGAAAGAGAAGAAGCTGCTCTCATTTACAAAACACTGGCCGAAGCAAAAGAAAAATTTGCAGCCAATAGTATCTCAGCTGTTTCCGAATGGGTAGAAAGAACGTTTCAAGACAATCCTCATTTTACTTTAGAATATTTCACCATTGCAGATGAACAAACACTTTTGTCCACTTCACGAAAAAACAAAAATAAAAAATATCGCGCTTTTATAGCAGTAGTTGTCAATAACATTCGATTGATTGACACCATTTCATTAAATTAATTTACTTTTGTAGCATGCAAATTCAAGTTTTAAAATCAAAAATTCACCGCGTTAAAGTTACAGGAGCCGACTTAAATTATATCGGGTCTATTACTATTGACGAATCATTATTAGAAGCTTCCAATATTATTGAAGGGGAGAAAGTAGCTATCGTTAACATCAACAACGGAGAACGTTTTGAAACGTACGCTATTAAAGGGGAGAAAAATACTGGCACCATTACACTCAATGGACCTGCAGCTCGAAAAGTACAAAAAGACGACATAATTATTATTATTTCCTATGCGACCATGGAGTTTGAAGCCGCTAAAACGTTTAAACCATGGGTTATTTTCCCTAATGAAAACGATAACTCATTGACGTAGTGGCGTAAATTTGAAATCTTATTCCATTTGTTCTTAATCCTAGGATGTTATTTTTATATAAAGTCCCCCAGAAAACAATACTTTACTACCAAATTGAATAATTAAGATTCGTTATTTCACGTTTTCTGGACCCAATTTATATTTATCCCAAGTAGCCCTACTGCAAAAATGTACATTTTAAAGCACGCTTACTGCCCTTGTTTTCAAATTAAAATTAAATAAAGTATTATATTGCTCTCTTAATTTAGATGTATTTTAATTTCTAAACACGCCTTATTATGAAGCAATTACTACTCTTATTCTTCTCGATCGCAGCATTTTCTCAAAAAACTACCGAGCCATTTGATTCCAATGCACTAGGTGAAAGTCGTGAAATTACAATTGCCTTGCCTGCTTCTTTCGAAAAAAATCCAACTAAAAAATATCCACTTCTTATTTTACTGGACGGGGATTACTTGTTCAATCCGTTTTATGGAGCACTATCTTATGGCACCTATTGGGATGATTTACCTGAAATGATCGTAGTTGGCATCAGCCAAAATAAAAATAACGAACGCATGGAGGACAGTACTTATGATGAAGCTGATAATGTTCCTACAGAAAAAGGAGCTAAATTCTTTGAGTTTATTGGTGCCGAATTACTTCCTTATCTCGAAAAAAAATATCCTATTGCACCTCTCAAAATCATAGCAGGACACGATATAACAGCAGGATTTTTGAACTTTTTTCTTTACAAAGAAAACCCACTTTTTAATGGTTATATTTCCTTGAGTCCAGAGTTAGCGCCCGATATGGAAAATCGAATTGCAGAAAAAATTTCCGCAACCAAACAACCCCTTTTTTATTATCAATCTATTGCAGATGGAGATATTAAAGAAATTCAGGAAACTGTGAAGCAATTAGACAAAAATATAAAACAAAGCGACAATCCTTTACTTCATTATAAATTTGATACTTTCAAAGAGGCTTCCCATTATTCTCTAATTTTGTATTCTATACCCAATGCGTTATACCACATTTTTAATGCGTACAAACCAATCTCATCTGCTGAATTTAGTGATAAAATTGCTGTTTTGCCTTCGGGCTACGTAGATTATTTGGTGGATCGATACGCTACATTAAATAACAGTTTAGGTTTAAAAATTCCGATTCGCGTTAACGATTTTAAGGCCATTGAAGCGGCCATACTAAAAAACAAAGCGTACAGTGAACTGGATCAATTGGCCGAAATTGCCAATAAAAATTATCCAAAGTCGATGCTTGCCGAATATGAATTGGGTCTAATGTATGAAAAACAAGAAGATTTTAAAAAAGCTGCCAAACGCTATCAGAATGCCTCGCAAATGGAAGAAATTGGAGATTTATCTAAGACAATGATGACCAACAAATACGAAGATATGATTGCCAAAACACCTAAAAAATAATGTCTAAAGTAAAAACAACTTTTTTTTGTCAAAACTGTGGTGCCCAATATGCCAAATGGCAAGGACAATGCAACTCCTGCAAAGAATGGAATACCATTGCTGAAGAAATCATTCAAAAACAAGAGAAAACTGCTTGGAAGAGTGAATCAGCTGCAACAAGTAAAGCACCAAAACCTTTACGAATAAACGAAATCGATTCTGCTCA
The DNA here is from genome assembly GCA_051990185.1 of Flavobacterium sp. DT2-2. Classification (GTDB taxonomy): domain Bacteria; phylum Bacteroidota; class Bacteroidia; order Flavobacteriales; family Flavobacteriaceae; genus Flavobacterium. The sequence continues at coordinate 39,375 of JAFCUE010000011.1, read as the reverse complement.
AGAAATCCGTATGGATACAACTGATGCAGAACTCAATCGTGTGCTGGGTGGCGGTATCGTTCCTGGTTCTTTGATCCTATTAGGCGGCGAGCCTGGAATAGGAAAAAGTACGCTTTTACTACAAATCTCTTTAAAATTACCTTATAAAACGTTGTATGTTTCAGGTGAAGAAAGTCAGAAACAAATAAAAATGCGTGCTGAACGCATTACGCCTAGCGGAGACAATTGCTATATTTTAACCGAAACAAAAACCCAAAATATTTTTAAGCAAATTGAAGCCATCGAACCAGAAATCGTCATTATCGATTCTATTCAAACATTGCATACGGATTATATAGAATCTACACCAGGAAGCATATCACAAATTCGGGAAACAACAGCTGAATTGATCAAATTTGCTAAAGAAACTAATATTCCGGTAATTTTAATTGGTCATATTACCAAAGACGGAAACATTGCTGGGCCAAAAATTCTGGAACACATGGTCGACACGGTGTTGCAATTTGAAGGAGATAGAAATCATGTGTACCGCATTTTACGATCACTAAAAAACCGTTTTGGTTCTACTGCCGAAATTGGTATTTATGAGATGCTAGGCAATGGGTTGCGCGAAGTTTCCAACCCATCAGAAATATTAATTTCTCACAAAAATGAGGAATTATCCGGAACTGCAATTGCTTCTACATTAGAAGGCATGCGGCCACTAATGATTGAAATTCAAGCATTAGTAAGTACTGCAGTTTACGGGACACCGCAGCGCAGTACGACTGGCTATAATGCCAAAAGGCTCAATATGATTCTGGCCGTATTAGAAAAAAGAGCTGGTTTTAGGCTTGGCGCCAAAGATGTTTTCCTAAACATAACGGGTGGAATTTCGGTAGATGATCCCGCGATAGACTTAGCTGTAGTCGCTGCCATTTTATCCTCGAATGAAGATATTGCGGTAAATAAAGATTTTTGTTTTGCCGGCGAAGTTGGACTTTCAGGCGAAATCCGACCTGTAAATCGGGTAGACCAACGTATTCAAGAAGCAGAGAAATTAGGTTTTTCGACCATTTTTGTTTCTAAATACAATAAAATTGCGTTGAAAAATACTGCCATAAAAATCCGATTGGTAGCAAAAATTGAAGATGTGGTTAGGGAGTTGTTTGGATAATGATCTGCAGTTTCTTAAATTTTAAAAAATAAAGATAAAATCCTTACCCGAGCAAAATGAAGTTAAAGTACTATTGAATTGTAACAATTTTTGATTTTTTTCTTAGCATGCAAACTGTAATATTTGATACAACTTCAATCAAAGTTGTATTGCTTTTGATGGTTTATTAAACTTTGGTTTAACCATACACAAAACTCTTAAAAAGCAGCTATTTTAGCCACCCCAAATGAATATACGCTACATGAAAACCACAAAACAAAAAATAGGTCTTTTTTTTAAAATATTCCTCGTGGTCATGTGCCTTATTGTAGGCGGTTTTTTTATATTCAGAGACTCCGTTTTACAACAAACACTAGATAAAATTTCGAATGAAATGACGGTGGACTACAACAGTACTTTTACGGTGAAAAACGCTTCTTTTGATGGTTTGTCTGGTTTGAACTTATCCGAAATAACTCTAGTTCCAAAAAATGCCGATACCCTATTTAGAATAAAAAAACTAAAAACAAGCGTTAACTTGTGGCAGTTGCTCACAGGAGATCTCCAGCTGGGTACACTAGAAGTTCAGAACGGCTTTATCCAGCTCGTAAAAAAAGGAAAATCTAGAAATTTTGATGCCTTCTTGAAAAAAGATCCCTCCGCAGAAAAAACGAATGAAAAAAGAAATTACGCCGATTTTGCTTATGCACTAATTGCCAAAATATTGAATTTAGTCCCAACTGATATGGTGCTAGATAATCTTGCTTTTAAAATTGATGATAACGGGAATAAAACCAACATCAATTTTCAAAAACTACGTTTAACCAATAAACAATTGGAAACATCCATAGAAGTAGAAACCAATACCATCTCACAACGATGGAAAATTAAAGGATTTGCAGATCCAAGAAACAAAAAAGCAGATATAAGATTGGTGAATATTGACACTGGTGCTATCAAAATACCGTATTTAGACGAACGGTTCAACCTCAAATCGAGCTTTGACTCGATACGATTGAATGTTCAAAATATTGAAAAAAATGGAGATGAGCTACACCTTGATGGATTTATGTCTATCGCCAATTTAAAACTCAACCATCCTAAAATTGCCAGTAAAGATGTAGTTCTCAAAAATGCTAAGTTTACTTACCGTTTCCTTTTGGGTTCTGATTTCATCTCTATTGATAGCAGTTCCACAGTAGAACTAAACACAATTAAATTTCACCCTTATTTGGCTTACGACACTGCAAAAGACACTATTTACAAGCTGAAAGTGGATTTGCCAAAAATGAAAGCACAAGACTTCATTACCTCATTGCCTGATGGATTATTTACTCATTTTCAAGGAATGGAAGCCAGTGGAAATTTTGATTATAAATTAGACTTTGCCTATAATATAAATAAGCCAAATCGACTGGTTTTTGATAGTAAACTGAAAAAAGAAAATCTACGAATCACAAAGTATGGCGAGGCTAACTTGAACAAACTTAATGGCGAATTTGTTTACCGCGCACTAATTAAAAATGTATTTCAGCGCCCGGTTTTAGTTGGATCAGCCAATCCAAACTATACTCCATTAAGTCAAATTTCACCGTATTTAAGAAAGTCGGTTTTAACTACTGAGGATCCTTCCTTCTTTTCGCATCGTGGTTTTATCACCCAAGCTTTTAAGCAATCCATTGTTAAAAACATTAGAACTAAAAAATTTGCTCGAGGCGCAAGTACTATCAGCATGCAATTAGTAAAAAATGCTTTTCTGAGTCGGGAGAAAACACTTTCACGCAAACTTGAAGAAATTCTATTGGTTTACATACTTGAAAACAATAGGATTGTGAGCAAAGAACGCATGCTAGAGGTGTATTTCAACATTATTGAATGGGGTCCAAATGTGTACGGAATAGGCGAAGCAAGTCAGTTTTATTTTCAAAAAACACCCTCAGAATTATCGCTTAACGAATGCTTGTATCTCGCCCGAATTATTCCTAGTCCTAAAAAATTCATGTATCAGTTCAACGATCAAGGGATGTTGAAAGATTTTGCTATAAAACAAGAATCGTTCTTAAGCAATATTATGTTTCGAAGAGGACTTTTAACTCCTGAAGACACTATTTATCGGACCTTACCTGTATTAATTTCGGGGCCTGCACGATCTTTTATCAAATTTAAAGTACAAGATTCAACTCAAATAAAAGTAGATTCTTTAGCCATTGAAGATGAATTTGATCTTTAAAGCTGAAGATTAACTACAAAGTTCACAAAGGTTTAAATTTGCTATTATAAAGTGAATCCGATAAAGGAGGAATCCCATTATGTGAGATTCCTCCTTTATCGGATACGAGGGATTTCCCGAACTAGCGAAGCAATAAAAAAAAATGATTTTATAAATTACGGAGCCGGATCTGGAATAGCAGCTTGTACTGCATCAATCGCTTTTAAAACCTCCTCCGAAAGTGTTACTTGAATCGTATCTATGTTTTCTTTTAACTGTTCTAATGTTGTCGCCCCAATGATCGTGCTGGTTACAAAAGGCTGCTGTTCTATAAATGCCAGCGACAATTCAGTCAAAGTCAAGCCATTTGCAATTGCAATTTTGTGATACATACGAGTAGCTTCGGTACATTGTGCACTGTTGTATCGAGAATACTGTGGAAATAAAGTTAGACGCGCTTTTGGATGTGATTCACCGGTTAGAAATTTTCCCGATAAAATACCAAAAGCCATTGGTGAATACGCCAGCAAGCCCACATTTTCGCGCAAGCAAACTTCGGCAGAAGCATTTTCAAAAAGTCGATTCAACAATGAATAGGGATTTTGAATCGTTTTTACCCGAGGTAGATTATTGTATTTGCTTTCCTCCAAAAAACGCATAATTCCCCATGGATTTTCATTCGACAACCCAATATTTTTGATTTTTCCAGCCTTTACAAAACCATCCAGAGTTTCCAAGACAGAGTGAATGTTATCTTCCCAAGCATCATCTTGAACTGTGTAGCCGCGTTGCCCAAAATAATTCGTTTTGCGCTCCGGCCAGTGCAATTGGTATACATCAAGATAATCGGTTTGCAATCGTTTTAGACTTTCGTCTAAAGCAAACTTGATGCTAGCTGGCGAGAAATCTAGCTTTTCTCTCATATACCCAAAATTAGGATTCGGTCCCGCGATTTTACTTGCCAATACAATCGCTTCTCTTTTGCCTGATTTTTTAAGCCAGGTCCCTATAATTCTCTCGGTACTTCCGTAAGTATCTTTATTCGCTGGAATAGAATACATCTCCGCAGTATCAAAAAAATTGACTCCGTTATCTAATGCATAGTCCATTTGGGCGTGACCCTCAGCTTCTGTATTTTGTTGACCAAAAGTCATGGTTCCAAGACATATCTTGCTGACTTTTATATCGGTATTGAGTAAAGTAGTGTATTTCATTTTTAAGGAAATTGTATTATATTTTGAAAAACAAAGATAAATTAGTTTTTAGTTACTATTTAGTGCTAACAGAAAATTGAGAAAAGTTTGCCGGTTGTAAAAAAAATAGAACCGCGAATTTGCAAATTAAAAACCCGTCAAACGAAAGATAAAATTTGCGGATTTGCGGTTAAGAAAAGGTTCCTTTTTTAAACCATTAAGAAATTAAGTTTCATTAAGAATTCACGCTTACTTTTCTTAATTCCTTAATGGTTAAACTTACAACAGTATATGTTGACAATTAATTGATGTCATTCAGCATTTGGGCAATTTCATCTAATCTTGGAGTCAAAATGATTTCGATTCTACGGTTTTTTGACTTTCCGTCAGCGGTTGCGTTGCTTGATAATGGTGAAAACTCTCCTTTACCTGCTGCTGTTAAGTTTTCTTTGTTGATTTTTTTGTTCTCACTTAAAATAGCTACAATAGAGGTCGCTCTTTTGGTTGATAAATCCCAATTATCTGCAATAGGACCAGAGGCTGCAAAGGCATCATCATCGGTATGACCTTCTATTAGCACCGAAATATCAGGATTGTCTCCCAAAACTTTACCCAGTTCTACTACCGCTTTTTTTCCCTCAGAACCTACAGCCCAACTCCCTGAATTAAATAGCAGTTTGTTCTCCATAGACACATATACTTTTCCGTTTTTTTGCTGAACGGTCAATCCTTTTCCTTCAAAACTGTTCAACGCTTTCGATAAGGTTTCTTTCAGTTTTTTCATGCTCGCTTCTTTGGCCGCAATCAAGTCCTCTAATTCCTGCAAACGTTGTGCACTATTACTTAATCGTTCTTGTTCTAGTGCTAATGCTTTTCCTTTTTCATCTAACTGATCCAGTAATTCACGATTTTTTTTCATGTTGCTTTGTAGCGCATCGTCACTGTTTTTTTCTAATGCGTTATAGGCACTTTGCAAGGCATTGAATTGAGCCTGAGCTGCTGCATACTCCGCTTTTGCTTTTGCCAAAGCTGCTACAGCATTGCCTACATCCATTTTTAAACCATCACGATCTAACTCTAATTGGTTTTTAACTTTTACTAACGCTGTATTTTCATCCGCTAAACTTCTATTTTCTTTTTTTAAATCAGTGTATTTGCTTTCTAAATCAGTGTATATTTTCTTGGATACACACGAAGTAGATAACGCCAGTACCAATAATCCGATGGAAACTTTTTTTATCATTTTGTTATTTTTTATTTTGTTTGTAATACTATTTGAACAGAAAATTTGATATTAGGATGGCTTTAATAGCCTAGATAGCAGTATAAATCATTTATTTTTTGCTGCCAAAAAATAAAAGATTGGAGGAATAGCGGGACACGAGCGTCAGCGAACTGACGAAGTAAATAGCTCCTGATACTACTATTCGATCTCGACTAAAATTGGACAATGATCCGAATGCATTGCATCTGACAGAATCACGGCTCTTTTGAGTTTATGTTGGAGCGAATCGCTGACTAAATTGTAATCAATACGCCATCCTTTGTTATTTCCTCTAGCTCCAGCACGATAACTCCACCATGAATATTGGTGTGGTTCACTGTTAAAATGACGAAAACTATCCACAAAACCAGACTTCATAAATCCATCAAGCCATGATCTCTCTTGAGGTAAAAACCCAGATACATTTTTGTTGCGCACAGGATCATGAATGTCAATCGCTTCATGGCAAATGTTGTAATCCCCGCAGATCACTAAGTTTGGTGTTTGTTTTTTTAGTTCGTTGATGTAGTTTTGAAAGTCATCCATAAACTTAAATTTGTGATCCAATCGATCCATATTTGTCCCTGAAGGCAAATACAAACTCATCACCGAAAAATCATCAAAATCAGCACGTAGATTTCGACCTTCAAAATCCATGTGTTGAATTCCGGTTCCGTAAACAACATGATTCGGTTTTATTTTAGACAAAATTGCTACACCGCTGTATCCCTTTTTGGTTGCGGAATAATAATATTGATACGGATAACCGGCATTTGTAATAGCTTCAACAGGAATTTGATCTTCGGTTGCTTTAATTTCCTGAAGGCAAATCACATCTGGATTTACTTGTTGTAACCATTCTATAAAGCCTTTCGAAATCGCCGCTCTGATTCCGTTTACATTGTATGAAATAATTCTCATTATCTATTTTTTTGAAATCCAAATGTAACAAAAAAGAAGAAGTTTGATTCAGAAAAATAGAGAAAATGGAGTTTTTTGCTATCTTTGTTTCTTGCTCTAAAAAAAGAAAAAATTCATGGGTTTAGTCACCGCCAAAGAAGTTGCAAAAGCAATAAATGCAGACAAATACGGAGTTCTAGGTACTTTCTCCGGCTGGATGCTGATGAAGGTGCTAAAAATCTCTACCTTAAATAAAGTATACGATAGAAATAAACATTTAGCAGATGTTGATTTCCTAAATGGTATTTTAGATGATTTACAAATAAAATTCGAAATCCCAGAGGAAGATTTAAAACGACTACCAAAAGACGGTGCATACATTACGATTTCAAACCATCCTCTAGGTGGCATTGACGGGGTTTTATTATTGAAATTAATGTTGGAAAGAGAACCCAACTTCAAAATTATCGCTAATTTTCTTTTGCATCGTATTGAACCCCTAAAAAAATACATCATGCCGGTGAATCCTTTTGAAAATCATAAGGATGCGAAGTCAAGCGTGGTGGGAATCAAAGAAACACTTCGGCATCTAAGCGATGGAAAACCATTGGGAATGTTTCCCGCTGGTGAAGTTTCCACCTACAAAGACGGAAAATTAATGGTAGACAAACCCTGGGAAGAAGGTGCCATTAAAGTCATTCGAAAAGCTCAAGTCCCTGTTGTTCCTATTTATTTTCATGCTAAAAACAGTCGGTTATTTTATTTACTTTCTAAAATAAGCAGCACTTTTAGGACGGCAAAACTCCCTTCGGAAGTGTTTAGCCAGAAAAGACGCGTGATCAAAGTGCGTATTGGCAAACCGATCTCTGTTAGCGAGCAAAACGAACACGTTACTCTGGAAGAATATTCAGAATTTTTGAGAAAGAAGACTTATATGTTAGCGAATCCTTTCGAAAAAGAGAGCCCGTTTTTGCCAACTCCCACTTTAAAAATTCCTAAAAGTCCCAAAACGATTGTTACCGCAGCGAGTCTGGATAAAATGATGAAGGAAGTCGATGCGCTGCGCAGCACGGATTGCCGACTTTTGCAAAGCAAAAACTATGAAGTTTTCTTTAGTGAAGCTGCTAAAATTCCAAATATTTTACATGAAATAGGGCGTCTTCGTGAAATTACTTTTCGAGAAGTAGGCGAAGGAACCAATGAATCTATCGACTTAGACAAGCACGATCAATACTACCACCATTTGTTTTTATGGGATAACGAAGCAAACAAAATTGCCGGTGCCTACCGAATGGGATTGGGTTCTGAAATATACCCAAAGTACGGCATAAATGGCTTTTACCTCAACGACTTGTTCCGTTTTGAACCGGAATTATATGATATGATGCACAAATCGATAGAGATGGGTCGCGCTTTTATCATCAAAGAATACCAACAAAAACCAATGCCGCTTTTCTTGCTGTGGAAGGGAATCATGCATACCACTTTGCGTTATCCAGAACACAAATTTTTATTGGGAGGGGTAAGTATTAGCAATCAATTTTCTGATTTCTCAAAATCGTTGATGATTGAGTTCATGAAATCCAATTATTACGATCCGTATATTGCACAATATATACACCCAAAAAAAGCATACAAAGTAAAACTAAAAGATGCCGATAAAGATTTCATTTTTAATGAAACGGAGGCTGATTTAAATAAGTTTGATAAAATAATAGACGAACTGGAACCAGGAAGCTTGCGTTTACCAGTCTTAATAAAAAAATACATCAAGCAAAACGCAAAAGTGGTGGCGTTTAATGTAGATCCGTTATTTAACAATGCCGTTGACGGCCTAATGTACATACGAATTGCTGATATTCCGGAAAGTACGATGAAACCCGTAATGGAAGAGTTTCAAGCGGAATTAGAACGAAAATTGGCCGACAAAGAAGATTAAATACAAAAAGCTTTTCATAAAAAAATCCCGATTTTAAAATCGGGATTTTCTATTTTAGAACCAAGCTTTTTTACCTACTTGATACGTTTGATAAAACTCTTCATCTGATTTTGTTAGATATATTATGCCTTCTATAAGTCCTAATAAACTTGTTAGTATTCCACATGTAAAAACACTGATTAATAACCATATTATCCCTTCTGATGTATAACCTAAAAGAAATTTATGAATTCCTAAGGGACCCAAAAGAATAGCAAGAAGCCCTGCAGCTATTTTTTTATTATCTTGTTGAATCGGGCGTTGATTATTCCATTCTTCATGCTTTAAATTTTCCATGGGTTAATTGTTTTTGATTTGTTTTTTAAGTTGTTTATTGAAATTTAGCATCAATTGGCTCCCAAAGTTCGATTTTATTTCCTTCGACATCTAGTAGCCAACCGAACTTTCCGTACTCATAAGACTGCACATTACCTATAATTGTTACACCTTCATCAGATTATTTTTTTATAAGCTGCTCTAAGTCATCCACTCTGAAGTTTGGCATGAACTGTTTTTCGCTTGGTTCAAAATAATTCGTATCTGCTACAAAAGGCGACCATTGTGTGCTACAGTGAGTTCCTTCTTTGTCTTTCCACCAAAAAGTGGAACCATATTGATCTGTTTTTAAACTTAGGTGTTTTTTGTACCAAGCCACCAATTCTTTGGGATTTTTTGATTTAAAAAGGAAACCCCCAATACCCGTAACCCGTTTCTCTATCGCTTCAACTATAGCTTCTCAAAATATTTTGCTTTAATTTTATCTACAATTACTTGGGCAAGTCGCTCGTGGCTCTCAAGGGTCCAACCAGCGATATGCGGGGTCAGAATCGCATTTTTGGCTTTTAATAAATATTGAAAAGCTTCCGGTGTATGTTTGTCATTAAACAAGGCTTCAAATGATAATTTCTCGTATTCTAAAACATCCAAACCTGCACCCAGAACTTTACCTGATTTTAGAGCCGTAACTAAATCTGCTGTTACAATGTTCTTGCCTCGTGAAGTATTTATTATCCAAAAAGGTTTAGCGAAGTCATTTATAAAATCAGTATAGACCATCTTATCTGTTTCTGGAGTCCATGGAATGTGCAAACTCAGCACCTCTACTTCTTGTTGAAATACTTCAAATGAAACCTGCTTCGCATTACTATCGCCTACATTTTCTTGAATGTCATAGCACAACACCTTTACATCAAAACCCCGTAGTTTTTTAGCAAATGCCTTTCCCATGTTGCCATAGCCGATAATGCCAACCACTTTACCATCTAGTTCGTGACCCCGATTGCTTTCTCGGTTCCAATGTCCGGATCGGATTTCACGATCAGCTTCATTTAATTTATTGAATAATGACAAAATCATGCCCAAGGCATGCTCTGCTACCGCATTTCTGTTGCCCTCTGGAGCGGCGATAAGTGTAATATTCTTTGACTCGGCATAAGTACAATCGATGCTTTCGAGACCGGCACCCACACGCGCGATAAATTGTAGATTTGTAGCTTTATCTAAAAATGTTTTGTCAATTTTAAAACGACTCCGAATTACAATTCCTTGGTATCCGTCTATTTTAGCTTCAATTTCCTCTTTTGAAGATGTAAAATCGCTGTGATTTACAAATCCAGATTGTTGCAATTGATCCCACAGTACGGAATGATTGCTATCGATATGTAGGACTTTGATCTCCATAATGTAGTGTTTTTTTGATACTTCAAATTAACAAAAAAATTACGGTTTATTGTTTTACCAAAGGGAATAAGCTTTGAAAATTGTAAATTAGCCTCCTGAATTTTTTGTTACCCATTGTGTTTGTGTAGTAAATTAAATCTCAAAAATGAAATTAACTAAAACGTTCAACGCTTTTTTTGAAAGCGAAAAATCCGGTGGTCTTTTACTACTTTTTGTGACAATACTATCACTTGTTTTAGCTAACTCCTCTTTTCAAACCCAATACATTGCATTTTGGGAAACGCAACTTGGAAGCCATTCCGTAACCCATTGGATTAACGATGGATTGATGGCAATCTTTTTTCTGTTGATTGGTTTAGAGTTAGAGCGCGAAATGTATCAGGGAGAATTATCGAGCCTTAAAAATGCCGCACTACCTATTTTCGGCGCTTTAGGCGGCATGGTTGTTCCCGCAGGAATTTTTTTACTGTTGAATTTTGGAACCATTACACAAAATGGTGCTGGTATTCCTATGGCTACTGATATCGCTTTTGCGATTGGAATTTTATCTCTTTTGGGAAATCGAGTTCCTACTTCGCTCAAAGTATTTTTGACCGCACTCGCCGTAATTGATGACTTGGGTGCTATTTTAGTTATTGCAATTTTTTATACAGAAACTATTGCTTTTATAAATTTGTTTATTGCCTTTGCCATTATGGGCGGCTTATTCATTCTCAACAGACGAAATGTACACAGCCTTTTTCCGTATTTACTTGGAGGCGTTGCCATGTGGTATTTCATGTTGAATTCGGGGGTTCATGCTACAATTACAGGTGTATTGCTGGCATTTGTGATTCCGTTTGGCAATGGAGGCAAGAAAACATCCTCGTATCGACTGCAACATTTTTTACACAAGCCTGTCGCCTTTTTTATTCTTCCCCTATTTGCAATAGCAAACACCTGTATTCCCATAAACTCGAATTGGTATGAGGGATTAAATCACTCTAACACGCTTGGTATTATGCTTGGTCTGGTGATTGGAAAACCACTCGGCATCTGGTTGTTTTCCTTTATTGCTGTAACTTTAGGAATTTGTACGTTACCAAAGGATCTAAAATGGAGTAATATTCTAGGTGCCGGAATGCTGGGCGGAATAGGATTTACCATGTCTATTTTCATAACGTTACTAGCGTTTAAAAATGATGGAGAAGAAGTAATTACCTATTCAAAAATTGCGATTTTGATTGCTTCTTTTATTGCGGGAACCGTTGGTTTCTTATGGTTGAAATTTAGTTTAAAATCCGGCAAAGCAAAAAAAAGGCACTAGATACTTAATTACAATACACTTGATCAGCAATTTGCACCGCATAAATATTGGATTTATTATAAACTTTACTGCTTTTAGCGATTCGAACTACACTTTTACTTTATTTGTACAATTATTATTCTTGTTATTACCTTTGAAAGAAACCGCTATTTTTTATTTTTAAAGTATCTTTTTGTACTTTCTCCACTTTGCATTCTCGTTTGTTACCTCCATCAAAAGAAATACTTAAGCATTGCAAAAATCCAAATGTTATAAATAGCAATAATCAATATTGATTACTATAATAATTACTAATGTAGCGCATTATGCACCTCACAAATGCATTTAATTCACAATGAAAGGTTTTATACTGCTTTACATTTTAAATTCTGTATGTCAAACACTTAACAATATGTAAATGTTGCAAATCTAAAAAAAAATTGTGTAAAAGTTATATAGTAAAGTATACTGACATTTGTGTAAGTGAAAATTAATTCACACAATAAATACAGAAAAGATGAATACAGAAAAATCAATTGAGATATTAAATTCGTTAATCCAAATCAACAACGATCGAATACAAGGGTACGAAACTGCTTCAAAAGAGGCTGATGAAACAGACTTGAAAACATTGTTTTCTCATTTTACTGAAACAAGTTTAAAATGCAAAGCAGATCTTGTTGCTGAAGTAAAAAGATTAGGCGGAACAGCAACTGAAGGAACAACAACATCAGGTAAATTGTTTAGAGTGTGGATGGATATTAAATCTGCCATGACAGGTAGCGACAGAAAAGCGATAATCAATTCCTGTGAATATGGAGAAGAGGCTGCACTTGATACCTACGATGACGCAGTGACGCATACCGAAGATTTATCATCGGAACAATTAATGATGATTAAAGAACAACATACTGCTATAAAAGCAAACTGGCAAAAAATAAAAGATTTAGGCAATCTTATGGCTTAAGTTTTTGCTTGTTGGAACGGGATTTAGCCAAAAGTCATATTTACTAACCTGTTTGTTGTATTTATCTCTATTAAATAATTATTGATTAAGTATTTGTCAAGATTTTGAGATTAAGTGTCTTGACAAATGCCTAAGCAATATTTATTTGGAATAGTATTGGAAATTATTTTTGGTCCATTTAATAAATTTTTTTGTAGTAACAGAATATCTTAACACATTATTTGACTAACATTTTGAGAAGCAGGATACAGCTAAAATAAAATTACCCCTTAATTTGTTTCAACGATGTTTTGATTCCTCGTATCAAAGAAGAACTGAAACCATGCATTTCCATTTCGTTCAATCCAGCAATTGTGCATCCTTGAGGTGTTGTTACACGGTCAATTAATTGTTCCGGATGTACTTTTTCTTCGAGAAGCATTTCAGCAGCTCCTTTTACGGTTTGTGCTGAAATTGCCAAAGCAGTTTGCCAATCGAACCCAATCTCAATACCCGCTTGCATTGAGGCTCTGATGTAACGCAACGCAAAAGCAGTTCCGCTAGCGGCTAAAACAGTAGCTGCATCCATTAATTTTTCGTCAATAATTGGAGCAGTTCCTAAACTCTGAAATAGAGCAACTACACCTTGCGCCTTGTCTTTGTCTTTTTCGTGAAATGCTATACAAGTGGCTGATGCGCCAAATTGCGCCGCAATATTAGGCATGATTCGCACAGCACTATTTGTAGCGCCAATCTTGGCTTGCAAATTTTCAATGGACAAGCCGCTCACTGCCGAAGCGATGATTTTATTGGAAATTGCGGGAAGAATTTCGGCTAAAACTGTATCTACTTGATAGGGTTTTATAGTCAAAATTAAAATGTCAGCCTCTTGAATTTGATGCCTATTATTACTGGAAACTGTTGCTCCTAATTTTTCAAGATACAGAATACTAGAGGTGTTTCTTCGAGTAATCGTGATTTGGTTTTCAGATGCAAATTTAGATAGTCCCAGTGCTATAGAAACACCTAAATTCCCACCGCCAATGATGTGTACTTTCATACTAGTTTTGGTTTTTCTATCCCCAACCCTCTCCAAAGGAGAGGAAGCCAATCTGGGAAAGTGTTAGTTTTTATTGAATTTTTTAGATTCTTTTATAAAAATTTGGATCTAATTTACTTTTGATTTCTATTGTCTATCGTCTTATTTTTTATTCAGTTTTACTATACAAAAATTAAAAAAACGTTTTAAAATTATCCTTACAATTTCTTTCCTCTTTGCTCTCTATTCTTGTTTCTTTCTTAAAATCCTAAAATCATTTTTGCTATCGAAAAATAAATCAGAATTCCGCAAATATCATTGCTAGTGGTAATAAATGGTCCAGTAGCTAGAGCTGGGTCAATACCATATTTATCAAGTAATAACGGAATAAATGTTCCTATCAATGAAGCAATAATAATTACCGACATCAATGCTACAGTAACAATAACACCAATGATCAATTCGACATTCAGAAGAAAATGACTTCCTAAAAACAATATTGTAGCCAGAATTAGTCCGTTTAATAAACTTAGAGATACTTCCTTAACCAATCTATTAAACAAGGATCCGCTCAACGTATTGTTAGCCAAACCTTGCACAATAATTGCCGAAGATTGCACTCCAACATTTCCTGCCATTGCCGCAATCAATGGCGTAAAAAAGAATAAATTTCCGTGTTGTAGCATAGCGCCTTCAAACAAACCTAGCACTTTTACCGAAATAAAACCGCCTAATAACGCTAAAACTAACCATGGCAAGCGCGCTTTTGTATGTTCAAATATACTGTCATCGGCTTCAACATCTTGTGATATACCTGCTGCCAACTGGTAATCCTCATCGGCCTCATCCTTGATTACATCTACAATATCATCAATGGTTATGCGACCTACTAATCGTCCTAATTCATCAACCACCGGAATGGCTTCTAAATCGTATTTTTGCATGATTCGAGCCACCTCAACGTCTTCGGTATCTACTTTAACCGAGTTCAATTTCTTGATATAAACCGCATTAATTGGCGTTCTAGAAGAAGTTGTCAATAAATCTTTGAGCGACAAACGTCCTTTGAGTCTATCTTCATCATCCACGACATAAATCGAATGAACTCTGGAAATGTTTTCGGCCTGTATTCGCATTTCTTTTACACAAGTGAGTACATTCCAATTTTCATTGACTTTAACCAATTCTTTGTGCATGATTCCACCTGCGGTATCCTCGTCATAACGCAATAAATCGACAATATCTTTAGCATGCTCCACATCCTGAAGTTCAGATATTACTTCGGCCTTCAAATCTTGTGAAAGCTCTGCTATAATATCTGCAGCATCATTGGTTTCCAGCTCGTCAAGCTCTTCGGCAATTTCCTTTGGCGAAAGCCTGCTTAATATATTTTCACGCAAATCATCTTCTAATTCTAGAAGAATTTCGGCTGTTTTTTCACTGTCTAAAACTTTAAAGATATAGGTCGCCTCATTAAAGTCCAGCTCATCTAGAATTTCGGCAATATCAGCATGGTGCATATCATTCAATAATACTTCCAGTTGTTGGTCGTTTTTGTTTTGAATGAGTTGCTCTAATTCCTGAATTAGTACTTTGCTGATTTTAAACTCCATCGGCTTCTATTTTTTGGGTCAATGCGATAAATTGTTCTACGTTTAATTGTTCCGGTCTAAGGTTAAAAATTTCATCTTCCCGCAAAGCATCCGACAAATTTAGAGTCTTTAAACTATTTCGTAACGTTTTACGACGTTGCTGAAAAGCCGTTTTTACTACTGTAAAAAACAATTTTTCGCCGCAAGGCAAGCTGTAATCTTTTTTTCTGCGTAAGCGCAAAACACCCGATTTTACTTTTGGTGGCGGAATAAAAACATGTTCGTCTACGGTAAACAAATATTCAGCATCATAAAAAGCCTGAACTAAAACCGATAAAATACCATACGCTTTAGTTCCTTTTTTTTCACAAATGCGTTGTGCTACTTCTTTCTGAAACATCCCTGCAAATTCTGGGATTTGATCGCGGTATTCTAACGTTCTAAATACAATTTGCGTCGAAATATTATAAGGAAAATTACCGATGATCGCGAATTGCTTTCCTTCAAAAATTTCGTTGATATTGTATTTCAAGAAATCTTTAGATATGATTTTATCTTTTAATTTTGGATAATTTTGATCCAAGTACATTACTGATTCGGTGTCGATTTCAATTACGTAGGTATTGATTGGTTTGTCCAACAAATATTTTGTCAAAACACCCATTCCCGGACCTATCTCTAACACGTCATTATATCCTTCTAAATTCAAGGTGTCGGCAATATCTTTTGCAATGCTTTCATCTTTAAGAAAGTGCTGCCCAAGGTGTTTTTTGGCTGTTACTTTTTCCATGCTTATGCTGAATATTTTCAGTGTTTTTTATTGTCCTAATTTTATTGGTTTTTGTTTATTTCTCGCAATTGCTGAATATCCAATAAATCCTTAGGTCTGTTTGCTTTAATTTTGCTTATTATTAAATCCTCTAATGAAAGCACATTCCATTTTAAAAAAAGATTGTCATTGACTTGTACTTCTTCACTACTTTCAAATGCTTCTGCAAAAGTTTTATTTACAGAAAATTTTGTAATTAATTCTAAATCCAAGTCTACAGGAGAGAATTTAACGGAAATATTTTGTTCTTGTTTTTTTACATTTTCGGGGAAATCATCAATTTCATATCCCATTTCATTAAAAACGGCTACTAATTTTTTAAAGTTTTCATCCGTGGTCTCTATCCAAAAATCCACATCCGCGGAATGACGCTGGTACCCATAAAAATTTACCGCTCCTCCGCCAACCATCAACATTCTTACATTATGTTTATTGGCAGTAAAAATGAATTGATTGATATTTTCTTCCCATTTTTTAAACATATCAGCTAGCTTTTATTTGAATAATAAAATTCGAATTAATGTCGTTTTTATGCTTCATTGGAAATTGATTTACTTTTTCCATCAAACGCAAAAATTGATAAAAACGTTCTGTTTTGGACAATTTCAAAAAATCCTCCAATTGTTTTCTGTTGCTTTCTTCTTTGGTTTGAAAATGGAGTTCCATGGCTATTTATAATCAGCAATCAATTCTAATTCCGTTCTAAAAGCCAGCATTTTGTCTCCAAATAACTTCGCTCCTTCTTCACGAAAAGCCGGTGCGTCCTCCAGATAATATTTCTCCAAAGTGTCTTTGCTGTCAGTTGTATATTGAACGGAATACGTCACGCCTCCCATTTCTTCTTCAATTAAAACACGAACCATTCTAGCAGCAGTGAATTTTCCTGTAGCCAGAATTTCAGGAATGTGTTTGTGTTGCATCCAGATCATCCATTGATCGTGTACACTTTCATGTATGTTTGTAGTAACGTTGTATAATATCATTTTTTTTGTTTAACTATTTAGTTGTTTAACTGGTTAATCGATTCAACAATTAAACAGTTAAACTTTTCTACAAATTGGTATCACCACGCAATTGCCTAAACTTTTTCCTAGCTTCTACAAAATAAATACTGTCTTCGTGACTGAATATTATTTTTTCGTAGAGGGGCTTTGCTTTTTCAGGAAGTTGCTGCTTGTTGTAAATTTCTGCCGAAAAATACAAGGCTTCATCTATGTAAATGCCATCGCTGTGTTTTTCAATAATTGTCTGATACTGGCTTAAAGCTAAAGCAAAATCACCTTTCTTTTCATAAATTTTACCCAATCGCAATAAGGTCACGGCTTCTATTTCCTGGCCGGCATAAGTTTTAAGAATCGTTTGATATTGTTGTATTGCCTCCTCATTTCTATTTTGATAGAGCAAATAATCCCCTTTCGCAAACTCTTTCAGAGCTGTTTGTGTAGAATCTGCGGCTGTATTGTCATTGATCAATAAAAAATACGCTAGGGCATCATTGGCAATCAATTGCGTATTTGCCGATTTTAATTCCTTAAATTGTTTGAGTGCCCATGCAAAATCTGTTTTAAAATAACTTGTTTTTGCTGCTTTCAAACTGGCTTCATGCGCTACTACATCATTCTTTAAATCCAATTCAATCTGTGAATAATAAATCAATGCTTGGTTGAATTTTTCTTCATAGAGCAAAATATCTGCCAGTTCCATTTTGGCAGTAGCCACTTGATACTCGTTTAATTGCAATTCTAACGCTCTCTTGACTATAGCTTTTCCTTCTTCTGGTTTTTTTAAACTAAAAGTCATGAAATGTGCCTGTATCAGCTGCAAAGATAAGGTAAAAGGAGTTATTTCAAATTGTTTCAACATCCCGTCTAATTCTGTGCTGATGGCTGCAAAGTCTTTTTCTGTTGCTTTTTTAATTTTCATAATGACCAAATACGAATTGGCCTGAATGAGCAGTTCTAAATCTTGAGTGTTTTGCAGGACAAAGCCCAGAATTTCCTTGGCTGCGTCCTCATTTCCCTCTTCGATAGCCAGTTGTCCTAAATTTACGATGTTGGTCAACGATTCTGGATTGCGTTTGTAAATGGCTTTTTCCTGAATAAAAGCTTTATCAAATTCTTTCTGTTGTACATAAAACCAACTTAAATATCGATTCCAAAATACATCTTGATTTTTTTGTGTTTTTAAAATTAATGCTTTTCGCAAGAGTTCATTGAAATTTGCATCCCCTTCATCAACCATAAAACGAACGAGTTGGTTTTGAATTCTGATGGAGTTTTGAGGATTGGTATAGGCATCTTCCAAAAATGTGGCAATCATCATTTCCATATTAGCCATCTGACCATATAGTAAACCAATTTGGTAATTAAAATTAAAATCTTCGTCAGATCCTGAAGCTAGTTGATAGGATTTTAACGCGTATTCCAAAAGCACTTTTCGTTCAAAAGCATTAGCAATTCCGTATACTTCTTTTGGATTTTTCTTGATGCGTTCTAAAGCTTGATCGAAATAAGTATTGGCTTTAGCATCCTTTTTTTGCAATAGATAATTATAACCCAATTCTACTAGTATATTTCCTTGTTGGTATTGATCATATCGCTGTTGAAGTGCTTTTTCGACACTTTCATACTGCTTTAATTGCTGGGAACAATCAATTATTCTTAGAAAATACTGTGAATTTTGAGGGATCTCTTTCAGCAGTTCTTCATAGCTGATTTTTGCTTTTTCAAAATCACCTTTATCGTAATAATACTGCGCTAATTGTTCGTTTTGCGAAAAACAAATCAATGAAAAAAACAGGGCGATATGTAAAAAAATATTTTTCATCTTTAAAGTGTTCAGTATTTAGTGTTCAGTTTGCTAAACGGTGTATTGTCCAAAAAACTAACTGAACACCGATCACTGAGGACTGAACACTACTTAATCTATAATATCAAATCCGCAATACGGACGCAATACCTCTGGAATTACTATCCCTTCTGGGGTTTGGTAGTTTTCTAAAATTCCTGCCAAAACCCTTGGCAAAGCCAATGCACTTCCGTTAAGTGTGTGTGCCAATTGGTTTTTTCCGTCTTTGTCTTTGAAACGCAATTTCAAACGATTCGCTTGAAAAGTCTCAAAATTAGAAACCGAACTGATTTCTAACCAACGATCTTGCGCGGTAGAAAACACTTCGAAATCATAGGTTAATGCTGAAGCAAAACTCATATCGCCACCACAAAGACGTAATATTCGGTAGGGTAATTTTAATTCACGCATAATACTTTTTACGTGCTCCACCATTCCGTCCAACGCTTCGTATGATTTATCTGGATGTTCTACACGTACAATTTCCACTTTGTCAAATTGATGCAAACGGTTCAATCCACGTACATGCGCTCCATAAGAACCTGCTTCTCTTCGGAAACATGGCGTGTAAGCTGTAGTCAAAACTGGCAATTCATTTTCGTTTAAAATTACATCCCGAAACAAATTCGTTACTGGAACCTCAGCTGTTGGAATTAAGTATAAATCATCGGTTTTATCATGGTACATTTGTCCTTCTTTGTCTGGCAATTGTCCCGTTCCGTAAGCTGATGCTTCATTGACCATATGTGGAACCTGAACTTCATTATATCCTGCAGCGGTATTTTTGTCTAAGAAATAATTGATCAAAGCACGTTGTAACCGTGCTCCTTTTCCTTTATAAACTGGAAATCCTGCGCCAGTAATTTTAACACCCAATTCAAAATCGATAATGTCGTATTTTTTTACCAATTCCCAGTGTGGTTGCGCGCCTTCATGCAAAACTGGAATATCCCCTTCTTCAAAAATATTCAAGTTTTCCTCTGGTGTTTTCCCAACAGGAACAATATCAGCCGGAAGATTGGGTAGTGTATATAGTTTTTCTAAAAGTTCAGCAGCAAGTGCATCAGCAGTTTCGGCAAGCGCTTTACTTTTCTCTTTGTTTATAACAGTTTTTTCTTTTAAGATTGCGGCTTTGGCTTTTTCTCCACCCTTCATCAATTCGCCAATGTCTTTGGATAATTTATTAGATTCCGAAAGGATATTGTCTAGCTCTACTTGCGTAGCGCGACGTTTTTCATCCAGTTGTACCACTTCTTCAACAACACTTTTGGCATCCATATTCCTTTTTGCCAAAGCGGTGATTACTTTTTCCTGATTCTCTCTAATAAATGCAATTTGTAACATAGTTGATTTTTTTAACGCTAACTTTTATAATAATGGAAGCAAATTTAAGGAAATGTTTAATAGAAATGAGTGAAAGTTTGTCCAAAAGTCGCAAGTCTTAATGTCTTAAAGTCAAATGCACCGATTAGCACCCGATTAGTATCGCAGCTTATTTGCCATCAATAGAATAAAGTCGGCAACCAACTAAACGCAATAATAATGAGACTTTAAGAATTGCGACTTTTGACTTTTAATTACTCTCTTTTAATCTCATGCCCCACAAATTCTTCTAAGGCGGCAAACATGTCGTCTACAGAAAGGACTTCAAAATCTGGGTGCGTTTTTAAGAAAGTAGCATTCAGCGTAACTAGGTTTTCTTCTAATTCGAAAAAAGTGTCGTTATTAAGCAAATCTCGGATAGGATTTACGCCTTCTAATTTCCCTTTTAGGAATTTGTTGAGCTTAACACTGCTCATTAATTTTACTTTTTTGAATTGCTGTTGGAACAATTCCAAATGGTTGCAGGCGCCAATTAATGCCAAACCTTCTTCTATCAATTCGTTTAGTTCTTTGTCCCAACCCGAATTGTATACAAACTGAGCAAAATTCCCTTCTGTATATTGTGACGTGTAATAATCTAAATAATAACTCATTACAGCGTCTTCATGAATCAAATCATCGCTAACGCCTTCCTCACGCATTAAGTTAATTACCGAAATATTAGAGTGAATTATATCTTGAAGATTTTGACTGTTAATTGCTGTTTCTGAAATAATTATTCTACCGAATTCCATAGGTTTTGTGTTTGAATATTTGCTGCAAATTTCGGGTAAAATAGTGAGGAATCGAAAAGTTTTTTTCAGCCACGGATTTGCTTTGCCAATTCGCTATCGCTCGTGTCACAGATTAGCACAGATTGATTAGCGCTACCATTTAACTTACATCAGATTCGTCACTACTCTTTTTCTGATTCATTTTTGTAACCAAAGCTTTCAAACGCATGGCTTTTTCTTTTTTCTCCTCCTGAAGTTTAGTCTTTTTCCGATTGAGCAATTTGGTATGTAAAGCCTTATTTTTGGTGTTTTTTTCGGGTCCTTTTGCCATGATTTAGATGCTACTTTAATTACGTTTACAAATATAAAAAAAGCACCTCTCTTTCTGGATGTGTTATCTATAAAACAGAAAATATCTTTTAAAAAAATAAACTATCTTAGCAATATGAAAATGAAAGAGTCTATACAAATGAAATTAGCGGAATTTTTAACATTATGCAAAAGTCATAATGTTAAAAATATTTATGCTTTTGGTTCTGCTGTGACTGATAATTTCAATGATGAATCCAGCGATATTGATTTACTAATCGAAATTGATAACGAAGACCCAATCGAGCGTGGGGAAAATTTGATGGATCTTTGGGACAAACTCGAAGAATTTTTTCAAAGAAAAGTTGATTTATTGACCCATTCCTCCATTAAAAATCCAATTCTTAGAAAAAATATAGACACTACAAAAATTTTACTTTATGACGGAAAAAAGCAAAAAGTATCTTTCTGATGTCTTAATCGCGATAACTTTAATTCGCGAATTTACTATTGATATTACTGATTTCAATATGTATGATAAAGACAGAAAAACTCAAAGTGCCGTCGAAAGACAGTTGGTCATTATTGGAGAAGCTCTGAATAAATTACAACTGATAGAAAATGACTTTGTGATTGAAAATGGCAATCAAATTATTGGTTTTCGAAACCGCTTGGTTCACGCTTATGACAGCATTGATAATTCAATAGTTTGGGCAATCCTTAATCGTCACTTAGAAAAATTGAAAATCGAAATCGAAAATTTAGGAAACTAAAATTGTAGCAGCTTACCAGAATAAAGTTAAAGTCGATAAACTTGTGCTATATGACAAATTATTACAGAAACGAAATGCTTTTTTGTTCCACGGATTACAAAGATCAGCGCTGATTGTTTAGCGTTATCATTCAATTGACATCAGATCCGTCACTATTTTTTTTCTGATTCATTTTTGTGACCAAAGCTTTTATACGTAATGCTTTTTCTTTTTTTTCTTCTTGAAGTTTAGCCTTTTTCCGATTTAGCAATTTGGTATGTAAAGCCTTGTTTTTGGTGTTTTTTTAGGTCCTTTTGACATAATGTAGATGCTTTGTTAATTACGGATGTAAAGATAAAAAAAGCCACATTAAAAATGCGACTTTCTTTCCCAGTTTGTTAAAAACAAAATAATACTAACGAAACGTTTTGATATTATTTTTCATATTGTTCGATTGTTTTTAATAATTCGGCTGAATAATTAAAAATATCGTCTAAACTTTCAATTTCATTTTTTGTTTCTTTTTTGTTTTCGTCAATTGTACCTATAAATTTTTTTCCGCTGTTCAGATATAATCTACAAACTGCTTTACGGTTATTGTCGTCAAGAAAAATTGCAAAATAAGATTGAGCATCCCTGTAAGTTACTCTTGTTGCTGGAATTTTTTGTCGCAAAATAGTTTTCACGATTAAAAAACCTTCAAGTTCCTCTTCGGTTGTATTTATTCTGCTAATATCTTCAAGGTTTTGTTCAACTGAGATTTCGACGGAATTTTCAGATTTACTTTTTTCGTCCTCCTTTAACAAAGCTGTTTTTAATCTTTCTGTGATTAAGTCGCTAATATAATGTTGGACAGATTTTTTTGTCAATTCTGTAAACTGTTCCAATACTTTTGCAGTAACAACGCTCGGATAAACTTGTTTTGCAAAATATTTGACAAATTCAGGTGTTGGTTCTGTTAACTCTTTATTTAACAAATGTTTGAGTTCATTCATGAATTTCATTTCACTAGCGGTGTTTACAATGCTTTCGGCATCGAAATTTGCTTTGTGGAACTTTTTTAATTCCTCAATTTGGTTGTCTCTAATTTCGGTTATGTTAAACTCTAAAAAAGGTTTTTCATCCATTTTGTTTGGAGCTACTAAATCAGAATAAAATCTGTAAACAATTCCATTTGTCAATAATCCAAATTTTGCTTTTGAAACATGAAAATATCTCAGTAATTGTCCATCATGAACATTCAAATTTTGTCGCCAGTCTTTACATTCTACTAAAATTGTTGGATGTCCATCTTTGAAAATTGCATAATCAATTTTCTCCCCTTTTTTAATTCCAATATCGGCAACAAATTCTGGAACAACTTCTAATGGATTAAAAACATCATAGCCTAAACATTGTAAAAATGGCATAATAAATGCATTTTTAGTAGCTTCTTCAGTTTGAATACTTTCTTTGTGTTTTGTTCGGTCAGCGATTAGTTTGAGTTGATCTTTCAAATCCATATTTATTTTTGTTTATTATTTTATTAATTCCTATTTTTTTAAAGCTTTTTGTATTTGCCCCGTCTTTCAAACAAAATCGACGATAAAGACAAATTAAACAGCCTCTTTTGCGATAAGAAAATTCTACTTTCTTACGTTATTTATAAAAACTTGTTTTAATTATTCCCCTAAAATATAGGTTTCAAAATACACTTCTTTACGGGAAACCTCATTGCAACTATATTTTTTTAATTATTTTCAAATATAATGAAATCAGGATGCTTTTAAGCGTCCGTCAAAAATATTTTTGTTTTGACCTTTGGATATGGTTTCAGAGGAGAGTTTTATTATAAATCTTGGTGTGTTTGTCAGGCAAATAAGAGAAAGAAAAAATCTATCTCAACAAAGCCTTGCAGATATAAGCGACTTACCTAAAACTACGATAGGCCGAATCGAAAGAGCAGAAATAAACACCACTATAAGATCTTTAGTAAAAATTGCCAACGCTCTGGAAATCGAGCCAAAAGAATTACTCAATTTTCAAATGAAATAATTTTTTACATTGTTCCTTTATTCTAAATTAAGTTGATGAACCTTGTTTTCCTCCTGCAAGGTTTCCAAAACGGTGTAGGTGTGTTTTAGACTTAAATACCTACAAGGTCAAAAAAAGACCTTGCAGGAAAGCTCAACTCAAAATACTTATACAAAACTTCTTATAATCAGAGATCTCTAGCCCCGATAATAGTGAAAATCCTTTCTATTTTTTCTTTAAAAATAGAAAGATTGCAACGGATAGCGGGAAATAGCTTCTGATTGCCGCGTTCCTCGCAATGACAATAATAATTTCCTTATTTTTGCAGCTCGTTCTGAATTAATTTCAGAATCTAAAAATAATTTTATGATACAGAATCCAAAAAGATATACGATTACAGCAGCTTTGCCTTATACGAACGGACCGATTCACATTGGCCATTTGGCGGGTGTTTACGTGCCTTCGGACATATATTCCAGATATTTAAGATTGCAGGGAAGAGACGTTTTGTTTGTTTGCGGAAGTGACGAGCACGGTGTGGCGATTTCGATGAAAGCCAAAAAAGAAGGCATTACGCCACAGGAAGTAATCGATAAATACGATGGAATTATCCGTAAATCATTCTCTGATTTTGGAATTTCATTTGATAATTATTCCAGAACTTCAGCTAAGATCCATCATGATACAGCTTCGGAATTTTTTAGAAAATTGTATGAACAAGGTGATTTTATTGAGGAAGTAACCGAGCAATTGTATGATGCGAAAGCAGACCAATTCTTAGCAGATCGTTTTGTGGTGGGAACTTGCCCAAAATGCGGCAACGAAGAAGCATACGGTGATCAATGCGAAAAATGTGGTTCTACATTAAATGCTACGGATTTGATTAATCCAAAATCGACCATTACGGGAGAAACTCCGATTATGAAATCAACGAAACACTGGTTTTTGCCTTTGGACCGTTATGAAGATTTCCTGAAAGAATGGATTCTCGTTGGACATAAAAACGACTGGAAACCGAATGTTTACGGACAAGTAAAATCCTGGATTGACGGCGGTTTAGAGCCTCGTGCAGTAACTCGTGACCTCGATTGGGGAATTGATGTTCCCGTTGAAGGTGCCGAAGGAAAAAAATTATACGTGTGGTTTGATGCGCCAATTGGCTATATTTCTTCTACCAAAGAATGGGCTTTGCGCGAAGGAAAAGATTGGGAACCGTACTGGAAAGATCAGGATACAAAACTGGTTCACTTTATTGGGAAAGACAATATTGTTTTCCATTGCATAATTTTTCCTGCGATGCTGAAAGCCGAAGGAAGTTATATTTTGCCAGACAATGTTCCTGCGAATGAATTCTTGAATCTGGAAGGAAATAAATTATCGACTTCTAAAAACTGGGCGGTTTGGTTGCACGAATATTTGGAAGAATTTCCGAATCAGCAAGATGTGTTGCGTTATGCGTTGACATCGAATGCACCGGAAACGAAGGATAATGATTTTACCTGGAAAGATTTTCAGGCGAGAAATAATAATGAATTAGTAGCGATTTACGGGAATTTCATTAATCGTGTGGTGGTTTTAACTAATAAATATTACAATGGTCTTGTTCCTCAGCCAAATGTGTTGTCAGAAGTTGATGAACAAACCCTGGCTGAATTAAAAGCGTATCCGGCTGTGATTTCAAGTTCTCTGGAGCGTTACAGATTCCGTGAAGCCTTGAGCGAATTGATGAATGTGGCACGTTTAGGAAATAAATATTTGGCCGACGAAGAGCCTTGGAAAGTCATCAAAGACAATCCGGAACGCGTGCAAACGCAAATGTATGTGGCATTGCAAATTGCGGCTGCGTTGAGTTCACTTTGCGAACCCTTCTTGCCATTTACAGCTACAAAATTATCAAGAATTCTAAAAATAGAAAGTCCATTGAACTGGAATACTATTGCTCAAACTTCTGATTTGATCCAGGCGGGACACCAAATTGGCGAGGCCGAATTATTGTTTGCCAAAATTGAAGACGAGGAAATTCAAAAACAAATAGACAAACTAGAAGCGACTAAAACTGCTAATAAGGAGGAGATTGCTTCGTCCCTCGCAATGACAGAACCACAGAAAGAAGCAATTCAATTTGAGGATTTTGCCAAGATGGATATCCGTACAGGAACGATTCTGGAAGCCGAAAAAATGCCGAAAGCGAACAAGCTTTTGATTTTGAAAATAGATACTGGAATTGACGTGCGCACCATCGTTTCTGGAATTGCGGAGAGTTTCAAACCAGAAGAAATTATAGGAAAAAAAGTTACTGTTTTAGTGAATTTGGCTCCAAGAAACCTTCGTGGTGTAGAAAGTCAGGGAATGATTTTGATGACCACAAATGCCGAAGGGAAACTAGTTTTTGTAAATCCGGATACAGATGGCGTTGCGAACGGAGAGACGATAAATTAAGAAAAACCAACCTCTAATTCGCTAATTAATATGTATTTTATACTATATTAATCAGCGAATTTGTGGTAAAATCAATCAAATATGAGCCTAAAAGTAATTGCTTTCGACGCCGATGATACCTTATGGATCAACGAAACGTATTTTGATGAAACCGAGAAAAAATTCTGTGGTTTGATGGAAGATTATTTATCCCATCAAGGCATTTCTAAAGAATTATTTAAAGTCGAAATTGACAATTTAAAATTGTACGGATACGGAATCAAAGGTTATATTCTTTCTATGATTGAAGCGGCTATGAATATCTCAAACAATACCATTCCTATTGAAATTATCGAAAAAATTATACGATACGGGAAAGAATTGCTGGAGAAACCAATCGTTTTATTGGATGGCGTAGAAGAAACTTTGGGAACTTTACACGGAAAATACAAACTGGTTGTTGCTACCAAAGGTGATTTGTTGGATCAACGCCGAAAATTACACAATTCGGGCTTGGGACACTATTTTCATCATATTGAAGTGATGTCAGACAAGCAGGAAATTGATTATGTAGACTTAATTAAACGTTTAGATATTGAACCCTCAGCTTTTCTAATGATTGGAAATTCTCTAAAATCAGATGTATTACCTGTTTTAGCTATTGGCGGACACGCTGTTCACATTCCGTTTCACACGACTTGGGCACACGAAAAAATTGATCACAAAGTAGAACATGAAAATTTCAGTGCTTTCGAAAAAATAACAGAAGTACTAAAAAAACTGGAACACTAAAACAGCAACTTAACACAACTAATAAAAAGGGTTGTTACCTTTGTAGTCGTATACCTAAATACGTAATGACAAACCGTTTTATTAATCTAATTATTCCCTATTTTTTTTTTAAAATTAAAATGCGAGCGTTGTAGAAGCTCAGATACACTGGTTTTTTAACATTATTTTTATGATACTCTTTAAAAAAGTACATTGTCAGGGAACGAATTTTCACTTATTTACAAGATTATGAGGAATGTTTGTATAATTAACTGATGGGCCACTTTAATCAAAAATAGTGCTGTAAATTTGCCGTAAATTTAAATAAAAAAAATAATGAAAAAAATCATTCTTACGTTTGTTTTTGCATCTGCATTAACAACAATGAGTGCTCAAACAGAGACAACACAAACTAAAGATGTTGCTGTAGAGAATAATTACAACAAATGGTCTGTTGAATTAGCTGGAGGTTTTAACAAACCAACTAAAAGAATGACACCTGATTATAGAACAGCAGTTGTTAGCCCATATGTTGCTGACCTGGGAGTTCGATATATGTTCAATAATAAATTTGGTTTAAAAGCTGATTTTGGCTTTAATAGCTTTACTGAAGGTGATAATTCAAATGCATTTGAAACAAAATATTACAGAGTAGATCTTCAAGGTGTTGCCAACTTAGGACGAATCATGAGTTTTGAAACTTGGACAAAATCTATTGGTTTATTAGGACACGCGGGAGTTGGACTTTCATTCTTAGAAAGAAAAGACCCTGCTTACGCAAAAGACAGAATGGGTAACCTAATGGCTGGGATAACAGGGCAAATAAAGTTATCTAATAGAGTGGCGTTAACAGGTGATTTCACAACAATTATTCACGGAAGACAAAATCTTGCTTTTGATGGTGCAAGTTCAGAAGGTGCTAACGGACTTACTGGCCCTCTTTTTAATGGTACTGTAGGTTTAACTGTTTACTTAGGTAGTAACGAAAAACATGCTGACTGGATCGTAGACAACAACAGTGAAATTGAGCAATTAAGACAGCGTATTGCTGATATTGAAACATCAATGTTAGATACTGACAAAGATGGTGTTGCAGATTACCTGGATCAAGAGCCTAATACTATCGGTGGTGTAATGGTTGACTCAAAAGGTAAATCAATTGATTTGAACAACAACAATGTTCCTGACGAATTAGAAAGCTATTTACTTAAGACTTACGGGAAAAATACTGATAAATCAGCTATCGTAAACAATAGTACATTAATCAAAAACTTAATCAACGAAGGGTATGTGAGTACTTATTTTGATTACAACAAATCAACTCCAACAAACGTATCTACAGAAGGAATCGATTTTATCTTGACATATTTAAGAAACAATCCTTCTGCATCAGTTGATATTATTGGTCATGCTGACGAATTAGGAAGATCTGAATACAATGATAAATTGTCTACAGCTAGAGCTAACAGTGTTAAAAACACTTTAATAAAAGCGAACATAGATGCTTCTAGATTAAACGTTGTAGCAGCTGGTGAAGATTCTTCAGTTGAAAAAGATTCAGATGCAGCTAGAAAATTAGTAAGAAGAGTTACTTTCAGAGTACAATAATCTCTTTTTTTATATTACAAAGCCCTAAAAGAAATTTCTTTTAGGGCTTTTTTATGTCTTTTCAATTTTAGACTACTGCAATTTTAATCGCTTAGATTTAATAAAAGTTCCTTTAAATTGAATTTTAGATTTCAAAGATTAGAAGTACTTTTGAAAAAAATAAAATCAACCCATTTTGAAAACCCTTTTAGACATTGAAAACTGGTCCAGAAAAGAACATTTTCAATTTTTTAGACAATTTGAAGAACCGTTTTTTGGCGCTACCGTAGAGATAGATTGTACTCAAGCCTACGCTGCTGCAAAATTATTAAACACCTCTTTTTTCATTTATTATTTGCATAAAACATTAAAGGCGGTAAATGCTACCGAATCTTTTCGATATAGAATTTCAGGAGATCAAATATATGTTTGTAATCAAATTAATGCTTCGGCCACAATAAGTCGCAGTGACGGTAGTTTTGGATTTTCTTTAATCGAATTCAATCCTGATTTTGAAATTTTTACTGCAAACGCCTTAGCAGAAATAGAAAGAATACAAACTACAAATGGGCTATTTACCCGAACTTTTGAGGATGACAATGTAATTCATTTTTCGGCTATTCCCTGGCTGGATTTCACTTCCTTGTCACATGCCCGAAGCTATACTTTTCCCGATAGCTGTCCTAAAATCTCTTTTGGAAAAATGAAAATTAATGAAAATGGAAAAAGAACTATGCCTATGTCAATTCATGTGCATCATGGACTAGTAGATGGATTGCATTTGGGACAATTTGTCGATTCTTTTCAAGAAATAATGAATCAATAAAACACTAGACTATTTCATAATAACATTCCGCTTTACCTATCTTTTACTTCTGTTGAAGAACCACCTGCTCAAAAAATATTTATGTTCCCAATAGCATTTCATCCCATTTATCAGCATCCGTTGCCCGAGGGACATCGTTTTCCTATGCTGAAATATGAATTGCTCCCCCAACAATTAATTCATGAAGGAACTGCCTCTGAAGCTGATTTTTTTGAACCTGAAATTTGTGATTTAGCTCCCGTTTTGTCTATTCATACAACTGCCTATGTGAATGATTTACTCCAACTCACTTTAGATACAAAAGCAGCACGCAAAATTGGCTTTCCGCTTTCAAGAGAATTGATAGAACGAGAATTGATAATTGCGCAAGGAACCATTACAGGCACACAAAAATCATTTGATACCAAAGTGTCGTTTAATATCGCTGGCGGCACACATCATGCCTTTACAGATCACGGAGAAGCTTTTTGCTTGTTGAATGATCAAGCCATTGCTGCTCAATTTTTATTGAATCATAAACTGGCTAAAAAAATAGTAATCATCGATTTAGATGTGCATCAAGGGAATGGAACGGCTGAAATTTTTCAAAATAACGCGAATGTGTTCACTTTTTCTACGCATGGCAAAACCAATTATCCGTTCAAAAAAGAAACTTCTGACCTAGACATAGCTTTTGATGATGGAACAACTGATGCTTCATTTCTAAAAACTATTGGAGATATAATTCCAAAATTAATTGAAACACAAAAACCTGATTTTATCTTTTACTTAGCAGGAGTTGATATTTTAGCTTCGGACAAGTTAGGAAAATTAAGTTGTTCGCTGGATGGTTGTAAAAAAAGAGATGAATTGGTTTTTGAGCTTTGTTCAAAACATCAAATTCCAGTACAAGTCTCGATGGGTGGTGGCTACTCTCCTGATATAAAAACTATTATCGAGGCGCATGCCAATACGTTTAGAGTGGCAAAAAGTATTTTCTAAATTATTTCAATACTTGGATACTTGGCCACAAATTCTTAACAGTCCCTTACTTTAGAAAAAAAAGGCACGAAATTCAAGCGAAGAACTTCATGCTGTTTTAATCTCATTCTTATTTACTTAAAAGCAATACTTCATTAGCAACAATCTCAGTCACATAACGCTTTTCTCCATTTTTATCGTCGTAACTTCTGTGTGTTAACTTGCCTTCTATTCCAATTTCTTTTCCTTTAACAACATATTTTTCAATAATATCAGCTGTTTTCCCCCAGGCCGTAACACGATGCCATTCGGTTTGCTCCACTTTATCACCGTTTTCTTTGTAATAAACATCATTTGTGGCGATGCTTACGGTGGCTAATTTTTTGCCTCCTTCTAATGTTTTTACTTCTGGATCTTGACCTACTCTTCCGATTAATTGTACTCTGTTTTTCATGGCGTGTAAATTTAAATATTAGTGTTTATAGTTACCTTGTTAAATCGTTCATTCGAATCAACAGGGCAAAGATGCGACAGGTTCAAAATTTAATTCGGTTACTAACTACTTACTTTCGGTTGTAACTATTTGTAACCGTTTGTAAATGGCTAAAAAATAATTATATTTGTTGTAAATCAATTTATTATGCAAGCCAAAATAAATAAAGTAGAACTACGAAATCTAGAGTTTGACGACTACAAAGAACTTAAAAATTCAATGGTAGAGTCATATCCTGAAATGGTAGGTTCTTACTGGAGAGAACATCATATCGAAAAATTACTTAGCCTTTTTCCCGAAGGTCAATTGGTAATTCTAGTAGATGGAAAAGTTGTTGGCTCTGCATTATCGCTAATTGTTGATGAAAGCTTAATAGATAAAAATCATAATTACTCCGATATCACTGGAAAATACACCTTTTCGACCCACAATCAAAAAGGAGATGTCTTGTATGGAATTGATATTTTTATACATCCCAATTACCGTGGACTGCGACTAGGTCGCCGATTGTATGATGCTCGAAAAGAGTTGTGCGAACAATTGAACCTAAAAGCCATTGTTTTTGCCGGCAGAATTCCTAATTACGGCAAGCACTCTGCTGCGCTCACTCCAAAAAATTATATTGAAAAAGTTAAAAGAAAAGAGTTGCATGATTCTGTACTTTCTTTTCAGTTGAGTAACGATTTCCATGTGATCCGAGTAATTAAAAATTACTTAGAAGGCGATATGGATTCAAAAGAATTTGCTGTTTTATTGGAATGGAATAATATTTATTACGACGAAAGTCCAAAACTAATTAACCTTGCAAAAAGTGTTATTCGGCTGGGATTAGTGCAGTGGCAAATGCGTCAATTGAATAACATAGAAGCTTTATTTGAACAATGTGAGTTTTTTGTCGATGTAGTTTCGGGCTACGGAAGTGATTTTGCTTTATTTCCAGAACTATTTACGGCACCATTAATGGCTGATTACAACCATTTATCTGAAGCAGAAGCCATCAGGGAACTGGCAAAACATACAGATCCTATTCACAAACGATTTAAAGAATTTGCAATTTCTTACAACATCAATATCATTACTGGAAGCATGCCGTATTTAGATAATGGTATATTATACAATGTTGGTTTTCTTTGTAAAAGAGATGGAACTTCAGAGATGTATGCTAAAATTCACGTTACTCCAAACGAAGTACAACACTGGGGAATGAAGGGTGGATCGCAAATTAAAACATTTGATACCGATTGTGGAAAAATAGGAATTGTAATTTGTTATGACGTAGAGTTTCCCGAACTATCTCGATTATTAGCAGATGAAGGCATGAATATATTATTTGTACCTTTCCTGACTGATACTCAAAACGCCTATACTAGAGTGAAACATTGCGCACAAGCTAGAGCCATCGAAAACGAATGTTACGTGGCAATTGCGGGTTGTGTAGGGAATCTCCCTAAGGTAAACAACATGGACATTCAATATGCACAATCAGCCGTATTTACTCCATCTGACTTTGCTTTTCCTAGTAACGGAATCAAAGCCGAAGCCACTCCAAATACTGAAATGACACTTATTGTAGATGTCGATTTAGACTTACTAAAAGAATTGCACGAGCACGGCAGTGTTCGCATCCTTAAAGATCGCAGAACTGATTTGTACGACATAAAAAAAATAAATCCATGAATAAAACCTGTTTAGAATGTGGAGAAAAAATTGTAGGTCGTGAGGACAAAAAATTCTGTAGTGACGGTTGTCGCAACGCTTACAACAATAAAATAAATAAAGATAGTACTAATTTTATGCGCAACATCAACAACAAGTTGCGCAAAAATTACCGCATTCTATCCGAACTAAATGTAGAAGGAAAATCTAAAACCACTCGTGCTAAACTCCTGAGTAAAGGTTTTGATTTTGATTTTTTTACCAATATTTTAAAAACTAAAACGGGAAATACCTATTATTTCCTCTACGACCAAGGCTACATGGTTTTAGAAAACGATTACTATATGTTAGTCAAAAAAGACATTTAAATACCACAACCCCAAAACTAACCAACCAAAATGAAAAAAGATTACTCCCCAATTTTTTCAAGCCTATTCATCCTTGTGATTTTAGGATTAATTTACTTTACTATGATGCCCCATTGGACTTCAGATGAGGCTGTTTCTCCCGCTGAATTTTCTACCAAACGTGCTTTCAATCATGTGGAAGCTATTTCAAGGCAACCGCATTATGTAGGTTCACAAGAACACGAAAAAGTGGCTGATTATCTTATTAAAGAACTAAATAAACTAGGCTTAGAGACTACTGTTCAGCAGGGTTATACGCTAAGTGATTGGGGGAATCTCGTGCAATCAAAAAACATTCTGGCGCGAATAAAAGGATCTAATACTGCAAAATCCTTACTACTCCTTTCGCATTATGATAGCGCACCACATTCCTTCTCTAAAGGAGCGAGCGATGCCGGTTCTGGTGTAGCCACTATTCTAGAGAGTGTTCGGGCTTTTTTATATGCTAAAACACCTCATAAAAACGATATTATAATTCTGTTTTCGGATGCTGAAGAGCTAGGATTAAATGGAGCTGCCCTTTTTGTAACGCAACATCAGTGGGCAAAAGAAGTAGGTTTAGTGTTAAATTTTGAGGCGCGAGGCTCTTCTGGACCCAGTTATATGCTGATGGAAACCAACGCAGGAAATGCAGGATTAGTCAAAGAATTTGCCGCTGCAAATGCCACTTTTCCAGTATCAAACTCCTTGATGTACAGCATTTATAAAATGCTGCCTAACGATACTGACTTGACTGTTTTTAGAGAGAAGGGCAACATTCAAGGCTACAATTTTGCTTTTATTGATGATCATTACAATTACCACACGGCACAAGATGACAGCAACCATTTAGACAAAAATACACTGGCACATCAAGGTTCCTATTTGATGCCGCTATTAAAATATTTCTCCAATGCTGATTTGAGCACTACTAAAGCTAACGACGATTACATCTATTTCACCATACCTTTTACGTTCATCAGTTATCCTTTTAGTTGGATTTTACCCATGATGGCATTGGCGATAGTACTGTTTATTTTTCTTTTATTTATAGGAAAAGCAAAACGTATTTTATCATTCCGCGAAATTCTAAGCGGTTTTATACCGTTTATTGGAGCTTTACTAGTTGCCGGATTGCTTACTTTTTTTGGTTGGAAAGGACTATTGGCCGTCTATCCGCAATACAACGATTTACTTAATGGATTTACGTACAATGGACACGCTTATATCGCTGCATTTGTATTGCTCTCATTAGCAATTTGTTTTCTCTTTTACAATCGATTCTCTGCAAAGAAGGTTACAATGAATTACTATGTAGCGCCTTTATTTTTGTGGATACTAATTAATGGAGTTTTTGCTTTTCGTTTACAAGGAGCAGGATTTTTGATTATTCCAGTTTTCTTAGCCCTATTTGTTTTTGGCGTTTTTATTGTAACCCAAAGATCCAATAAAATCCTAAATCTCATTTGTAGCATTCCCGCTTTAATTATCATCGTTCCGTTTATCCAAATGTTTCCAGTAGGATTGGGATTAAAAGTCCTGTTTGGAAGTGCGATTCTCACTGTTTTGACTTTTGGATTATTGTTGCCTGTTTTTGGAGCTTTCGCCAAAAAGGGAATATGGTCGGTACTATTTTTTGTGTTAGCTATTTGCTTCTTTGCAAAAGCGCATTCTGAATCCGGTTATGAGTATGGAAAAGCCAAATCTAACAGTTTATTATATGTCTACAATGCTGACACTGACAAAGCCAATTGGGCAACCTATGACAAAAATCTCGATTCGTGGACTAAAGGTTATTTAGGTGAAAATCCAAAAGATGCTGAGGCTTTAAATGAATATCCGCTATTTAGTAAATATAATTCTGGATTTACCTATGCAACGCCAGCCCCTAAAAAAAATCTTGCAACACCAAACATAACATTTCTTGAAGATCGTATAGAAGGAAATAAAAGATATTTAAAAATAAAAATTACCCCAAATCGAACCGTAAATCGATATGATATTTTTGCCAATGAAAAAATGGCGATCCACAATTTTATTGCTAATGGCGTGTCTACATTAGGCCAAAAAAATTCTTTGTACGAACGGAAGGGCAAAAAAATAGTAAGTTATTATGTGGTGAATAATGCTCCTTTAGAAATACAATTTAACATCAATATTGCTACCGTTTTGGATATGGAATTAATGGAAAGTTCATTCGATTTAATGACAAATCCCTTGTTTAAAATAGAGAAGAGAGAAAACTGGATGATGCCAACTCCTTTTGTATTGAACGATGCGGTAGTCATTAGACAAAAAATAAAAGTAAGTCCTGTTGTTGTTCCAGTAGTAGAAAAATGGATCCCAACCCAAGTTCAAAGATTCCAAAAAACGACACTTGCTGACAGCTTAAAAACCAAATAACAAACTCATAATGACAAAAATTAGCATTCTAGGATGTGGTTGGCTTGGCTTGCCTTTGGCGAAAGCCTTAGTAAATAATGATTATTTAGTCTCTGGATCGACAACTTCTGAAGATAAAATAGCTGTATTAGAAAATGCCGGAATTGAACCTTTTTTACTTGCACTTTCAGAAAATAAAACAAGTGGAAATTGGACTAATTTTCTGGAAAATTCTGAAATTTTAATAATCGATGTACCACCAAAATTGCGCGGCTCAGAAACTGAAAACTTTGTTTCCAAGATTAGAAATATCATTCCGTTTATAGAAAAATCTGCTGTTCAAAAAGTGCTTTTCATCAGCTCAACCTCAGTTTATAATGATGACGATGCATTTGTTACTGAAGAGACAATTGCCAAACCTGCTACTGAAAGCGGCAAACAATTACTGGAAACGGAACAACTATTGCAAAGCAACATCAATTTCAAAACGACAATACTCCGCTTTGGCGGTTTAATTGGCGCAGACCGTCATCCTGTAAAATTCCTATCAGGTCGCGAAAATCTAGAAAATTCTAATGCGCCCATAAACTTAATTCATCAAGAGGATTGCATAGGGATAATAAAAGCTATTTTATCACAACAGGTTTGGGGCGAAACTTTCAATGCGGTTACACCGTATCATCCTACTAGAGAGGAATATTATATTAAAAAGGCTGTCGATTTGAATTTGGCTTTGCCCAAATTTACCACTGATAGCAATTCTAGTAGAAAAATAATTTTCAGCGATTATCTAGAAACCGTTTTAAAGTATACTTTTACACAACCAAATTTGTAATGTGAGAACTAAAATTAAAAATGCCGTTTCGTCAAAAATTAGTGCAATTGGACTGCCTATTTTGGCTTTATGCTGGATTAGTTTTTTTTGGGGA
This sequence comes from Flavobacterium sp. DT2-2, assembly GCA_051990185.1. Taxonomy (GTDB): domain Bacteria; phylum Bacteroidota; class Bacteroidia; order Flavobacteriales; family Flavobacteriaceae; genus Flavobacterium. Next base: position 2,900 of record JAFCUE010000011.1, on the reverse strand, counting down.
ACTACTTGGATTGCTTCAAAGGAGGGCGTAAAACACATGCCCGCTCTGCAACTAGCGGCCATTAGACAATTCATTGGTGGTTTTATTTATATTGCCTTTTTCTTGTACAAAAAAACACCTTGGCCAAAAGGCAAACAATGGAAAACCATATTCATTCTGAGTATTGTTAATTTTGTTTTAAGCAACGGGCTCAGTACTTGGGGCATAAAGTACATCAGTAGCGGGCTAGGTGCTATTATTGGTGCTATTGTTCCTTTGTGGATCGTGATTATTACTTTTTTTAGAGGAGAACGATTGGCGCGATTAACGGTCATGGGTTTGATTGTGAGTTTTGGTGGTATTTGCGTCATTTTTTACGATCATTTGAGTGATTTCATGATTCCTGATTTTAGATTCGGGATCATTTTATCCTTAATAGCCACACTAACTTGGGCATTTGGTTCCTTATACACTAAGAAAAAAGCGGCTAGTTTTAATCCGTATTTTAGTTTGGGATTACAAATGTTTATATCCAGTATTTTACTTTTTGCCTATAATGGAGCAACAGGAACATCCGTGAGTTTGACTGCGATTCCAGCACTTTCCTGGTGGTCGATAGCGTATTTAGTTGTTTTTGGTTCTGTACTTACTTTTATTGCCTTTATTTATGCACTGCAAAATCTTCCCGCAGAAATCAGTAGTGTTTATGCGTATATTAATCCCATTATTGCGGTTTTACTTGGCGCCGCAATCTTTGGAGAAACATTAAATGCTGCTATAGCCATTGGTGGAGGAGTCACCTTATTTGGCTTGTACTTGGTTAATTATTCGTTGCGAAAAGGACGCATTAAGGAGTAAAAGCATCAGATATTTTCAACTCATGTACTAAATTTTAGGAGCAGGCTTTTTTCATCACAAGCCATATTGTCCTGCTGTACGCTCCAATCTCCTGCGCCATCCCGAAGTTTCGGGACTGGCACAGGAGGATTTCCACTGCCATCAGGGCTATAAAGAACTTATAGGTTTTTATTACAAAAGCAAACCCAAGCGCCTCACTAGCACACGATACAAAATCCAACGAACTCAATCTTTAAGTACGAAAGCGGATATACCGAACAGGTTTCAAAAACGGGTTAGGTGTTTACCAATTCAGGATCACTGCCCCACGAACAATACCATTACTTGTAATTAGTTTTTGCCCTCACTTCGAGTAATTTGAAATAGTAATGCGCTAGCTTTACTTGCTCAAATTGTAACGAGAAGATTTTAACCTAAGGCAGCAACTAATTAGATTCCTGCTTCATCGGAATGACAAAACGGAGCCTATCTTTTTTTAAGTTAAAGAAACCTGAACCAGCTCGTGACGACAAATACCAAAAGATTAATTATTTTACTGCAATGAGTAGAAAATATAAATTCGAACAAGTCAATCCATAAGTACAAAAGCGGTTACACTTAACAGGTTTTAAAAACCCGTTAGGTGTTTTCAATTAATTGAAAAGAGTCTTAGTCGTCACATCGGGCGCAGTCGAGATGGGGTATTGGTACCCGACTGTCCTCGAACTGACATCTCTACCATAAAATTTTAATGATTCACCAAAAGTTTCAATGTAATAACATTAGACTTGGTAGTTTTTACTTTAACAAAATAAATCCCTGAACTTAAACTACTAGTGTCTATATTGATTTCTGATTTTATAGGTTCTTTAGTACTAGTTTTTACTACTCTTCCTGTATTATCAATGATTTGATAACCAACTATCGTGTCTGAGGTTAATGATTGTAAATTAACTGTTTTATCTGCTGGATTAGGATATAATACTATTTCTTTTTTTTTAATAGTTTCATAATTCTCATTATCAGCAACACTTAGTGTTGAAAAATCAAAGTTAGTAAAATATAATTCATTACCGCTTTTTGCTGTATTAGCACTAAAATACAATTTAGTTTCTGTTGCCCCTAATTCTTGTATACCTTCATATGCTTCAAATTGATTGCCGTTAACTACATTTACTTCTACACTGGCAGGAGTTGCCATTGTATCGTTAATAATCCATATCTTTTTAAGTGATTTTCCTTCTAAATACAATAAGTTGTTTTTATATACTGTAAGATTTTTATAATAATTAAATTCCATTGGTCCCGAACCTGCTATTTTTTCTGTAACGATACCATTAGTCCTCCAAAGTTCTGTCCCATAAGAAGATATATATTGTGCAAAAGTGAAATATACATAACCGCCACAACTAGTCAAGTAATTTGGATAGTATTCAGGGTTAGTTGGATGTTTAAAAGCATCAAATAAAAGAACTGTTCCATTTTGGGTTCCATCTGTCTTGTATACTGAATTACGACTGTTCTCGGAGTTCCGTGCTACAAAATAAACTTCATCATTTAATGTGGCGGTAACATTTATATAACTTTGCTCTCCAAAACTTTTCAAAAGCTTTGTTCCGGAGTAAGTTCCATCTGAAATCCAAACCTCTCTTGGACCATATGATGTATTACTGGTTTCAGCTACTATGAACAATTTATCTTTAACCTTTTTTAGAGTATAAAATCTTGGCAAGTTAATGATTTTTGAAGTACCTAGGTCGGTGCCATCAGTTTTCCACAAGCCTGTACCTAATTCGTCATTTGCAACAAAATAGATCACATTATTCAGTAAAACAAAGTCATGAGGGTGACTGCTTCCTGCGCTAAAAATGTCTTTTATTAAATATGTACCTTCTTCAGTTCCATCGCTTCTCCATAACTCAGTTCCATGTGAATCTCTAGCGGAAAAATAAAGTATGTTATTTACGCTTAATTCTATTTAATACAGCATTTTTTATTATCTTCGAAGTATGAGAGCTACAGAAGAAATAAAAGTATTATTTGAAGGATTACCCGCATTTGAGCAACAATCGATCCTAGATGAA
>JAFCUE010000010.1:0-94420 GCA_051990185.1 Flavobacterium sp. DT2-2 | reverse complement strand
GTAGTTTTTAATGAAAAATGGGGTGGTCATTTTGCTCCGGAATTGGGTGGTCATTTTGAATTGGAATCAGGTGCTCACTTTAAATTGGAATTGGGTGGTCAATATCACTGGAATTTGCACTGAATACGCATCTGGAAAACTAGAGCGATACAAAACTTCACTCAAAAACGCCAAAGACTACATGCAGTGGAAATACAACATATCCGATACCGAGATCAATAAAATAGACCATTCTTTTTTAACAGAATATGAGTTCTATCTGAGAAGTGTGCGCAAATGCGCCAACAACACTGCAATCAAATACGTTAAGAACTTCAAAAAAAAAATCAAAATCTACATTTCCAATGGATGGTTGGACAAAGATCCATTTGCAAACTATAAATCAAAAATTCGTGAAGTCGAAAGAGATTATTTTACCCAAGAAGAAGTTCAGGATGTCTATTCTAAATTATTTGTAACCGAAAGATTAAACCTGGTAAAAAATATTTTCGTAAGCAGTTGCTTCACTGACCTCGCTTATATAGATGTTAAAAACTTAACGATATCAAATATCAGTACAGGTATTGATGCTAGAAAATGGATATTTACCCACCGTTAGAAAACAGAAATGGCTTCAAGAATCCCCCTCCTCCCAATTCCGGAAGAATTAATTCTGAAATATGCCAATCACCTACATGCATAAATGAATATAAACTATTACCCGTTTTAAGCAATCAAAAAATGAATGCCAATCTCAAGGAAATTGCTGAGGTTTGCGGAATCAAAAAGGATTTGACCTTCCATATTGCCCGCCGCTCTTTAGCCACAAACATAACTCTTTCTAACGGCGTTCCTCTGAAAATAGTTACCAAAATGTTGAGGCATAAAAGCATAAAAACTACACAACACTATGCTAAAATCCTAGATAAAAAAGTGAGTGAGGATATGGATTTATTAAAATCAAAGCTGAGTAATTTTAAGGGGCGTAATGTCTCGAATGGAACAAATTTATAAAGAAGTCTTTGAAGATCACGAACCGAAATGATTGTTATTTCAGACAAATATGTCAATTTTGTCTGAAATAACAATCATTTTGAAAATAGATATTAAAGAACCTTATCTTCACTAGATACCAAAAGGTATTGCAACTGATGGGTTTAGCTTTGATAAAACATTTCTCTTATTAAAACTACCTCCGCTTTTGTTTAACACGAGTTTCATTTTTCGTGTTGCGCACGCAAAAACTCTAGCTATTGTGCGAAGGGCTTAACATTTTTTCAAATCAATGATTAACTTTGGATTTTTAAGTGAATAAACTATAACTTTCTTGAGCACAGTTCTTACAAAATTTAAAATATTTTCTGTTCTTAACGCTTCAAGTATTTGTAGCTTTTTTGAAAAATCTAAGAAATCTCTATGAGCAATTGAACTTCTGTAATTATAAATTGTCAGGATGACTTTTCCTAAAGTTAAAGTATCCGGCCCTTTAAAATAAGATTCAACAAGTATTGGATTTTCGAATTGATTGTTGAGCAAATTTAGTTTTGTTTGCAATTGACAACTTATTGATCGAAGCTTATCAAAGCTATTATCTACTAATAAAAGTTCTAAACAAGTTATATAAGTGACAACTTTAAAAACTGAATAATCGGAAATTTGATATGTTAGAAGAAAGTCTTTTAACGCTTTATCAATTGAAGGACAATTAAATTTTAATTCTTTAAAATTATTTAGGAGTCTAAAATATTCGAGGACTTGCAATTTATCAGATTCCTTAAAACTGTTGGGGATTTTCCTTTTGTGAATATTTCCTTTACTATCCCATACCGCATTAATATCATTATAATAAGTGGAAACACATACTTCACTAAATGAAGTTCGAATTACAGAATTGTTATTATATGCAAAGCTAAAAGGCATGAAAAAATCTTTATCGCATAAAGTACCAAACAAACATAAACACTAAACATATTTGCATGGATCCAAAAGTAAAAATTGCGGAAACATTTCACAATTGTAACTCAAAAGTATTGATAAAATAAATACTTGTTTTCATCCGGATTGTAACGAAAAATCCATTAATTCTCATATACTTCAGAAAAATGGACTACTTTTATCAATTGCCGAAGATGGACATGTAATTCAAATGCAAATAAATTCAATGAAAATGTTGATTCTTATAAAAAAAAATGGAATTAACATAGCTTTTTCGTTCAATTGCTTTTGCCCAACACATGATACTGAATTATTTAAAACTATTGAAGTGGAAGAAATCGATTTTTCTAATTACAGAAATCTTTTATTATTCAAATTACGAGCTGATTATAAAGAAAAATTTAGAAAATTACTAAACTTAAGTATGTATGAGGGCTTAATTGCTTTACATTCTGACTTATTTGATACGGTGTTTTTAAATGGTTTACTTTCACAGGAAAAACTTGGAATAAATGATTTGCAAAAAACGGAAAATGTAATTTGGAAAGATTTAAATAATAGTTTAGAATCATATGTTTTTAGAGTTAGAGAAATATCAATAAAACATATTTGTTTATCAGCATTCTAAAACTATGAAACAAGTTTGGAATTGCAACAATACATCAGGAAGTATCCTAAAGATAAAGAAGACGTGTGGGATATTTTTACAAATCTATTTCCACATAAAAACAAATCTATTTTCATGATGGCTTGTAAAAAAGAATCGGAATTCGTTGTTAATGCTTATGCAAATGAGTTCTTCACTGACAGTGAAAAAAAGAATCGATAAAAATAAAGAAGCTTTTTCATATGCTGCATCATTTTCTTGTGAAAATTTGAACGAAAGAATTTTTTTTGATTTAAATATCTTTCACGACGATTTTGCAAATAAATATAGAATCTTCAAAAATAATGCACCTGAATATCTTGGTATATATGGCAATTAACACGGTCCAAAAAAAATTACTGGCACAGTTTTTAGAAAAAACACTTACGCTTCGCAACTTGCGCTAGACCAGCCTAGGGCAAATTCGAACTACTATAAAAAACAAATAAATACGCCGTGATCAAATTTTTTCCCAAAGCTTCTTAACATAATGTGGCATTTCGGAGCCACCCTCATCGAACCAAATATGACATATCACATATTTGAAAAAATGTAGCAAGTCAAAAATTAGCATTCTTAAACAACACTCCATTAGTTTTATAGTACTTTTACATTTTAAAAATTCATCCTAATGCAGCAATCTATCAAAAAAATATTTTCTTCATTCTCAAGTTCATTAGTTGATGACATCGAAAAAAATGCTGTAATTCAAGAATTTAAAGCAGGCGATGTCATAATGAAAACAGGTCAGTATATAAAAAATACAGTATTAGTTTTGAGCGGAAGCATCAAAATTTATCGTGAAGATGAAGATGGGGGAGAGTTTTTTATGTACTATTTGCAACCAGGTCAAGCGTGTGCAATTTCTATGATTTGTGGTGTAAAAAATGAGCAGAGCCAAATTATGGCAAAAGTGGTAGAAGATGTAGAATTGGTTATGGTTCCGTTATCGCTCATGGATAAATGGATGATGCAACACCGTAGTTGGTACGAATTTGTGATTGACACTTACAGAAGTCGTTTTGAAGAAGTGTTAGAAGTTATAGATAGTATAGCTTTTAGAGCGATGGATGAACGTTTAGAGTTTTATTTAAAACGACATAAAGATGCTTGCGGTTGTGTAGATTTAAAATTATCACATCAGGAAATTGCTACCGAATTAAACACCTCAAGAGAAGTAATTTCTCGATTACTCAAAAAATTAGAGCAACGTGGTGCGCTAAAATTGCACCGAAATCACATCGAACTATTAAAATAAAGTACCTATGTGATAAAAGTTACAAATTGTGAAATTTAAACTGCCAATATTTGCAATATAAAATTTTATAATTATGGAATACATAGGTTATTTTGCATCAATACTTATTGGTGTAGCGTTAGGATTAATTGGTGGTGGTGGTTCAATATTAACTGTACCTGTTTTGGTTTATTTAATGGCTATTGAGCCAGTTGTAGCAACATCTTATTCATTATTTATTGTTGGTTTAACTAGCGGTGTTGGTTCTGTTGGTTATTTCAAAAAAGGATTAGTTAATATCAAAACCGCTATTGTTTTTGGAATCCCATCAATTATAGCTGTTTTTACAACTCGTGCTTTGATTGTACCAGCGATACCAAAAGAAGTTTTTACAATTGGCGATTTTGTTGTTACCAAAAGTATTTTAATGATGCTTCTTTTTGCAATTTTAATGATTGCAGCTTCTTATAGCATGATAAAAAAAGATAAGAAAACTACCGTTGCAGACAACGAAGCAGAACAAAAATTTAATTATCCATTAATTTTAATTGAAGGTGCAGTTGTTGGAATTCTTACAGGATTAGTAGGTGCTGGTGGAGGATTTTTAATTATTCCAGCATTAGTAATTTTAAGTAAATTACCAATGAAAGAAGCTGTTGGAACATCGCTTGTAATCATTGCAGCAAAATCATTAATAGGTTTCTTTGGCGAAGGTGGCGAAACTGCTACAGATTGGAAATTTCTATTTATAATCTCAGCTTTTGCAATTATCGGAATATTTATCGGAACTGCTTTATCCAAAAAAATAGATGGGGCAAAATTAAAACCTGCTTTTGGTTGGTTTGTTTTGGTAATGGGTATTTATATCATAATCAAAGAATTATTTTTTCCTAACTAAAATAGTTATGTGACAAAAGTTACAAGTTCACAAATTATAAGTCGATAATATTGAGGATATTAAATTATAAATATCATACAAAATGGCAAATCATTTTCAAATACTAATTATTGGCGGAGGAAATGCAGGAATTTCTGTGGCTTCGCAATTGCTTCGCAAAAGAAGCAATCTAAAAATTGCAATCGTAGATCCTTCCGAAAAACATTATTATCAACCAGCCTGGACACTTGTTGGTGCGGGAATTTTCGATATTAACAAAACTGTTCGAAATGAAAAAGACTTTATTCCAAAAAACACAACTTGGATAAAAGAAGCAGTTTCAGAATTTGAACCAACCGCGAACAAAGTAAAATGTGTTTCGGGTACTGAAATCACCTATGATTATTTGATCGTTTGTCCCGGAATTCAGCTCGATTGGAATAAAATTAAAGGACTTAAGGAAACTTTAGGTAAAAATAATGTAAGTAGTAATTATTCCTTTCAATTTGCTCCGTACACTTGGGAAATGATTAAAAATTTCAAAGGAGGAATGGCTGTTTTTACAAACCCATCGACACCAATTAAATGTGGTGGAGCACCTCACAAAATTATGTATCTCGCTGTCGATTATTGGCGCAAAAAAGGAATTCTAGACAAATGTGATGTACACTATGTTTCAGGTGCAACTGCTATTTTTGGTGTGCCCGAATATAAAGCAACTCTTGAAGAAGTATTAAAGAAAGGTAATATTAAAGTGCATTATAATGCAAACATAATTGAAATTGATGGAAACAAAAAAACAATAGAGTTTGAAACGAAAGATACACCAAGTAACATAAAACAAGTTTTATCAAAAACTGCGGCTTCTTGTTATAATATAAATGAAGCAACTCAGGAAAATTCGGTAAGTAGAGTTACACTAAATTTTGATTTATGCCATGCGGTTCCCCCGCAATCTGCGCCCGATTTTATCAAAAACAGTCCTTTGCGTGACGAAGCAAATCCTCTTGGATATGTAGAGATTGACAAAAATACAATGCAGCATTCTCGTTTTCCTAATGTATTTGCTTTAGGCGATTGTATTAATGCACCTTGTAGTAAAACGGGTGCAGCAATTCGTAAACAAGCACCTGTTGTTGTTACTAATTTATTAGACGTAATGGATAAAAAAACACTAACAGCAACTTACGATGGTTATAGTGCTTGTCCTATTCCTACCCAATACGGTAAACTTATGTTGGCTGAATTTGATTATACAAATAAGCCAAAAATGACATTTCCATTCAATCAAGCAAAACCAAGTTGGTTAATGTGGATATTAAAAACCAAAGTATTACCGTGGTTGTATTGGAACAAAATCCTAAAAGGAACTGCATAAAATATATTTCATAGTTTTTAGTTTGTTAATCCCTTTCGAGTAAAATTGATTGGGATTTTTTAATTTTTACCTATGTGACATAAATCACTTGACATCATATTAAATTTTGTACATTTGAAGAGTGAACATTCACTAACATTAAAATATTATATAATTTGATACTTTCTGAAAAACAAAAAGCCATAATTGAAGCATCGGGGAAATTACTAATGAGAAAAGGCGTTTTAGGACTAACAACTAAAAATCTTGCACAAGAAATGAATTTTTCTGAAAGTGCGCTTTACAGACATTTTAAAAACAAAGATCACATTGTTTTATTGCTGATTCAATTTTTATCAAATAATATTTCGGAAAGATTTGAGGTTATATTAAATTCAAATACAAATCCAGAAGAAAAGTTTATACAAATTTTTGGAAGTCAGTTCGAGTTTTTTAATAAAAATCCGCATTTTATCGTAATAATTTTATCCGATGGATTGATGGATAATTCACCTGAAATTAAAAATGAAATTCTACAATTGATACAAACCAATGCTGCTAGTTTTAAAAATTTAATAGCGCAAGGTCAAAACGCGCAACTATTCAATCAAGAAATTGAAGCAGACAGTTTGGTTCATTTTGCCATGGGCACCTTTCGATTGCAAATTTTGCAATGGAAATTATCAAATTTTAGCTTTGATATTGAAGCACAAGGAATGAAAACAATGAAAAATTTATTAACTCTTTTAAAAAAATAATTATGAAAATCTCAAAAATCGCCACTGCAATTTTAGTAGTTGCAACAAGTACAATCACTTTTTCACAAACACAAAATAACAACAAAATGAATTTAAAAGAATTACACACAGACATCAAAGGCGTACAAACAAATATGATGTTTCCTGCAACTGATGGCAAAGTTATTTCCTTACAAATTTTGAAAGATGCTACGCTGGAAGAACATGTTACCAAAGTTCCGGCATTACTAGTTTGTGTTTCTGGAAATGCAATTTATGAAGACGAAAAAGGAATTAAAGCAGTATTGTTTTCAGGTGATTTTGTTAGAATTGAACCAAATGTAAAACATTGGGTTAAAGGAATTGAAAACACTAACTTATTATTGATTAAATAAGTTTCAGATGAAAAATATATTTCAAATACTTCTTCTCATTCTACTTGGTTTTCAATCAAAAGCACAAGATGTAGTTTCATTTAACAGCATTGATGCCATTTTGCTTTATGCTGAAAAAAATGCTGCTGTGCTTAAAATTTCTAACGAACAAGTGGCATTGTCAAAATACCAAACTTTAATTTCAAAAATAAATGTGATTAATCCACGAGGAAGTGCCACCGCTTCTGCAACGGATAATTTACAGCTACCAACAAATTATTTGCCGGCAGAAATCTTTGGAGGCGCTCCCGGTACGTTCAAGGAAACACAATTTGGACAAAGATACATTAGTACTATTGCCATTAATCCCCAAATTGATCTGATAAATATTCCCGCTTGGCAGAAAATAAAAGCGTCCAAAATCAATGAAAATTATTCCGTTACAACCACTTTATTAGTCAAGAAAAATCTTTTTGAGACCATAGCAACCACTTATTACAACATCGTTTCGATTCAAAAACAAATTGACATACTGCATGCTAATTATTCGAATACTAAAAAGATTGAGGAGATTGTTTCCAACAAACAAAAAGAAGGTCTGGCCAGGCAACAAGATTTGAATCAAGCTACTGCAAATGTATTGCAAATTGAAGATAAAGAAACGCAACTGGCTACTGTCCTACTCCAACAAAATAACATTTTGAAAACGGCCTGCGATATTCCAATTACAACTGCTTTAGAAATAAGTGATACGCAAGTAAATACAACGGAAAATGCTTTTTTGGATGTTAACAATACTTTATTGAGTCAACAGAGCAAGTTGCTGCAAGATGTTTCCAATCAAGAGTTAAAAAGTTTCAATTCCTCCTTTTTTCCAACGCTTTCATTAGTGGGAAACTGGCTGTATCAAGATAATAGTAATACCAGCTTTTTTAATCCAAATTCAAATACGTTTCAAGCCTCTTATGTCGGACTTCGATTGAATTATGCTCTGCCCGACACTTCTAAATATCTGCAAAAAAGAAATTTAAAAACAACTGCTACGATTGCCGAAGAAAATGCAAAACACAATTTGCTTCAGGAAAACAATCAAAACCAACAGTTGAAATTAGAGTATCAGAAAGCAGTTGACAGTTATGTGATTAACGAAAAAATTGCCGTACTAAAAATAGATACGTACACTAAAAATTTAGAAATATACCATCAGGATTTGATTTCGCTAGATAATTTAATGATCTCTTTTAATGATAAATTAAATGCCGAACTCAACTTACAAGTGATAGCAACCAATATTTCCTATTTGAACACTAAAATAAACCTCAACAACACCATTCAATAATGAAAAAAATAGTAAAAAGCACACTAATTTTAGCATCACTTGCACTGCTTTTTTCCTGCGGTAAAAAAACGGAAGAAACCGAAGTAGAACGCAAAAACATTACTGAAATGGTCTTTGCATCGGGAACTTTAAAAGCCGATGAAGAATACAATTTGATGGCACAAAGCGAAGGATACATTACCAAAATCAATTTTAACGAAGGAGATGAAGTAGCTGTTGGAAAAATTTTGGCCGTAATCGACAATCCGCAAAGTACTATCAATACTAAAAGTGGTTCCAAATTGTTGCAAATCGCAAAAGCAAATACCAATTCCAATGCACCACTTTTACAACAGTCAAAAGCCAATCTGAACGCAGCAAAATTAAAACTGCAACAAGATGAATTGTTGGTCGGTCGGTATAAAAAACTGGTTGAAAGCAACAGCATTGCTAAGGTTGAGTACGAAAACATATTGATTGCCGTGAGCAATTCGAGAGCTACTGTCTCGGCATTAGAACAACAATACCAAAATCTTTTGGTTCAAGCCAATCAGCAAGTGATTGTTCAAAATCAGCAATTGGAAAACAGCCTGGTTCTTCAGGATTTTAATGAAGTAAAAGCTTTGGTAAACGGTAAAGTTTACAAACAGAAAAAACAAGTGGGAGACTATGTTCGTAAAGGCGATATTATTGCGGTGATTGCCAACAACCAGAAAATTTACGCCAATTTGAATATCGATGAAAGCAACATGGGAAAGATAAAATTGAACCAGCAAATTGTGGTAAAACTGAACGTAAACAGTGAGAAAACCTACAAAGGGGTTATTTCAGAAATACTGCCCACTTTTGATGAGCAGTCGCAATCTTTTATCATAAAAGCCATTTTTATAGAACCTATGGATTTTGCCATTTCCGGAACCCAATTAGAAGCAAACATTTTTGTAAATAAAAAGCAAAATGCTTTAGTCATTCCAAGAAGTTTTTTGGGTTATGGCAACAAAGTTTTGGATGAAGACAGAAAACCAATTGCAGTAAAAACAGGGATTGTTTCCTCTGATTATGTTGAAATACTAGCGGGTTTAAAAGAAAATCAAATCGTATTAAAAGAATTGTACTGATGAAAAATTACAAACACAATATCAATTCTGAAATTGCATTTTTTCATTTGATTTCCAAAAAGAAACAGACGATGGTCGCTGCTTTAGGAGTTACGGTTGGGATTGCAATTTTTATTTTCATGAATTCGCTGATGTATGGTTTTGAAGTATATTCTGTTGAAAGTTTATTTAAATCGACGCCACATTTACGCATTTATAAAGAAGAACACATCAGCCAGCCCTTAGTTAAAACCAGCAAAACCGATTTAGCCTTGCTTACCAATCCTAAAATTACCAAAGAAAGCAAAAAATTAATCAATCCGAATTTACTCATCGAAGCGCTGAAAAAACAACCTGAGGTAATTGGCGTAACGCCAAATGTTTCGGCAAATGTGTTTTACAATAATGGAGAAGCACAAGTAACAGGAAGAACATCCGGAGTGAATATCGAAGAGCAAAATACGATGTTTCAATTGGAACAATACATTGTTGAAGGTAAATATTCCGACTTAAAAGCCAATCAAAACGGAATCATTTTAGGGGTTGGAATTGCTGAAAAACTGAATGTTCGGTTGGCTGATAATATTTCGGTCACCACAGCTTATGGCGTTTCTAAAGTGATGAAAGTGGTTGCGTTATTGAAAACCGGAGTTACAAATACCGACAAAACACTATCGTATACCAACATTTCGGCAGCTCAACAACTCAACAAACAGGGCGCAAGTTTCATAACCGATATTTATGTGAATATCAATGATTATGAAACGGCTAAAAAACTAATTCCAAAATTCAAACAGTTAAGCGGTTATGAAGTTGAAGATTGGGAAACAGCCAATGCTTCGGCAGCGGCAGCAAATAAAATCAGAAAAATGATGGCTATGTCTATTTCATTTTCGATAATGCTGGTAGCGGCTTTTGGCATTTACAATATTTTGAATATGACTATCATGGAAAAACTGAATGATATTGCGATTCTCAAAGCCATTGGATTTTCAGGTAAAGATGTCATCCGAATTTTTGTAAAAGAAGCCATTGTTATTGGATTAATCGGGATTGCATTTGGTTTAGTGTTAGCAATGCTTTTAGTAAAAGTAATGGGCAATATGTGGGTTGGAGGCGATATAGGTTTTTTTCCGATTCGGTTTTTTCCAAAATTCTTTGCCTTAGGAATAGGATTCGGGTTAATTGTAACCACATTGGCGGGTTATATTCCGGCCAGAAAAGCAGCAAAATTAGATCCTATAACAATTTTTAGAAAATGATACAACCAGAACTATTATTACAGGCAAAAGGAGTGAGTAAATATTTTTACGAACCCGAAAAATTTAAGGTGTTGAATGATATCTCTTTTGACATTCACAAAGGAGAATTTGTAACTATGGTAGGGAAATCAGGTTCGGGAAAATCGACTTTATTATACCTTCTTTCAACAATGGATACAGATTATAAAGGGAATATTATTTTGGACGATGAAAATTTAACCCTAAAAACAAAAGAACAGTTAGCTGCTATTCGCAATGAAAAAATAGGTTTTGTTTTCCAGTTTCATTATTTATTACCTGAATTTTCGAGTTTAAAAAACGTGATGATTCCCGCACTAAAATTAGGAAAATATTCTAAAGAAGAAATTGAATCGAGAGCGTATTCCATTTTAGAAAAATTAGATTTGAAAGACCACGCATTAAAACTGGCTTCCAAACTTTCGGGTGGACAACAACAGCGCGTTGCCATTGCCAGAGCCTTAATAAACGATCCGAAAATCATTATGGGCGACGAACCAACGGGAAATTTAGACAGTAAAAATGCAGCAATTGTTTTTGATTTGTTCAAACATCTGACAACTGAATTCAACCAAACGGTACTTGCAGTGACCCACGACAATGATTTTGCAAAAGCCAGTGATAGAATTATTGAAATGGCCGATGGAATTATTTTGTAAACAATGACATGTATCGGTGTTTTTTATTTAAAGTAAAAAGTGCCATTAAAACCCAATAAAGCACCATACATTTAAAAGTGAATTTGGTGAAATTTGTATCATTAAAATTCACCTTCAATAACTCCTTCAGCAGAATTAAACATGAGTGAAATTAAAAATATCAAATGCAGTAAAGTAACAAAAAACGAGTTAAAATTTGCCGTTTACCATACTTCCGATTTTTTACCTTTCATGCAAAAATTAAATGTTCCGCACCGACATAATTATTACATGATTTTGCTCAATGAAAAAAATACAGGATCACAGTTGATTGATTTTAAAGAAACTCCTATTGAACCGCTTTCAGTTACGTGTATGCATTTCGGACAAATTCACCAATGGCAAGATTATGATAAAATTGAGGGGTATATATTAGTATTCGAAAGTGATTTTTTTGCGCTGCGGTATCAAAATTATCAATTAAGCGAATTTTCATTTCTTACGTATCGCCACAAACAACCGTATTTAAAAATTGCTGTCGAAAAATTCGAACGTCTAAAATCAATTGCAATATGGATGCTAAATGAGTATAACACAAAGGAAACGGATTATGATAAAAGTTTACGTTCCTTGCTTAATTTACTATTGATTGATTTAAACCGATTGTTTGAACCAATACCTAAAAACCTTGAATTCAGTCAATCCTTGCAACTCGTTCATCATTTTGAAGAACTGATAGACAAACATTTTAAACAAAAACACTTTGTTAAAGAGTACGCTTCTATGATGTTTATTCGTCCCAATTATCTCAATTCCGTCTGCAACGATGTTGTAAAGGTCGCAGCCGGAAAATTAATAAGAAGCAGAATCCTGCTCGAAGCCAAGCGACTTCTGATCCACGAACAAAAAACAGTTGCTGAAATTGCTTATGAATTAGGTTTTGAAGACAATTCCTATTTTGGCCGTTTTTTCAAGAAATATGAAAACATAACCCCAGATGCATTCAAACGGAAATTTATTAATACAAATAAATCTACTCTAGTTTAAAACTAACTATTTCTTGTTAAGTAACAATTATCACACACTGTCTTGTCTTTAAAAACTATTTTAGATAAAATTTTAAATATGCCCCAATTCTTTAAAAATATATTTTCATTCAAATGCCCTCGATGCCATAAAGGAAACTTATTCATAAACAAATGGTATAATATCACCGATGGCAATAAAATGGTCGAAAAATGTTCCGTTTGCAATCAACGAACTGAATTAGAACCAGGTTTTTACCAAGGCACTGGTTATGTAAGTTATGGATTAACAGTTGGCATATCAATAGTAACTTTTATCGCATGGATTGCTGCTACAGGTTACGGTTTCAAAAATAAAGAAGTGTTGTTATGGTTTCCTCTAAATGTAATACTGCTTATCGCACTTCAACCGTGGTTAATGCGTTTATCAAGAGTGGTGTGGTTGACAATGTTTTTTCATGGTGATGATAAATTTCACCTCAATAATACAAAAAAATAATTACTCATGGACGTAGAGATTCTTGCTCGAATTCAGTTTGCTTTCACGATTGCTTTTCATTATATCTATCCTCCTTTAAGCATTGGTATTGGTTTGATTATGGTGCTTATGGAAGGACTTTATCTAAAAACAGGAAATAAAGAATATGAAATTTTAACGCGGTTTTGGATCAAAATATTCGCATTAACATTTGGTATTGGTGTCGCAACCGGAATTATCATGGAATTTGAATTTGGTACCAACTGGGCTGTGTATTCAAGATTTGTAGGTGATGTTTTTGGTAGTGCTTTAGCCGCCGAGGGATTATTTGCTTTTGGTTTAGAAAGTACTTTTCTGGGTGTCTTGCTTTTTGGATGGAATAGAGTAAAGCCTTGGGTTCATTTTGTTTCTACATTAGGCGTTTTTTTAGGTTCCATGTTTTCTGCAGTTTGGATTGTAGTCGCTAATTCTTGGCAACAAACTCCAGCAGGATTTCACATCGTAGGTGAAGGATTAATGGCGCGTGCCGAAGTAACGGACTTTTGGGCCATGGTGTTCAATCCTTCCAGTGTAGACCGAATCATTCATACTTGGCAAGGAGCGATTTTGGCGGGAGCATTTTTGGTCTTAAGTGTACATGCTTATTATATCAGAAAAGGACGCTACATCGAAATTTCTAAAAAAGCATTCAAAATAGCACTTGTGGTTGCCACTATTTTTTCTTTAGGTCAGTTAGTGTCGGGTCACAGTTCAGCAGATGGAGTTGCGGTAAATCAACCCGCAAAATTAGCGGCAATGGAAGGGCATTTCGAAAAATCAGCACCAGCAGATTTGTATCTTTTGGGCTGGGTTGATAAAGAAAAACAAAAAGTTACCGGGATTGGTATTCCTGGCGGGCTATCGTTTTTAGTGCACCAAGATTTTAAAGCGCCGATTACGGGGTTGAATAGTTTTCCGGTGGAAGACCGACCAAGCCAGATTAATGCTGTTTTTCAATTCTATCATATTATGATTGCTATTGGGATGGCTTTAATTGGATTATCATTGTTAGCTTGTTTTATGTGGTGGCGTGGAAAATTATTTGAAACTAAATGGTTGTTATGGATTTTTTCTTTTGCTGTAATTTTACCACAAATAGCCAATCAAGTAGGATGGTTTGCAGCCGAAATGGGAAGACAACCTTGGGTAGTTTATGGTTTGTTACGAACCGATAAAGCTTTTTCTCAAGAAGTAACTTCCAGTCACATCCTCTTTTCTTTGATATTATTTTTAGTGGTTTATACGATCCTATTTATTTTATTTATCTACATGGTTAACAAAAAAATCAAACACGGTCCTTATGAAGAAGCTCAGAAGCCTGTAAATTTTACAACCGTTTAAAAACTTAAAAATTATTAATTATGGAATATTTTTTAGGAATTGATTACCCTACTTTATGGTATTTAGTAATCGGACTTTTATTTTCAGGGTATGCTATTTTAGAAGGGTTTGATTTTGGCGCTGGTGCCTGGCATTTATTTTTCAAAAAAGACTTAAGTCGCAGGATAGCGATCAATGCAATTGCTCCGGTTTGGGATGCTAATCAGGTATGGCTCGTGATTGGTGGAGGCGCTTTGTTTGCCGGTTTTCCGGTTATGTACGCTACCATGTTATCCGCAATGTATGTCCCATTTATGTTATTCTTAATGTTTAATGTCCTTCGCGCCGTAGCAATCAAATTTAGAAGTGATGAAGAAATGCTTTGGTGGAGAAAAACTTGGGATTATGTTTACAGTATTTCCAGTATTATGATTTCATTTTTGCTTGGTGTAGTTTTAGGTAATATTTTACAAGGCTTTGCACTGGGACCCAATTTCGCATACAAAGGCGATATGTTTTTCTCTTTCTTAAGTCCTTACGCAATAATGGTTGGGTTGACCACTTTATCGCTATTTATGACACAAGGCGCTATTTATTTATTACTAAAAACAGAAGGAAGACTTCATGCAAGACTTACTTTCTTATTGAAAAAAGGAATGATATTTTTCATCATAAGCTTCGGTATTACGACACTTTACACTTTAGTTTTTATACCGGAAGTTACCGCAAATTTCGGAGCAAATCCACTTTATTTCGTTGTTCCGTTAATTTCTTTTTTGGCTGTAGCCAATGTTCCGCGTTTAGCATCAAAAAAAAGATATATGCTCGCACTGGTTTTTTCCTCACTGACAATGGCGTTTTTGCTTGTTTTGGTTGCTTTACAATTGTATCCAACATTATTAATTTCTACTATCGATCCAAAGTATAGCGTAACCATTTACAATGCCGCATCGTCACAAAAATCATTAGGAATCATGTTGACTATTGTGGTGATTGGCACCCCCCTCCTTGCAGCTTATTTTATCTTTTTATACCGCACATTCAACGGAAAAGTGAAACTAGATGATACAAGTTATTAATTCGAAATAGCATTTGATTTTAATCCGTAAAAAAATAAAGAATACACAAATATGAAAAATTTTTGGAACGAACGATACAGCGAAAGAGAATATGTCTATGGAGAAGAACCTAATGTTTTTTTCGCTGAACAACTCCAACAGTTAGTTCCCGGAAAAATCATTCTACCCTGCGAAGGCGAAGGAAGAAATGCAGTTTATGCTGCAGGCAATGGATGGGAAGTACATGCTTTTGATACCAGTATAATAGGAAAATCAAAAGCAATACAATTAGCTGCTCGTAAAGAGGTTTCCATTAATTATACGATTGAAGATGCTGTCTCGGTACCTTACGAGAAAAATAGTATTGATGCAGTTGCTTTTATCTATGCGCATTTCCCTGCCTCAATTCGAAAAAAAATACACCAAAAAGCAATCACTTGGTTAAAGCCCGGAGGCAAAATTATAATAGAAGCCTTTAATCCGAATCAATTGCAAAATAACTCTGGCGGACCTAAAGATTTATCGATGCTTTACACAAAAGAAATGATACTTGAAGATTTTGAAGAATTAACTTGTGATATGAGCGAAATACAAAGTGTAGCATTAAATGAAGGTGAATTTCATAAGGGCAAAGCCGATATCATTCGATTTGTTGGAACCAAAAAATAAAGAAACTAAAATGAATCATTGAAGGTGATTTATATCACATTTTACAATAAAATTATACTTTAAATTTGTTTACAATGACAAAAAAACGGTTGTTAACTCCCTACTCTTTTGAAAACAGTACTGAAATATACACTCTTGACGGTATTTTTAATATCCATTTTATTTTATAATTTAAGAATGACTTATTCTATTCTTGATTTTTCATTAAATAATACTGACTTTACCGAAAAATATTGCGAAAACAAAGACAAACCAGTCTTGAAATGTAATGGAAAGTGTGCTTTGGCAAAAATTGCAAAAGCAACCGAACAACAAAATCCTGACAAAAACATCACTGTAGAAAAGAAAATAATACTATTTTTTCAACCCACCGAAACTATCGAATTTACAGTGTTGACGTCCTTAAAAAACAACATCCAAGCAACTTGTAATCTTCATTCTTTTGATAGTTTGGAAAATAATTTCCATCCTCCACAGATCTATTTTTCATTATCGTAAATTAAAATAACACTATCAATTTTAAAATATTAAAATGAAAAATACATTCATTGCAGCCTTGCTATGGTGTTCTGTTGTATCTTTTGGTCAAACCAAAGAAAATACAAACAAGCAAGATACAGTACATAAAAAAGTGGTACTTCTTAACGAAGTAATCGTTACCGGAAATACAAAAACGGACCCCGCACTTACTATCGTAAAACAAGATTACAAGGAAAAAGTAGTACAGCCAAAAAATGCAGGGGAATTATTCAGTGACATCAACGGTTTTTCTTTGATTAAAAGAGGAAGCTATGCCGTAGATCCAGCTTTTAGAGCAAGTCAGTACGAACAGTTAAATGTCCAGTTCGATGGTGGAACCAAAGCATCGCACGCTTGTCCCAACCGAATGGATCCGATTACCACATTAGTAAATCCTGAGGAAGTCAGCAAAATAGAAATTATCAAAGGTCCCTTTTCGGTTCGCTATGGAAATACTTTTGGAGGAGTCGTAAATTTAGTGACTAGAAACGCCAAGGATAGTGATAAAAAAGTATCCGGTTCCTTATCTTCTGGTTATGAAAGCAATGGCAATTCAGTAATAAACATGCTACATTTAGCCGGCAAATTTGGCAAATTTGATATATCAGGAAATCTGAGTTATAGAGATTATGGGAATTATAAAGATGGTGACGGTACTGAAATTCCCTCTTCTTTTAAAAGCACCAGCTATGGTTTAAAAGTAGGCTATAATTTTACTGATAATCAAAGATTACAAGCCAATTTTCGTCAAAATTTTGGTAGAGATGTTCTTCATGCCGGATTGTCTATGGATACTGACATTGATGACAGCTCCATTGGAAGTTTAGATTACAAATGGATAAGCGACAGTAAAACATACAAAGGTTTATCTGCTAAAGTCTATTATTCTTTTGTAGATCACCTGATGAGTAATACAAGGCGAGCTGCTTATTCCAATACCGAAGCATCTTCTGCAGTAAATGCAACTACTTATGGAGGAAAATTGGAAGCAGAATGGAATTTTACTGAAAGTTGGAAACTTTTTACCGGTCTTGATATGGTCAATATATCTCGTGAGGGCGGACGTGATCGACTGGTAAAACGAAATATGGCGGGTATGGTATTACCAACTCCATTGGCTTATTATGACAAAGTATGGCAAGACAGTTACACTAATACTTTTGGAACCTTTGCTGAAGCCAAGTGGTTTGCTTCTGAAAAATCAATTTTCAATATAGGAGCACGAATCGATTTTGTTGCTTCCGAAGCAAGGGATTTAGATCCTAGTTTTGCTGCACTGTATCCTAATATAGAAAAAAGGAATGAGGCTAATTTTAGCGGAACCATTTCATACAAAAGATTACTTTCTCCAGATTATACGCTGGAAATTGCCTACGGTAAAGGAACTCGCGCTGCCAATATTGAGGAACGCTATGTTGCTTATTTCAATATTGGTCGTGATCCTTACGAATACATTGGTAATCCAAATCTAAAAGCGGAAACCAACAATCAATTTGAAATTGGTTTGACAGGAAAAGAGACTATTTCTGGTTTTTTCGAACAAATAAAATTCGGAAGTTCCGTTTACTATTCTATCTATGAAAATTACATTATCGGAGTGGTCGATGAAACTTTAATTAGAAAATACAACCCTACTACACCACCCATTCATCCAAAAGTTTTTAGAAATATTGAAAATGCTTTCAAAACAGGATTCGAAGTATTTGGAGATATAAAATTTGCAAAGTATTTTAATTTCCTGACAGAAGTCGCTTATGTTTACACAGAGAATAACGATTTTAAGGAGAGTTTACCCCTTACACCGCCTTTAGTAACCCGTTTGAAACTTGGTTTTGAAAAAGACATTTTTTGGGCAGCAATTCATTATACATTGACTTCTGCGCAAAATAAAATCTCAAAATCCTATGATGAAATTCCAACTTCAGGATATGAAATAATGGATTTAGAAGCGGGTGTTACTCCTATAAAAAACCTGAATTTAGGGATAGGAATTTTGAATCTTTTTGACAAACTGTACAACAATCACTTAAGTTATGCCTTCAGTGGCCAAACTGGATTTTCAAGAACCCCAATAACTGAAATAGGTAGAAATTTCACCATTTTTGTAAATTATACATTTTAGCAAAATCCAACGCCTAAAACGGATCTTTATGCTCTGAATACTTTAGAAAAGTAAAATCATAAAAGGTAGAGTCGCTCTCAAAATAAGCTACTCTACCTTTTTTAATTAAAAACAAAAAAATTCAACTTGCATCACTTAGCAATCACAAAAAGTTAAGAAATAAAACTTAATTTCAGCTTCTAAAACAAATGCACAAAATTTATGGGAAAGCTTATAAAAAGAAAACGGTTCAATTAAGTTATGATTGAAAATACCTATCAGAACTTGCCAAATAGTTAGGTGAACAGTAGATAAAGAGTCATCAATTCTTTTATAATTCTAGCTAATTATTCCCATCCCCATTTTTTGAATATAGCATGCCCTTCATTTGAAAGCATAAACTCAATAAATAACTGTGCCTCTGCCTTCTGTGTAGTAAAAGTAGTTATTGCAATAGGAGTCCCTCTATAAACCGTATTTGTAACAGGTATCTTAACTAATGTTGAGACATCTTTTAATCTCAAATACCATGATGTATAACTAATAAATGCATCATAGGTATTATCTTCTTTCCATGCTTTAATAGCCATTGCTGTATTAGGGAAAGATTTGTAAATATTTTTTTGAATTCCTCCTATCAGATTTTGTCTGCCAGCTAAATCTTCCCACATACCTAATTGCCCTGCACCATTCACATCTAAAATTCGAATACCTCCTTTAGTCAGGTCTTTTAATGAAGTAATATTTTTAGGATTATTTGGACGTACTAAAATTGCTGCGCCTCTTTTATATAATTCCGTTCGTGTAGCGATATCAATTAAACCTTCATGCTGCATAGCAAATTGTGTAAGCATATACTCTGAACCTCCAAAAATTAAATCCGCATTCTGTTTAGCACCTTGAATCCATTCCACTTCGGGACCTGCTTTCACTTTTACAGGAATAGAAGTTTTATTTGAAAATATTTTTGCACATTCCTCTATTACAGCTGCTGGACCGCCAGGTCCATAAACATACAATGTATCCGTTTGAGCTCTTAGTATACTAGAAAAACCAATCAATAGAATAAAATACCTGACTTTCATTTTAAAATATTTTTAAATTTCTAAATCAAATTGCAGTAAATTGAAAAACCTAAACTTTCTGTAAACAAACAAATTTAGAATTTTATTTTTAAACTCTAAATTACTTATTACAATTTATTATTGATTGACTATTATTTGTTAATAACATAGCGCAAATCAATTATACATTTCTAATTCATAGCTACATAGCCTATAATAATTTTCACAAATTAACAAATAATAAAAATCTATCATTAAAAAATAGTCATAAATTTTTTCTATAAAACGTGACCAAAGTCACCTTTAGTAATATTTATATAAATTATATTTGTATCAGTAAATTAGTAATCAAAAAATAATATCATGGAAGAGAAAGCATTTTTAATGCCCAGAATTGGCGATATAGCTCCAGATTTTGAAGCTATAACAACTACAGGAAAATTAAAATTTTCAGAATACAACAAAGGAAGTTGGGTAGTTTTTTTTTCGCATCCTGCTGATTTCACACCAGTTTGCACAACAGAAATGAGCGGTTTCGCTCTTGAAAAAGATTTTTTTGCAGCACATAATACCAAACTGATGGGTCTTAGTATTGACAGTATCCACTCGCATATTGCTTGGGTAAATGCAGTTCATGAAAAAACAGGCGTTTTATTTGAATTCCCGATAGTTGCCGATATTAGTATGGAGGTTTCAAAATTATACGGAATGCTACAACCAGGAGAAAGTGAAACTGCCGCTGTTAGAGCCGTTTTCATTATGGATCCAGAAGGAAAAGTACGTTTGATCATGTACTACCCATTAAATGTAGGTAGAAATATGGCAGAGATTAAACGCTCTCTACTGGCTTTACAAACTTCAGATGAGCATAAAGTAGCCATGCCTCTAGATTGGCAACCGGGCGATAAAGTAATTATCCCAGCGCCTAAAACTGTAGAAGCTTTAGCAGAAAGAAAAAAAAGTAATTTAGAAATGGTGGACTGGTATTTAGCCAAAAAATCAATTTAAACAACTCTAATCTTTCACTAATTAAAACCATCCTTGTGATGCTTTTTTTATGCGTAACAAATAAAAAACAACAGTTGTATTTCTCTCTGTGACTTTTGTCACATACTATATTTACTGATAAAATAGTTATTTTAGTATGATAATTATCACTTTGAGAATTAAAAGTGTCTTCTAAATTTGCCACAATCTTATTGAACTGAAACTATTAATAATTCAAAAAACTTGAATATGAAAATCGAACAAATTTACACCGGATGTATTGCACACGCAGCTTATTATATTGAAAATAATGGAGAAGCCGCCATTTTTGATCCTTTACGCGAAGTGCAGCCCTATATTGATCGAGCATTTAAAGACAATGCCAAAATAAAATATGTCTTTCTGACCCATTTCCATGCTGATTTCGTTTCAGGACATTTGGATTTAGCAAATAAAACGAATGCGAAAATTGTCTACGGACCAACGGCTAAACCAGCGTATGAAATTATTTCTGCTGAAGATGGACAGATTTTTGAAATTGGAAACTATAAAGTAAAAGTGATTCATACACCGGGACACACCATGGAAAGTACTACTTTTCTACTGATTGATGAAAACGGAAAAGAACACGGAATCATAACCGGAGATACGCTGTTTATTGGTGATGTAGGGCGCCCGGATTTAGCGCAACATGTTGTTGCTGATCTAACACAAGATAAATTAGCACGTCATTTATATCATTCACTGCGAACTAAAATAATGCCTTTATCAGATGATTTAATCGTTTATCCTAACCACGGTGCGGGTTCAGCTTGCGGGAAAATGATGAGCAAAGAAACTACGGATACTTTGGGCAACCAAAAGAAAACCAATTATGCCTTAAATCCAAAGATGACCGAAGATGAGTTTGTTACCGCTGTATTGACCGGATTAACAAATCCTCCTGCTTATTTCCCTGCCAATGTGTTGCTGAATATAAATGGTTATGACAGTTTAGATGTGATACTAAAAAAAGCTAAAACACCATTAAATCCAACCGAATTTGAAGTTGTGGCCAATGAAACTAGAGCTTTAGTATTGGATACACGTGACGCATCTGAATTTGCTAAAGGATTTATTCCAAACAGTATTAACATTGGTTTAGACGGTAGTTTTGCGATGTGGGTGGGAGAAATGATTGCTGATATCAAACAAGAAATCTTATTAGTTACTGAAATTGGTAAAGAAGAAGAAAGTATGGTACGCCTTTCGCGTATTGGGTACGATCATACTATTGGCTACTTAAACGGTGGAATTACTGCTTGGAAAAAGGCAGGTTTTGAATTGGATACCGTAAACAGAATTACGGCCAAACAACTGGAAGACACTATTGATTTTGATGCAACACTAATTTTTGATGTCAGAAAGAAAAGCGAATTTTTATCGGAACATCTTATCGGAGCAATTAATGTTCCACTAAACGAAATCAACAATCACTTAGCAGAATTTCCAAAAGAGAAAAAATTTATTTTGCATTGTGCCGGTGGGTATCGCAGTATGATTGCTGCCTCAATTTTAAAACAACGCGGGTGGGATAATTTTGTTGATGTTATTGGTGGATTTGCCGAAATCAAAAACACTAATCTTTTAACATCTGATTATGTTTGTCCAACGACATTACTGTAAATAATTTATTGGTTTTAAAATCAAAAGAGATTGTCTGAAAATGACAATCTCTTTTTTTGTTATGTGATATAAGTTACAAGAAATACAAAATTCACAAGCTACTTTTGAAGAAATATTAGAAAGTAAAATGAGAAAAAAAATCCTGCTAGTTGCAATTTTAAGCATGACAATAGGTTGCAAGAAAGAAGAAATAGCTAACCCGATTGCTAAAAATCAAAAACCAATAGAGCAACTAATTTCCGGAAATCAACGTTTTATTAATGAAAAATCCATTCATCCGCATCAAGACAAAAAAACAGTGCTAAAAAACCAAAATGAACAACATCCTTTTGCTGTAGTCCTTACTTGCTCTGACAGCAGGGTTTCACCAGAAGTATTATTTGATCAGGGATTAGGAGACTTATTTGTCATTAGAAATGCAGGAAACTTAATTTCGGATATTGACATGGGAAGTATTGAGTATGCGGTTGAACATCTTGATGTGAAATTAATTATTGTTTTGGGTCATACAGAATGTGGTGCCATTAAAGCCTATATCGCAGATAAAGATAATTTATATAAAAAACATTTAAGTCACATCGATGATATTGTAGCTACTCTTGCCGAGGAAAAAGAAGAACAGGCAGAAGAAAAAAAAATGCCGAAGGGAAAAAATCTATTGGGTTCGATAAATGCTAACATTGCTCATTCCGCAACTTTAATCCTACAAAATCGAATTGTAAGAGAGAAACATCCAAAAATTGTATCGATGCGCTACGATGTTCATACTGGCAAAATAGTACAATTATAATAATAAAAAGCTTTTGTAACTTATGTCACAGTTTTTAATAAATACAATATGTAATTTTGATTTCTAATTAGTAATTAATCTAAAAATAAAAGATATGTTTTTTCAGCACGTTTATGATAAAAGTTTAGCACAAGCCAGTTATTTTATTGGCTGTCAAAAAGCAGGAGTAGCTGCAGTAATTGATGCAAAAAGAGATGTAGATACCTACCTCGAAATTGCAAAACAAAATAATATGAAAATTACTCATATTCTTGAAACACACATTCATGCAGATTTTCTTGCAGGATCAAGAGAATTAGCCGCTCTAACTGGAGCAGATATGTACCTTTCAGCTGAAGGTGGAGAAGGTTGGGAATATGAATTCCCTCATATTGGATTAAAAGATGGTCAAAAAATAAAACTTGGAAATCTTATATTAGAAGTTGTACATACACCAGGACATACTCCTGAAAGTATCAGTTTCCTTCTTACAGATACTCCTGCCAGCGATGAGCCAGTAATGCTTTTCACAGGGGATTTTGTATTTGTGGGTGATATTGGAAGACCCGATTTGCTAGAGAAAGCTGCTGGTGTTGTTGGTACAGCTGATGCTGGTGCTTTACAAATGTACCAATCTGTTCAAAAATTCAATAATCTTCCAGATTTCATTCAAGTATGGCCTGGACACGGTGCGGGCTCTGCTTGTGGCAAATCTTTAGGATCAGTTCCAAGCACAACAGTTGGATACGAGAAAGTAAGAAATTGGGCATTTCAATACAAGCATGATGAAAAAGGTTTTGTAAAATATTTATTGACGGATCAGCCCGAACCACCAAAATATTTTGCGATGATGAAGCACTTAAATAAAGTTGATCGTCCACTTTTGACAGCGGTTCCTAAATTAAGAAAGTTAAATCAAATAGAATTAACAGAAGCTTTAGCAAAAGGAATCAAATTGATTGACGCCAGAGACAAATCCGAATTTTCAAAAGGATTTATACCTGGAAGCATCAACATTCAAGGTAATAATTCTTTTGCCACTTGGGCAGGATGGTTTTTAACTTACGAGGAACCTTTTATGATACTTGCTCCTGAATCCCAATTAGATGATCTCACCAGAAAATTAATGCGAATTGGCCTTGATAACATTTATGGCTACATCCCTAATACCGAGAATTATACAGGGAATTTGGATCAATCCCATTTCATTTCTCTTGAAGAACTAAAAGCATTAAAAGGGAATCCAAATGTTCAGATCGTAGACCTTCGTGGCGCTGCTGAATTTAATGCCGGTCATATAGAAGGAGCCGATAATGTTTTTGTAGGGACTATGATAAATAATTTAGATAAAATAAGCAAAGATAAAAAAGTTGTAATTCATTGTCAAGGCGGTGATAGAGCTTCAATTGGTTATTCCCTATTAATAAAAAATGGGTATACTAATGTTTTAAATTATTCCCCAGGAATGAATGAATGGGTGAATAAAGGCAATCCAGTAATAGCATAATTAATAGCAGTACATTCAAATTAGAAATAAGATGAAAATAGAACAAATATACACAGGATGTTTAGCGCAAGGAGCTTACTATATTACATCAAATGGAGAAGCAGCAATCATTGACCCACTTCGTGAAACGCAACCTTATATGGACAGGTTGGAAAAAGACGGGGTAAAATTAAAATACATTTTTGAAACCCATTTTCACGCCGATTTTGTTTCGGGTCATTTAGATTTAAGCAAAAAAACTGGCGCATCTATCGTCTATGGTCCAAATGCTAAACCTGAATTTGAATTCATTTCAGCAAAAGACAATCAAGTTTTTGAAATTGGAGATATCAAAATAAAAGTGTTGCACACACCCGGTCATACAATGGAAAGTACAAGTTATCTTTTAATTGATGCTGATGGAAAAGACCACGCTATTTTTTCTGGTGACACATTGTTTTTAGGTGATGTTGGTCGTCCAGATTTGGCACAAAAAGCAGCTCACATGACCCAAGAGCAATTAGCAGGATTGTTATTCCATTCCTTAAGAGATAAAATAATGACTTTGGCTGATGATGTAATTGTATATCCAGCGCACGGTGCAGGTTCAGCTTGCGGAAAAAATATGAGCAAAGAAACTGTAGGTTCCATTGGGGATCAAAAAGCAACTAATTATGCCTTGCGAGCCAACATGACCGAAGCAGAATTTGTAGAAGAAGTTACCGATGGTTTATTGCCACCACCAGCTTATTTCGGAATGAATGTATCCATGAACAAAAGCGGGATTGAAAGTTTTGAAAATGTATTTAATCAAGGGATGAAGGCCATCAAGGCTACCGAATTTGAAGTGGTTGCTGAAGAAACTGGCGCATTAATTTTAGACACTAGAAATAATGCCGATTTTGCAAAAGGATTTATTCCACAATCAATAAATATTGGTATTGATGGCGATTTTGCTCCGTGGGTTGGTGCTTTAATTGGCGATGTAAAACAACCTATTTTATTAGTTACTGATTTAGGTATGGAAGAAGAAACGGTAACACGTTTAACTCGTGTTGGTTTTGATAATTTAATTGGACATTTAGAATATGGCTTTCAAGCCTGGGCAGCAGCTGGTTATGATGTTGATATTATAAATAGAATTACTGCCGAACAATTTGAAAAAGAAGTTAAAATCGGCGAAAGCAAAGTTATCGATGTTCGTAAAGAAAGTGAGTACGAAGCAGAACACGTCGAAGATGCATACAGCCGTCCTTTAGCCTCTATTAACGAATGGGTGAAAGACATTAATCCCGAAGAACATTTCTTCATGCACTGTGCTGGAGGTTATCGTTCTATGATGGCGGCATCAATATTACAAGCTCGTGGTTACAGAAACTTCTCTGAAATTGAAGGCGGTTACAATGCTATTGCAAAAACAACTGTTTCAAAAACCGATTTTGTATGTCAAAGTAAAGTGTTAAAAGCTTAATAAATAAACAGTTTAAAAAAAATAACTATGGGAATTTTTAGTAGTATGTTTGGTGGCAGTAGCGACAATAATAATTTAGCAACTTTGGTTAATGAAGGAGCATTTTTAGTAGATGTTCGTTCACCGGGAGAATTCGCGGAAGGAAATGTAATAGGATCTGTAAATATACCTTTAGATCAAGTGCAAAATCAATTGGCAAAATTTAAAGATAAAAAACAGATCGTTGTTTTTTGCCGAAGTGGAAACCGAAGTGGTCAAGCTAAATCAATTTTAGAACAAAATGATTTTAACAATGTTACCAATGGTGGCACTTGGGAAGATGTTAATGCAGTTATCAATAAATAAAAAATGAAAAAAATTTTAAAAATTGGTCTTTTATTAATAGCTTTTTCTAGCTACACAATTAGTGCACAAAATGCAAAACCTGTAACTAAAAAGATAACAACTCAAAAAACAAAACAAACTACAAAAAACGAAACTTTTTATGTAGATGTAAGAACGCCAACCGAGTTTGCCCAAGGTTCCGTAAAAGGAGCAATAAATATTCCTTTAGATCAAATTGAAAATCAATTAGCAAAATTTAAAGGCAAAAGAAACATTGTTGTCTTTTGCCGAAGTGGCAGCAGAAGCAGTCGAGCCAAAGTTATTTTAGAACAAAACGGCATTACAAATATAACCAATGGTGGCAGCTGGGAAGATGTAAATGCAAAATTGAAAAAGTAAAGATTAAATACTACTCGAAAATAGTTCAGTTTGAAACAGATTGATGCCTGTTTTGAATTGGACTATTTTTATCAAATTGATAAACTATGCAGGCAACATTTAAAATTTGGGAAACCAACCGTAAACTACATTTAGATCTTTTAGAAAATTATTCTTTAGAGCAACTCAATAAAATCCCTCAAGGATTTAAAAACAATTTGATTTGGAATGCAGGTCATATCATTACAACCCAACAAGGATTAATTTATAGATTATCGGGTTTGCCAGTTTTAATCTCTAAAGATTTTCATAACAAATACAAATACGGTTCAGTACCAACACAAACCACAACACAAGAAGAAGTTGAAGAAATAAAAAAGTTATTAATTTCATTAATTAACCAAACCAAAGACGATTACAATACAGGAAATTTTGTTTCGTTTACGCCGTACAAAACCCATATCGGTTTTCATTTGGCAACATTTGAAGAAGCCATAAATTTCAATAATTATCACGAAGGAATTCATCTTGGTTTTATGATCAATATTAAAAAATTTGTATAATAACTAAAATTACAAAACGATGCTAAAAACAATTTTTACAAACTGGAACTTTATGCGAGCAATTCGACTAATTCTGGGCGTTTATATTATAATTCAATCTTTACAAACACAACAATATATAATGATAATTCCAGGTGTGGTTTTTGCAATAATGGCTTTGTTTAGTGTGGGTTGTTGTGGCAATAATGGTTGTGAAATTCCAACAAAAAAACAAGAAAATGAGTAATTTCAATGACATTATAAATTCTGAAAAACCAGTTTTGGTGGATTTCTTTGCCACTTGGTGTGGTCCTTGCCAAATGCTTTTACCTGTTCTAAATCAAGTGAAGGACAGTCTTCAAGATCGTATTACGATTATTAAAATAGATGTGGACAAAAACCAAGAATTGGCGCAAAAATATCAAGTTCGCGGAGTTCCTACTATGATGCTTTTTCAAGAAGGTAAACAACTCTGGCGACAATCTGGGGTTCTGAATAAAGAAGAAATCATCAAAATTATTCTTGATAAAACCAATTAGAATATGACCAAGAAAGTAATCATTATAACCCTATTAGGTGTAATAGTTGGTGCCGTTTTAGGATATACCTATTATTATTTTGTGGGTTGTAGTTCAGGAACTTGTTCCATTACATCAAAACCATTAAATAGCACACTATATGGCGCTATTTTAGGAGGATTGTTGTTTAATAGTATTTCAGATTATCTAAAAAAAAATAAAACATAATGAGTGTTTTTTAATAAAATAGTAATGTTTAGTTTTTTAGTTGTTTGTTGACTTGTAAGTTTGAATGGTTGAAAAATACTATTCAAACTTTTATTGATTTTTGATAAACATGAGTGAAATAGAATAGAACGAGATAATTAATACCAAAAATCCAATATTGGTAAGCATCACTTCACGCTATTGTGATCCTTGTTTTTTTTTGCAAAAAATGGTTATTGAAAAAGTTAAAAAACATTGGCAAAAGAATATTTATTAGTTCAATTGACGCTGATGAATTTCCAGATTTAGCAGGTAAATACAATGCAAGAGATAAACCAGCTTTACTACTATTTGTAAATGGAGAACTTATTTGGAAACAAAAAGATATTCTATCAACCGAGCAAATTATTGAATTGTTATAAAAAAGACACTTTAGTGTTACAATAAATCATTAATCAGGCTATTTATGAAAGCATCTTTTTTAGGTGGAATAATCCAAGCACTTATATTAGCATTTTATTTTTTATTCAATAAATCTAGCAAAAATGTTGTTGCTCAACGTTGGCTCGGAACTTTACTTTTGCTTATTGCAACAACAATGGCATTAAATTATTTTTTGCCTGATAATTATAGACAATTTCCACACCTAATACGGATTTGGGAACTATTACCTTTTCTTTATGCGCCATCTATTTTTCTATATATTTATGCTTTGTTGTATGGAACTATTCATTTTACAAAAAAACACTTCCTACTATTAGCTCCATTTTTTATTGGAATACTAATTTTGTTTCCTTTTTTAATAAGCGATGTTGATTATAAAATTCAACAGTACGAGCTTTCAGAAAATACAATTCCGGACAATTTTTACCTGCTCTTTTGGTTAAAATCTTTCAACGGATTAATAGTAATTTTAGCTTCTTTCTACACGGTTTTTAGATATAAAAAAGAAGTGAAATTGGTTCTTGCAAATAATGTGGTTAATAAATGGACGGTTTATTCATTAATATCATTTTCCTTTTTATGGTTCATCGGAACCATTAGAATTGCTTTCGATTTTAGCGAAATGATTTCTAAAATGGTTTCAATGCTATTAATTATCTCTATTTATATTTTAACCTATTTTACATTAAAACAAACACAAGTTTTTAGAGAAATTGATCTACAAATTTTAGAGGAAATAAACACCAAAAACAAAAACAGAATTGAGAAATCAGCACTACAAAATGAAGACGCAAGAGTAATATATAAGCAAATTTCAGGACTAGTTCTAACTGAAAAATTATACCTCGATAAAAATTTTAGCTTGCAAAAACTAGCAAAAATAAGTGGTTATAAATCTACCATAATTTCTGATGTTTTGAACAATCATAACAATCAAAATTTTTACGGATTTATAAATGAATTCCGTGTAAATGAAGTTTGCGAAAAGTTAAAAAATAATAAAAATATACATTTAACATTAGACGCAATAGGTGAATTATGTGGTTTTAAAAGCAAATCTTCTTTTTATCAAAGTTTTAAAGAAGTAACAGGAAAAACGCCAATGCAGTACAAAAAAGAACTCTAAAAATAATTATTTTGTTCGTTTAAATTTAAAAACACAAAACAAACTAAAATTTATCTTTTGGTTAAGTTCTAAAAATTGACTTTTGATAATTATTAACTTAAAAAAATAGTTTATGAAAACAAAATACCAATTTCTTTTTTTGCATTGTGTAGCTTTTCATTAAATGCACAAACCACAATTACACTTTTGCATTACAACGATTTGCACGCTCATTTAGTTTCTCATAAAGATATGATTAGAGTGGGCGACACATGTGCAACGGACCCAACAGCAACTTTTGTGGTTGGAGAACGAGGTGGATTAGCTCGACTAAAAACTAAAATCGACCAAGAAAAAAACGCTAATTCATTGGAGTCAAAATCTTTAGGAAGAATGTTTTTCTCGTCTAAATAAATATAAAAACAATCTTTCTTGTTTTGTAAATTACCCAATTCCTTGAAATCAACAAAATTAAAATGAGATAACAGTCCTTCTGGTAGAAACGATGAAAATATCGAAAAATCCATTTGCTTTTTTATGCAAATTTATAACTTCTCCCCAACTTTTTTATGTGAGCCCAAACAAGTTATACTATAATTTACACTTTTTGGATCAGTAGTCCAGAATCAATAAAATAGCACAC
The DNA here is from genome assembly GCA_051990185.1 of Flavobacterium sp. DT2-2. Taxonomy (GTDB): domain Bacteria; phylum Bacteroidota; class Bacteroidia; order Flavobacteriales; family Flavobacteriaceae; genus Flavobacterium. The sequence goes on along the minus strand of JAFCUE010000010.1, from coordinate 64,133 downwards.
TCACAAAACAAATTTATCGCAAAACACGCACTGATAATTTCAAATATTTGATTACGCCTATTTATTTTTCATTTGTAATTTTCTTAAATTTTTGTTCAAAAAAAAACTTCCCATTTTAGTGGGAAGTTATTGCTTTATAATTTGATCGAAATTATACAATATAACACCCAGAGGAGAACTCCTCTTGATCTTTATACATATTGCACATATTCATTTTCATGTTTTATTGATTTGATTATCAAATATCTAAATTAGTTTTTAAAAAAACAAACACCTTTTTAAAATAAATTCAAAAAAGTTTTTTGAATTCACTAATCTAAAGAAGATTTAACTACAAAAAAAAAAATGAAGTTTAATTTGCAATTCAAAATGGTTTCATACCTTTGCACCCGAATATTAGAGGAAAAATTTGAACTGATTGCAACCTCTTCATAATGATACTTATTCATTATGAGTACTGATCTATTTTCAGTAGAAAAAAATGCTAAAGCAGAAACGCTCCTTTAGTCCTTTTCAGCAATTATTTTTTCTCGCTTAATTTTAAAACAAAAGTACTTATGGCCTATTTATTTACGTCAGAATCTGTAAGCGAAGGACATCCAGACAAAATTGCAGATCAAATCTCAGACGCATTAATTGATAATTTTTTGGCATTTGATGCCGATTCTAAAGTAGCATGTGAAACTTTAGTGACAACAGGTCAAGTGATATTGGCAGGTGAAGTAAAATCAAATACCTATTTAGATGTACAACAAATCGCTCGTGATGTAATCAGAAAAATTGGTTATACCAAAAGCGAATATATGTTTGAAGCCAATTCTTGCGGTATTCTTTCAGCTATTCACGAACAATCTGCTGATATTAACCAAGGTGTTGATAGAGCAAATCCAGAAGAGCAAGGTGCTGGAGATCAAGGTATGATGTTTGGCTATGCTACTAATGAAACCGAAAATTACATGCCATTGGCACTTGATTTGTCTCATAAATTATTACAAGAATTAGCGATTTTAAGACGTGAAAATAACGAAATTACGTATTTACGTCCTGATGCTAAATCGCAAGTGACATTAGAATACAGCGATGACAACAAACCTACGCGTATTGATGCTATTGTAATTTCAACACAGCACGATGATTTTGATGAAGAAGCAACAATGCTTGCTAAAATCAAAAAAGATATCGTTGAAATTTTGATCCCGAGAATTATTGCTAAAAATCCAACACACGCTCATTTATTTAATGATACCATTCAATACCACATTAACCCAACGGGGAAATTCGTAATTGGAGGACCACACGGGGATACAGGTTTGACTGGAAGAAAAATTATTGTAGATACTTACGGTGGAAAAGGTGCTCACGGTGGTGGAGCGTTTTCTGGTAAAGATCCAAGTAAAGTAGACAGAAGCGCCGCTTATGCAACACGTCATATTGCTAAAAACTTAGTTGCAGCTGGTGTTGCCGATGAGATTTTAGTACAAGTTTCGTACGCTATTGGTGTGGCTAAACCAATGGGTATTTTTATTGATACCTACGGAACTTCAAAAGTAAATTTGACCAATGGTGAAATTGCTAAAAAAGTAGAAGCTATTTTTGATATGCGTCCGTACTTCATCGAACAACGTTTAAAATTAAGAAACCCAATTTATAGCGAAACTGCTGCTTACGGGCACATGGGACGTACTCCAGAAACGGTTACTAAAACATTTTCTGCTCCAGGTGGAAACGAAAAAACCGTTACCGTTGAATTGTTTACTTGGGAAAAACTAGATTTTGTAGACCAAGTAAAAACTGCTTTTGGATTATAATTCAATATAGAATTAAAATAAAAAAGGGGATTTTGTTCAGTCAAAATCCCTTTTTAATTTGGCTATATATTGTACTTTAAAATAAAGGTCACAAAACGCGGTAAAATAATGGTTTCATTCGCATTAAAACCATTTACACTAAACGAGTTGTTTAATCTTGATCTCGTATTTAAAAGGTTATTTGCCTGTATTCTATACTCGAATTTCGAGTCCTTTTTGATGTAATTTAAGCTTGTCGTCATGATTTCAAAATCGTTTGTTAACCCAGAAGTTTCATTTTTAAAGCGATTAAATGAATAATCCCAATTGACATTTAACCCATTCAAAAAATAGTAGTTCAGCTTAACCGTTGGCGTTTGCGTAGTAAACTTGTTTGACGCTTGCTCTGAAAAATTAATTCGGTAGCCTAAATCAATATTTGGATATTTTTTAAATTGCGTTGCAAATGCTAGGTTGTAACTATGATTTACGTTTTCGATTCCTTGAATAAACTCCTGCGTAGCACCATTGGCAACTCTTCGGTTTAAAACAAAGTTTTTATTCCATCCAGCATTTATACCGCCTGTTACTTTATAATACTTCTTGAAACTCTTGCTATAAAACAAATTTCCGTTCAAGTTTTCATTTTCTGCGTCTAAATTCAAACGGTCTGAGGTAGAATAAATACTTTGAAATGATATACCGTTCACCACTGGATCCTTTGTGGTTGTATACGAAATATTTCCAAAAATTGTAGTGAAATTATACAAATTGTACTTTGAATAATTCAATCTATGACTGGTAACCAGTGAGTTTTGCAGTTGGGAATTCCCTTTTGCAATACTATTGAAATTAGTAAAAATATACCCTTCGACTAGAGAGTTTATATCATTAAAACCATTCTGAACATTATAATTATAGGTTATATTTTCTGATTTTTTCAAATCCCAACGGACAAACATATCAGGAAGAAAGCGACTAAAATTTAATTGATAGGGAGTACCAGATTGCTGATTGTTGGTGTTGTATTGATGAACCGAAAATCCTGGATTAAAAGTAAACTTACCAACCATAAACTTGTAATGAAGTCCTAAAAAAACATCATTAAACGCATACCGCACGTCATTATTATACGCCGCTTGTTCTACTGGATTAACAGATTTGTCCTCTAAGATTTGCAACAAACTTGAATTATATGTTTGAAAAGCATTTGAATTTCCTGCTGTTACATTCAATATACTTTTATTAGAAATTTGGTAATAATAATCTGCTTTTGCATCCACTTTATTGGTTCTTACAAATCGAGACTGCTCAATATTTAAACTATTTTCATTGACAAAAACAGCGCTTGGATCATTTGGATCTTGAGAGCTACTATTTTGATATGGATTAACCGATAGTTGCGGATTGTAAAAGGGATCTTCATCCTCATATTGATGTTGCACTTCAATTACCCATGTACTTTTGGGATTTTGTGTATAAAATAAATTCAAACTTTGATTGAAAGAAACTGGCGCTTGATTTTGAAACGCCATAACTGTGTTAGAGCTGCTAAAAGAAATTCCATTAGCAAAAGAGCTAAAATTACTTTGACTGTTATTAACATCCTGTTGATCGTTTTTTCTAAAGAAAACATCGTAATCCAGTTGAAAATTATCATTGGCTTTATACTTGGAACCTACCTTAGAGATAAAAGCATTATTTCTGGAATCGGTTTTGTTTTTTCTATTTTCTAGCGTTGCAATATTCGTTGTATTGGGTTCAAAAATACCACGATCAGAATTCGTAATCGACTGATTGAATGTAGAAGAATACGCTGCAAAACCAGTCAAGGTCCATTTTTTTGATACAGAATGATTCACGTTTAAAGTTCCGAATTTGTCGTTTGCCTTAGCAACATTATCACCACCAGAAAGTCCAAAGAAATTCCGATTCAGATTTAAAGAAGTTCCGCTTCTGCCTATAGTATTCCTGGCACCTCCATTTATCCTAAAAAAATCAGCTGAAGTCAAGGAAACCTCCCCAATATTATTCAAATTTACTATGGAGTTGATACTAGTTTTAGGAGAATAGTAAAATACTTTTGGATTAAAGATATAGCCTTTATCGTTTGCTAAACCGGCACTTACATCTCCAAACCAAAACTTATCTTTTCCTTTTTTGAGTTTAATATTTAGTGCGATGTCGTCATTATTGTTTTCCAATCCCTTCATTTGAGATACCTCATTGAAGTTTCGCAATACTTGCACTTTATCAACTGCATCCGACGGGATATTTTTGGATCCGAGTTTAGTATCCCCTTCCATAAATGGTTTGCCATTGACAAATAATTTGGTTACCCTTTTTCCTTCAACTTGCACTTGACCATCGGCCATGACTTCAAAACCTGGTAGTTTCTTAAAAACATCTTCTAACTTTCGCTCTTCACCCGTTTTAAAGGAATCAGTATTGTAGACAATGGTATCGCCTTTTATAGAAACCGGCATTTCACGGACAATCTCAACACCGTCCAACTCAATTCCTCCAGATTCCATGGTGATGTTTTGCATCATGTTTTCAGCCTTAGTTGCCACCGTGATTTCTTTATTTTGCATCCCAAGATAACTCAGCTTAATAACATAGGTTGTGTTGGGCTTTAAATTTAAAACATACTTCCCTTTATCGGTAGTAATTGCATACGCATCCATGGCTTTAGTGGTTTGGTTAACCGCCATAACATTGGCCATTTCTAAAGGCGCTTTGTTTATATCTTGAATTACTCCTTCAACTTTAATATTTTGTCCATAAGAAATTGATCCCAACACAAGGGCAATAAACAGTAGAATTTTTTTCATTTGATACTTTTTGAATTTAAAATTAAAACTGTCTTATCCGCCTATTCGGAAGGTTCCCGTAGCATTTCCTCCGCGTCCTTGATTCATTTCTCTCCACTCTTCCATTTTTTTTATGACAGCATCGTCATACTCCTTTTGAGAAACTACTTTTCCTTTTGTTAATGCTTTAATTTCTATTTTTTCCTTTGGATTCAAGACAATTTTAGAGCACAAAATTGTAGTTTTCCCATCGTTAACTTCTAGAATTAATCCAGGCAAACCCCAATATCCTTCAGGTCCTTGACTAACAGGAATTTCAGGAGTATACCAAGCAGTAATTGTAACTTCTTTGGGAAGTTCTATGGCATCCATAAAGTTGGTTTTCTTATCCGAAGCCGATTTATCATCCGCTTTTTCAGCACCCTCTTTTTTGGCTTCTTCTTTTTTAGGTCGGAAATTTCTAAAATCAGTAGCACTTGCCGCCTTAATTGCGGTTGCCTTGTAACAGGTATATCCGCCTATAACTCTCGTTTCCGCCTCCATTTTCCATTTTAGACTTGGCAAAGAATCTTTTACTAAAAACTCTTTTCCCATAAAATCTTTATCAACCGCATAGGTTTTCTCTTTTACATTTTTGTAATAAGTTCCGCCGCCGCCACTCATCGCATTCATTATACGCATACCACCGCCAGCTTGTGCTGTAGCCTCTAACTTTTCTTCTTCTTTGTAAATTGATGCCGATTTATTAAAATTTAGAATAAATGTTTTTTCGAACATTTTTTGCATTCTTTCTTGTATCATTTTTTGCATATCTGGAGTCATATTTTTGTTGCCCTCCATTCGCGATTTAAAATCCGCCGTACTGGTTTTTGACTCGTACACCGCCATACCTTGAAATTCTTGAGCATGAAGCCCCATCAATGATGCTACAGCTAATACTAATGTGAAAATTACTTTATACATACTTTTAGGTTTTTATAAGTGAGACAGAAAAAAACAGCTTTTGTTACAAGCTACATGTGTTAAAATAATACTAAGACCATTATGCAAGTATATGGTTTAATTGTAAATTCGCTTTTATGAAGAAATTAGCTTTTTTGCTCTTTATCAGCTCATTTACAATTGTTTTTGCTCAAAACCAAAAACCAAATCTTGTTGCTGTTAATTCGATTCGTTTTGATGCAGATGAATTTTTGGGTTATGATTCTTTTGGTTTTTATTATACCGTTAAAAACAATATTTTTTCTAAAATCGGCACACGCGAAACCTTCGTATACCAAAACTTTAGTTTAGGCAAGATCACGAAAGTTGATCTTCAAAATCCGCTTAAAATTGTCTTGTTTTATGAGAACTTCAATACCGTTGTCACTTTAGACAATCAATTGAATGAAATTCAAAAAGTCAATTTTTCCGAAAGTTCAGTTCCTATTGTAGTTACAGCTATTGGTATCGCTTCGCAAAATCAATTTTGGATATACAATAGCTTAAATCAGCAGATAGGTCTTTTTGATTATTTAAATCAAAATTACAAACCGATTTCCGTTCCGTTAATGGATAACATTGCTTACTACAGCTCAGATTTTAATACCTTTTACTGGATTGACAGTACAAATAATTGGTACAGCTGCGATATTTTTGGAAAAGTCAGTAAGAAAGGTCTAATCCCAGATTATGATTTGATTGTGATAGTAAATGACAATCAATACCTATACTCCAAAAACGGTATTTTGAAATTCATAGACATACAAAAAGAGCAAAAAACTGAAATTGAAATTGCAGAAAAATCGTTTAAAAAATTCTACTACAAGGACCAAATTTTATCTATTTTTACAGCTGAAGGAATTACAAATTATAAAATCACAATACCGTAATGCACATAGCAATAGCAGGAAATATAGGTTCAGGGAAAACAACTTTAACCCGTTTATTAGCCAAACATTTTAAGTGGGAACCCCATTATGAAGATGTTGTAGACAATCCCTATCTAGATGATTTTTACCATCAAATGGAACGCTGGTCTTTTAATTTACAAATTTATTTCCTGAACAGTCGGTTTAGACAAGTGATGCAAATTCGCGAAAGCGGTAAAAAAATCATTCAAGACAGAACTATTTACGAAGATGCACATATTTTTGCACCCAACTTGTATGCGATGGGCTTAATGACCAATCGTGATTTCCAGAATTATTCCTCTCTTTTTGAATTAATGGAATCTACAGTTAAAGCGCCTGATTTATTGATCTATTTACGAAGCTCGATTCCTAATCTAGTGGGACAAATACATAAAAGAGGACGTGAATACGAAAACTCAATATCCATTGATTATTTAAGCCGATTGAACGAACGCTACGAAGGTTGGATTCAGACGTATGACAAAGGAAAATTATTAATTATTGATGTAGACAACATCAACTTTGTGGATAACCCAGAAGATTTAGGAATTATTTTTAATAGAATCGATGCGGAGTTGAACGGGTTGTTTTAGAACACATATTTCACAAATTACCACCAACTTTGATAAAACAAAAAATGCCTCACAAATTGCAAGGCATTTTTTATTTCAAATATTAAATTTTTTACTTCGCAGCATCAATTTTAGCTTGAACTTCCGCATCGGTACCTTCAAAACTCTTAATATCTTCTTTACCGTTAATGGTTGTTTTGATAGTCGCTTTTACTTTACCATCTAAATTGGTTTTTTCAATAGAAACTTCTTTTGTAATTGTTTCAGTATCCCCACTACCTGCGCCCATGAATTTACATGTTTTACTGTCGCATCCTTTGGTCATACATTCTTCTTTAGACATCGAAGTACACATTTCAGTAGTTGCACAACAAGCTGCTTTTTCTGAAATTGTATGAGAACCATTTCCTAAAATAGGTGCAATCACCAAACCTATTAAACAAGTCAATTTTATCAAAATATTCATCGATGGTCCAGAAGTATCTTTGAAAGGATCACCCACAGTATCTCCAGTCACCGCAGCTTTATGTGCATCAGAACCTTTGTATGTCATTTCACCATTAATTAAAACTCCTGCTTCAAATGATTTTTTAGCGTTGTCCCATGCACCACCAGCATTATTTTGGAATACCGCCCAAAGCACACCCGAAACCGTAACTCCAGCCATATAACCACCTAACATTTCAGCAATTAACTGGTTGTTATCTCCGTAAACTAATTTGCCAAGCAAAACAATTGCAATTGGAAAACCAATTGTCAATATTCCTGGCAACATCATTTCGCGCAAAGCTGCTTTAGTAGAAATGTCCACACATTTTGCATATTCTGGTTTTCCAGTTCCTTCCATGATTCCTGGAATTTCTCTAAACTGACGACGTACTTCATACACCATATCCATTGCCGCTTTCCCCACAGAATTCATGGCTAAGGCCGAGAAAACTACAGGTATCATGCCTCCTACGAATAACATCGCTAAAACGGGTGCTTTAAAAATATTGATTCCGTCAATTCCGGTAAACGTAACATAAGCAGCAAATAATGCCAATGAAGTCAAAGCAGCCGAAGCAATTGCAAATCCTTTACCAGTCGCCGCAGTAGTGTTACCTACTGAATCCAAAATGTCGGTTCTGGTACGCACCTCTTTTGGTAATTCACTCATTTCTGCAATTCCACCGGCGTTATCCGATATGGGTCCGAAAGCATCAATGGCAAGTTGCATTGCTGTAGTTGCCATCATCGCTGAGGCAGCCAAAGCCACACCGTAGAATCCTGCAAAAGCATACGATGTCCAAATCGCAGCTGCAAATAACAATACCGTTGGGAAAGTAGAAATCATTCCCGTTGCTAAACCTGCAATCACATTGGTTCCTGCTCCCGTACTCGATTTTTGTACAATTGCCATAACTGGTTTTGTACCCAATCCCGTATAATATTCTGTAACCGATGAAATAACCGCACCTACCACAAGACCAACAATAGTCGCATAAAAAACACGCATGGATGAAATTTCTTTAGTCCCTTCGCCAAAGAAGTCCATTTTCATGGTTTCCGGCAACATATATTGTACTAAAAAGAAACAAGCAATCGCTGTTAAAACAATAGAAACCCAGTTTCCTATATTTAATGCTTTTTGAACTTGTGCTTCTTTGGCATTATCATCAGTGATTTTCACTAACATCGTTCCGATGATAGAGAATAATATTCCAAATCCGGCAATTGCCATTGGTAATAGTATTGGTCCAATTCCACCAAAAGCATCTTGAATATTTCCTCCCATGTCTTTGATAACATAATTACCAAGCACCATCGCCGCCAAAACGGTTGCTACATAAGAACCAAATAAATCAGCACCCATTCCGGCAACATCGCCTACATTATCACCTACATTATCTGCAATTGTAGCCGGATTACGTGGATCATCTTCCGGAATTCCAGCTTCTATTTTCCCTACTAAATCAGCTCCTACATCAGCCGCTTTAGTGTATATTCCTCCACCAACTCTAGCAAATAAAGCAATTGATTCTGCTCCCAGAGAAAAACCAGCTAATGTTTCCAGAACAATCGTCATATCTTCTGTTGAAGTCCAAACTCCGTTCATAAAGAAGTGAAAGAAAAATATAAAGAAAGTGGTCAATCCTAAAACCGCTAAACCTGCAACTCCTAATCCCATTACGGTTCCACCGCCAAAAGATACTTTTAGTGCTTGTGGTAAACTTGTACGTGCGGCTTGAGTAGTTCTAACATTCGTTTTGGTTGCGATTTTCATTCCCATATTCCCCGCCAAAGCAGAGAAAAATGCTCCAAAAATAAAGGCAACAACAATTAAAATATGTGTAGTAGGAACGAAAAAAGAAATTCCGGCTAATACTATGCTTGCTCCAATGACAAAGAACGTCAACAAACGGTATTCTGCTTTAAGGAAGGCCAAGGCGCCTTCATAAATGTAATCTGATATCTCCTTCATCTTACCGTCACCTGGATCTTGTTTTAAAACCCATGCTCGTTTGGCAAACATAAATGCCAGTCCAATGAATGCCATGGCGATTGGCAAATAAATCATTATTGTATTCATAATTTTGGTTTGGTTTTTTAGTTAATAATTATAGTGTAACCAAACGAATTTAAACAAAAAAGCAATACTCCGAAAGGAATATTGCTTTTTTTATAAAAATTATTAAAATTATTTATTTGATGCTAAATAATCCATCTGGTTTATTTGGAATCTCATTAAAACGAGCTGTACACTCCTTGATGATTGCATATGCTTCGTTTACATCTCCCCAACCTTCAACATCAACTTGCTTGTTTTCAAGATCTTTGTATACTTGAAAGAAATGTTCGATTTCTTTTAGTAAATGTGGATTGATATCTGATAAGTTTTCTAATGAATTCCATATTGGATCTGACACTGGAACGCAAATTACTTTTTCATCTGGTCCTTTATCATCCGCCATGTGAAAAACACCAATAGGCTTTACTTCCATCACACATCCAGGAAACGTAGGCTCGGTTACTAAAACCAAAACGTCCAGTGGATCGCCGTCTAAAGCTAATGTTTCAGGTATGAATCCGTAATCAGCTGGGTACATCATGGACGAGAACAACATTCTATCAAAACGCATTCTTTTTATTTCGAAATCATATTCGTATTTGTTTCTACTTCCTCTTGGAATTTCGATAAGTACATCGAAAGTCGTTAATTTATCTGCAGTCATTGTAATTTTTATTTTCTATAATTATGGGTGCAAAAGTAAGCAATCATTACGTTTTTACAATAGAAAAACAGTGTTATCTCTGTATTAAATTTTATAAAATTAATATTGGTACGTGATCGTTCTATTTCGTTTGTTTAGGTAATAATGCCACAATAGATAGGTGGCGTACGATTTATAAGGACTCCATTGTTGCGCGTGCTTTTCCATCGCTTCCTTATCGTGAATATCGAGTAACTCTTTCATGGTATTTATCACCGCTACATCGCCTAATGGCAATAGATCTGGTGCTTGCAGGGTAAACATCAAATAAATATCGATGGTCCAGTTTCCTATTCCTTTGATTTTAATAAGTTCCTCCCGAACTTGCGCCGCTGTTTTTGAAGGGAAACTGTCTAAATCAAGTTCTTTGTTGATTAAGGCTGTAGCCAAAGCTTTGATGTAGCTAGTCTTTTGGCGGCTTACGCCAATGGTGCGAAATTCGGTGTCAGATAAATCGAATACTATACGTGGCTCAAAGACTTGTATCCTTTCTCGTAATCTTAAAAAAGTGGCTTTGGCCGAATCGATCGAGACTTGTTGTTCTAAGATCAATAAAACCAAAGTCTCAAAACCCTGAGGCCGAAATGGAATTATTGGCAACCCATATTTTTCAATAATAGTTTTGAAAACAATGTCTTTAGCTAAAAGGAAATCGATGGCATCTTGCATATTTTTACTTTTTTTAGCCCAGATTACTTCACTTAATATCTGTTTTTAATAGGAGTTCCGTGAACTTCGTTTGCAGTGTAAATCTTTTTCTATTTTTTCTTTTAAAAAGGAAAAGATTGAAACGCATAGCTGGAATAGCTACTAGAAATTAAATCCGAACGATCCTTTTATAGTAAAGCGATTAGTTTCTGGCACGTTGAGATAATTGGCTCGCCAAGCAAAATCAATTCGGAATATTTTGAAAATATTTCCAATACCAGCACTGTATTCCCAATATCCTTTTTCTGGCGCATTGTAAACTAGTCCAGATGCATTGATAGCTCTATTTTCATCTGAAATACTTCCATAAACACCTTTTATCGAAATTAATTCTCTCCAATTGAGTTTGCGCATAAACGGAATTCTGGAAAAAATACGACCGTTAAAATTGTGATTCCACTGTAAAGTAGCATATTGATCTGAGACAAATTCATAGAAATTAAGGTTGCTAAACGTATTTTCGATGGTGAAATAGGTTTGGTTTCCTGGAATTACACTCAACAATCCCAACGGCACTTTCCCAAAGGTTTTACCCACTTCTACAATGATATTTGATCTTCCTAAGGGCCCAATAATGATGGGTTGTTTGTAATACAACTGCAGCTTATCGTATTTAAAATCACTGTTTAAAAGTCCTTTGAATCCGTGGCTGTAATTAACAAAAAAGCGACTATAAGGGCTGTCTACATTGCTTCTTTCTACACCAAAACCGATTGTTTTCCGTTTTGGAGAAAACTCTATTTGGATATTCGCTTCAGATTGTTTGACATCACTTTTTGTAATGCCATTAGCAATATCGGTGTAATAGTCTAAACTAAATGTGGGTGAAGCAGACTCGAGTGTACGATAGGAAATTCCCGCTTGCAACACTAAATTTTTAACAGGCTCCATTTCTATTGCCATATTAGTTAAGTTTATGTTCGTCAGTTTTCCATTACTACCCGACGAAAACACTGCTGAAGAGGCAAAGCTTCTACCCAAAATATCGTTTGTAGTGGTTAAACTAGCTCCTATTTGCTCAATGTCTCGCCTATTCCCTAGAGACAAAATGACTCTATTTTTTTTATCGACCATCCATTTTCCAGAGAGTCCGTATTTAAACTTATCATCATCAAATCCGTAAGCAGTATAGGCTTGTAAGCGCCAGGGATCATTCGGTCCAAAATACGTTCTACCGCCCACACGCAAACGAACACCTTCGACTTCGTTATATCCAAAACTTGAAAAAACAGGTCCATAATCGAAATTTTTTAACTCAACATACCCACTTCCTAAAATAGAAACCAAACTGTATAATTGCTTGAACCGGTTTACTGTTTGCAACGTATCTAGCATTTTGTATACGCCTAATTCGTCCTTGCTCAAATTCTCAAAACGATTTTCATTCCAGTATTCCTCTGATTTTTTATAGACTTCGTCATCCATATAATTGACCTCATCCTTGTAAAACGCCACTGGCAACTCTTTATTGAACTGATGATTTCTATAAAAACTGGTTCGTTTTCCATAAACTCCCTTAGAACTTTCTTTTTTGTTTAAAGCAAAATCCGACATCAAATAATCCTTGGTTAAAAGAAAAACAGAATCACTTACAACTTCAAATTCCTGCTCTAAATAAATATCTTTTACCCAGTTAATATTGGCACTTTTAGTAACTGCCATATTTATTTTCTTGATGGCAAATGTGGAATCATTCACCCAAAAATCCCCTTTAAATGTTAATTCATTTTTACGCCTTGGATAAAAAACAATATTGTAACACCATTTTTTATCAATGAAAGCACTGTCTTTCAAGACATAATTATAAACATCAATCCCTGTTTTAGACAGCGGACTGGTAAAACTTTTGTCAAAAAAAGTCAAATAATTGTTGTAAATGTTGTAATCAGAATATAAGTCTTTTACAAAAGATAAAATTTGTTGATTCCCATTAAATCCAGATGTTTTACTCGCTTTAATTTTCTCCTTTACCTTATTAAGTTTCGCATCTCCATAAACATCAATCAATGATTCATTTATAAAAATAGGCAAATACGTTTTACCCGTGATTTTCGAAGTATCCATTTGGTTGAAGATGAATTCCATTCCTTTAAATACCCTGTTTTTCATAAAAGCACTGTCAATAGAGTTCATGTCGAATTCTATTTTTTCGTACTTTTCCATTTGGTATTGGTTGTACATATACAAACCGTTTTTACGCTTTCGTTCCCAAATTTTGCGCAAAATGTCCAATGCGGGATTATTTTTTTTAGAAGTTTTACCAGCAAAAACAACTACCTCATTCAAACTTTCGGCTTCACTCAGCTGAATTTTGAAATTATAATTGACTGCTTTGTCTAACGTAATTTCTTTTTCAGAAAATCCTACAGAGGATATTAGTAACGTAACGTACGTTTTAGCCGATTCCAAGTAAAATATACCATCTTCATTGGTCACTATTCCTTCACTGGAACCTTTGAAAACTACATTCGCAAAAGGAATAGGCTGGTTTTGTTTATCCAACACAACACCGCTTACTTTAGTTTGCGCAAAAGCCATAATGGTCGAAACCAAAACAAAAAACAGAAAAAACAAGAAATTTTTTTTCATAGTCGTTCAAAAAAAAACTTCACCAAATTAAAAAATTGATGAAGTTTCAAATATAGTTAATTTAAGCTATTGCCATCTTGTATAGTTAATTAGCTTATTTATAAAAGCGTTTCAAATATCAAATCATTTTAACTGACTATTTTTTATACATCACTTTTTTTACTGCTTTTACAACGTCACCAGCATTTGGCAACCACTCTTTCAACAAAACTGGAGAATACGGTGCCGGAGTATCTGCTGTAGTGATGCGTTGAATAGGTGCATCTAGAAAGTCAAAAGCGCGTTCCTGAACAATATAGGTAATTTCAGAAGCGACACTTGCAAATGGCCACGCTTCCTCAAGAACTACTAATCTGTTTGTTTTTTTTACCGAAGTTAAAATCGTTTCGTAATCCATAGGTCGTACCGTTCTCAAATCGATAATTTCACAAGAAATGCCTTCTTTAGCCAATTCTTCAGCAGCAATGTGCGCTTCTTTGATGATTTTTCCAAATGATACAATTGTAACATCGGTACCTTCACGTTTGATATCAGCAACTCCTAGCGGAATTACATATTCACCATCTGGCACTTCTCCTTTGTCACCATACATTTGTTCTGATTCCATAAAAATTACAGGATCATTATCGCGAATAGCTGCTTTCAACAATCCTTTTGCATCATAAACTGTAGATGGAACTACCACTTTAAGACCCGGCGTGTTAGCAAACCAATTTTCTAATGCTTGTGAGTGCGTAGCTCCTAACTGTCCCGCTGAAGCCGTTGGTCCACGAAAAACGATAGGCACATTAAATTGTCCTCCAGTCATCTGACGCATTTTTGCGGCGTTGTTTATAATTTGGTCAATCCCCACTAAACAAAAATTAAAGGTCATGTATTCCACAATTGGTCTGCATCCATTCATGGCTGATCCCACTGCGATACCCGTAAAACCAAGCTCTGCAATTGGAGTATCAATCACTCTTTTCTCACCAAATTCAGCAAGCATTCCTTTCGATGCTTTGTAGGCACCATTATATTCTGCAACTTCTTCACCCATTAAGTATATGGACTCATCGTGACGCATTTCTTCACTCATCGCTTCGCAAATGGCCTCTCTAAATTGTATCGTTCTCATATTATATGTTGTATGTGTCTAATTTCCGAACAGCAAAAATAAATATTTTAAATCACTTAAAAGCATAAATTTCGCTAAAATAATTTAGGATTTCAAGCGCTATTTTAAGGAGCTATTTCCGGCTATCCGCTGTATCTTCCTGTGGCTAAAGGAGCCACAGGAAGGATGCCGCTGCTATCCGGGCTACGAAAACGCTGTAATAAACTTTAATTCTTTTAGTACGATAGTTTTAGTAACAGTAACAAATGATTTTAAACGATTTTAAAAACATAAGTACCTTGAATTTAATCATCATAAAAAATCAAATTTTTCTTGCAAGAGTTGCTTTTTTCTATTTAGCATGAATAACCTTAAAACATTATACTGCGAAAAAATTATTATCTACAGTAGTTGCATTAATTGCTTTTTCTGGATTAGCGATAGCCAATAACGAGTCAAAAACTGTTAGCAACAGTGAAAAGATACCAGTAGCAAGAAAAGAAAATACAAAAAACGAACGCTTTAGAAGAAAAAGATGTTTGGTTTTGCTATGAAATCTTTGAATCTTCAAGTTATAATGGTTTAAATGGCGTAACAACCGTTACAACAACTTATCATTGCACTTGGTATTCCTTAGCGGCTGAGTAAACCGAACATTTTAAATATAAAAATACGAAAGGGTGAAACTCCCTTTCATTTTTTTAATCAAACTATATATGAATTATGCGAATCAAGGGTTAAAATATTAAGTTTATAAAAGCGGAAGCGATTTTGCCGAAGATATGAATCAACAGTCCTTTGGCAGACCGCACTTTACTTGTTCTTTGAATATCTGTTCTTTGAATTCGCCAACTAAAAAATGCTTCTATAGGTTGTCTAACTCTTGATACTGCTGTCGAGAACAAATCATTTGCAGCTTTATCTCTATTTTTGATTTCTTGACATTGCCCTTTAATTGCTTTGATTGGAGTCATCATAATCGAATTTTTCTTTTGCTCTAATACAGTAAAAAAATCTAGATTATTGTATGTTTTATCTCCAAAAAAATTCATGTTAGTTTTCTCAGACCAAGCTTCTTTGAATACAGTTAAATCATTTACTGAGGCAGGAGTTATTTGAATTTCCTCAGGAAAAGGGATTTTATCTAAACGTCTAAAAGCCAATGCGTGTAATTTCACACCATAATAGTACAAGCTTTTAGTAGAGCAATATCCTTTGTCGGTCAGTTCTTTAGCTACTTTTGCATTACGCTTTCCAGAACAAGTGCTAATGGGCATAGAATCTAATAAACTTTGATTTAACAGGCAATTATCAGGATAATACACTGTAATTAGGTTCTGCTGAGAAACGTGTATTGAACTGCATTTCAATTAGATATAGTTATATTTGAGAAACGAAGTGCAAGGTATTATGCGAAACAGTCCAAAAAAGTGTGCATCAACACCTGATTTTGTTAGTCAAAATCAGTTGGTTTTCGAAGGATTTGAGTCTCCTTTTGAAAAGAAATTATTGAGGTAGGTATTTAATTTCATATCTTTAAAGTCTTATAAAACATAGGGGAAATGGAAATATTCAAAGGTCAAAACCTCATAGAGTTTGCTGAACGCTTCAAGAGTGATCAAGATTGTAGAGAATACCTCTCTAATATCAAATGATCGGAGCAATATGTTTGCAGAAAATGTAGCCATACCAAAAGTCAAATTCGTAAAGATTATGCAAGAACTTGCAATATTTGTAGTGATACCGAATCGGCTATGGCTAATACTCTATTCCATAAAGTAAAATTTGGATTAAGAAAAGCATTTTTCATTTGTTTTGAAATGGCTACAACCACAAAAAGTCTTTCTGCATCTCAAATGGCAGTTCGTTTTGGAGTTCAAGAAAAAACGGCAAGAATGTTTATGCAAAAAGTTCGAGAGGCAATGAAATCTAGCGAAGATTTTCCTATGAAAGGTATTGTAAATGTTGATGAATATGTTGTTGGTGGCTACGAAGAAGGCAAGCCTAGCAGGAGTTATGACAGCCTAAAGAAAAAAAGCTGTATGTGCTGTAGAACTTACAGATGACGGAAAAGTGAAGCGTTTTTACACCTTTCAAATTCAAGATTATTCTGCTAAATCATTACGTAAAATGTTCGATAAACACATTGATAAAGAAGCAAAAATCACTACCGACAAATGGAGGGGTTACAATCCAATTGCCAAAGATTATGATTTAACACAAATATTAAGTGATAAAGGTGCGAACTTTAAAGCTCTGCACGTAATGATTCATCAGGTGAAATCTTGGATAAGAACGACCTATTCTTGGGTAAGTCAGAACAATATTAATAGATATTTTGACGAATTTTGCTACCGAATTAACCGCTCTCAAAGCAAAGACATAATATTTAACAATTTAATCAAAAGGATGGTAAAGGCAAATAATATTTGTCATTGAGAAATAATATGTGGTTGGATACCGACCTCAAAGAAATTAAATCCTGAAAACCGATGGGTTGTTTTAGCAAAGCTAATCCCTTGGGATGAGATTTGCAATATTTATCGTAAAGCCGTTCCCAAAAGCACAACTGGTCGACCAGGCTTGAATCCGAGGATAGTTTTAGGGTCAATTATCATCAAGCACTTGTGTAATATTGACGACCGTGAAACAGTTGCTCAAATTTCAGAGAATATCGATATGCAACATTTCTTGGGTTGTTCTAGTTTTTCAGATGAACCTCCATTTGATGCGTCTTTGTTTGTAAGCTTCCGAAAGCATTTGAGTTTGGATGTTGTCAATACAATCAATGAGAAAATTATTGCTGTAAAAACGAAACTTGAGCAGAATAAGAGTGAGCCGAAAGACGATTCGGATTCAGCAAACGATAAGGGAAATTCTAATTGAGGAACAGTATTAATGGATGCTACGGCATGTCCACAAGATATTGCTTATCCTACTGATTTTAATCTACTCAATGATGCTCGAGAAAAATCAGAGATCTTGATTAAGCTCTTATGTGTGAGAGAACTTCACGGTAAGAAACCTAGAACTTATAGGGAAAAAGTAAGAACAGTATATCTTCACACGGCTCAAAAAAAGAGCAAAACAGGCAAGATAATTCGTAAAGGTGTAGGACAGCAACTTCGATATTTGAAACGAAATATTGGATATATTAACAAATTATTAGACCCGATTACTGGCATTCCACTCAAGGCAAAGGAGTTGAAATATTTGTATGTAATCCAGACACTTTATAGCCAACAAGAGGAGATGTTTCGAGAAATGACAAAATCAGTTCCACACCGAATTGTCAGCATTTATCAGCCTCATGTAAGACCAATAGTAAGAGGGAAAAGCCAAGCTAAAGTGGAATTTTGTGCGAAGATACATCGTTCAATGATTGACGGAATCACATTTTTAGACGAACTCAGTTGGGATGCTTTAAATGAAGGAAGTCATTTAATGGACTATGTGGAGCAGTATAAAAAGAGATTTGGTTGTTATCCAAAAGACCTTTTGGTAGATAAAATATATAGCACGAGAGATAATCGGAAAAAGTTAAAAGAGAAAGGAATAAACCTAATTGGAAAGCCATTGGGACGACCTTCACTGGCAGCGCAAATCGTCCTAAGCCCAGAAGAAAGGAATCCGATAGAAGGTAAATTTGGTCAAGCAAAGACTGGGTATGGTTTAGACCGTGTCAAGGCTAGGTTGCAAGACACAAGTGAATCTTGGATTGCCAGCATTTTTTTAGTGCTCAACCTAGTCAAATTGGCTGGGGTGGCACTCCATTGTCTAATAGCTTTAATATTCGAGAGTTTATCAAAATGTTTAATACACGAAATCGACAAAACAAAAATAGGTGTGATTTAAACGAAAATAACACCTATGAACTATGTCTTTTATGAAAATCAAAAATAAACGTGTCTCTGAGTTTTTCAGCAGACACTATTTATTGTGCTACTTTATTCTTAACTACTAATCTAAATCCCTCTCCGTGAATGTTTAAAATTTCTACATTTTCATCCAGTTTTAGATATTTTCTCAACTTAGCGATATAAACATCCATACTTCTAGATGTAAAATAATTGTCATCTCTCCAGATTTTGGTCAATGCTAATTCTCTTGGCATCAAATCATTTTCGTGAAGAATCAACATTTTCAATAATTCATTCTCTTTTGGAGATAATTTTATTGGCTCTTCCGTACTGAAAGTTAAAAAGCGAAGTTTAGAATTCAAATGAAATTTACCAATATTAAATTCAAATTGAATTTGCTCAGCTTTTGTATCAGATGATTTTCTCTGAATTATAGCTTTAATTTTCATGAGCAAAACTTCAGAGTCAAAAGGTTTATTCAAGTAATCATCAGCACCAGCTTTATATCCTTTGAGCACATCTTCTTTCATCGATTTTGCTGTCAAAAATATAATTGGGACTTCATTATTTTTCTCTCTAATTTCTTTAGCTAAAGTGTAACCGTCTTTATACGGCATCATTACATCCAGAATACATAAGTCATACGTATCCCTTTTGAACTTTTCAAATCCTTCCATTCCATTCTTTGCCAACGTCACATCAAAATCATTTAGCATTAAATAATCTTTTAAAACCGCACCAAAATTTAAGTCATCTTCAACTAAAAGTATTTTTTTATTTACATTTTCCATATACTAATTTATTAATGGTAATTTTATTATGAAGGTACTTCCTTTTCCCTTTTCACTTTCTACATATACTTGACCATTATGGTCTTCAACAATTCGCTTCACATAGGCTAGACCTAAACCATGACCTTTTACATTATGAATATCTCCCGTATGCTCTCTATAAAATTTTTCAAAAATTCTTTTTTGAGCTATTTTACTCATACCTAAACCACTATCTTTTACTTTGATAATAATCATGTCTTTTACATTCTCAGTATAAATTTCAATTTCGGGAACATTAGGAGAATACTTGACAGCATTTTCCAAAATATTCACAATCACATTAGTAAAATGAACGTCATTAATTAAAACTGTTGTTCTAATGGCTTTGAAGAAGCAAGTTATCTTCCCTTGCCTATCTTCTAAAATTAGATTCACGTGATCTATTGCATCTTCAATAGTTTCATGAATATTATTTGATTCTTTGGTGATATCTAACTCTTTCTTTTCTAATTTTGAAATTCGCAATACGTTTTCTACTTGAGCATGCATGCGTTTATTTTCATCTTTAATTATCTGAAGGTACCTTAAGACCTTCTCTTTATCATCTATTATCTTTGGATTCTTTATTGCATCCAATGCTAAATTTATTGTTGCTATTGGCGTTTTAAATTCATGAGTCATATTATTAATAAAATCATTCTTAATTTCAGAAATTTGACGCTGACGAATTAATTGATTCAATGCACTTGTGTACGCAATCAAAATAATTAATGTAAAAACAATAGAAAGCACAGTAATACTAACAAGATCTGACAATAAAAATTTCTTTTTTAAAGGAAAAGTAACCAATAATTGGTATTTACTGTTTCCTTCATTATCCGTAAAAATTGGAATGGTATACGTAGCATCTTTATCGTATTCAAAATCGTTAGACTTTATATTAGTTGTTAAATTGCCACTGTAAATACCAAATTCAAATTTAGTTTCGATACCATACTCTTCCAATTCTTTTTTAATCAATTTTTGCAATACGTCAGTAGAAACACGCTCGTCTATGGGCATTGCCGATAAAACATCCTTAGCCGAAATTTCAAAAAGAGCGTTATCCAAAATATCCAAATTCCCAGACTTCTCAATTCTAACATCTGGTATTAAGCTCTGATTAACTCCAGATTTATCAATGTTACTATTGTTATAAACTTCGGTTACTCTTTTGGAACTAAAATTTTTAAATTTTTCACTATCAAATTTTTTATTAAGAAACGTTGGCGAGATATTATAATCTTCAGAAATAATACTGTTCGAGTATATTATTGTTTCATTAGTCCGTGGATTTTTTTGAACATAATAAAACTCTAAAATATCATCCTTTTTTGGAACTTTCCCCGTACTATCCTTGTAATGGTTTATTTTATCATAAAAATTATATGACTCTTGCTTCTGAAGCTTATCTGCCACATTACCAATGATTTGCGTAACATGGAATTTAAACTGCTCATCATTATTTTTGAAAGAAGTATTAAACCAAAACACCTGAACAAGAATTATCCCTATTAGGGATAAACTCATTAATACAACAAGTAATTTAAAAAAAAATTTATTCATTGACACAAATTTAGTATTTTAACGATATATTAAATAATACATTAACCAAACATTAACACGTATGGTTGTTTTTATGTAATCTTTAATAATTTAAGAATAGTATCAACTTCTAATTTTGTGGTTTCGATCGTATTATTTTGAATGACAAAATCACTTTTTGAAATGCGCTGTTCATCAGTCCACTGCGCCTTAATCCGTTTCAAAACAAGTTCTTTTGTAGTGTGATCTCGAGCAATTACACGATCAATCCTTGATTCTAATGGAGCTGTGACAGTTATTATAAAGTCACAATTTTTATAATTACCGCTTTCAAATAAAATAGCAGCTTCATAAATAATAATAGGATGATCTTGCTGTTTTGATAACCATTGCGCAAAATGTTTTCGCACAGCTGGATGTACTATACTGTTAAGGTTTTCTAATTTTTCAGTATTATTGAATACAATTTTGGATAATTCTTCTCTATTCAATGTATCATGATCAAAAACAGCAGTTCCAAAGACTTTTTTGATTTCGGCTGTAATGGTTTGAGATTCCATAATTTTCCTAGCTTCATCATCAGCAATATAAACAGGCACACCATGTGATTTAAAATGATTTGCAATGGTCGTTTTCCCGCTTCCAATACCTCCAGTTAAACCTACTATTTTTGTCATACTACACTTTAAAAAATAATTCTGGAAAAGCAACTTGTGGTTTCTGCTTCAAAAT
This sequence comes from Flavobacterium sp. DT2-2, assembly GCA_051990185.1. GTDB lineage: Bacteria > Bacteroidota > Bacteroidia > Flavobacteriales > Flavobacteriaceae > Flavobacterium. Next base: position 42,473 of record JAFCUE010000010.1, on the reverse strand, counting down.
AATAATCTTATAATACGATTTTATAAAGCCCGTTCCATATCCGTAAAATTGTTTCCAAACCGCTATCATCGATAAATATGCAATTTTAATACTTTTATTTTGGTACGCTGATGTTAAAAACAGTACCAAAAAGTATACAAAATACAGTTGTAAGGGCAAATCAAAATTAAAAATAAGCATAAAAAGAAAGGAAGAAAAAAGTCCAATTATAAATACAGATGGAAAGAAAAAAGTAAGCTTATTGTATTTTGGATACCAACTATTGAGTATTGGTCTTGCTTTGCCAAATTTATTCACCTGAATAGAAAATTTATCCCAATCAATTCTTCGCTTGTGGTACACGTAGGCATCAGGAATGAGTCTGGTTTCAAAACCCAAATTCCACAATCGAATAGACAAATCTGGATCCTCGCCAGGATGGATATTACCAAAACCCTTTGAAGCTTCAAATGCTTTTCGAGACAATCCCATATTGAAACTTCTAGGTTGAAACTTACCTATTTTCTCTGAACCACCGCGAATTCCACCAGTAGTCAAAAAAGAAGTCATTGCAAAATTAATAGCTTTTTGAATATCTGAAAAACTTTCTAGAGCCCTGTCTGGGCCACCAAAACAATCTACATAGTTTTTACTTAAGGCTGTATCAACTGCTGATAAATACTCTTTTGGAATAATACAATCTGAATCAAAGATGATAAAATAATCGCCTCTGGCTTTTTTCATTCCATAATTCCGAGAATCTCCAGGTCCTGAATTTTCCTTATAATAATAGGAAATATCAAGTCTGTCTCCATACTGCTCAACTACCTCCTTACATGCTAATGTAGATCCATCTTCAATTAAAACAATTTCAAAAATATCGTTATAAGTAGAATGAGACAAGCTCTCTAAAAGTTCATCCACTTCATCTGGACGATTGTAAACTGGAATAATTAAGGAAAATAACATAACGTAGAAATGTGGTATTAAAGAAAATTTAAGTGTCAAGAAATTTTAACAAAGGTAATCTTTATCCATAAAAAAACCATCAACAATTAAGTGATGGTTTTAGATATATTTCGTTCGGAAAATTACTATTAACTTATACTGTCAATGTGCACCAATTCATTTGTATCCAATTTATAATCAATCCCTTCTACATCAAATCCAAATAAATTGTGAAAATCCTTTCTGTATCCTTCTAAATCTCCTATTTCAGATAAATTTTCAGTTACGGCCTCAATCCACAATTTAGCTACCTTTTCCTGAACATCAGGACGCATTTCTAAATCATCAATGCGAATTCTTCCATTTTCATCAACTGGAATTTCATTTCCAGTATACAATCTTTCTTGATACAAGCGTTGAATTTGTTCGATACATCCTTCATGAATTCCTTCTTCTTTCATTATTTTATACAACAAAGAAATATACAATGGAATAACCGGAATGGCAGAACTAGCCTGCGTTACCAATGCTTTATTCACAGAAACAAATGCTTTTCCATCAATGGCTGTTAAGCTATTTGTGATTGCAAATGCCGTTGCTTCAAGATGATCTTTGGCACGACCAATAGTTCCTTTTCTGTAAACTGCCTCTGTTAATGAGGGGCCAATATAAGAATAGGCTACAGTTGTAGCGCCAGGAGCCAGTAGGTTTTCTGCTTTTAAAGCATCAATCCACATGGACCAATCCTCACCACCCATTACGGCAACAGTATTTTCAATATCGTCACCACCACTCGGCTCAATAGAGATTTCAGAAACTTTACCCGAATGAAAATCGACTGTTTTATTCGTATAGGTTCCTCCAATTGGTTTCAAAGTAGAACGATGCAAAACTCCAGTAATTGGATGCAGACGCACAGGTGATGCTAGACTATAAATAACTAAGTCCACTTGCCCTAAATCAGCTTTTATAAGGTTTACTGTTTGTTGCTTTACTTCATTAGAAAAGGCATCTCCGTTGACACTTTTTGCATACAAACCGGCAGCATGCGCCTCTTGTTCAAAAGCAGCAGAGTTGTACCAACCTGGCGAAGCTGTTTTTCCTTCGGTTGGAGGTTTTTCAAAAAACACCCCAATAGTTCCTGCATTGGAACCAAAAGCACTTGTAATTCTTGAAGCCAACCCAAATCCAGTTGAAGCTCCAATTACTAAAACTTTTTTAGCTCCGTTTATTGCTCCTTTTGATTTAATATATTCTATTTGATTTTTTACATTTTGCGCGCATCCTTTTGGGTGAGATGTGGTACAAATAAATCCTCTCATTCTAGGTTCTATAATCATATTCTTGCTTATTCGTTTTTTATTTTTTCTTAAAATCGTTATTCTATTGCTATAAAATTCTTGTTTTAAAGTAAACAAATATAAAGTAAAATATTAGTTCAACAAGGCTTTGGCATGATTTAAGGCCGAATCAGAGACAACTGTTCCTGATAACATTTGAGCAATCTCCACCAATCGTTCCTCGTCATTTAATAACTTTAATTCGGATAAAGTATCATCGCCAACCGTAGATTTAAATACTTTAAAATGCGCATTTCCTTTGGCAGCTATTTGTGGCAAATGTGTAATAGCAAATATTTGCATTTCCAGACTCATCTCTTTCATGATTTCTCCCATCCTAATGGCAATTTCTCCGGAAACTCCGGTGTCAATTTCGTCAAAAATAAGTGTTGGTAATTTCGAATATTTTGCTAATATGGCTTTAACAGCGAGCATGATTCGCGACATTTCTCCACCCGAAGCAACTTTTTTTAATAATCCAAAATCAGTTCCCTTATTTGCAGAAAATAGAAACTGAAGGGAATCTTTACCATTTTGAAAATAGGTTTCAGTTGCATTAATATCAATATTGAATCGAACATTTGGCATTCCTAAGGTTTCTAAAATCGTGGTAAGCTGTTGCGATAAAACGGGCACGGAATCTAATCTATTCGTGTGGATTGTATTTGAAAAAGCATCCAGCGCAATTGTTTTTTGTTCAATAGCAACTGTCAACGCCGCAATATCTTCTTCCATGTTGCCTAATTCTAAAACTGAATTTTCGAGATTAGATTGGATTTCTAATAATTCCGATACTGTTGCAACTTGATGTTTCTTTTGCAAATTAAAAATCACTTGAAGCTTTTGACTAATCAAATCTAACTGTTCCGGATCGTTTATCAACTTTTCCGCACTTCTATTCATTTCGCTTGCTATGTCATCAATTTCAATGGTAATACTCGTAATTCGTTCCAACAATGAATGATATTCGGCAGAAAATGGAGCGATTTTTTGTAAGGAAACCTTAATTTCATTCAAATTATGCAGCACTCCTATTTGATCTTCATTGGCAATAGCCAACGATTTGTCGATTGCTTCTTTTATCACTTCTACATTGTTCAACTGCTCAAAATCTGCCTCAAGCAATTCTTGTTCCCCTGCTTTTAATTGAGCAGCGACTAACTCATCTAATAAAAATGTATTGTATTCTTGTTCTTTTCTGGATTCGCTTTGTTTTTTTAAAAGTGAATTTAATTTCGATTTATCCGATTTATAACTTTTTAAAACCGACTGATATTCAAAAATTGTTTCTTTATTATTGGCAATCGCATCAATGATCTCAAACTGTACATTTTCATCTGAAAGTTCTTGGGTTTGCTGTTGCGAATGAATATCAATCAAGAACAAGCTTAATTCCTGAAGTTCTTGAAGGTTGACTGGACTATCATTGATAAAAGCACGAGATTTTCCCGAAGGTAGAATTTCACGTCTTATTATGGTCTCATTCTCATAATCTAAATCGTTTTCTTCAAAGAATGGAATCAAATTGTATTTTGAAATTTCAAAATGTGCCTCAATAACACACTTTTCCTCTTTATTTTTCAAAGAAGTCAAATCGGCTCTTCTTCCTAAAACCAAACCTATTGCTCCTAATATAATTGATTTTCCAGCTCCAGTTTCTCCAGTGATTATTGAAAAACCTTTTGAAAAATCGATGGACAATTTTTCAATTAAAGCATAGTTTTTTATCGAAAGTGACGTTATCATTTATTGTTGTATTTTGTGATGTGAAACTGAATTACCTAAAAATTGAAAACCAATTAATATTTTATCAGCATCCATTTACTTGAATTCAAAGGAGAAACTTTATTCAGATTATTGACCAAATCTGAAATGGTAATGCTAGGACCACCCGAAAAAATAGACACTATTTCATCTGATTTAGCATCAAAAAAAACACGAGTCAAAAAAGCGTTGGGTCGCACAGCATTTAGTTTAACTAAATCACTAACAGATCCTTTTACTTTGTCTTTGGAGGCTTTCAAATCTAGATGCATCAGGTCTAAACCAGTGTGATAGTCAAGCATGGATTGGCGTATTTGCTTGAAAGCAGGAGATAAAATATCGTTAACTAAAAAGTAACGATTTTGATTTCCGTCAGCTTGACTCCATCCCTTTGAACCGCCTTGCTGGGCGACATTTAGTATGTTTTGCGCTGTTTCGAAATAAAAATTTCCAGATTCAGAAACAAATGTGTCTGCATCCATACCTAAAATCATATAGCTGTAAAACGCCAAAACTGAAACTAAATTTGAATCAAATGTAGTTGGACTAAATACTAAATTTTCAAACTCTGTATATCTAAAATTAAAATCCTTGTCGTTATAATTTAATACTGGTGAGGAGTACAACGAATTAAAAATTGGCCTTGAAGATTGTACTTGAATGGTAGCTGTAAATTGATCGGAACTATTAGCCGAAACCGTAATGTACATTGAACAATTAATTTTTTCGTTTTGCTTTACTGCTTGGCCCGTCCAATCCGTTTTGTTAACAAATTCACTAATTGAAGTTTGTAATGTTTTGAAAACTTGCTGATTAGTTACGCTCAATTTTTGCGAATCAACTGTTACCGTGCAGTTCAATTGTTGTGCCTCTGTACACCCAAAAGTAAAAAGGAGCAAAAAAATAATTATATTTTTCATCTGTAGATTTGAGATTTGTATTGTTGTAGAACGGTTGGCAATTCTATAAACGTAGCATTTGTATCGCAAATCCGTTTCACTTATTTCGTAAAATGATTTTTCACTTTTTGTAGAATATCATCTGCAACTGCTTCTTTTGATTTCAATTCCATGGGTTCAATATTCAAATGCTTATCAATAAAGGTAACTTTATTTGTTGGTTTGCCAAAACCCGCGCCTTTATCTTGAAGTGAATTTAAAACAATCAAATCTAAGTTTTTTTTCTGAATTTTCAAGATGGCATTTTCAATTTCATTTTCGGTTTCTAAAGCAAAACCAATCAAAAACTGATTTATCTTGCGTTCTCCTAAAGAGGCTAAAATATCTTTCGTTTTTTCGAGTTCAATTGTAAAATCACCTGCAGCCTTTTTTATTTTTTGGTAAGCAACATTTTTAGGGCGATAATCAGCAACGGCTGCAGCTGCAATTGCTACGTCTATATCACTGTAAACATCAAGACAAGCATCATACATTTCTTGTGCAGAAACAACATTAATGACTTGTATCAATGGATTTGAAACTTTACAATTGGTAGGACCTGCAACCAAAATTACAGTTGCTCCTAAATTTGCGGCACTAATGGCTATATCAAAACCCATTTTACCTGACGAGTGATTGCCAATAAAGCGAACTGGATCTATTGCTTCATAAGTGGGGCCGGCAGTTATTAAGATTTTTTTTCCTTTCAGCGGTAGTTTACTGTTTAAATCATCTTCAATAAAAGCCACGATGTTTTCAGGCTCGGCCATTCTTCCTTCACCTGATAAACCACTTGCTAATTCACCACTTTCAGCAGGAATTATTGTAGTACCAAATTGAGTCAAACTAGAAAAATTTGCAATCGTAGAGGGGTGTTTGTACATGTCTAAATCCATTGCTGGAGCAAAATAAACAGGGCATTTAGCTGATAAATAGGCCGCTACTAACAAATTGTCACACGTACCATTTGTCATTTTCGACAAGGTATTTGCCGTAGCAGGAGCAATAACCATCAAATCAGCCCAAAGTGCTAGTTCAACATGATTGTTCCATTTTTCATTTTCATCATCTTGATTGTAAAAACTGGAATGTACTGGATTTTTGGATAAAGTTGATAATGTAAGCGGTGTTACAAAATCCCTAGAAGCAGGTGTCATTATCACTTGGACATGTGCACCTGCTTTTATAAAAAGTCGAACTAATGCTGCTGTTTTATAGGCTGCAATTCCACCAGAAATTCCAAGTAGAATTTTCTTACCTCTTAAAACTGACATAGAACTATTATTTATTAGAATCTCTGTGGTATATTTTGCCATCTAACCATTCTTGAACAGCTAGAGCATGTGGCTTTGGTAATTTTTCGTAAAATTTTGAAACTTCTATTTGCTCTTTGTTTTCAAAAACTTCTTCAAGACTGTCATTATATGTAGCAAATTCTTCCAGTTTCTCTGTCAATTCTTTTTTAATTTCAGAGTTAATTTGGTTTGCTCTTTTAGCCATAATTGTTATCGCTTCATACACGTTACCAGTAGGCTCTTCAATAACAGTTTTGTTGTATGTTATTGTATTTACCGGAGCATTCGTCTTTTTTAAATCCATGACTTTTTTTATTTAGTAAATTTTTGTAAATCTTTATCTATTCGAGCTAACATTTCAGTTGCTTCTTGCTTGTATTTAGTATCTGCTTTAAACTTAACCAAGTTTATCTGAGCTGCTTTTGCAACATTTAAACGCTCTTCCATTTTTGAAGGAATACTGTTAATTGCTAATTTATAAGCTGAATCTAATTTGTAGTACAACGCATCTTCTTTGTATGGAGTTCCTGGGTAATCAGCAACAAAATTCTCTAGTGCAACAATTGCCGATTTATAATCAGAAATGGTGTTGTACCCTTTTGCGTTTTCATATACCTTTTGTTCAATTTTTTCGCTCAGTACTTTTACAGCTTCATTTGCCTCTAACAAGTATTGCGAGTTAGGATAATTATCTATAAAGGCTTGTAGTTTATCTAATGCTTTGGTTGTGTCGGATTGGTCTAAGCTGAACACGGGAGACAACATGGAGTAACTTTTTGCTCCTAGATAGGCTGCTTCTTCAAGTTTTTCACTTTTTGGATAACCCGAAACAAAACTTTCAAATTGATAACCTGCTAATGTATATTGTTTTGTTTTGTAGTACGATTGAGAGAACATATAAAACAATTTTTCTGCTTGAGGCTTTCCTCTATAGGCTGGGGCAATTTGTTCAAAAATACGAATAGCTTTAGAATATTTCCCAGCTTCATATAATTTAGTTGCCATTTCAAATTTTACAGCAACGTCCTCTGATTTTAATGCTTTCTGATATTCGTTGCAGGAACTAAACAAAGTTACAAGCAGCAATAGAAATACTATTTTTTTACTCAACATTTAATATTGTTTTTTTGGATTTCGTGAATCTTTGATTTCATTTTTTTACATTTTTGATGATTTCTTGGTTGAAATAATCCTTAAAATCATACCGAAGTTTCGGTGGCAAATTTAGTTATTAATTTAGCGACTACAAAATATATTTTTTGTTTAAAAAAAACCTTCTTTTTTATCCTTTTTTATTGATTTTTTGGACAAATTGATCAATTCTTAACGCAAGTGAATGGTCTACTTTTACAAGTGGTAAACGCACTGCGTTTTCTGATATTCCTAATGAATGAAACACTTGTTTAATTCCTGCTGGATTTCCTTGCTCAAAAATCATATCGATACAATCTGCTAAAAGGTAATGTGATTTGAATGCTTCGTCGACTTTGCGATTCAAGCCCAATCGAATCATTTCGGAAAATTCTTTAGGAAAACCTTGCCCTATTACAGAGATAACACCTGCTCCTCCGGCTAAAACCATGGGCAAAGCAATCATGTCATCACCAGAAATTACAAGAAAATCTTTGGGTTTGTTTTTTAATATTTGCATGGCTTGAACTATATCGCCCGCAGCCTCTTTTATAGCCACAACATTTTCAAAATCGTTGGCTAAACGTACTACGGTAGAAGGCAACATATTGCTCGCCGTTCTTCCAGGAACATTATATAAAATTACAGGGATTGGCGATGCCTCAGCAACTGCTTTAAAATGCTGATAGATTCCTTCCTGAGTAGGTTTATTATAATATGGTGAAACAGAAAGTATCGCCACAAATGCTGATAAATCTCTTGTCTTTAACTCTTCAACAACTTTCAAGGTGTTATTTCCCCCTACTCCAAGTACTAATGGCAAACTACCATTGTTTGCTTCGATTACGGTTCTAATTACTACTTCTTTTTCATCTGGAGATAAGGTTGCATTTTCAGCCGTTGTACCCAACACTACCAAATACTCAATTCCTCCATCTATTGCAAAATGTACAATTCTTTTTAATGCTTCGATGTCTATTGAAAAGTCTTCTTTAAATGGGGTCACAAGAGCAACACCAGTTCCTATTAATGATTGCATATTATATTTATATTTTGTTAAGTATTTTTAAATATTTGAATAACTCACTTATAAAAAGTTTAAAATCACTACCATCGGTTTGAATCATAAAATGATTTAATCTTTTATCAATCGATGAAAATCCAACTTTGAATAATGCTCTTGAACTGTGAGTGACTTTTAATAGAATTGTCTTTTCTGTATCGTAATAACTGATTAACAAATCGAATTCTTTATTGATAAAATCATTTACTTCTGACGAAGATATTTTACCATCCCATCTTAAATGTTTTGCTCCAAAAGCAATTCGTTTTTTAGTTTCTATTCCAGTAAAAGTATCGCTGTAAATTATGACTGCTATATTCTCTGCAAGGATTCCGTTGACTTCCAACTGTTTTACTAAAGATTCAGTCTCGCTAAAAACACTTGCATCTACAAGTACTCCTATTTTTTTTATAGCCTGAGTAGATTCACTATTTTTTAAATTTTGAAAGCTTTTTTTTAATGTTTTTTTTACAATAAAATCCTTTAGATAATTTAAAAACATAGTACTTTTACTTGATTACAAAATTAATTAATTAAGTCGCATTTAAAATGGTAAATCTAAAAAAGTATAACGATGTTTCTAAACTTTTTGTTATATTCTTAACATTTTTTTTTGTTGCTTCCTGCAGCAAACAAAACTATAACGTTACAAAGATTGAAGGAAAACGGATTCCAATTACTGAAAAGGAAAACCAAGTTCCTGAAATTGAAAATTTTATTAAACCATACCGAGAACATATCAATAATGATTTAGACAGTATTCTAGCGTACTGCCCAGAAACATTAGATAAAAGCACTGGTAAATGGCAAACTACAATTGGCAACTTAATGGCTGATGTTACTTTAAGTAGAGGAAACATTGTATTTCAATCCCGAGAAAAAAAGAATATTGATGTTTGTTTATTGAATAGCGGAGGTATTCGTTCGATACTACCAAAAGGTAATGTTACAGCAAGAACGGCTTTTGAAATCATGCCTTTTGAAAATAGTTTGGTTGTCATTGCATTAAAAGGAGATCAAATTATTGAAATGGTTGATTTCTTTATCGCTGAAAAAAAATCACATCCGTTGGCAGGAATCACTTTTACAATTGACAAAAATAACGTTGCCAAAAATATTCTTGTGCAAGGAAAGCCAGTTCAAAAAGAAACTATTTATTATGTAGGAACAAATGACTATTTGTCTAATGGTGGAGACAATATGAATTTCTTTAAAAAAGGAGTTCAAAAATTTGATTTACAATACAAGTTGCGAAATATACTAATTGATTATTTTAAAGAAGTGGATACCATACCTGTAATAAGAGATGTTAGAATTATTGTAGAATAAAGAATTCGAATTTAGATAATAAAAAAGTTTTAGAAAAAATAAAGCCCTAGCCCCGATTACTTCACCTAACTTTTATTCTTATAGGAGTTCAGTGAATTACATTTGAAGGGAAAATCATTTTTTATCGTTTTTCACGATAAAAAATATTGCAACGAAAAGCGGGAAATAGCTCCAAAAAAATATAAAATGAAAAGAAGAGAATTTATAGAAAAAACAGCTGCTGGTTCAGCTTTATTAAGTTTAGGTTTATCGTTAAGTAGTTTTGAAACTTCACAGAAGAAACATTTGACCGTATTGCACACCAATGATGTACACAGTTATATTGATCCCTTTCCTGCGGATCATCCCAGAAATGCTAATATGGGCGGTGTCGCAAGAAGAGCAGCCTTGATTGAAACGATTAGAAAAGAGAACCCAAATGTATTACTTCTTGATGCAGGCGATATTTTTCAGGGAACACCGTACTTTAATTATTATGGTGGCGAATTAGAATTTAAACTGATGAGTATGATGCAATATGATGCCACAACCATAGGAAATCACGATTTTGATAATGGTGTAGAAGGCTTATACGCACAAATGCCGCATGCTACGTTTCAGTTTCTATCTGCCAATTACGATTTTAAAAATACCGTTATGGATGGACAGGTAAAACCGTATAAAATTTTCAATAAAAACGGCATAAAAGTAGGTGTTTTTGGACTTGGAATTGAACTTGCAGGATTAGTTGACAAAGGCATGTACAAGGAAACCGTTTATAATGATCCTATTGAGGCAGCTCAAGACATGATACGGATATTAAAGAGAGAGCAACATTGTGATTTAGTGATTTGTTTATCGCATCTGGGATATAAATACAGGGATGAGCCTAATAAACTTTGTGACTTAAAGTTGGCCGAAATGACGCAGGATATTGACTTAATTATTGGCGGACACACGCATACATTTCTCGATAAACCAACTGTAGTAAAAAATCTAATTGGTAAAGAAGTATTAGTAAACCAAGTAGGTTGTTACGGTATCAACCTTGGAAGAATTGATTTTTATTTAGACAACGATAAAGCTAAAGCCTTTGAAGGAAAATCGATTGTTGTTTAACAGTAATCGATTTATTTCTGTTTTTGTTACTAAAATAAGATGGTTGATTAACTAGTTGCTTTTTGAAAGTCGTTTAATCGCTCAGCATCGATAACAAATTTGTAAAAAGTATAATAACTAGTTGCAAACAAAACCATACCCAACGGTCTTAGATAGGTTGGCGGAAAATCAGATAAAAAGCATTTTTCAATAAAAACTATAAAATATAAGGCTATTGATACTAATCCAAAAATGGACAACCAAGGGGTATAATTGTCTAGATTCATAAAATAATTAGACAAAACAAGACCCGCAAGAATAGAAACTAAAATGTTTTGTGCTACTAACGGAAAAAAACTGTCTTTCATAATTTCATCTGAAATGGTGAGTAAATATGAAAAAACAAAAATAAAAGGAACAGTCGCGATTATTACTGGCACAAAATCTTTTATTTTGTTTAATTTAATGACACAGAATATAATTAATGATCTGTGAATCAGTATACTAAACAATCCTATATTTAAACAGAGTTTCGAATCAAAAAGAATAAGAATACTGGTCAGCAACAAAAAAAAATGAGTACATAAAAAAAGCCAACTTCTTTCATTAGAACTAATCCAATACAAATACATTAACAGTATAACTACCAATGGTTTGAATGCGAAAATAATTGCTTCAAATGATAATAAATTAGCTAAAACTTCAACAACGACAACAACAGCAAAAAACAACCAAACTATGGTTTTGCCGTGCAAAAAACTATTTTTTAGAGTTTGTAGTTTCATATTTTTTTACTGAATTAAATTCATAAAATCATCTTCTGAAATGATTGACACATTTAGTTTGTTTGCTTTGTCTAATTTGGCTGGACCCATATTATCTCCTGCAACCACATAATCTGTTTTGGCAGAAATAGAACTCCCTACTTTTCCTCCGTTATCTTCGATTGCCTTTTTCAAATCATCACGAGAAAATTTTTCGAAAACTCCTGAAACTACAAAGGTTTTTCCGGAAAGTTTTTCAGTAGCATTTAGATTTATCTTCTCTATAATTTCAAATTGAATACCGAATTTCTTGAGCCTTTCTATGATTACTATATTTTCTTGATTATCAAAAAATTCTATTACACTTTGCGCAATTCGATCTCCAATTTCATCGACTAAAATCAAATCGGATACCGATGCATGACGCAGGGAATCAATATTTTTATAATGCTTGACCAATTTTTTAGCAACCGTTTCTCCCACGAATCGAATGCCTAATGCAAATAATACACTTTCGAAAGGTATGTGTATCGAATTTGCTACTCCTTTTACCAAATTTTCAGCTGATTTTTGAGCCATTCGCTCCAAAGGAAGAATTTGATTTACTGTCAATTCGTATAAATCAGCATAATTATGCACTAATCCATTGGCATAAAGCAAGGCTACCGTTTCGCCACCAAGTCCTTCGATATCCATTGCTTTCCTTGAAATAAAATGCTGAATTCTACCAATGATCTGTGGGGGACAACCATAAAAATTAGGACAATAATGGTTGGCTTCGCCTTGACTTCTCACTAATTCAGTTTGACATTCCGGGCAGTGTGTAATATATTTTGTTGGTTCTGTATGTTCTGGGCGCTTGGTCAAATCGACAGCTATAATTTTAGGAATAATTTCACCTCCTTTTTCCACAAAAACAGTATCATCTATTCGAATGTCTAATTTTTCCATTTGATCTGCATTGTGTAATGAAGCTCTTTTTACAATTGTTCCCGCTAATTGCACTGGTTCTAAATTGGCGACAGGAGTTATAGATCCAGTGCGGCCTACTTGATAGGAAATTGAATTCAACCGTGTAGCAACTTGTTCTGATTTGAATTTATAGGCAATAGCCCAACGCGGTGATTTTGCAGTATACCCTAATTCATCTTGATGGTGAAAAGAATTTACTTTTATCACAACTCCATCTGTTTCATACGGAAGGTTATGTCTATGAGTGTCCCAATAATCTATAAACTCGAAAACTTCGGTTAAATTACTGGCTAATTTTGCTTCTTTTGGAACTTTGAAACCCCAATTTCTGGCTGTTTGCAATCCCTCAAACTGCGATTGAAAAGGAAGGTTATTTCCAATTAAAAAATACAAAAGACAATCTAAGGATCTTTTTGCCACCTCGGCACTATCTTGCAATTTTAAACTCCCAGAAGCTGTATTCCTAGGATTAGAATACGGTGTTTCACCAATTTCAATTAAATCTTGATTCATTTTTTCGAAAGCAGCAAATGGCAAAATGATTTCACCACGAACATCAAATATAGCCGGAAAATTGCCTTTCAATTGCAACGGAATCGATTTTATGGTTTTGACATTGTTGGTAACATCATCCCCTTGAAAACCATCTCCTCGAGTCACGGCACGTTTTAATTGTCCGTTTTCATAAGTTATGCTAATAGATGCGCCATCATATTTTAATTCACATGTATATTCGAGAGGAACTGCTCCTAAAACTTTTTGAATGCGATTTTCCCAATCTATTAAATCTTCCTTCGAATAGGAATTATCTAACGAATACATGCGATGATCGTGAGCGACTGTTTGAAAATTTTTTGTAATAGCACCACCCACTCGCTGCGATGGTGAATTGGGATCAAAATATTCCGGGTATTTATTTTCTAAATCCTGAAGTTCTTTTAATTTTATATCAAAAGCAAAATCTGAAATTAATGGTGTGTCCAACACATAGTAATTGTAGTTGTGTTGGTTTAATTCTTCCCTTAATTTTTGAATTGAATTTTGAATATCCATAGAAATAAAAATTGGCTATTTTAGTTTTGAAAAAGTGTACTAAAATAACCAATTAAAAATAAATAGCAATACAATTATGAGGTGATAATCGTATTTATTTGTTGATATAATAGACCGTCACTTAGGAACGAACCTTGCTGAATCAATTCAAAAATAGAACTATTGCGTTCCTCAGTAAACTCTTTTTTACCTATTTTCATTTCGATAGTTTCGGTAAACATATTATCGCTAAGCCATTGTAAACCTTCTTTAGTTAAAAAATCAACATCGGTAACTACTGATTTCAAAACAATGGACTGCACATAGGTTTCAAAACAATGAAATAAGAAAATATGGTTTTTAGAAAAATGCTCTAAATACGTTGCTTTAGAAAGCACACCTTCCCAGATCAAATCGGAAAACACATCTAACTCTTGCTCGGCAACTTCTGGCTTTTCTGCTTTAATCTTGTCCCACTCTGCTTTATCTATTGCTTGAGTAGCTAGAAAATTTGTGAATTCTTGTGTTAATTCTTCAAATTGTTCTTTTGTTAATCTTGAATATTTCATGAAATATAATTTTGCTGTATTTCCTATTATGGTCTTTATTGAATATAAAATGAGTACAAATTTATAATTTTAAAAACAAAAAAGCCTTCTTTTTCAAGAAGGCTTTTAAGAACTATTTATAAAGATTAGAAAATATATCTAATTCCAAATTGCGCTTGCCATCTGGACAATAAACTAGCGTCGTAATTGAATGTTTTAGTTTGTGTTCCGTTAAAAGTATAGGTAGGAACTTTTGTAGTTTGATTAACAGTAACTCCTATTGGCTGAATACTTGTAGGAACTTGTACTAATCCCCAATCAGAATTTAATAAATTTCCAACATTTAAGATATCAACACTAAATTGTATTGTATTAGTTTTATCTGAACTTGAAGAAGGTTTAAAATTGTAATCTTGAATTAATTTCATATCCCATTTTCCTCTCCAAGGAGCAAGTGCTCCGTAGCGCTCAGCATACTGACCTCTTCTACCACTTAAATATTTATCTTGATTGATAAAAGTATCAAATGCTGCGCCCTGACCTGCTCCGCTAAATGTCATAGCACCAATCTCAGCCGTAGTTGGTACATAAATTAAATCATTAGTTCCAGATCCGTCATTATTTACATCACCTCCGTAAATATAGTTAAAACGTCCTCCTTGTGCATACTCAAAAAATGTAGAAACAGAGGTAGCCCATTTATCGTTTGTACCGTATTTCCATTTTTTAGAACCTACACCAATAAAACGGTGCGTATCTCCGTATTTAGAATTAGATAAAACCGCATTGTTCACATTTCCTAATGCTGGATTAAATGCAAATGCATCACCCGTAATTTCTGCTTCGATAGAATTCACATCTTTAGCTACCAAGTAATTATAAGCTAAACTAGCAAATAAACCATTATCAAAAGTTTTTTGTAATTTTAAAGAGGTATTTACTACATACCCTTTGTTTGAATTTGTCATTACATAAGCATTGTTTGATCCTTTATCTGTAGAATTATAAATAACTCTATTATCAACACCTGCAAGAGTTCCCGATGGAGTTCTTAAACCCCAGTTTTGTACATGCACCCCATTAATATCTTTGTTGTAAGACATATCAAATGTAGCGATATAATTGTTTTCAAAGCGGTGATCCAAACCTAAACTTGATCTCCATACTTGAGGCCACTTAAAGTTTTTATCCATAATTTGAAAGAAACCATCGTCAGCGCCACTTACTTGATTTCCTAACCATACAAATGGAAGTTTACCAGTAAAAATACCAGATCCACCGCGTATTTGAGTAGTTTTTTCTCCATTAACATCCCAGTTGAAACCCATTCTTGGTGACCAAAGTAATTGATCTGTTGGTAATGTAGTTGAAATTAATGTTTCATTAGCATTCGTTTTAGGATTATAATACAATGTACTATTATTTCTTGTAGCTCCGTTTTGAGTGTCAATGTATTTTTGAATCAAATCAGAAGTATCAAAATACAAAGGTTTATCTACTCTTAATCCTAATGAAAGTTTGAAATTATCGGTGATATTCCAATCATCCTGAGCATATAATGCAGCTTGACCTACATTAAGTTCTGCTAATTTCCATCCATTATCTGCACCTACTTTAAAGTTATTTTTATCTGCAGCAGTAGTTTGTGCATATAATAAATTTTGTGCAATAATACTTGTTGCAAATGGTTTAGCAGCATCATTCAAAAAGTCTTGAACACTAAAGTATGGAGAGAAAAAGGTTCCAGCGTACCCATTTGGATTCCCAAAATTGTCGTATCCCGCTAAGTTAAATGAATTTTCAAATTGATATTTCTCAAAAGAAGCACCAAAAGTAAAAGCATGTTTCCCTACATTATAACTTAAATTATTCGTGATTTGAAATACCTTTTGATCTAATGTATTATTTATGGAAAAAGGTTCGTGACCAGCAATGATGTAATTTGAACCATTACTTTGAATATTTATTACCGGAGCTGGTTCAGAAAAGGGATTTCTAAAATCATTAAAATGAGTATAACCTGCTTGTAATTTATTAGAAACAGTTTCACTTATTTTTGAGTTTAACTCCACTAAAACAGATCTTAGTTCATTGTTAATTTGATATCCAGATTTTTCGAATTGAAGTGTGTTTGCATCTGGACCTCTAAATCCTAAAGCAGATGGATGAGCTGGTTTGTCTTTTGCAGCATTCAAAAAGTTGTAAATAACAGCCAGTTTATTGTTGTCATTGATGTTCCAATCTAATTTTACAATCCCTTTATTAGAATTGGTATTATGTTTAAAACCTTGGTAAGCTCCCGTATTGTATCCTAATCTATTCAATGCAGATGAAACAGCTATAAGATCGGATTCTAAAACTCTTGATTCATTTACACCTGTAACACCATCACCATTATTAGCAACAAAATTAGATCCTAAGTCACTACGCTTATCGATTTCATAATTGGCAAAGAAAAACAACTTGTCTTTTACTAAAGGACCTCCAAAGCTAAAACCAGCTTGCGTTTGTTCTAAAGAAGGCACAAAAATATCTTGTCCTTTTATTTTACTTCCTGTTAGATCTTGATTTCTAAAAAAAGCATAAGCAGTTCCATGAAATTCATTTGTTCCTGATTTAGTAACTGCATTTACAGATGCACCAGTAAAACCCGATAAAGTAACATCATAAGGCGCTGTAGCAACCTGAATTTGTTCTATTGCATCCAATGAAATAGGTTGCGAACCAGTTTGTCCTCCAGGAGTAGCAGCATCTAACCCGAAAGGATTGTTAAAAACGGCTCCGTTTAAAGAGTAGCTGTTGTATTGATCATTACGTCCTCCAAAAGAACCTCCACTTGCAGATGGCTCTAAACGTGTAAAATCATCCGCTGACCTTGATATTGTTGGCAACGAAGTTAATTCTTTCCTTCCAATAGTAGTTTCGGCACCCGTTCTTCCATTACCGAATACTTTATTCTTAGAACCTGTAACTTTTACTTCCGTAAGTTGCTGACTCACATCATTTAGTTGCGCATCCAGAATTAATGCTTTACCTAACTCTAAATATACTTCATTGTATACTTGAGATTCATACCCTACGAAGGAAATGGTAATTTTGTAAGGACCACCAATACGCATATTGAGCATATTGTATCTACCATCTACATTTGAAACTCCAGAGTACTTAGATCCTGTAGGAGTATGGATAGCTAAAATAGTAGCAGCTGGAAGTGTTTCACCCGCCGTACTTTTTACAATCCCTTTAATACTTGATGTTGTAGTTTGTCCCAATATGGTAACAGAACTGCAAAAAATCAGAAGCAATGTAATAATTTTTTTCATTTGTTTATTTGTGTGTTATTTTTGACGCAAAATTAAGCAAAAAAAAATCACTCCGAAGAGTGATTTTAATGTTTTATTAACAAAAAGTTAATGATTTTTTATTTTTCTGCAACAATTTCATAATCTAATTCAACTATAACATCTCTGTGTAAACGAACACTAGCAGTATATTTACCAGTACGCTTAACGATTCCGCTAGTTATGAATTTTCTATCAATGCTTTGACCACCTTTAGCTAGAGCTTCTGCGATGTCTATATTTGTGATTGAACCAAATAATTTTTCACCACCTGCTTTTGCAAAGATTTTAATTTCGATAGCTTTCAAAGCTTCTGCTAATGATTTTGCATCAGCAACTACTTTAGCTTCTTTGTGCGCTCTTTGTTTTAGGTTTTCAGCTAATACTTTCTTTGCAGATGAAGTAGCTAAATGAGCAAAACCCTGTGGGATTAAAAAATTACGACCGTATCCATTTTTCACAGAAACGATATCATCTTTAAATCCTAAATTTTGAACGTCTTGTCTTAAAATAAGTTCCATGTTGTTGTCCTTTGTTATAGAAGTTAGGTTTCATGTTTCAGAAAACCAACAACTGATTTTAATAATTATTTAAGTAAATCCGCCACATATGGCATTAAAGCTAAGTGACGTGCTCTTTTTACAGCAACTGAAACTTTTCTTTGGTATTTTAATGAAGTACCTGTTAAACGACGAGGAAGAATTTTTCCTTGCTCATTAACAAATTTCAACAAGAAATCAGCATCTTTATAATCAATATATTTGATTCCTGATTTTTTGAAACGACAATATTTTTTTTGTTTGTTTGTTTCTATGTTCAAAGGCGTAAGATATCTGATATCTCCGTCTTTTTTCCCTGAAGCCGATTGTTGTAATGTTGCCATAATAATTAAGCTTTTGTAGATTTTAATTTAGTTCTTCTTCTTTCAGCCCAAGAAATAGCGTGTTTATCAAGACTTACAGTCAAGAAACGCATAATTCTTTCGTCACGTCTAAATTCAGTTTCAAAAGCAATAAGAACTTCTCCAGCTACTTTGAATTCGAAAAGGTGGTAAAAACCAGATTTTTTGTTTTGAATTTCGTAAGCCATTTTTTTAAGGCCCCAGTCTTCTTTCGACACCATTTCTGCTCCTCTACTAGTAAGAAAATCTTCAAATTTGCTTACTGTTTCCTTTACCTGAACTTCAGATAAAACGGGATTTAAAATGAAAACAGTTTCATAATGATTCATAAATATATATTTATTTGTTATTTGGGTGCAAAAGTAATCAATAAAATTTAGAAAACAACTTCAATTTGGCTTTATTCGATGTAAGGTAAAAAAATCCGCTTAATTGATGGTAGATATGTGAAAAAGTAATATATTTACTTTGTCAAAACTAAAATTCAAAATTATGAAACTTAACTGTGTTGTAGTAGATGATAGTTCTATACAAAGAATGATTATCGCAAAATTAGTGAATAATCATCAAAATCTGAACTTAATTGGTGATTTTTCAAATGCAATTGAAGCCAGAAGTTGTATGTCTATTCATAATGTAGATCTTATTTTCTTAGATATTGAGATGCCTGTTATTAGCGGTTTTGATTTCTTAGATGGACTCAAAGTTAAACCACAAATTGTTTTCATTACTTCAAAAGCGGAGTATGCTATGAAAGCTTTTGATTACGACGCTACTGACTACCTGCAAAAACCAATTGCAATCGATCGATTCAACGCATCGGTAAAAAGAGCTATTGATTTGCATTTGTTAAAGAAAGAAAATAAAGAAGAAGAAGGAGAACATATTTTTATAAAAAGTAATCTA
The DNA here is from genome assembly GCA_051990185.1 of Flavobacterium sp. DT2-2. GTDB lineage: Bacteria > Bacteroidota > Bacteroidia > Flavobacteriales > Flavobacteriaceae > Flavobacterium. The sequence goes on along the minus strand of JAFCUE010000010.1, from coordinate 23,145 downwards.
AAAAAATTAAAAATATTCACTTCTAAAATAAAATGGATTGAAGCATTTGGTGACTATGTGAGAGTTGTAACCGAAGACGATAGTAATCTTGTTCTTTCTACTATGAAAGCTTTTGAAAACGATTTATCAAAAGAAAAATTTGTTCGAGTTCATAAATCTTATATCATTAATATTGATAAAGTAGAACGATTTAACAGTAAGTTTGCTGAAATTGGAGTTACTAAAATACCATTAAGCCGACATAAAAAAGAAGATTTAGTAAAAGCACTTGCCGTTTCTTAAGCAATCGCATTTAATAAAAATCTACATTTAACGTAACTTTTATAGCTCTGTATTGAGCTACTGCCTCAAAACTATTCAATATTTTTTGAATAGTTTTTTTTGTGATTACTATCGATATATTTTGTGGAATTTTAATGATGATTGTTCGTATGTATTCGTTCCTAATTCGGCTTATTGCTGGCTCTTCAGGTCCTAATACGGGCATATTTAAATTTTGACTTAATACTTGATACAACCACATTGAGCCTTCTTTTAATTTATCAAAATCACGTTGTTTCAAGGTGAGCTTTATAATCCTAAAATACGGAGGATATTTATAAATCTGACGGTCATACAGTTGCTCCTTATACATTCCTACATAATCCGTATTGGTCACTTGCTGAATGGTATTGTGGGCGGGATTATAGGTTTGAATCACTACTCTCCCCTGTTTAGCGGCGCGTCCTGCTCTTCCTGCAACTTGTGTCATCATTTGAAAACTTCTTTCAAATGCCCTAAAATCTGGATGGTACAACATATTGTCAGCATTCATAATGCCAACCAAACTAACATTATCAAAATCCAATCCCTTAGCAAGCATTTGGGTACCTACTAAAATATCCATTTCTCTGTTCTTAAAACTGTCGATAATTTTTTCGAAACCAAATTTACCTTTAGTTGTATCCTGATCCATCCTCCCAATTTTTGCGTTAGGGAAAATAGTGACCAGCTCCTGCTCTATTTGCTCCGTTCCAAAACCTTTTGTAGTCAAATCAACACTAGAACAAGCTTGGCAATGCGTAGTTTTTGCCATGGTAAATCCGCAATAATGACAACGCAATTGGTTTTTATGTTTATGATACGTTAAACTTACATCGCATTGCTGGCATTGTGGCACGTGACCACAAGTGAGGCATTCAATAATGGGAGAATAGCCCCGTCGGTTTTGAAATAAAATCACTTGCTCTCCTAATGACAATGCAGTATTTATTTCTGCAATTAAAACATCACTAAAATGTCCTACCATTTTTTTACGAAAGTATTTATCTTTTAAATCTACCAATTCAATTGTAGGCATCAATACGTTTCCATAACGTTCCGATATTTCTACGAGACCAAATTTATCTGATTTGGCATTAAAATAGGTTTCAATACTTGGCGTAGCCGAACCCAAAAGCACTTTTGCTTGATGCGATTGCGCCAAAACAATAGCAGCGTCCCTTGCATGATAGCGGGGTGCGGGGTCGACTTGTTTAAAAGTTTGTTCGTGTTCCTCATCAACAATTATGAATCCTAGATGGTAAAAAGGTAAGAACAAAGACGACCTTGCTCCAATTACTACTTGTGCTTTCTCAGAATTGATCAGTACTTGGTTCCAAACTTCAACCCGTTCGTTGTTGCTGTATTTAGAATGAAAAACGGCTACTTTATTTCCAAAATAAGTTCGCAATCGGCCAACTAACTGGGTCGTTAAAGCAATTTCTGGCAACAAATACAAAATTTGTTTTCCAGTTTGTAAATATTCTTCGATTAACTTAATATAAATTTCTGTTTTTCCGCTCGAAGTAACGCCGTGCAATAAACAAACTTCTTTTTGAACAAAACTTGCTTTGATGGCTTCAAAAGCTTTTTGTTGAGCCGTGCTGAGTTGCAATTGATCTTCCCGAATTTTTCCGTTGAAATGTACTCGATCTTCTTGAATAAAATAATCTTCAAATATCTCTTTTTCAATTAATGCTTTAACGATGGCAGCAGAAGAATTTGCCGTTTCTACAAGTTTTTTTACCGTGATTGGTTTAGCTCCGCTCCGTTCGGCTTTGCCTCGGGTCTTTTCAATAGCAATTAATTGAAAATATTGTAGTACAATTTCTTTTTGTTTATTGGCACTTTTGAGGAGTTCTAACAAATCGCCTAATCCTGCATTTGATTCATATTTAGAATGCAAACGCACATAACGCACTACTTTAGGTTTGTACGTTTCTTGAATTTCTTCTTGTAAAACAACTAAATTTTTATCAATTAATTTTTGAATAACAGGAAAGATATTCTTCTTGTTCAAAATAGAAATAATATCCTGAACTTTTAATGCACTTTGCTGCTGCAAAGCTTCGTAAACTAAAAATTCATCATCAGAAAGCAGACTCGTATCTGCCATAGTATTCGTTTTTTGAGAAATTACAGTTTCACTTTCCAGCAAAAGCGCACTCGGTATGGCTCCACGATACACATCGCCAATGGAACACATATAATAGGAAGCAATCCATTTCCAATGTGCAATTTGGATTTCAGTAACGATTTGTTGTTCATCTAAAATTTGATGAATTTCCTTGGCTTCATACAAAACTGGTTTGTTTTGATGTATTTCGATAACTAATGCCGTGTAGATTTTACTTTTACCAAAAGGAACTGCTAGCCGCATTCCAATTTTTATAAAATGAAATTCTGCTTCAGAGACGCTATAAGTAAAGGTTTTAGCTAGTGAAAGTGGTAAAATTACATCAACAAAATGCATTTGTACTTTAGTATTGGTTATAAATTTCTAGTAGTTATAATGCTTTGCATCAGCACCTTGATATTTATAATTATTTTACTCTGTTCCAGATTTGTGTTCTACCAAATAATGACACGCCAATATAACCGCGGACTTTTAATTTGTCATGTCCTTCAAGCGCTAGAAAACATTTGTATAGTTTTCCTGTTGTTGGATCTAAAATTTTTCCATCATTATACTCTTTACCGTCTTTTTTGAGACCTTTGATAATAACGAGTCCTAGTATTGGTTTGTTTTTTTCCTCGCCGGAACATGCTGTACATAAACTTTTTCTCTTTTCAGCATCTACAATATCTACAATTTTGCCATAGATTTTACCAGAACGCTCGTAAATTTCCACAACTGATTTTGCTTTACCCGTTTCATCATCAATGGTCTTCCATTTACCAATTACACTGTGGCTTTGCGCATAGAAAGCCATTGAAATAAATAAAGCTAGAATTGTAATAGTGTTTTTCATTTTTTAATTTTTAGTCCTGATTCTAGTAAAAATATTTTTCTCTGTTACTCTAAACGGAAGTAATATTTAAAAGTATTCTTGTGTCTAGATCATGAAATAGCTCTTATTAAAAAGCCTTTTTTAATTTTAATAATTTATTTATTTTTAACCTTTAACTTATTTACTGTTGCGTTCAATTCAAAACCCAAAAGTAAAATCATACAATTGATCCAAATGTAAAACATCAAAATCAATAATGTACCTATCGAACCATATAATTCATTGTATTTTGAAAATTTTATAACCCATATACCAAAAGCATACGAATCTAAAAGTATCAATATAGTCGTGAACACAGAACCTATTGATATAAAAGCTCTGTTTTTATCGTGTTTTGTGCCAAACTTGAACAACACAGATGTCGTCATTAAAATCATCAAAATAACAAATGCGTAACGTCCTAAAACAATAAGTTGTACTTGATCACTGAACACTGTTTTTTGTATAAGTACTTCAAAAACAACAATTATCGATACGGTAACTATAAGCAAAAGTGACAATAATAACGACATTCCTAGTGCTACTACATACTGTCGAATAAAACCTCTTTTAATTAGAACGTGCCTAGAAGTTTCAAAACCACCTAAAATTCCGTTTAATCCATTTGCCATTAAAAATATAGACAATATAAATCCGGAAGATAACAAACCAGAGTCACTATTGTTTAAAATGTCACTGATGATTTTATAAATTGCATCATAAGTATTGGGAGGAACGCCGTCTTTTACAAACAACAAAAAATCTTCCTGAAAGCCTTCAATAGGTATAAATGGAATGAGGTTTAAAATGAATAATGCAAAGGGAAATAAGGCCATAAAAAAGCTAAATGCAATAGCACTAGCATGATAAGTCAAAGCGCTTTCTACGATTCCAAGTCCATATAATTCCAACAAATCATACAATGATAAACCTTGCAACCATGGAAGTTCAACTTTCTTTAGCGCATTTACTAAATTCCGAATTATTGGAATTCTTTGCAATTTAATTTCTATTTCTGTACTCATATCGCTTTTAAGCTCAAATCCATGTTGTAAACAGAATGTGTTAAAGCTCCTGAAGAAATGTAATCTACACCACATTCCGCATAATGACGAATGGTAGTCTCATTAATATTTCCAGAAGATTCAGTCAGGCACTTATCTCCTATCAAAGCTACTGCTTTTTTAGTATCTTCAAAATTAAAATTATCAATTAAAATTCTAAAAATACCTTCATTTTCTAGTATTTCGGCTATTTCATCGAGATTTCTTGCTTCGACTATGATTTTTAAATCCAGATTATTTGCTATTAAAAAGGCTTTAGTTTTGGTAATGGCCAACGTTATACCTCCGGCAAAATCATTGTGATTGTCTTTTAGCATAATCATATCATACAAAGCAAACCGATGATTCTCACCACCACCAATTTTTACCGCCCATTTTTCACACGCTCTAAATCCCGGAGTAGTTTTGCGTGTATCAAGAATTTTAGCTTTAGTTCCTTCTAACAATTGAACATAATCTTTCGTTTTAGTTGCTATAGCCGACATTCTTTGCATAGAATTGAGAACTACCCTTTCTGATTTCAGGATAGATTGAGAACTTCCAGAAACATGAAAAATAACATCTCCTTTTTGCACCAGAGTCCCATCTTCAATAAAAATTTCTATTAGCAAATTAGGGTCAACGAATTCAAAGATCATTTTGGCAAAAGCCACACCTGCAATAATACCATTCTCCTTAACCAATAATTTCGCTTTCCCATTTGCTGTCGATGGAATACAAGCCAATGAACTAAAATCACCAGGACCTACATCTTCCCGAATGGCATTTTGTATCACTAGATTTAACTCATTTTTGAACTGTATATCGCTAATCATTTTATAAGAAATTTATAGAATGCTAAAGTAGCATATATTTTGTGGATTTGAAAATAGGAATGCTTGCTTCTTTAAAAAAAAGAGGTGATTCAATGTCTCACAACAAGGAATCGTTTTAATATGAATGTTTAAAACACTTATTTTTAATTAAGCAATCAAATTCACTTTCTTCAGCTGTATTAAAATCAATTATTCCATAGAGTAGTTTATTAATTAAATCCTTATATTTGATTGTATAACTAAAAAATAGAGCATGAAATCCTTTTTAACACTTCTTTTTGCATCATCCATTGTATTAACATCTTGTAAAAAAGAAACGGAAGCGCAAAATAGCCCAACACCAACAAACGTGGTTCCCTTTACTGAAATTGGTAGCCAAATGAAAAATGAAGCCATCGCAAATCAGGTACAACAACCAACAAACGCGGTAAATTCAACAAATGTAATGACTACAACTACTGCTACAGTAGCAGATGGAAAAAATCCGGCACATGGACAACCATCACATCGTTGCGATATTCCTGTAGGCGCACCTTTGAATTCTCCACCAGCCACAACAACTCCTAAACCAGCCGTACAGCAACAAACACAATCTGTTTCTACACCAATTCAAGTACCGGCAGCTCCTGCAGTTGCTACAACACCTACTCCTGAGGGTATGAACCCGCCACATGGTCAAACAAACCACCGATGCGATATTGCTGTAGGTGCGCCTTTACCTAAATCATAAATTTATTTACAACGATACTAATGCTTCCTTTTGTAATCTTTGATTTTAATTTAAAAAGCGACCTTCAAAATTGGAAAATCGTCAATGATTCTGTCATGGGAGGCATTTCCAAAAGCAAATTCTATCTCAACTCAAACGGAGAGGGAACTTTTGAAGGTGAGGTTTCGTTAGCAAATAACGGGGGTTTTTGTGCCGTAAAATATGTTTTTGAACCAATTGAATTAGTAGGGAAAACTCATTTCTCTATCCGCATTAAAGGCGATGAAAATACCTATCAATTTCGAGTGAAGTATAATAAAAATGATTCCCATTCTTATGTATTTACCTATAAAACAGACACTAATTGGCAAACAATTAAAATTCCATTTTCAAAATTATATCCAGTATTTAGAGGCCAAACATTAGACTTACCAAATTTCGAAGGTACAATTGTATCAGAAATTACTTTTTTAATTGGTAACAAAAAAGAAGAATCTTTTCAATTGCTAATTGCTGCTATTTTTGTAGAATAAAAGAGGAACCCAAATATTTTTTTTTGATTTAAAAAAATGCTGAAGTTCCTTATCTTTGCTATTCTGAAAAATATAAAACATGAACATCAAATTGATTGCTATTGGTAAAACTGATAACAAATCCCTACAATCATTGATTGATGATTACACCAAACGTTTGTCATTTTATATTAAGTTTGATTTGGATATTATTCCCGATATCAAAAACGTAAAAAACTTATCTGAAAGTCAACAAAAAGAAAAAGAAGGCGAACTGATTTTAGCTAAAATCACGCCAACAGACCAACTTATTTTATTGGACGAAAACGGAAAAAATTTTTCTAGTGTAGGTTTTTCAGAAGAGTTACAAAAGAAAATGAACTCTGGAGTAAAGACTTTAGTTTTTGTTATTGGCGGTCCTTATGGTTTTTCCGAAACAGTTTATGCCAAAGCACAAGGCAAAATATCATTGTCTTTAATGACTTTTTCGCATCAAATGGTACGTTTATTTTTTATCGAACAGTTGTATCGCGGATTTACAATTTTGAGAAATGAACCGTATCATCATCAGTAAAAGTGGTCAGTGGTCAGTGGTCAGTTTTTAGTAATCATTAGTTGAGAAAGTAAAAGGTACGTTTTAAAATTTTAGTAGATGAATTCTTTTGGAACTTCATCATTATAGGAATCAAATTTTCTAACTAAAATTTTAGTCTGAATATATTCTTCGTAAGACATATTTTTATCAAAAACCAAGAATATTATAGGCTGAACTATATGATCTATACTATAAACATAATTCACGAGTTCACTCTTTTGAATCTCTTTATCACCAACTTTCACTATATCATTTCTTTTTTTAAATCTAATAATCATATTACCAGCTGCAGGTTCTCCAATTTTGTAATACACATTTGTAAAAGGTATAAAAGCTAAATTTTTTCCAATCGTATCGGCGTAAGAATAATAATTTTCGGCTTTTTCATTCTTGTGTGCTTTATCTTGACGCTTCTTTTGTTGCAACTTCATTATTTCCGGAATTGCAAGTCGTAATGGCAAACGTTTGTCAACATTTAGAATCCAATTAGTCGAAATAATACTATTTTTTCGGTTGACTTCAGCTAATGTATCCTTCCCTTTTGTTCTAAAAAAAATATAAATTGGCGAGAGATCATCTACACTTTTGACAATTGAAATATTGGATTTTGGTAACATAATATCTTCTTTATTTCCACAAGAAAATAGAGTAAAAAGAAAAATCAAAGTAAAATGTTTCATGTTCATAAATTGATTTTATTGAATAATGTAACGCATTCCATGGCTTCTTTTACATCGTGAACCCTCAGAATTTTGGCTCCTTTGGTCAATGCCAAAGTATTCAAAACCGTAGTTCCATTTAATGCATTTTCGATTGAAGTATCTAGGGTTTTATAAATCATGGATTTTCTGGAGACTCCTACAAGAAGCGGAAGTTCAAGCCTATTAAACAATTCCATTTTTTGAAAAACTTCGTAATTTTGAGCTATTGTTTTGGCAAAGCCAAAGCCCGGATCGATAATCAAATCATTAATTCCAAAACTTCTTGCTACAGCTACTTTCTCCGAAAAATAAAACAACAATTCTTTTACAATATCCTCATAGTTTGTCAATTTTTGCATCGTTTGCGGATTGCCGCGCATGTGCATCATAATATAAGGCACATTGTACTTTGCGACTATTTCAAACATTTTCTCGTTTAGATTTCCTGATGAAATATCATTGATAATGGCAGCACCACTTTCAATCGAAGCTTTTGCCACTTCACTTCTAAAGGTATCAATCGAAATTATGGTTTCGGGAAAATGTTTTAGAATTAAATTTACTACTGGAACAATTCTCGAAATTTCTTCTTGTTCAGAGACAAATTCTGCATTTGGTTTACTGGAATAGGCGCCAACATCTATGAAAGTAGCGCCATCTAACAGCATTTTTTCTGCTTGAGCAAGTATTTCAGTCTCATTTTTATATTTACCACCATCAAAAAAAGAGTTGGGTGTTACATTCAAAATCCCCATTACTTTTGGGGTTGCAAGATCAACAAGCATTCCTTTGCAATTAATAGTCATCCGTTAAAAGTTTTTAAATACGTCAAGAATCTACATTAAAAAAAAATATCTTATTTTTGAAAAAATTTGAATACAAATATACACCAATAATGAAGAATACTTCAAAAGAATACGATACGGTGATTGCGACTTGTCGTGAGCTGTTTATCAATAAAATGAAAGATTACGGCTGTGCTTGGCGTATTTTAAGACTTCCTTCCTTGACAGATCAAATCTATATCAAAGCACAAAGAATTAGAAGCTTACAAGAAAATGAGATTCGTAAAATTGATGAAGATGAAACAGGCGAATTCATCGGAATTATCAATTACTCGATAATGGCGTTGATACAATTAGAACTTGGAGTTGCAGATCAACCCGATTTAGAAGTGGCAAAAGCAACTGAACAATACGATTCAAAAATTAAATTGACTAAAAAATTAATGGAAGATAAAAATCATGATTACGGGGAGGCCTGGCGCGAAATGCGTATAAGTTCACTTACAGATTTGATTTTACAAAAACTACTTCGCGTCAAACAAATTGAAGATAATAAAGGAAAAACAGTAGTCTCTGAAGGAATCGATGCTAATTATCAGGATATGATTAATTATTCGGTCTTCGCTTTAATTTTGATGGGTTTCGGAACTAAATAAAAAAGCAATAACGCATTATGAAAAATACAATTACTCAATTTTCTAGAATTTTCGTTGGTATCTTATTCATTATTTCAGGATTAGTCAAACTAAATGACCCTATTGGATTTTCCTATAAACTGGCCGAATATTTCAGTGAACCCGTTTTTAACATGCCGTTTTTTGTTCCATTTGCACTGGGAATCGCTTTGTTTTTGGTAATTCTGGAAGTAGTTTTAGGAATTATGTTGCTCATTGGTTACAAAACTAAATTCACGATATGGAGCTTATTAATCTTGATTATGTTATTTACTTTCTTGACTTTTTATTCTGCTTATTTCAATGTTGTAAAAGATTGTGGTTGTTTTGGTGATGCATTAAAACTTACACCTTGGCAATCGTTTACCAAGGATATCGTTTTACTTTTCTTTATTTTGATCTTATTTTTCAATCAAAAATTGGTAAAACCTTTGTTTACTAATAATGTACAAAACATAGTTATTTATGCCAGTATCGTTTTATCCTCATTGATGGGCGTTTGGGTTTTAAATCATTTGCCATTAATCGATTTTAGACCCTATAAAGTGGGAAATAATATTCAAAAAGGAATGCGAATTCCTGATGGAGCTGAGAAGTCAGTGGTAGAAATGGTTTTTATTTACAAAGTAGGCGGTGTTGACAAAGAATTTACTGAGAAAGATTTAATGTCAATACCAAAAGGAGCGGTATTTGTGGACCGGAAAGACAAAGTGATTACAGAAGGTTATGTGCCACCTATTCATGATTTTACGATGGAAAAAGACGGTTCTGACTTTAAAGATGAATTTCTTGAAGCTCCAAAAGTTCTTTTGATCACCGCTTATGATTTAGTACAAGCCGATCAAAATGGGATGGCAAAATTAGAAAAATTAAATCAAGCGGCTACAGCCAAAGGTTATAAAGTTGTTGGGATGACAGCTTCAAAACCGGAAGAAATAGCTGATGCAAAAAAACAATTTGGTTTCACCTTTGACTTTTATTTTTGTGATGCAATTACTGTAAAGACAATCGAAAGAGCCAATCCAAGTATTATTTTACTCGAAAAAGGAACCATAAAACAAAAAGTACATCACAACGATAGCGCTGATTTAAAATTCTAATTAGCTACAAAAAATACAAAGGCGTCTATTTTTCAATTAAGTAGCAAGAAAAAATATGTTGTCGCAATTATTAAAAAGAGTTTTTGCCACTGATTAGAAGGATCAAAAAGATTTATAAAATTATATGGTGAATTAATCCGTGATAATCTGTAAAATCTGTGGTAAAGAAATGTAGTGTTTTACTAAAACACTACATTAAATATTAGCCATTACTTATTTAGCAACTTTTAGATTTTATTAAATAAAATTTAATGTCATTACTCTATTTGCGAACGATAACGATATTGCTTTATGATGTTCGAATAAATTGGCTTAAAAATATTTTTCAATATAACGCATTCAAATTGTTTGATTAACTTTGTTAAAAACAAATCTAAAATGAAAAAAATAATAGCTCTATTGGTTGCTTTTGCAACATTTTCTTGCACTTCAAATACACAAAAAACGGAATTCTCTAAAAAAGCGCTTTCAACAACACTTTTGGCTACTGATGGAAGCCAAGTATCATTCAAAAACATTTTAAAAAAATACAAGGGAAAAACTTTAGTTATCGAAGTTTGGGCCTCTTGGTGTGGCGATTGCGTTAAAGCAATGCCGAAACTAAAAGAATTGCAAGCGAACAACCCAGACGTATCCTACCTATTTCTTTCTATGGACAAAACGGCCGATAAATGGAAAGCAGGAATTGCAAAGCACGATTTAAAAGGAGGTCACTTCATGGCAAATGATCAAATGAAAGGTGTTTTTGCAAAAACGATCGACGTGGACTGGATTCCAAGATATATCATTGTAGATAAAAAAGGAAAAATCGTATTGTACCGCGCTATTGAAACTGATTTTGATAAGATCAATGAAACGCTGAAAAGTCTTAAATAATTCGGGACAAAATCAATTTAAAAAATTAATATTAAATTTTAAGAACACTATAATGAGAAAAAAAATTGTTGCCGGAAACTGGAAAATGCATAAAAATTCAGAACAAACCGAAGATTTGTTAAATGAATTAATTGCAAAAATCCCAACGGATACAAAAGCGCAAATTATTGTTGCTCCTACTTTTATAAATTTAGCGTCAGCTGTTGATCATTTAGAATTTACTTCAATTGATGTGGCTGCACAAAACGTTCATCAAGCAGAAAGCGGTGCTTTTACTGGCGAAATATCTGCTGATATGTTAAAAAGTGTTGGAGTAGATATTGTGATTCTCGGACATTCAGAACGCAGAGCAATATTTAATGAAACCGATGCTTTAATTGCTAATAAGGTAAATACAGCTTTAGAACATGAAATGACAGTTATTTTTTGCTTTGGAGAAGAATTAAAAGACCGCCAATCAGAAAATCATTTTAATGTGGTAGAAAACCAACTTCGAGATGGATTATTTCATATCGAATCTAAGGATTGGGAAAGTATTGTTTTAGCCTATGAACCAGTCTGGGCAATTGGTACGGGAGAAACAGCTTCGCCTGATCAAGCACAAGAGATGCATGCATTTATTAGAGAAACCGTTCGCAAAGTTTTTGGAAGTGAAATTGCTGAAGACGTATCTATTTTGTATGGCGGAAGCGTAAAACCTGATAATGCGAAGGAAATATTTTCAAAGCCGGATGTTGACGGTGGACTTATTGGTGGTGCCGCACTTCAGTCTGATGATTTTGTTGCTATTGTAAATGCAATCTAGTTTTAAATTATAGAGGATAAAATAAAAGCGGTGATAAACGTCACCGCTTTTATTTTAAATACCAATTTCCACTTGGAAACGCACATACCAATTATTCTTGATGCTCCCATCAAAATAATGTAGCGTATCAAAAGTCAATTCGCTTTGTAATTTAAAAGCATGTTCCCAAATATACTTGGTTAAACCTACCGTATATTGTTTAGAATTTGGCGCTAATATCTTTATGTCCTCACCTACTTTTTGCGTAGAATACCTACCTATAATCTCGTAGTTTGAGAGGAAATTGTAACTCAATTGATGATCAAATCCACTTCCTACATATGCATAATTAGATTGTGAATTATCATCTGGATTTACAGTTACAGCATTTGCTGCCGTAGTTCTCGACATATAACTCGACATCGCAGCCCACCCATTATATTTTAGCATCGCATCGAGTAGAACTGACTTCATTGTTCGTGGTTCAAATAAATCATTCCCTAATTGCCCCTGTGTTCTTTTGGCGTGATTATTTTGTTGAAAAGCGCCAGAGAGCATCAGTTTTGGCTTTTCTTCTCTCACAATATCGCCTTCAAAAGAAGTTCCATCTTTTGCAAAAGCACCAAAAGGTAACAACTCTACTTTTGCCGTTACGGCAACTCCTGCATCAGCATTTCCTGTTGTATTACGACCTTCGCCAGTTGAAACTGCTGTTTTAAAATTATAGGAAAACTGATCTTTGTACTCATTTAGATTGTGGATTTGAAAACCAAAATCTCGATCGATTGTAAATCGGGCATTATTAATCGACCGATCTGTAAGCTGTAATCCGCCTGATGAGTTCACACGTTGCCGGTTTCCGGGTAACTTGGTTTGACCAAAACTGATATTCCAATGATTATTAGGTCTGTAAAAAACAACTGCATCTCGAATGATATTGATGTTTTCCCCTTCTTTAAACTCCCCTACATCGCCTGGAGCAAATGACAATTGAATGGCATATAAAAACCTTGGACTTCCTACATATCCGTCAAATCGCAAACGTAGACGTCTAATTTGTCCGTCATAAGTGCCATCTTCATCTTGATTTTCTGCGTAAGTTGCTCTGTTTTGCATTCGAAAACGAATATTCAATTGGTATAAACTATCTGGAGAAGTTATCCCGATTCCTTTTCCAAAACTGTAATACGGGAGCGCCGATAATTTTAAATCATTGTCTTGTTTATTCCGTTTGATACTGACTTGAGCAATAGTTGAAAAACTATAGATCAGAATGAAGAATGAAATAATTTTTTTCATTTAGAGTTATGTGTTAATACTGCAAATGTAAAATAAAAAATAAATTACAAATGCGAATTAAATAGCGATTGTTACCTTTGTAAAAAAAGTATGTCGAACATTTATATAGGATATCATTTTATGATTGAATCCAAAGACTTTAGCAAGAGCGAACAATTAAAACACGTAGGCGCAGAAATACTAATTGCTGAATTAGGAGAGAAAGCATTTGAAAGTTTTACCGAAACAGAAACTGGAATTTCAGCTTTTGTTCAGAAGGATTTGTGGGATGAAACTATTTTAGAAGACATTCATATTTTGCAATCAGATGAATTTGAAATCCATTATACTTTTGAAGAGATCGAACAAGTTAACTGGAACGAAGAATGGGAAAAAAATTTTGAAGCCATAGATGTAAATGGTAATTGTCATGTTCGCGCTCCTTTTCACCCAAAAACAGCTGCGGAGTTCGATATTGTGATTGAACCAAAAATGAGTTTTGGCACTGGACATCACGAGACCACACATATGATGATTCAACATTTGTTGGAAATGGATGTCACCGGAATGAAAACACTAGATATGGGTTGTGGAACGGCTATTTTAGCTATTCTCGCTGAAATGAAAGGCGCGCAACCCATTGACGCCATAGATATTGACAATTGGTGCTATTTAAATTCTATTGAAAATGCAGCACGCAACAATTGCAAACACATTACGGTATATGAAGGAGATGCTGCTCTATTAAAAGGTAAAAAATACGATTTAATTATTGCTAATATTAATAGAAATATATTGTTGAATGACATGCAAAGTTATGTTGACAGTTTAAATCTAAATGGTACATTATTGTTAAGTGGTTTTTACCAAGAAGATATTCCATTCATTGATGTCGCTTGTGTTGAAAAGGGTTTAACTTATGTTAAAAAATTAGAAAGGAACAATTGGGTATCCTTAAAATACGTAAATTAGTAGTATTATTTTTTATTAATTATGAAAGTACAAAAACCTACAAAATGAGTACTAAAGAAAAAGTAAGAGAAAGAGTAAGTATCAAAGAATCGGTCAGTATAGACAATGAAATAGTCGTTTACAATGACGATGTAAATACCTTTGACCATGTTATTGAAACTTTGATTCGCGTTTGTAATCACACTCCAGAGCAAGCAGAACAATGTTCTTTAATTGTACATTATAATGGGAAGTGCACCGTAAAAACGGGACCATACGAAAAATTAAAACCACAATGCACCCAATTATTAGAAGCAGGGATTAATGCTGAAATAATTTAATCCCTTCTAGCTTACTTCCTGAAACAAAACTCTGTAAATAATTTAAAAACAGGCACTTTTGTTCTATATTTGAGTAAACAAATGTTTTTATGGAAGAGTATGGTAAAATTTTAGTTTTTGCAATGCCTATTTTTTTGATTTTAATTACTATCGAAAAACTATACGGGCATTACAAAGGGGAAGATACAGTTCCAAACATGGATGCAGTTTCGAGCGTGAGCTCTGGAATGGTAAATTCTCTGAAAGATGTATTAGGGTTAAGTATCACACTTATTTCCTATGATTGGATTGCCTCTAAGATTGCTTTATTTGATTTAGAAGCAACTGGTTTAACCTATTTTATAGGATTTATTGCCATTGATTTTTATGGGTATTGGAGTCATCGCTTGTCACATCAAATCAATTTTTTGTGGAACAAACACGCTATTCATCATAGCAGTGAGGAATTTAATCTTGCGTGTGGTTTGCGCCAACCCATTTCAAGTTTTGTCAATCTTTTTACTTTTTTGTTGATTCCGGCAGCACTCTTGGGCGTTCCCGCCAAAGTCATAGCCATAACACTTCCTATTCATTTATTTTTACAGTTTTGGTACCATACCAAGCATATCAAAAAAATTGGTTTCCTAGAAAAAATTTTGGTTACGCCTTCACATCACCGTGTGCATCACGCACTCAATCCCGAGTATATGGACAAAAACCACTCGCAAATATTTATTTTTTGGGATAAACTTTTTGGTACTTTCCAAGCAGAATTAGATTTGGTTCCTCCTGTTTTTGGAATTACCAGACCCGCAAGGACGTGGAATCCCATTCGGATAAATTTTCAACATTTATCATTGCTAATTTCAGATGCTTGGCGAGCGGAAAAATGGCAAGATAAATTCACGATTTGGTTTAAACCAACGGGCTGGCGTCCAGAAAATTTTGAAGAAAAATATCCTGTAACCAAGATTAAAGATGTATATAATTTTAAAAAATACAGTGCACAACATTCTAACAAACTGATGTATTGGTCCCTTTTTCAAGCTATTGTAACATTGCTACTCCTTAGTTATTTGTACAATTCTATAGCATTAATAGGCTTGCCAAATGTTTTTATTTATGGTGCCTTTATTTTTCTAACGGTTTATAGTTATACTGAATTAATGGACACTCGAAAAATCTCTGTTTTTTGGGAAAGCACTCGATTTGTTTCTGGAATTGGCCTGCTTTTTTATTTTGGGGATTGGTTTGGAATGAATCAGCTTTTTTCTTTTGCTAGTACTATTATTGTTATTTATCTTATTTTATCATTGGTGGTGACTATCTATTTTGTTAGTATAAATTTTGAAAAAGAAACCTTAATTATAGCTTAACACAAATAGAACATGAAAAGCAATACTATTCTTAAAATTTTTATCGGTTTCTGTTTAGTTTATCTTCTAATACTTCTTTTAGGTGAAGATGAAATTGCTTGGTTTTTAAAACCATTCCTATTGCCTTTTCTAATGCTAGCAGTTCATTTTTATAAAAAATTTGGCACCAAAAATATATTATTAGCTGCTTTAACGATGTCTTGGATTGGAGATATTATTTTACTGTTTGCAGATAAAGGAGAGTTGTATTTCATTGCGGGACTGATTGCTTTTCTGATTTCACATATTTGCTACATCATATTATTTAGCAAGCAGTTAAAGGTATATTTAAAGAAAAGTAAGTTCCTTTATTGGGTAGGAGTAACAGCTATCACTCTATACCTTATGGTGATGATGCTCGTTTTATTACCAAGTTTGGGCGACCTGAAAATTCCTGTTTTTGTGTATGCGCTAACAATTTCGATCATGTTATTATTTGCGTTCAAAGGGTACCTGAATTGGCACCGGCCTTCTAACGGTCATATCTTAATTGGAGCTGTTGTATTTGTTGCCTCAGATAGTATTTTGGCCTTTGATAAATTTTATGCACCGCTACAACATAGCGCACTGTTGATCATGACTACTTATTTGGTTGCACAATTTTTAATTGTTGTTGGCATTTTAGAGTTGAATAAAAAAAGTAGCATTCCCGTTTGAAAATACTACTTTTTTTATGATTTATGTGACTAATGAGGCAATTTACTTTTCAATAATCCGTAGAAATATGTTCCTAAAAGGGCTCCAAAAAGAACAATCAATACAGTCCAAAAACCAGCTCCTAGTAAAATGAAGATTGGTCCGGGACAAGAACCGACCAAAGCCCAACCCAATCCAAAAATAATTCCGCCAATCCAGTAGCGAGCAGACCCTTTTTCTTTATCAGGAATTGCTATGGCGTTACCTTTTATGTCTTTTATATTGTTTCGTTTTATGATCTGGATTCCAATAACTCCTGTAAAAATGGCCACACCTATAATGCCATACATATGAAAGGATTGAAACTGGAACATTTCATAAATGCGATACCAAGAAACGGCTTCGGATTTAGTCAGAACAATTCCGAAAACAAATCCAACTAATAGATATTTTAATATATTTTTCATGCTTTTTATTTTAAATTTTAAATGATGATTGCTTACCTAATTTACAAGTAATGGCAATAAAAAATGAGCCATTATCAACCCACCAATAAAAAAACCAATTACCGCTTTCAATGAGGGAATTTGTAAATTACTCAATCCTGAAATAGCATGACCCGAAGTGCAACCACCAGCATAACGAGAACCAAAACCTATTAAAATTCCACCAAGTAATAAAATAAAAACAGCTTTAGGCGATGTTAAAATAGAAATCCCAAAAAGTGCATCTGGCATTAATTTTCCATTAGGAGCTTCAATACCAAGTTGGGCTAATTGTGCAATAGTATTGGGATTAATAGCCACATTTGTAGCATCACTCATAAAATTAACGGCAACAAAGCCGCCTAACATAGCACCTAAAACAACAACTAAGTTCCAACGCTGTGCTTTCCAATCAAAATCGAAAAAAGCAACACGTTTTCCTAATCCTGCCATCGAACAGAGCGAACGCAAATTAGAAGACATTCCGAATGATTTTCCGAAAAAGGTAAGTGCCAGCATGATTAAACCAATTAAAAAACCAGAAACGTACCAGGACCATGTTTCAAAAATTATTTTCATACTATTTTTTTGTGCAAAGATAAGAAGCATTTTATCAGATTGCCTCCATTATTTAAAAATCAGAAAAAAAGGGTATAATTCATCTAAGAACAAAGCAAAGGTTTAAAGTTCTGTTTATATTTGTATCACATAAAATATAATTACAGTTCTACCATTTCATTCTATTAATCGTATAAACATCATGAGAAAAGCCATTTTTTATATTGCGCTCGTATTAAGTATAAGTGCTTGTACAAGTACAAAATCTACCTTGCAAAATACAGATGACAACGCTCCTGACCTGCAACTCGCCTCAAACAATACTTTTGTAATTAAAGAATATAGCACCGACAAAAGATATGGGTACGACAAAGATTATCCTGTTAATATTTTTTTTAATAATACAGCAAATGAAACGATAAATCAAGAACGTTTTTTGAATGCTTTGGCTGGGCCAAAAGGTGAAAAAATAAGTTTTACAAAACTTGAAAGCTGTTGTCCGTTTCCTACCAAAAGGAGCGAAATGGGTGCTGGAATTCTAGACGTTTATGAATTGAAGTGGAACGGTCAAAAAAAACCTACTCTACTTTACTTAAATATTTATGAAAAAGGAATTTTGATGGTTCCGGCTGGTCTTACAGTAAAAAAATAGTATTTGTAAACGGATGCCGTAGCCCTGATAGCAGTGAAAATCCTTTTCCTTTTTTTTTAAAAGGAAAAGATTGTAACGAATAGCAGGAAATAGCTCCAAAAAAAATAAAATCAAAAGTTAACTCGCAAATCCTAACTATCTTTGCACTTTTAAAAAACAACACATTATGAACATACACGATATTCCTTTAATCAAGCACACTGAAAGCGGTAATTTTTTCCTACTGGCAGGTCCATGCGCCATTGAAGGAGAAGAAATGGCAATGCAAATTGCTGAAAAATTAGTGGGCATTACAGATGCTTTACAAATACCTTTTGTTTTTAAAGGATCTTTCAAAAAAGCAAACCGTTCTAGAATTGATAGTTTTTCAGGAATTGGTGACGAAAAGGCATTAAAAATTTTGAGAAAAGTGTCGGAAACTTTTGGTGTTCCAACCGTGACTGATATTCATACCAATGAAGATGCTGCCATGGCTGCTCAATATGTAGATGTACTTCAAATCCCAGCTTTTTTAGTGCGTCAAACTGATTTAGTAGTGGCTGCTGCCAATACTGGAAAAGTGGTCAACTTAAAAAAAGGTCAATTTATGAGTCCTGAAAGCATGAAACATGCCGTTCAGAAAGTGTTGGATTGCAATAATACTAAAGTAATGGTGACCGATAGAGGCACTATGTTTGGCTACCAAGATATGATTGTTGATTTTAGAGGAATTCCAACCATGCAACACTACGCATCAACAGTGCTGGATGTAACGCACTCCTTACAACAACCCAACCAAACTGCTGGTGTTACAGGCGGAAGACCAGACATGATTGAAACCATTGCAAAAGCAGGAATTGCTGTAGGTGTGGACGGTATTTTTATCGAAACCCATTTTGATCCAGCGAATGCCAAAAGTGATGGTGCCAACATGCTTCATTTAGATTATTTCGAAGGGTTGATGACCAAATTAGTGGCTATTAGACAAACCGTAAATAAATTTTAACTTTATAAAAAGTCCATTGAAAAATATACTATTATATGCAGCATTTTTGGCGTTTGGGTTTATAAATACTGTAAGCGCACAAGGAGATATTAAAATTAAAGATACATATACTGCTCACAATAAAGGAAAATTCTTTGTTTCATGGGGAGGAAATAGAGATAGCTACACCAAGTCAGATTTGAGTTTTAAAGGTAAAGACTACAACTTTACTTTTGATAATGTTACATCACATGATAAGCCTAAAGGTTGGCATATAGATTATATTAATCCTGCTAAAATGACTATTCCTCAAACTAATTTTAGAATGGGGTATTTTATTAATGACCATTACAGCATAGCATTAGGTGTAGACCATATGAAATATGTTGTAACGCAAAATCAAACTGCTAATATTACGGGAACAATAGCGGGAGGCACTCCTTATGATGGAGTTTACAATAATTCGCCAATTGTACTTACAGAAGCGTTTTTAAGATTCGAACATACAGATGGTTTGAATTATGTAAATACTGAATTTTCGAGACATGATGATATTTCTTTCTTGTTCAAAATTAAAAATACAGATAAGATCCAAGTAAACTTAACAGAGGGCGTAGGTGCAGGATTTTTATATCCAAAAACCAATTCTACCTTATTAGGAAAAGACCGCCATGATGATTATAATGTTGCTGGTTATGGAACATCCTTGAAAGCAGGTTTAGATATTACTTTTTTTAAACACTTTTACATTCAAGGAGAGTTAAAAGGAGGTTACATCAACATGCAGCATATTAGAACTACAAATAGTTCAGAAGATAGTGCAGCTCAAGACTTTTTCTTTTTTCAACGTATTATTTCTTTCGGTGGAAAATTCAAGATTTAAAAACTTTTTTTAAATCCATAAGATGAGGCTGTTGTAATACAACAGCCTTTTTTGTTTAACAATTTTCAAATTAAAATTTGCTCTTATTTTTGATGTTAATCCATATTTAATAGCTAAATTTGATTGTATGACTCAATGTTAACACGCTATAAATCAAACAAATCATAAAATTAACATTTATAATTAACACTAATTAGTTCTTTCATCAAATGACTCCAAACATAATTAATCCTGATCCTGAAGGTATTTATCACTTTGATAATTTCTTTAATATATCTGCTGATTTTATTTGTATTGCTGGATTTGATGGCTATTTCAAAAGAATAAATCCTGCTGTTTCTAAAGCATTAGGGTACACCGAAGATGAATTGTACGCGCGACCAATAAGCAGTTTTGTTTACCAGCCCGATCTAAAAATTACCATTGAAACGAGGGAACAGGTATACAAAAACAATCCCTTGTTAAACTTCGAAAATCGCTATGTTACAAAAACGGGGGAGATTATTTGGTTATCATGGACATCCATGCCTATGGAATCCGAAAAACTGGTATACGCCATTGCTAAGAACATCACTCACAGTAAAAGAGTGGATAAAGAACGAAATTTATTATTATCGAATCTAACACAAATTAATAAAGAACTCACCGTATTATCGCACAAGACATCCCACGATTTAAAATCTCCAATTAATAATATGCTCTCGGTTTTTAATCTTATTGATGTTTCTAAAATCATTGATCCAGAAACACTAGAATTAGTAAACCTACTAAAGTTAACTAGTGAGAATTTAAAAAACACTCTGAATGACTCGATTGACCAATTGATTGAAAATGATAATATAAATACTCAAATTGAAACCATCAATTTACAAGAATCACTAGATGAAGTTTTAATTTCTATTAACTCACTGGTTCATGATTCAAAAGCAATTATTAAAGTAGATTTTGACGCTTTTGAAGTTATTGACTTTAACAAAGCGTACATGAAGAGTATTTTTTTAAATTTAGTTACAAATTCCATAAAATATTCCAAAACAGATAGTCCACCTATTATTGGCATCCAATCAAAAATAACAGATGGTATTAACCAGCTCATTTTTTCTGATCAAGGTTTAGGTTTTGATTTGGATAAAGTGAAAAATAAGATTTTTGGTTTATATGAAAAGTTTCATGATAATCAAGAAAGCACTGGTATCGGATTGTATTTAGTGTACAATCATATTACCAGTTTGGGAGGTCGCATTGCAGTCGAGAGTAAAATAAATGAAGGTGCTACATTCACAATTTCTTTTAAATATTAAAAAAATAGAAACTATTCAGCCCGTTCTAAAAAAAACATAGTTATGAACAATTTTTGACTTTTTTTTGAAAAAACAGCTTCACTGTGAACATTTGTTTATTATGCGAATCAAGAGTTAAAAAAAGCATAAAAAAAGAAAGAAATGACTTTTAACTAATTAGTTTAATAGTCTTAAAATCAGTATGTTTAAGGTGTATTCAAAGCGCTTTTAAATATATGATTAATCAGACTAAAGCCGTAAAATCAGTAAAAATATACTCTATAATCTGTGATAGATTTGAAAAAAATTTAAAATATACTTGTGAACTTTTCAGCAATAACGATAAACAAGGTTTAACCAAGCAGGAAATTATGACTATTTATCTATTTTCAGTTCAAGAAGAGCAACGATTCAGTGTTAAACCCAAATTATGCGTTAGAAAAAAATCATTATATTAGACTTGATAATCCTAACGTGTAGCGTTAGAAAAAATAGGCTATGGAATTTGATATATCCTATACCAGTAAAGAGATTACACCACGGGGCGGAATGGTTTTTTTGAAACAAATGCTTAAAAAAATTGGCTTTAGGGAGCAAATTGCTAATTGCGAAGCCGTACCGCAACCTGGTTCCAACCGAGGTCATAAAGTAACAACTATAATTGAAGCATTTGTGACCAGTATTTGGTGTGGAGCGAATCGTTTTTTGCACACTGAGGTTACACGTCATGATATTGGTCTGGGAAAAATATTCTATTGGCAGGAAAATTCCAGCACAAGATAAATACAAGAGATTTTTGCTAAATTTGACCAAGCAACAAACCAAAGAGTTAGCGATTATTTTTACTCATGGATATTTGACAATTTCAAATTTAACAACTTTACCTTAGATATCGACTCCTCGGTAATGACGCGATACGGAGAACAGGAAGGAGCAAAAAAAGGATATAACCCTATTAAAAGAGGACGCTGTTCCCATCATCCATTAATTGCTTTTATCGACGATGTAAAACTAGTTGATAATATGTGGCTTCGTAGCGGAGGTACCTCGTCAGCGAATAATTTCTTGGATTTTTTAGAAAATACATTGTCAAAACTTAAAAACAAAACCTTAAGTTTAATTCGTTTGGATAGTGGCTTTTTCCAATCTAATATTTTGGATTATTTGGAGCAAAAAAAGATGAATTATATCATTGCTGCTAAGTTTACTCAGCCTATTCAAAAAGTTATTCAAGGCAGTACCAACTGGATTATATTAGATATCGGAATAGAAATTTGCGAACAATTTTATCAAAGTAACTCTTGGCAAAGCGCCAGAAGAATAATTGTTGTTCGCCAAAGAATACAAGACCGACCAAAAGCTCCAGAAAAACAACTGCGCCTTTTTTTGGAAGAGGAAGTTTATAAAAACTACCGCTACAGCGCCTATGTTACCAATATGGTATTTGCACCAGCTGAAATTTGGAGACCTTACCGCGGAAGAACCTATGCCGAGAATAGACCCGAGCGGTCAATGTCAATAAGTTAAGGAATTGCTTTATAGCATCTTTCTGATTTTTAAGCACTAGAGGCTTGATTCTAGTTCTGTATCTATCAACATTCCGTTTATTGTTGCGATTTGGTCTAATTGGTATTGTATTTTGGATAAATAGATTTTGTAATTCCTTGAAAATATCTTCCAAAGCAGCTTCTTTAGTAAGTAACTCATGTTACGCAAAAATATAATAAAAATTGATAGTTTTAACACTTCAATTGTTGATAACTTTTGGCAGAAAACGATATGGAAAATTTCGCAGATTTATACAGTGATTATTTGATA